>JBBDTM010000064.1:0-32204 GCA_040904425.1 Alkalispirochaeta sp.
CTTCGGCGTCTCACCGCCGGTGTAGGTATAATTTCGGCGGGAAATTAGGTTGTAAGTGCATAGGAGCCGGAGTAGATTTCAATATAATGCAGAGGTCACCTCCTCCTTTCGACTATTTTGATGATGTGCCTACGGCCATGCTCGAGGTGGATCTTTCGGAACTGGTCGGCGTGATCAGGTCGCTCCCTGGTCGGCGTTACGCCGATGTGATGGAAGCGATTCACCGTGAAGAGATACAGCCGGGAGACTTATTTCGAAAAAACATGCTCCTTCGGGCCAACTCCGCCGCACGAGAGTTGTTTGGTGCGCGATCTCCAGAGGAACTGGCAATCCGGTTTTCGGAAATCATTCCGAAGGAGGCGATTCCAACCCTCGTGGCAGGCGTTGTGTCGTTACTGGACGGTAAGCGGCTTTATCAATCGGAAACCGTTAATCGACGCCTTGATGGTTCGCTGGTGCCGCTCCGGCTTTCGATGCAGCGCGACCCTGAGCGAGATCTCTCCATGGTACTCATTTCCGCCTCGAACATCTCTCGGGACACGGAACTACGTGAACAAGTGCGCACACTTTCTTTGATTCCGGAAATGAATCCTAATCCGGTACTCATGATGCAGTGTGAGGCGCACATAACGTACGCCAACGCCGGTGCCCGCCAATGGATGACCGAGCGGGACTCTCGCGATCTGCAGACGATTCACGGTCTCTTGCCTGAGCACTTCGCCGATCGGCATTGTGCCGCGTGCGATCGTCGCACACAGCGCACCGATACCTATGAACGTGACGGCCACATCCGAGATCTTAGGATCACACCAGTCCTGGGGGAGAATCAATGCGTGGTCTATCTCTACGATGCGACCGATACCGTGACGCTCCAGCGGGAACGCGATCTCTTTGCCCAGGCCGTACAGGGCAGCGGCAACGCGATCGCAATCACCGATACCCACGGACGGCTGGAATACGTGAATCCCGCTTTCGAAAAACTGCATGGCATCAGCGCGGAGGATGGGCTGGGCCGTGATCTCCGATTCGTAAATCCCGGAAAGGCGGCGTACTGGGATGCCGGTGTATCCGAAGAGCAGTATGACGAGCTATTCCGGTCGATGTGGCGCTCGCTGGAGGAAACGGGAACGTGGAACGGGGATGTGTTGAACCGTGTAAGCGGAGGCGGTGTTCGATGGATGCACCTCCTTATCGATCGATTATCGGTGGGATCGGAGTGCAAGTATGTATCGGTGGCTACGGACATCGAGACGATGCGACGGAAGCAGCAAGATGCGCGGTTGGAGGTACTCGGCGCAATCACCCGGCTGGCGGAGCTAAAGGACAACGAGACCGGCCGACACATGCAGCGGGTCGGGTTGTACGCGCGATCGCTGGCGGAGCGCCTCGGGCAGCCGTTTCGGTTCCGTGAAGAGATTGAACAATTCGCGCCGCTGCACGATATTGGAAAAGTAGGAATCGCCGACGAAATTCTTCTGGCACCACGGAAGCTTACCAAGGAGGAGTTTGCTGTTATCCGACGGCACACCACCTTGGGATACGGTATTCTCGTGGATAAGCCTAGCCTTGATATGGCAGCCGAGATCGCCCGGGACCACCATGAATGGTATGACGGAACCGGGTATCCGCAGGGTTCTGCTGGAGATGCGATCCCGTTGGCGGCACGGATTGTAGCGGTCAGTGACGTATATGACGCACTCCGTAGCTCCCGTCCCTACAAGGACCCGTGGGACCATGATAGCGCAGTAGCCGAGATTCGGTCTCTCGCTGGAAGGCAGTTCTGTCCGACCGTGGTGGATGCGTTCATGACCATCGCGCACGAGTTTCGAGAGATCGCGGAACGGTACCGTGAATAGATACCGCATCAATACAAAAAGGAGCTCCCTATGAAGGCGTTTCGCAATGCAAGTCTTCGGTGGAAGATTCTGGCAATCACGTTTCTCAGCATCGTGATTCCAGCGGTGGTGTTCTCGATCGTTTTCACGCGGGCGATCGGCGAGCAAGCTAACGTGGCCATTGTGGAGAAGAGCCGATCGATTGTGTTTACTGCTGAGGCCGTACGTGAGGATATGGCGCGGAAGCTCGAAACCGGTATCGTGACGGATTTTGAGGAGCTCATGGAGCGCGGCGACCGAGAACTACTGATCGACGCCGTACCGATCCTCACCGCGATGAACGTTGCCGGCAAGAACGCGGAGGCCGGAAACTATGAGTTTCGGGTTCCCAAACAGGACCCTCGGAACCCCGCCAACGAGCCGACGCCGCTGGAAGCGGAGGTGCTTGCCGATTTCCGCGAGAACGGAACCGAGGAGCGCATCATCCTCGATGGAGACGTGGTTCGCTACTTCAGGCCGATCGTCCTTACCAGCGAATGCATGCTGTGCCACGGTGAGCCTGCGGGAAGTCCCGATCCGATCGGTGGAACACGAGAAGGATGGGCGGTGGGAGAGGTCCACGGTGCATTCGAAATCATTAGCTCTCTGGACGCCGCCCGGAGCACCCAACGCTCCGCGGGAATTCAGATTACCTTCATTTCCTTGGGGCTCCTTGTGGGAATAGGAGGGGCTGTCTGGAGCGGCATCGGACGCCTGACGCGACCGTTGCAGTCTTACGTGGAGGCGTTCGACAAGCTCAGCGACGGTGATCTAACGGTGCGGGCCGAGAGTCAGAACCAGGACGAGATCGGCCGGCTTTCGGTCTACTTCAATCGTCTCGCGGACAATTTACACTCCATGATGGCCGGGATTCAGCGCGTCACCGACGACACGCGGCAGGGGAGCGACGACCTGGCGGCCAGTTCTACGCAGACCGCTGCAGCAATCGAGGAGATGCGGGCCAACTCCGAGCAAATGAAGAAGAAGATGAAAAACCTCGATGATGAGGTTCTCCGGTCCAAGGAATCCGCCGACGAGGTGGACAGTCACATAGATGAACTGAAAACTCGAATTGATAGTCAGGCGGCTGCTATCAGCCAGTCGTCGGCTTCGATCGAAGAGATGTCCGGGAATATCGGGAGTATCGCGCGCGTCAGTGTTGAGAAGATGAAGTTGGCGGAACGGTTGGAGGAGACGAGCAAACAGGGTGAATCGGATATGGCGAACACCAGGGTGCTCATGAAGCGCGTTGCTGAATCCGCCGGCGTTATGATGAATATGATCGGGGTTATCGACGACATTGCTGCACGGACAAACCTGCTTGCCATGAACGCTGCAATTGAAGCCGCGCACGCCGGAGACGCCGGCCGAGGTTTCGCGGTCGTGGCTGAGGAGATCCGCAATCTCGCGGAGTCAAGTTCACAATCCGCTGGTGAGATTGGAAAATCCTTGAAAGATGCGGTTGAAAGTATCTCCACCGCCGAGTCCACTACTGAGAAGACCGGCAAGGTCTTTGAGGAAATGCTCACTATGGTGCAAGATGTGGCTGCCGGCATGACGGAGATGCAGTATTCCACGACGGAGCTATCTGAAGGGAGCAATCAAATCGTAGAGGCGCTTACGTCTTTGATGGAGATAACCGATTCCGTACAAGGGGCGTCCACCTCGATGCGAGATCGCACGACGGAGATCGTACAGTCCATGGAGACGCTGCGAAATATCTCCGCCGATTCGGCGGCGGGTATGGCGGAAATGGCGGAGGGTATCCGGGAGGTTGCCGAAGCGGCACAGAACGTGTCCGATGCAGGTACCACCAACTCCGAAAGTGTGCGCCACCTGGAAGAACTGATCGCGCGATTCAAGCTACGGGCTGAGGATACGAACAGCGAATAGATGATGCCGCGGGGACCTATCGGGACTATGGTACATGCCGGGAAAATCTTACCCGTATCCACTCGATGGGTATTTCGTCTATTCTTGAAGCACATTGTACTGCCCGCTTTCCCGACAACCGGTCAAGTCGGTTACCGGCTGAACGCGGAAACTGCCTGCTACGCTCGGAGGCCGGCACCACGAAGATTTGCCGGACCGTAAGGTCCGCAACGGTTCACGTCCCGCTTCCGGCAGTTTTTGGAATCATATTTCAAATTCCAAAACACTCCTGGTCCCGTTTTTGGTTTCCAACGAAAAGGTCCCTTCAAGTTGTTCAACCAGCATCTTGACTATGGCAAGCCCAAAGCCTGGTGATGTGTTTGCGGCACCCGCGTCCGCAAGGCCTATACCATTGTCGGAAACGGTAAGGGCTGCACGCGTTTCGGTCTTATTCAGTTCGACTACAACACGACCACTGTCTCTTCCCGTGAAAGCATACTTGAACACGTTTGTTAACAGCTCATTCAAAATGATACCTACGGGAATCGCTTTTTTCGAACTGAGCGCAAAATCGATAATTTTTTTCTCTATGGTTACGCTCGGACACTGATTGAACACCTCCACCAGGGAATCGATCAGGCTCTCGAGGTAATCCTTCATGGAGATCTCCTCATAACCCGTTCCGATAAGAAGTTTTTCGTAAAGCCGGCGAATACTCCCCACTCGAGAGATAGCTTCGTTCAGCGCCGACGTGACTTCGGCGCTATCGGTAGAACCAGCCTGTATCGACAGCAGGCTTTCGACTTGAGCTATATTGTTCTTTGTACGGTGGTGAACTTCCGTGAGAAGGATTTCTTTTTCGGCTAGTTGGCGCTGGATCTTTTCGTCGGCCCGTTTGCGCTCGGTGATGTCCTGGATGACTCCATGTACTTTCACCGGGTTTCCTTCTGAGTCTTTTGTCAGTTTCGCCTTTGAAATGATCGTCTTCGGTTTGCTTTCGTCTGCCGGGTGTATTTCGAACTCAAGATCGTAGGGGCTACCCTTTTCGATCAGGTCCACCAGTGCTTGATGGACACGTCTGCTATCAGGGATACACGCTTCTATCTCTTTTATCGGCAGCAGCCCCGTTGCAGGCGGTTTCATTCCGTATATACGAAACCCTTCTTCAGAACCAACTATTGTGTTCGAAGCGATGTCGTATTCCCAGCTGCCTACCTGAGCAAGCTTTTGTGCTTCGGTAAGCTGGCTCTCTTTTTCTCGCAGAGCGCGTTCGGCACTTTTCTGGTCGGTAATGTCGTGTTGGGTTCCGAAGTGTCCCGTAATTCTTCCCTGCTCATCGAACATGCAGCGGTAGCTGCCGATAATCCATAATTGGCTTCCGTCGAATCGGCGTTCGTCCGAGTCAATATTGAGAAATCCCTGATCAAACATTTTCCGCCAGAGAGAGCGGCCATGCTCCACGTCATGGGCAAACAGCTGATTGGGTGTCTTCCAGAGAAAATCTTCCTCCCGGGCCAGATACTGGTTAAGCATTGCTTTGTTGACCTCGGTTATGCGTTGATGGTCAAACACGTAGTCGAGAACTTGTTCCTTGTCCCCAGAGTCGTTCCACTCAATGGGTTCATCGAGCATCATAAAAAAGGCGCCTGCCGCAGACTCAGAAAAGAACTCATGCGCAGTCTTGTTGCCTTCTCGCAGCGCCTCTTCCATCTGTCTGCGCTCGGTGATGTCCTGGAGCGTCCCGACGATCCAATGGTGCTGGGAGTCATATTCCGCGATGGAATGGATGCACCGCACCGTATCGTCCGAGGGGCGGCGTATCCGGAACTCGACGTCGTACGGCGCGCCGTGCTCGACGAGCGCCTTGAGCGCGGAATTGAGCATGGCGCGGTACTCGGGGAGCGGGAGCGACTGGACGTACTCTATCGTCAACTCGCCGTCGCCCACCCCATAGATCATCCGGGCCTGGTCCGAGCCGGTTACCAATCCGGAATCCAGATCGAACCGCCAGGAGCCGAGCTGTGCGATCGCCTGGGCGCGCGCCATCTCACGCTCGCTTTCGGACAATGCCTGCGCCACCCGATACTCCTCGGTCACATCGCGGAAAACGAGCACTACCCCCAAGACAATACCGTTGTCGTCCCGTATGGGAGCTGCGCTGTCGGCGATCTGGTATTCCGTGCCTTCGCTGGAGATGAGCATGGTATGGTTTGCAAGACCAATCGTGTTTCCCGTTTCAAGCACCTTGGCGACAGGGTTATCCACCCTATCTCCGGTATCGGCGTGGACGATATGAAACACCTCTTTAAGGGATTTTCCTCTCGCCTCGCCGGTGTCCCAACCGCATAAGGTCTCGGCTACGGGGTTCATCCGTACAATGTTGCCTTCAATATCCGTGGATATAACTGCATCACCTATTGAACTGAGGGTAATGCGGAGATTCTCCTCTCGTGCCGTCATCTCGTGTTCGGCTCGTTTACGTTCCGTGACATCCCGTGCCGCTGCGTAAATCTCTGATCCAATCGGTTTTGAGCGCCACTCTATCCATCGGTACGAGCCGTCCCTGCCGCGAAAACGATTTTCGAAACTCGTCACGTTTTCCCCGGCATCGAGCTTCGCTATCATTTTTCGGGTTGACTCTCCATCCTCGGGGTGTACGAAGTCGAGAATGGACCAGCCTTCCAGCTCGACCACCGAATACTCAAACACTTTTTCCCATTCCGGGTTTAGTCGAATAAATTCTCCGCTCGTGTTCGCAATGCAGAGCAGATCGAGGCTCGATGAAAAATAGCGGTCCAATTCCTCGTTCTTTTCTGCAAGCTCTTCCGCGGTTTGTTCGTATTTTACCAGCGCGGTATTCAAGTTCTCCTTTTGGCGCTTCAGTTCCATATGAGCCTCGTAGAGACGGAAGGCCATTTTTATCGAGGCAAGGAGCACCGTTTCTCCCGAGTTCTTTACGATATACCCGTAGGAGGTAATTCCTTCGGTCTTTTCCACCACCTCGGGCTCGGTGTGGGAGGAGAGAAATGCAATGGGCAGGTCGTATTTTGTAAGGATTCTCTCGGCCGCCTCCGTCCCGGCTATCCCTTTTCCGAGGTCTATATCCATCAAAATGAGGGAAATCCCGGGATCGGAATCCACCGCTTCGATAGCCTTCTCCCCGTTACTGGCGGTAATTACCTCGTATCCGTGCTTCTTAAGCATTTCGGACTCGGACATGGCAATGAGGGCCTCGTCTTCTACGAGGAGGATTTTAGACACAAAGAAGCTCCTTGTCCGGGTTACGGTATGTTACATTATAGTGGGCCCATATGTGCGCCACAACATATGTGATCCCGGTGCACTGCCGTACTATTCAGAACGTCAGGACCCGGCTCCCCGCCTTGATGTAATCGGATAGCGGCTCTCCCATAGCACGACCAAATGTTGTTTCATGCCTTCACTATCCACCGTTTCCAACGGCTTTATCCTTTTTCATGTATAAGGAAATTCCTCCTGCTGAATACGGCATTGGTGAGCCCCAAGTTGATGACGTATATCATTGCATATACAATCAACATAATCAACCATATCGGTCTCGACGGATTACTGTCCTGTACTGACAAGAGTAGGCACGGGTGTTTCAGGCGGACCTTTTTTCTGATTATTTGGAATCGACAAAGATTGCCGGAGCAATGTTGCCGCGTACCGAGCGAAGATTAATGTGGAGTCAAACGATCGTATGTCGCCATATCGATGCATTCACTCCTTCTCGATACCGGGCTCCGAGACTTTTGCCTGGAACTCGGGAAAGATCTCCTGAAAGGTCTCTGCGGTAGCTCCAGGGTTGAAGCGAAAGTGCGCTACGTTTCCGGGAAATGTTTTGCTTTCCGCCAAATCGCTCATCATCCTGCTCCTTATGGTTCTGTAGTTTTCAGCGACGGATCGTATCCGGTCGCTGCCCTCAAGCACGTTTACGGACCTATCTCGTCCAGAGCGTCCAGTACCTCCGCCAGGTCCGCTCGTCCGGTGTAGTCCGGATCTACATAGGAGGAGCGAACGATGCCGGACCGGTCGATAACATACGTTGCCGGTATGGGCAGCAAATATCGAAGGTCCGCGTTGAACTCCTCGAGGTTTACCATGCCATCGTGGAACTCCCGGAACTCCCGGAACTCCTCGGGGATTTCAAAGGCGAGTCCGTACTCTTGGGCAGCGGCGTTTCCCTCGTCGCTTAGGATGGAATAGTCGAGGAGGAGGCGTTCCGCCATCGTCATGCTTTTCTCAATGACCTGCGGGGAAATGGCAACCAAGCGGGCGCCCCGTTGTTCTATTTGCGGGAGGGCCATGTGCAGCGCCTTGAGCTCGGTCTCACAGAACGGGCACCACGCGCCCCGGAAAAATGACAAGACCACGCTCCCGAGCTTCAGCAGATCTGCGAGCGTTACGGGCGCCCCGACTTGGTCGGGGAGGTAAAAACCCGGTGCCCTATCGCCCACGGCTATCGCATCACGGCCAACGCCGAGCTCACGGAGCGTGTGAATCAGCGCTTCCTGCTGATCAACCACCTCGTCTCCTGATTCTCTTCTCATCGCCGCTTTCGTTTCTGCAAGCTGCTTGTCAAGGTTTGATACGCTCTTCATACATTCTCCTGATGATCCAGGTGTTGGCGTCTGACGGCCTCGAACCCTCGTTCCCGATTTCGGAACGCCTCTACTATAAGGGGATCGAAGTGGCTTCCGGCTTCACTTTGTATCAGCTCCCGGGTGTCTTCATGGGACCACGGCTGCTTGTACGGACGTTGCGACGTAAGGGCGTCGTAGACGTCGGCTAGGGCGGTTATACGGGCCGCGATTGGGATCGTTCCCCCGCCGACTCCCTCGGGATATCCACCACCGTCGTACCGTTCGTGGTGGAAGCGCGCAATTTCCGCCGCCATCTCCAAAGTGCTTCGTCCGGCGAGGATCTGATACCCGAGGGTGGTATGGGTGCGCATGATATCAAACTCTTCGTCGGTAAGCTTGCGTGGTGCCAGGAGTATCTGGTCCGGAATTCCTACCTTCCCGATGTCGTGCAGCGGGGAGAAGAGCTGGATCTGATCGACAAACGCCTGCGGCATGCCAAGCTCTTCGGCAAGAATACGGCAGTACTCGGCTCCTCGGCGATGTTTTCGGTTGCCCAGAGATAGCCGGAAATTGTGCCTGATTCGTCGCGAACCGGGCTGAGCCGCTGTTTAACCCACGTTAGGTTATCGTCTTTGCAGCGGTGGAGCACCTTTCCTTCCCAGTGGGTGTCTTCCGGGGAGTTGAAGAATTCCTGCATCCCGCGCACCAGCCGGTCGTACTCACCCTGGTAGACGCCGTTCTCGACATAGATGCTTCGGTCAGCTTCCAGAATTGTGGGAGACTGGCCGATAATCTCCGACTCCTCGTAGCCATAGAGCCGTGTAAAGGCAGGATTTACCAGCTGGATCGTACAATTCGTATCGGTGACACAGAGGGCTGTCTGGGAGCTGAGGATTAAATCTCTGTATAGCGCATTTGTTATAGCCAGCACACCACGATGCTACCAAGAGATAGATGTATACACAATAAGCCATATATTGAGAGGAACATCGGAGAGAACCTCTCATCAGGTCGGCACTGCACCGTCATTTCTAACCAATCTTTTCATCCTCCGCTTTCCACACTCGAACGCAGTCGCGGCCGGCGTCTTTTGCCGCATAGAGGGCTTTGTCCGCTCGGTCCACAAGGATAGCCGGCGTTGGCTCCGGTTCTTCGCCGTCATACGTAGAAACGCCGATGCTGACGGTGATCTCTTGATGTTCCACCGGCTCCGAGCGGAGTCTGTGGCGAATCTTTTCGGCGACCTCAACCGCGCCGGCCTCACTCGTCTCCGGAAGAACAACTACAAACTCTTCTCCACCGTAGCGCGACACCAAATCCACATTTCGAAACGAGGACTGCATGAGCTCGACCAAATACTGTAACGCCCGGTCTCCCGCCTGATGACCATGGGTGTCGTTGAACTCTTTGAATTGGTCGATATCCAGCATGACCACCGAGACCGAGCGCCCGTAACGGCGTGCGCGGGCGAGCTCCGAGTCGAGAAACTCGTCCAAGTAGCGCCGGTTGTACGCCCCGGTGAGTCCGTCAGTATTGGCCTGCAGGTGAAGATCCTCGAATTGCGCGGCGTTGTTGAGCGCGATACCGATGTGCGTGCCGATCAACTCGTATATCCTGAGCGTCTCCTGATCAAATCGCGTCTCCTCGTACTGCAAGATGCCGAGTAGTCCGGCAATACGGTCTCCACGCCGAATAGGAACACACGCGTATTGCCCCAGCGGCGGTTCGCGCTGCGTGAGACCCAGCTCTTCAAACTCGGAGACCTCCGACACATGCTCAATTACGTTGAGCCGTGCCTCGCGGATAACCATCTCGTTGTGAAATCCCTCAACCGGGAACCGCCGGAAGCGATTTCTCAACTCTTTCGGCAATCCTCTCTCCGCGGCGAGCGCGAGGGAGTCACTATCTTGGTCGTACAGAAAGAGGCCTGCCGCCGCCGCGCCCAGCTCTTCCACTGCAACCCGCACCGCCTCTTCCAGGACGCTGCGAAAATCCAGGGAGCTGGACACGGCCGTAATGATCCGCTCGAGATACTTGGCAGCTGAAGGAGATCCGTAAGATTCCGAGATTTTTGCGATCGCGTCTTGCGATGTCGGTACGCTTTCGACGGACTGACTACGCAGCAGAGCCCACTCGGACTCCGGCATCTCGAGAAAGGCGTCGACCACCCGCGGATCGAACTGAGTGCCGCGGCCGCGGGCGATCTCCTCACGCGCTTTCGAAAACGACTGAGCTGATCTATAGGGTCGATCAGAGGTGATCGCATCCAACGTATCCGCGAGGGCGAAGATTCTCGCTCCCAGGGGGATATGTTCCTCCTCGAGCCCCCGGGGGTACCCGCCTCCGTCCCATCTCTCGTGGTGAGCAAGCAGTACCTGCACGGCTGTTTCCAGAAATGGTATGCCCCGGAGAATGTCCGCGCCCCACTGCGGATGGCGCTTCATGATCCGCCACTCCTCGTCGGTGAGGGGGCCCGGCTTATGCAGGATGGCGTCGGGGACTGCGATCTTGCCGATATCGTGGAGCAGGGCGCCGCGGCGTATCGTCGGCATCTCCTGCTGGGCCACGTGCAGTCTGCGCGCCACGGCGACGGTAAAGGCGACGACCCGCCGGGAGTGCCCCTCCGTCTCTTTGTCCCGCGCGTCGAGCGCCGCCACCAGGGAGTCCAAAGTCCGGTCGTAGGCTTCACTGAGATCGTTGAACAACCGGGCGCGTTCCAGGGCGACCGCCGTCTGATTGGCGATAGCACGGGCCACGCGTATATGACCGGAGTCGAACTCTCGGTGTGAAAAAGAGTCCACGACTATGGCCCCGATAGGTCTATCTTCAATAAGCATGGGAACGGCCAGGTTCGCGCGCACTCCGGCGCGCTCTATCACTGGGGGAACGCGGAAGGAGCGTTCCGCCAGGACGTCCGATGTCCAAACCGGCTCTTTGCGGAGGAGCGCGTATCCCGGCGCGCTCTTTCCATCCACCGGGAACCGATCTCCCACCATTTCGGCCGGCAAGCCAACCGATTTGCGTACCACCAGATCATTCGATTGTGAGTCCAGCAGGAGAATCGCTCCTGCCTGGGTGCCGGTCCCATCGAGGGCCCTCCCGAGAGCCAGCTCCAACGTCTCATCCACGTCTATCGTTTCGAGAAGACTGTGCGAGAGATTGAAGAGTGCCGAGAGCTCTTCACTATTTGCCCGCAGCTGTGCCTCGTTCTCGGCAATGGATGTGACCATGGAGTTGAAAGAACTCGCGAGCTGAGCCACTTCATCATTGCCGGTGACGGAGATTTCCGTATCCAGATCCCCTTGTTCCACGGCTTCCGCGGCGAGAGCCAATCGGCGTAAGGAACCGGTAAGTCGTTGTGCCGAGCCGATAGCCACGAAGACCGCGATCAGGAACACTACCAGCGTCACCACAACCAGTTGTTGTGTCAGTCTTTCAATAGAGGCGAACGCCTGGGAGAGATCTTCCTTGGCGACAAACCCCCATTCGATACCGGGGATGTAGCGGTACGCCGCGAGGACACGAACACCTCGGTAATCGACGGTCTCGATGATCCCTTCCTCTCCGCTGGAGGCGAGGTGGGCAGGTTCGGCAGTCTGCGAGTCGCGCGGCACCCGCAGGGTCAGGGGAGGATCGGCTCCAAAACGCAACGGGTTGAGAAAGAGCGTATCGTCACCTTCGCGGCGAACGAGGAGCGTCTCGGCGGTTTCTCTCATTCCCGGCCAAGCTCGGATGAGCGGGTAGATCGTCTCATCCATGTTTACCCGAATGATCGCGACTCCGTTCACCTCCGGGAGGACCTCGTTGGTCTCCAGATCCACCAGTCGCATGATGTGGCCGAACGCCATCTGAATGTCGCCGCTGTCCCCTGCTCGGTGAATATCGATCGTCGCCTGGCCGCTCTCCGATCCAATCGTTTCGCGGAAGACTCTCAGATCTCCGTAGTCTTTCCCGAGGTTTTCCTCTTCGGTTGAGAGCACCACGCGCCCGGAGCGCGAGAGAAAGGCGATTTCATCGTACCCACTGCGGTTGGCCTGGATGCTGTTCAGATTCTGCGTGATAAAGCCGGCAAACGCGTCTTGGAGCTCGGGGTCCGCGTCGGGATCGAGAATGACCGTCAGATGTTCCTCATTGAGGAAGTTGTCCGCCAGGAGCGTTACATCCGACTCTCGGTTCGCAAGCCAGCTGGAGATCTGCTGCTTTTCCAGATCTGAGACGGAGGTGAGCTGCGCCCGTACGCGGCTTTCGATCGTGCTTCTGGCGCTTGTCCACGCCAAGCCGCCGATGACCAGGGCCGGCACGACGGCAAATACGATCAACACGAGAAGATATCGTGCTTGAATGCTATGTGTGATGGGTCTCAGCACGGGGATACCGCTCCGGCTACTCTCATTCCCATGAGATTAACATATTTTTTCGTTGCTTATACACGCGTTATCCACGGCACACCAATCGCCGGTGGTTAGCCCAGCATGTACTTCAGATCCGAGGCGTAGGTTGGGTACGCCCAGGGAATCTCGCGAAACTCCGAGGCTGGTGTACCCTGTCGCGCCGCCAGCGCCAGCAGGTTGATGAGCTCTCCCGCCTGCGGGGCAAGGATATGCGCGCCGAGAATCTGGTCGGTGGATTCGTCGATCATCACCTTATAGGCCACGTGGGACTCGTTCAGTCGTTGGTAGTTGGGCCAGCCGGCCCCGCTGCCGGTGTTAATGCGCACGCCACCTCTCTCCCGAGCCTCGGTATCGCTTATGCCGAACTGCGCCAGCTGCGGGTAGGTAAACACAACGGTGGGCAAGGGGTTCAGGTCCAGCTCGGTGCGAGGGGCGGTCTCCTCACCCTGCAGGTCGGCGATGATATTCCGGGCGGCGGTACGCGCTTCCGCGTCACTCACCGGCGACAGCTGGATGCTCGCGACGCAATCACCCACGGCGTAGATGTTGGGCGCGCTGGTCTGCATCGATGTGTCGGTCTCGATGCCGCCCCGTCCTACGGTGACGTCGGTGACTTCCAGGTTCAGGGTGTCGGCATTGGAAATCCGTCCCAGCGCGGCGAACACCAGGTCGGTCTCAATCGTCGTGTCCGTCTCGGTCGTGGTGCCGTCGGGCTGCCGCGCACCTGCGGCAAGCTGGATCGCGTACCGATCACCGGCGTGGCGGGTGATCGATTTCGTCTCCGCCTGGGTAACCACGCGAATAGAGTGAGCGGCGCAGCCCTTCTGGAGCTCTTCCACCAGATCCGGATCAAAGCGGTCCATTACGCGGTCTCCCCGTTGGAGTACCGTGACGTGTGCTCCGGCGGCGGCGGCAACCGTGGCAAACTCCATTGATATATAGCCGCCACCAATAAACGTGATGTGTTTCGGCATCTCCGGCAGAGCAAGGAAATCGTCACTGGTGAGGGCGTGCTCTCCTCCCGGGATCGGCAGCGGACGGGGGCGGGCGCCGTTAGCGATCAGGAATCGTCGTGCCGTGATCGTTTCAGTTCCACATTGGACGGTAGAGCCGTCCACGAAGCTGCACCGCTCATGAAAGACGGTGATCCCCTGGCTTTTCAAGCCCTTTTCGGTTCCCTGAGGTACTGCATCGGTGAATCCTTTTCGCGACTGTTGGATCACCGACCAGTCTATCTGCGGCGCGCTGACAAAACCCCGCTCCGTGAGCCCTTGCGCCTCCAGTGCGGCGTGGGAGGGGACGACCAGGTACTTCTTGGGCTGACATCCGCGCAGCGCGCAGGTACCGCCGAACTCCCGCGCATCGGCGATTCCCACCGAGAGACCTGCCTCCCGGAGCATCGCCGCTGCCGTTTCTCCCGCGGTCCCCGTTCCGATTACGAATACGTCAAACTCATGCATCTGTGTTACCTCTCGTTGTATGTTTCGGCGGTGTCGAGGTTCAACTTCTCCCGATAGCGTCCGTGAAACGGTCGCTCGGTGTTCAGTGCCTCATACACCTGCCGTGGAATTCCGATATCTGCTACTACTACTTGCGGGGCGCGGTCGTCCGCGGCCACGTGCTTCAATCCAGTTTTTGGAAGCGCCAGGGTTAAGACGATATCCGCCGCAACCACCGCTCCGGGTCGTTCCCCGGTAGTCGCGTCCATACCGGAGGGTAGGTCCAGGGAGACGATGGTCGTCGGCCGCTTTTGTGTGCGCCTTCGTTCGGCGCATGCATGTATCGCGCGGATTATCGAAGCCTCTGGCTCACGAGCCGCCCCGGTGGCGTTGTATCCCAAGAGCGCATCGATGATCACCACGCTCCCTCCCGCTCCGGCGACCTGGTTCACGGTTCGGTCAGCAAAGGCATCATCCGGAGCAATCTCGGGAGATCCCGTGGCGGCGTACACGTGCCGTTGCCACTGTGCGGCCTCACGCAGTTCGTTCGACCGGGAGAGCGTCAGACGCACGGTGCGTCCATGATTGGCGAGATGGCGAGCCGCACAGATACCGCCGCCGCCGTTGCCACCGATGCCGGCCGCTACAATTATAAGATCGGTAGGCGCGGCCCGTTCCATCACGAGTTCCGCCAGGTTTCTCCCGGCGTTCTCCATCATCTGAAGCAGCGTTGGGCCGTACTCGTCGATCGCAAGACGATCCATTTCCGCCATCTCATCGGCGGTGACAAATTCCTTCATGGTGCCTCCGGATACCGACACGCTTCGAAATGGCACTGGTATCGAGAATCGTGGATGAGTTTGCAGCACAACACGCGTCGGCTCCACGGAACCGAGCGGTACAGGAGCGTTGCAAGCTGCGCCCCGACAATAGGCACGATTATGTATATCCAGTGATCGGTCCAAATTCCGGTAAACAGAGCTGGGGCCAGGCTCCGGGCCTCATTGAGGCTGGTTCCCGAGACGTGGGCGGAGGCCCAGACGCCGGTCATCACGATCACTCCCGCCACGGCGGGAGTCAGACGGTTGAAGCGTGGCTGGTTGGATACGATGAGGATCGCCAGCATCAGCGTTCCCGTGACGAGGATCTCTGCGATCACCACCACGTACAGGGGGAATTCCGCTCCCGGCTGGGTGGTGCCCACCGCGAGGGCGTCCGACCAACCCGCCAGTTGAACCAATACAATCCACGGAAGCAGTATTCCCACAAGACCTCCCGTCAACTGGGCGGCGCCGTAAGCGATGGTGTCCCGAAACGAGATCTTTCCCAAGGTAAAGAACGCCAGCGTCACCGAGGGGTTAATATGGCCGCCGGAAATACGGCCTAAGGGAGAGTAGATTAACGCAGTAGCACCACCGGCGAAGAAAAACCCGGTCACCAGGCGGCGAAGGCCATCGGTGATCGGGAGCGCCGCCGCCGGAGACGAAGCGCTCCAGAAAAACCCCACTGCCAAGAGTCCAAACCCCACCATGCCGGCGGTACCGAGGAATTCGGCCAGATATGCTTGTACTTTCAAGGGAAATCGTTTGAACATCCCTGGCGAGTTTGATAGTTTGCATATACAAAGTCAAGAATGCAGTGAAAAAACGGAGGAGTGATGATACCAACAGAACGTATTCCCCAGCCCACTATGCCTACCTGCGAGACGCCGCGGGTTCTGGTGGGACAGAAGGCGCTGGTTACCGGGGCCAACTCGGGCATTGGCCGGGAGGTCGCGATTACCCTTGCTGAGGCCGGGGCGGATGTCGCAGTCAACTACGTGACGGATCCGTCCGCCGCGGACGAGGTGGTGGCAGAGATCGAGCGGCGCGGAAGCCGGGGACTGGCGGTGAAAGCCGACGTCTCGGTGGAGAGCCAGGTACAAGCGATGTTCTCTTACGTGATCGAGACGTTCGGTACCCTGGATATCCTCGTGCCAAACGCGGGAATCCAGAAAGACGCGTTGATTGATGAAATGACGGTGGATCAGTGGAACGCTGTGCTTAACGTCAACCTCACGGGTCAGTTTCTGTGTGCCCGGGAGGCGGTGCGGGAGTTTAAGCGACGGGGCGTGGTATCGGAGGTCTCCTGTTCCGCGGGTAAGATCATTGCCATGAGCTCAGTTCATGACTCGATCCCCTGGGCGGGGCACGCCAACTACGCCGCCAGCAAAGGCGGGGTGATGCTTTTATACAAGTCGTTGGCTCAAGAACTGGCACCCCACCGGATTCGGGTAAACGCGATCGCTCCCGGTGCGGTGCGTACGCCGATTAATACTGAAGCGTGGGAGACGCAGGAAGCCTACGATAAGCTTATGAAACTGGTGCCGTACAACCGTATCGGTGAGCCCCGGGATATCGGGCAGGCGGTGGTGTGGCTCGCATCCGATCAGTCTGATTACGTGGTGGGCACGACGATTTACGTGGACGGCGGCATGATGCTGTATCCCGGATTCGCCACCGGTGGATGAGGAGGTAGCTATGGCACACCCACACACAGGAGCTTCCGGGTCGGCGCGACCCGGTGCATACGCGGGATCCCGCTACCAGCCGATCGAGGATTACGGTCTGATCGGTGATCTCCACACCGTGGCGCTGGCGGGACTCAACGGATCGATCGACTGGCTGTGTCTGCCGGCATTTGATTCACCCTCGGTTTTTGGTGCCCTGCTGGATGCGGATAAAGGCGGCAGTTTCAAAATCTCGCCTACCGACCCGGCGGCCCGTTACAAGCAGTTCTACTGGCCGGAGACCAACGTGCTGGTGACACGATTTTTCTCGACGCATGGCGTTGCTGAGCTCACCGACTTTATGCCGGTGGGTGGAATTTCGGGAGCGGAATCCCGGCACCAAGTCGTTCGGCGGTTGGCGGTGGTGCGAGGGCACATGAACTTCCGCCTGGAGTGCACCCCCTCGTTTGACTACGCCCGCGCGCAACACACCACCGAGCTTCGTCGGGACGGAGCGGTGTTCTCCGGGCCGGACCTGCGGCTTGGTCTGGCAACATCTCTCCAGTTGAGTGAGATCCCCGAGGCGGTTCCCGGTGGAAGCGGAGTCTTTGCGGAGTTTGGACTGAAGGAGTGCGATGAAGAGACGATCGTGTTCCAGCAAATGCCCCGAGACGACGGCAGCTGTGGGGTGAGCCTCAACACCGAGGACAGTCAGGAACTCTTCGAAGAGACGGTTGATTACTGGAGAAGATGGATCAAGAAATCGACCTACACCGGGCGGTGGCGCGAGATGGTGCACCGCTCCGCGCTCACCCTGAAACTCCTGACCTACGCTCCCACCGGAGCGATCGTTGCCGCCCCCACCACCAGTCTTCCCGAGGGTATTGGCGGCGAGCGCAACTGGGACTACCGTTTTACCTGGATTCGGGACGCCGCGTTCACCGTCTACGGGCTCATGCGCATCGGATTCACCGCAGAGGCGGAGTCGTTCATGAAGTGGGTGGAGGCGCGGTGCCATGAGCTCAACGAGGACGGCTCCCTGCAGATCATGTACGGTATCGACGGTCGCCACGATCTCGCCGAGGAAACGCTGGACCACCTCGAAGGATATGCCGGATCGCAACCGGTGCGTGTCGGCAACGGCGCCTGGGACCAACTCCAGCTCGATATCTACGGTGAACTCCTGGATTCGGTGTATCTCTTTAACAAGTACGGTACGCCGATCTCCTATGACTTCTGGACGCAACTGCGGCGGCTGATTAACTGGATTGCGGACAACTGGGAGCGCACCGACGAAGGCGTCTGGGAGGTTCGCGGTGGGCAACGCCACTTTACGTATTCCAAGCTTATGGCGTGGGTTGCTCTGGACCGCGGGATTCGGCTTGCGGACAAACGCTCGTTTCCCTCCGACCGCGACCGCTGGCTCACGGAGCGGGACAAAATCTTCGAGCGCATTATGGATGAGGGCTGGAGCGAATCGCGGCAGGCGTTTGTACAGTCCTTTGGTTCGGAGTCGCTGGACGCCTCCAACCTAATGATGCCTCTGGTGTTCTTCGTGTCTCCCGGTGATCCGCGGATGCTCTCCACCCTGGACGCGACGCTGAAGACGCCCGAGGAGGGTGGCCTCGTGGCCAATGGTCTCACCTTCCGCTACAACGTGGAGGAGAGTCCCGACGGTCTCAGCGGTGAGGAGGGAACGTTTAACATCTGCAGTTTCTGGCTGGTGGAGGCGCTGACCCGCGCCGGCCGCCACGATCACCGTCGGTTGGAGGAGGCTCAGCTCATGTTCGAGAAAATGACCGGATTTGCCAACCATTTGGGGCTGTTTGCCGAGGAGACGGGACCCACCGGGGAGCACCTGGGCAACTTTCCGCAGGCGTTTACGCATCTGGCGCTGATTAGCGCCGCATATAACCTCGACCGGGCGCTGGGCTAATCGTTTTGGAGGGCGCCTGTGCGCTCCTCCGGATCGACATACACAAGGAGCGTGTTATGACATTCGAATTCTGGTTCATGTTTCCCATCGCCATCGCGGTGGCGACGATCGCGATGTCCACCGGAGTGGGGGGTGCGATCTTCTTCTCGCCGATCTTCCTGATCGGTCTCAGACTTGACCCCACCGTGGCGATCGGGACCGCACTGATTACGGAGTTGTTCGGATTTTCCTCGGGGCTGATCGCCTACCTCCGGCTGAAACTGGTTGACTTCAGGATGGGCTGGCAGATGCTGATGTTCGCCATACCCGCGGCGGTGGTGGGTGCCGCCGTGGCGGAGTTTTTTCCCGACATCGTGCTGAAGACGATCTTTGGTGTGGGAATCATCTTCGTGGGAACGCAGATCTTCACCGCCTGGTGGGGCGAGCGTCGGGAAGAGATGGGTAAACAGGTTGAGGCGGAACAGCTGAAGCTGAAAGAAGTGGAGCCGCACGAGCCGTCTCGAGGCCGTGAACGCCACGTGGTGGTAGCCGCCGACGGCCGCCGGTTTGAGTACAACGTGTTCAATCGCAAAGTAGCCGCCGCCTACTCCACGATCGGCGGCATGTTTCTGGGCATGATCTCGGTGGGACTGGCGGAGCTCATGGAGTACCAGATGGTGGCGAAGTGTCGGGTTCCCCCGCCGGTGGCCGTGGCTACCTCAATCTTTATGATCGTCATCGCCGTGGCGGCGGCCTCCGTGGGCCACATCGTATCTTTTGTGAGTGCCGGTTCGGAAACGATGTTGCAGGTGGCCTCGATCGCGATGTTTACTGCGCCGGGCGTAGTTATCGGGGGACAGCTGGGGCCCTTCGTGCAGAAGATTGTCCCACCGGAAACGATGAAAATCGTGATTTCCATCGTGTTTGTCGTGGTGGGAATCTTCATGCTGGGGACGCTGGCGGTGGTGTGAGTATTCGGTGGCGTGATTCGGCGGTGATGACATGGACGAACCCGCGGCTGGTCCTGGCCGCGGTCCTTATCTTCGTCACAATTCCTATGGCGGCGTCTCTACGGAGATATTCCCCCGGACAGCGCGCTCAGTCCCGGTGTCCACCACTCTGCGGATGACTTTCCGGATCATTTACCCATCGTACGGCGCGGGCGTTGCCGCGTAGCTGTTCCACGTTCTTGCAGCCGGGAATAACACACGTTACGGCTGGATTATTCAGTGGCCACGCAAGAGCCCATTCCACCAGGGGTGCGTCCTCCGGTAGTTCATGGGTTCGCACGTACTCCACCTCTTCCAGTATGTCCCGGCGCTTTTCCACGTCCATCTTCGAACGCCAGTCGTTTTCCGGAAACGTTGCATCCGCACCGTACTTGCCGCTCAAGAATCCGCTGGCCAAGGGTACCCGGGCCAGTACTCCCATATTTGCGGCGGCAGCCGCACCAAACACCTCACCTTCCGGGGCGCGGTCGACGCGATTATAGATGATCTGGAGCGTCTCGCATCCAGCGCGCGGTGCTGCTTCTACCTGTTTTAGGTTGGTATTCTTGCTTATGGAGAGGCCTAGATGACGCACCAGACCGTCGCGTTTCAGGCGGTCCAGCTCGCTCCAGAGTTCCTCGTTGAAGAACTCGTCGTCGGAGGGGCTGTGAAACTGCAGCAGATCCAGGTAGTCGGTGCGCAGCGATCGCAGTGACTCCTCTACCTGCTTTCGGACATCGGTGGGGTCCCAGTGGCGGGTGCGTTCCTGGTAGCCGTGATAATGGTGGCCGAATTTTGATGCCACGATCCACGAACTTCGCTCCCGGTGCAGGCGCTCCCCGATGAGCTGTTCGGACAGATGATCTCCGTAGCATTCCGCGGTATCGATCAGGTTAATGCCCTCGTCTTTGGCGGCTCCCAGGATCGCGTCAACTTCAGCAGCGGTGAAATCCACGCCCCATTCGCCGCCGAATTGCCATGTCCCGAGGCCTACCGCGCTCACGCTGATTCCTGTGCTTCCTAATGTTCTGTAAATCATACCCTATTCTACCAGATGCGCTGGACGCGCGGCAGCCGGTTCACGCGGGTCACCGCTGTGGTGCACCCAGGTGGTCCTGAACCTACGCGCCACGGGGCCACCCATTCCTTGCGCCAACGTGTAAATGCACATAAAGTCTCCGTATGGCATACATTCAGACTATTTCCGAAACGGACGCAACCGGAGACCTGGCGGCAATCTATTCCAGCATCACCCGTAACCGAGGGAAAATCGCGGAGGTGCACTCGATTCAGAGCCTGAATCCCCCCACGATCCCCGCGCACATGGAGCTGTACCGGACGGTGATGTTTGCTCGCTCACCGGTGAGTCGGGCGGAGCGGGAAATGATGGCGGTGGTGGTCTCAGTGGTCAACGAGTGCGCCTACTGTATCGCCCACCACCGGGCCGCGCTGCTCCACTTCTGGAAGGATTCCGCCAAATGTGACCGGCTGGAGACGGCGGCGCGCACCGGCGAGTTCGATGGTCCCGAGCTTGCGCTCACTTCTCGCGAGATGCGTCTGTGTCGTTTCGCCCGCAGGGTTACCGCCAAACCGGCCGCTGGACACGACGGGAGCGCGGTGGCGGAACTGGAACTCTCCGATCGGGAGGCCTTGGATGCGACACTGGTGGTGGGTTACTTCAACTTCGTCAATCGCATCGTCCTTACCCTGGGGGTCGAGATTGAGAGCGATCCCGGCGGCTACCGGTACGACGGAGAAACGTAAGGCAGTTCCAGCGCACCGTAAATCTGACCGAAAGTCTCGACTTTACTTGTGCTTACATCTATTATTGCACCATGGAAGCCATCACGGCGAACGACATCGACGTTGGTACGATGCTCCGGAGCAAGAATCCCCGGATTGCGGCTCGTCTGCCGGCAGTGGTTGTGCGGGGTCTGGAGCGTGTCGTGCATCAGCGTGAATTGCGATCATTTCTCCGGGAGGTTGACGGCTGCGGAGGATGCGAGTTTGTGGAGCGCGCTTTGGAGCGGCTCGGCATAACGGTTGAAGTGACGGGCGCAGAGAATCTGCCGGTTTCTCCTCGTTTCGTCATGTGTGCCAACCATCCCACCGGTGGTATTGATGGGCTGCTGTTGATGCAGCTGCTCTGTCGACGGTACGGCGGGCTACGTGTGCCGGCAAACGACCTTCTTCTGGGATTGACCGGGCTCGCTGAGCTTCTGATTCCTATAAACAAGTATGGAAGCAATCGCGACCGCATCGCCCGTCTGGTAGAAGGCTATTCTGCACCCTGGCCGATCCTCGTATTTCCCGCCGGGCGGACGGCGCGGGTCCGGGGCGGAGCCGTGGTAGGGGGCGCGCTGCGTGAGTATCCCTGGAACAAGGCGTTTGTGAAGCTCGCCCGGCGCTCTCACCGAGTAATTCTCCCAGTTGGCATTTCCGGCCGTAATTCGGCCCGGTTTTACGCGATTTGGAAGCTACGGCGGGTGCTCGGGATCACCTTGAACCTGGAAATGTTGCTCCTCATGGATGAACTGGTGCGGCAGCGCGGCAGCACGCGGCAAATCGTGATTGCGCCGCCGGTTGATCCCGAATCATCTCGGGGTGATGTCGTGGTTGCTCAGCACCTGCGGCGAATGACGGAACGTCTTACCGCGAACGAGCGCCCGTCCGTTAGAGGGCGCCTCACCGGAGAGAAGGAGCGCGTAGCATGTCCGTAGAGGCAATGGTGCTCGTGGCACCCCCAGTTGATCCCGCAGTGCTCCAGGAAGAGCTATCACCCGCCAAACTTCTGTGTCGCTTCCGCGATATCGAGATCTACGTAACCACCGCGGCGGAATCTCCCTCCGTGATGACCGAAATTGGTCGTATCCGGGAGCGGGAATATCGGCGAGAGGGTGCCGGCCGAAACCGCGCGATCGATGTGGACGAGTACGATACGTCGCCAACTCCCTACCGGCAACTGGTGGCGTGGGACCCGGTACACCGGGAAATTATTGCCATGTACCGCTACATCTTCTGTCGTACGGTGATAGACCGCGGTGATCTTGGACTGCTCCGCACGGCGCAGCTCTTCTCTTTCTCCCCGGAGTTTATAGAGACGTCGCTCACCGTGGCGGTGGAGCTGGGCCGATCGGTAGTTAACCGGGAGGCAAAGCGGGCCATTCTTGGTCTCTTCTCGGTGTGGGCGGGTCTGGGCGCGATCGTCGTGGAATGCCCTGAGGTCCGTTACTTTTTCGGCAACGTCTCGGTGTATCGGACGTGGCCGGCGGAAGCGGTGGATCTTCTGGTGGCGTATCTCTACGAGTACCATTCCGCCGCGGGCGGAGTGGCCGGAAAAGACGCGGTCGCGTACCGATCATCCGGAATCTCTCGCAACCAACGTGAGCTGTTCCACGGTCAGACTGCTGCCGATGCATACCACCGACTGGAGCAGGAACTCGCCCGCTATCGGCTCGTTCCTCCTCCGATCCTGGTGTCTTATCTGAGAGCCACTACGGCGCTCAGTGTGTACGACACGGTCCGGGACTCCGACTTCGGCGGAGCCTACGAAGTAGCCCTCACCGTCTCCACCCGGCATCTGACGGAAAAGACGCGACGAAGAATAATTGACGACTACGACCCGGTGAACGGGAGTGTGCTCCTATGAACAGCGCCTTTGTGGGCCCCGTGGTGGCGATGCTTATCGGAATCGTGGGGACCTCCGTGATTCATCTCTCCAAGGGGTTTATGCGTCACGGCATCGGTGCACGCTCTCGGCGCATGTACATCGTGGGAGTGATCATGAACTTCACCAATCCCCTGTGGGTCATTCTGGCAAACCGCTATGCGCCCACTGTGTTCTACACATCGATGTACGGGTTAGGTCTGGTGCCGTTGGTTATTTTTTCCCGACTGGTTTTGAAGGAGCATCTGCAACGGCGGCAGTACCACGGGATCGCGATTATCGTGGTGGGGACGTTGCTCATCGGACTCGGAAATCTATTGGGGGGCAAGCCGTCGCTGTACGGTGTCGACCGGCGCCTGGTCGTGACGATCGCGGTGAGTTGGCTCGTGGCGGCGCCGGTGGCGGCGGTTGTCCTGCGGCATCGAACGATTCGGCTGCAGGAGTACTTTTTTGGTGTGGCCGCCGGGGGCCTGGCAGCGTTGGAGGCGTTGGTAAAGGGTGTGGCCCAGGCGGGCCCGGTGACCAGCACCTTTCTGCCCCAGAGCCCGGTGATGTGGTGGCTTTTCGGTGCCAGTTTTCTCGGTGCCGCCGGTGCGTTCGGCATGATTCAGTGGTCGTATCTGCGCCATTGCCGCGCCTCGATGATGGGCTCGCTGTATGACGTGGCCTACGTGCTGTTGCCCCTGATTCTTACCACGATCCTGGTGGACGAGCCGGTGCTGGGAGTGTGGAGCGTGGTAGGGATGGCGTTTCTTACCATGGGAGTGATGCAGACGATTCGGACCCCGGCGGTGAAGGTGGCAGTGTGATCCCGCCGATTGTAACGTTAGCCATGAAACGAGGAGAGAAATCACATGGACCGAAAACTACTACTTGGTGATGCGCTGCTGGGAATGCTCATCGGATTCGTCCTATCTGCAAGCTTCTTCGTGATCTGGGGAGCGTTTCAGTGGGTGGGATTCTTTCTGTGGTCGATCGTCTCCGGCGGCGGCGGGGCGGTGCTGGGGCGCGTGATCTTCGGATCTCGGGTTGGCGCGATTCTCACCGCGATCGTGCTCCGGCTGGCGATCTTCGTGTTCTTCGGCGGGGTCTTCCTGTAGCCAGGGGCTAATGCCAGATGTGATCCATTATCTCTTCGCGGAGCGCCACGAACTCGGGGCACGCCTTGATTTCCCGGCCGCTGTGCGAGCCGACGCCCGAGAGATCGATAGGAATCTCAGCCCGGATTCGGGCCGGCCGCGGGGTGATCGCAATACAGCGCGAGGAGAGATACACCGCCTCTTCCACGCTATGGGTCACCAGCACCATCGTGCTCCCTGACTCCTGGTGAATCCGGCGGAGTTCATCCTGCATGTGTTCCCGGGTGAGCGCGTCCAGGGCGCCGAACGGTTCGTCCAGCAATAGCAGATGTGGCTCGTTGACGAGAGCCCTGGCCAGAGCGACCCGCTGCTGCATGCCGCCGGAGAGCTCATACGGCCGCTTATGGCGAAAGTCCTCAAGCCGCACCAGTTTCAGGTACGCCTCCACCCGATCCCGGCGCTCGCCGGCCGGCACGCCGCGCATTCGCACCCCAAAATCGACATTGCCCTCCACGGTGAGCCACGGAAAGAGCTCCGGGTGCTGGAATACGAGTCCCCGTCGCCAGTCGGCGGCACGCACCGGAGTTCCCTCGTCCAGGACGATTCCCTGGGTCGGCTGCAGGAAGCCGGCGATGAGACGAAGGACGGTGCTCTTCCCGCAGCCGGACGGTCCCACGAGGCTGAGGAACTCCCCCCGGGATATGGAAAGCGAGAGAGAATCTACCGCCTGGATTTCACCGGTGGCGGTGTGGTACGAAAAGGACACATCCCGCAGCTCCAGCTCAGGAACTGCAGGCGTGCTGCCCGTGGGTTCATTCGGCAAGCACCGCCTCCACGTAGCGTGGTTTGATCGCATCCCGGAACACCTGCCGGTCCGGCGCTTCCCGAATCGTGTCCTGCTCTTCCAGAAAGAGCGCGGTCTCATAGAACACGTCGGCCAGTCCGCCGGGAGCCTCGGATGTTCCCAGATATGCCTCGTCCAGCTGTTCCTCGCCCGTAAGAAAGATGAGCGTGTCCATCTGCCGGCGCGCCTCGGCGTCGCTGAGACTCAGTTCATCCGCGATTGCCGCGGCGGCGCGTTCGGGGTTCGACTTAATCAGATCTATTGCCCACATCTGGTTGCGAATATACTGCGTAACGATCTCCGGGTGGCGTTCCGCAAACTCCCGGTGGACGATACCGATATCCCCGGTGAGAAAACCCTCTTCGGCGATTTCCCGACTCGAGACGAGCACCTCGCCGCCAAGATCCAGCAGGGCGGTAAGCGTCGGCTCCCAGACGAATCCAGCATCGATGTCTCCCCGTTGCCAGGCGGCGCGCATGTCCGCCGGTGCCAGGTCGAGCACCTCGAGCGAATCCGGGTCCACGCCGAACAACTCCAACGCCACGAGAAGATGGTAGTGCGTAGTGGCGCCGAAGGGGGCCGCCACCCGCTTTCCTTGGAGATCTTGCATCGATTCGATCCCGGCTCCGTCGCGAACGACCAGCGCCTCATTGTCTCCGATGATGTCGTAGATCCAGATCACGTCGGCGGGAACGCCCTGTGCGATCGCGGCCACGGTGGTGGAGCTTCCTCCCAGGCCGAGGTGCACACTCCCGGAAGCTACAGCGGTGTTAAGTTCACTGCCGGAGCTGAATTGCACCCACCGGACGGGAGCGTCTATAGTCTCCTCATGACGCTGTAGTGTCTTTGCCACCAGCTCCCCGTTGGGAATCGCCTGAAAGCCGATGACCACCTCCCGGAGCGGCGCCTCTTCCCGGGATCCGGTGGCAGACACCGGCCCAGGGACGAGTGTCCCCATGAGCCCGACGATGAGAGCCACCGCCACCGCACCTGTCAGTGTCATTCGTATCGTAAGCAGTCTGTTTCGTTGCGTCATTCTATCTTCTCCCATTCCGGTGCCTATCCCTGGCCGTGCCAGGGCACCAACAGACGTTCCAGTAGCCCGATACTGCGATCCAGGATCCAGCCGGTTACTGCCATTACAATAATGCCAACAAAGATGATATCGGTTCGCAGGAAGCGGCTGGCATCGAGAACCATCCAGCCGACTCCCTGAGATGCAGCCACGATTTCCGCTGAGACCAGCGTGGTGTAGGCGAAGCCGATGCCCACACGGAGCCCGGTAAAGATATCGGGCAGGCACGAGGGGAAAATCACGTGCGTCATGAGCTGCCGAGAGGAGGCGCCCAGGGCGATCGCGCTGTCGATGCGTCGCTGATTTAGCGACTGAACTCCCGCCATGGCGCTCAAGAGCAGAGGCGGCACCGCCGCCAGGTAGAGCAGAGCGATCTTGGAGCCCTCCCCGATTCCGAGCCACACGATGAGTAGGGTGTAGTAGGCCAGTGGCGGCAACGGGCGGTACAGCTGAATCAAAGGATCCAGGATCTTTCGAACAGTGCTGTGAAAGCCCATGACGATCCCCAGGGGAATTGCGGTGATCGCCGCCAGTCCGAATCCGCTCAACAGCCGAACCATGCTCGTGGAGAGGTGTTCCAGGAGCGTTCCGCCGCGATATCCGGCGATACTCACGTCGCGAAACGCTTCCAACACACTTGCGGGAGTGGGTACAAAGAGCTCCGGTACAATTTCCAGGGCGGCGACGCCCCACCACAGCAGCAGAACCGCGCCAATGCCAAGAAATCTCACAGCTCGTTCAAGCTCCAGTCGTACTCGTAGCGGACGCGACCATCGTGCTCACGAAGCCGGCGGGCGGTGTCGGAATCGACGTAGTCTGAGAGGTGCGCGACCACCCCCTCCAGGGAATCGCCGAAATCCGCCACGTACCAGTTGTAGATCTCCGACAGAACCAACCGGTTTCCATTGAAACTGACGCCGCGGTCATGGTTGGTGTAGTCCCGGGCGGATTCTTCAAAGATCTCCTCGTAATTGTCCCCCGTGAGCGGTTCCGGGTAAAGATTGGGACATCCGATACTGGCGCAGTTCACCACGTAGTGGATACGTTCATCCTGCCAGATCGGTCGTATAATGCGGTGCTCCACGTCGTTCAGCGTGAGATCCTCGCCTTCCACCACCAGAATTTCATCGTCCCAGGGTCCCTGACTGAACAATCCTTCTCCCACTTCACGTATCGAATCCAAGGGATAGTTTTCAACGATCAGGTTTACTGTGGCAGCGTTATACAGGTTGATCCAGTACGCCAGCTGCTCGTCCCGGTTGAGGTCTGAAACCTCCGTGGACTGCAGCATATCCAGATAGCTTTTTAGGTTGCGGTGATCCGCAGACGACACGTCACCGTAGCGGACGCGATTGATCGCCGAGGGATGATCACTCACGAGGTACTCGTCCAGGAACGCTCCCCAGTCACTGTGATCGACCTCCGCGGTGGAGTTAGGATTATGCGCCTCCCACCGCGGCCAGAGTTCCGCCTGGGGTGCGGCCGCCAGCCCGGCGGCGGAAAAAACCATCAAACCGATCAAGACCCCTTTGGTATTCATACGCATACAATACTATAATTCTAATGTATATGCAATTTACGTGGATGTGGTTTGCGAAAGTTGAACGGGTCGCCGCTGCGATGCTGATGCTTGCCGGGCCGTTGGCCACGGCCGCCGCCGGCGGTAGCGGCGAATCGCTCGAGAACCGCCTGGACCGCCTGTACCGGGACATCCCGCAGGTGGTGCAGCCGGAAGAGGTGCGCCAGATGATTACGGAGGGAACGATTCCGGAAGATGTCTACCTCCTGGATGTGCGCTCGCGAGAGGAGTGGGACGTAAGCCGTCTTCCGGAGGCCGAGCTGGTTGCCTTCGATGGTTTCGACCTGGCGCAGATCGATCACATCCCAAGAGACGCACGGATCATCCTGTACTGCGCGGTTGGACGGCGCTCCGGTTCCGTTGGCGAGGAGTTGCGCTCGGCGGGGTACACGGATGTCTGGGATATGTACGGCGGAATTCTCTTGTGGGCGGAGCGGGATTTGCCCCTGATCGACGCTAAGGGGCCGACGCGGCGCGTCCACGGCCGGCGCCGCTGGTATGGAGGCCAAATAACAAACTCCGCAGTAGAGGTGGTCTACTGATCGGGCCCCGCGCCGAGCGACGATTCCGTCCAGGCCATCCAGAACCCGGTTGACCGCGAAGGCGGCGATCGCCCACCCCCACAATCCCATTGCGGCGAACGCTGCAGCAGCGAGACCGGGAATCAGCGAAATCCAGGTAATCGCGTTGGGGGAGACACCGCTGGGTATCGTGCGCTCCAACGGATTCAGGATAGAATCCTTTATCGAGCGTCCCATTCGATCCAACATATGTGCGCCTCCAATAGACACGGTACCGATTTTTTGTGATGGTTGCAGGGGCCAATGAAAGGTTACATGCATCTTCACGGAGTTTCACGCCGATTCGGCGATTTCACTGCGCTGGGAGGGATCGATGCCACCCTCTTTGACGGAGAACTGGTCTCCTTCGTAGGCCCGTCGGGCGCCGGAAAGACCACATTGCTGAAATTGCTGGCCGGATTGGATGAGCCCACCGAAGGCACGATCGAGCGTCGGGACGCGATCACCCGTGATCATCCCGCGATTCTCGTCTTTCAGGATTATCTGCTCTTCCCTCACATGTCGGTCTTTGAGAATGTGGCCTTTGGCTTGCGTTCGCGTCGGCGTCACCTGCGCTTGACGCGCGGGGAGATTCGGGACCGGGTCTGCCGGTATCTCGAGCAGTTGGGGATTCACGACAAAGCCGACGCCTGGCCTGCCCAGCTCTCCGGTGGCCAAAAGCAGCGCGTCGCGCTGGCTCGGGCTTTGGTGATGGAACCGGGTCTGCTCCTCTTGGACGAGCCCCTGGCCAACCTGGACAAGAATCTTAAGCGCGAAACGGCGCGGTTCATCCGGTCGCTCCAACAGGAACTTCAGGTGACGATGGTGATCGTGTCCCATGATTTAGAGGAAGCCGGAGAAATATCGGATCGGATCGGAGTAATCATCGAGGGGTGTCTGCACCAGCTGGCACCGTTTCGCGAGGTACGCTGTAATCCCGCTGATGAGCAGGTGGCCCGACTCTTTCAATCGGTTCCGGAGGTGTTATGAGTGGTGTGAAGGGCGCAGTGACCAATGTAATGATACATCTGGCGGTAGCTCTGTTGGTTGTAACGACAGCACCCCTGTGGGCCGCGGGGGCACCCGAAGAGGCCCCTCAGGATCTGCGGGCGCGATCCTTCACGGAGATTGAGGAGCTGGCCCGCGACACGGAGGTTCGATTTTACATGTGGGGCGGATCCGATACGATCAACCGCTGGATCGATGGCTACGTGTCGCAGGAGATGGCGGAACGATACGATATTGCGGTAGAGCGCGTTCCCATGGATGCATCGGTCTTCGTGAACAAGCTGCTCACCGAGAAGCAGGCCCGGCGGGAGCGGGGAACGATCGATCTGGTGTGGATCAACGGGGAGAACTTTCGTAACGCTCGAGAGGCGGAGCTGCTCTACGGACCATTCACCGACATGTTGCCCAACTTCACCCGCTACGTGGATCCCGCCACGGTTGAAACCGACGCGGGGTTCCCGGTGGAGGGGTATGAGGCTCCCTGGGGACGGGCGCAATTCAACTTCGATGTGGATACCGCCCGGGCTCCGGACTATCCCACCACCTTCCGGGAGCTCCTCGCCTGGGCGGAGCAGAATCCCGGAAGGTTTACGTACCCGCAGCCCCCGGATTTCACCGGGTCGGCATTTCTGCGGCAGACGTTCTATGCGCTCACCGGTGGGCACGAGCAGTACCTGGACGGATTTGACAGGGAGCTTTTCGAGGAGAACGTGCCGGCGCTGTGGGACTATCTCAACAAATTGGACCCCTACCTGTGGCAGGAAGGCGAGAGTTATCCTCGAGATCTGGCGGCGCTGGACACGCTCTTTGAGCGGGGAGAGGTCGACTTCACGATGTCCTTTACGCAGACCAACGCGGCAACCCGCATCGCCAACGGCCGGTATCCGGATACGGTGACCTCCTTCGTCATGACCGACGGTTCACTGTTCAATACCCACTTCACGGCGATCCCCTTTAATGCGCCCAACACCGCCGGGGCGCTGGTTCTTGCAAACTTCCTGCTGTCGCCGGAGGCGCAGCTCTCCAAGAACCGTCTCGAGAACTGGGGCGACTTTACGGTGCTCGCGCTGGATCGCTTGCCGGGAGAGTATCGTGAGCGCTTCGAGGAACTTGAGCTCGGGTCGGCCACCGTGGCTCCGGCCGACTTCGATCGCTACGGCGTGCCGGAAATCCCCTCGGAGTACTGGGAGGCGCTGGAGCGCGGGTGGGACGAGCACGTGCGGGTGAGGTAATTCGGTGAGCAGCCCTCGCCAATCGCTCCCGCTGAATCCCGCCGACCGACGACGGATCGTCCTGCGTCTGATGCCGCTGGTGGTATTCTTTGTGCTTACCGTGGGAGTGGGCCTGGTGCATGCGGTGCTTCAGTCGCTGGCGCTGGCCGGGCCGCCGGCACTGAACTCGCACCACCGGGAGATGGGGATTTGGTATGCATATCGGGCGCTGTTTATGCGCCCGGAGCTGCTATCCTCCCTGGGGCATACACTGTACGTGGCGCTGGTCTCGGCCACCGTTTCCGTGGCGCTGGGAGCGGTGGGGGCATACCTTTTGTGGCGCGCTCCCGGGTGGATTCGCCGCGTCGGCACCGTGTACCGTCTGCCGATCATTCTGCCTCACATTGTGGTGGCGTTTGTGACGATGGTGCTGTGGTCGCGAAGTGGCATCGTCGCATCATTGACCCACCATCTGGGAATAACCCCCGGTGGTGATGGATTCCCACAGCTACTCTTCTCTTCCAACGGAGCCGGAATCATTCTGGCCTACGTGTACAAGGAATTTCCCTTTGTCATGCTGCTCTCCATGGGGGTTCTCGATCGCGTGCCGCAACGGATGATCACCACCGCGTATATGTTGGGAGCCGGGAGCGTGCGTATTTTTTTTCGGGTAGCGCTTCCGCTCATGGCGCCCATGTTGAACCAGATCTTCATTATTCTGTTTCTCTATACCCTGGGCGGATTCGATATTCCCTGGCTGCTGGGCGGGAGTAATCCGCAGATGGTACCGATGACCGTGTATTCACTCTACTTTCAAGGCTCGCTCTCGGATCGATCGATTGCCATGGCGGCGCTCAGCCTGATCGCGGCGCTGGCGGTGGTGTTCGTGGTGATCTACTCCCGGATTGCTCGCCGTCTGGCCGCCTGGGAGCGCCCGGTATGAGGAACCAGGCCGTTCGCACCGGGCGACCTGCCGGCGGCGACCCAGCCCCGAACTCCACCGGTTGGGCGGTGCACAACAATCAGCCCGGGCGCCCCACCCAGTCCGCCCGCCGGGGACCGTGGGTTCTCTTTCTTGTGGTGCTGCTGCTGATATTTGTGGTGCCCGTGGTGGTGCTGGTGATTAACGCCGGGGCGGCGCGCTGGACGTTTCCGGATCTACTTCCGGCGGCGGCCAGCACGCGGGGGGTGGAGCTATTGGTGGCCAATCGGTGGGATATCGCCCGGTCGATGCTATCCTCTACCCTTTATTCCCTGGCTACGGTGGTGCTCTCCTTCTTGTTGTCGGTGCTCCCCGCCAGCGTGCTCGCCCGCTATGAGTTTCGCGGGCGGTTTATGCTGGAGGCGCTGTTTCTCTCGCCGGTGCTGGTGCCGGCGATTACCTACGGGATGGGAATCCATTTTCTGTTTATACGCATCGGCCTTGCCGACACCGTGGCCGGGGTTGTCTTGGTGCTTACGGCGATGGCGTATCCCTATATGCTGCGTTCCTTGATCGCGGGATTTCAGCAGATCTCTCCCGATTTGGACACGTGCGCGGCCAATCTGGGAGCCACCTGATTTCCCGTACGAATTGTAACTATGCCGAGCTCGGGAGCGGAATCTCGAG
>JBBDTM010000065.1:0-31857 GCA_040904425.1 Alkalispirochaeta sp.
TGAGATTATCGCCATTATCGTAGTGGTCGTTGGTTTGATTGCTCTGTTGACTGGATACTACCTACGTCGCAGAAACGAGCAACACCGGCGGCACGCCCGGGAAGACGCACAACGGTACCAGGAGCTGGTGCGGGAGAGCGGATTGACTCCCTCTCAGGAAAGCGTGATCGGCACCCTCACGCAACATCTTCACCGGCACACGGCGAAACACGTCCTACTGCAGAATCAGGGAGTGTTTAACCAGGCTGCGGCGTTGGCCCTGGAAGATGAAGAGGTCTCCTCCGATCAGATCTCCGCCTTGCGAGTCAAACTCGGGTTCACCGGCACGCCGGTGGGAATGCATCCCCGGTCAAGCGTCGATATTCCTCCCGGTGCGACGCTTCTCATCAAAAAACCAAGGCGGACGCCGGTCCACGGTCAAGTAATCGAGGCGCAGGAGGAAAGTCTGTCTGTTCAACTGGACGATGCGGACGCACCGCTCACCGATGGAAGTATCGTCCACGTCATCTATCAGAATGACGCCGGAATCTTCCGGTTCGATTCCACGGTGCTCCTCCGGGAGGGAGCGGAAGTGCACCTTCAACACGCAGAGGAAATCACCCAGGTGCAGCAGCGCGGGCAGTTTCGTCGGGAGCTGCACATCCCCGTGTACGTCTCCAGTGCCATCTCCAACGACGAGGCGGATTTGTCGCAGTTTCTCGATATCGGGGGCGGCGGGGCGAGCCTGGAGAACCCGGGCAAGCGGTTTTCCGCCGGTGACGCGGTGGAGCTCACCTTTCATCCCGATGGGAACCGGGCGCTCAACTTGATCGCAACGGTAGTCCGCACCTCCCGGGGCGGCTCGGTGATCCACGTGAAGTATGGCAACATCCGCGAGTCCTCGCGAGATCGGGTCTATCGGCTGTTGTTCAACACTCCCGAATAGGGATCCACTCCCGGTGAGACAGATGACACAACGATTGAGACCAGGTGCCGGCGGTTTGCGGCCGAAGGTGATGCTGCTGACTGGGGCCATGGTGCTGGCGACTGCAGCTGTGGCCGTGGCGGAGGAAACGACCACTTACGGCGTGGATGCCGGGCACAGCCTGGAGCACCGCATGACGGTGCTCGCCTTTCAGATCGGAGTAATTCTCTTCGCTGGTTATTTCGGAACTCGCCTGGCCAAGCGGCTGAAGATTCCGCTGATCCTGGGGGAGCTATTCGCCGGCATTGTCATCGGTCCGTACGCTCTGGGGGCGGTCGCGTTTCCCGGCTATCCGGGAGGGCTTTTCCCGCGGGCGGCGAACGTGCTCTCTATTTCACCAGAGCTCTACGGGTTTGCGGTGATCGCCTCGATCGTGCTGCTGTTTCTCATGGGGCTGCAGACCGACATTCGTCTGTTTCTGCGCTTCGCCGTCAAGGGGAGTGTGGTGGGCCTCAGCGGCGCGGTCCGTAGCTTTGGCCTTGTACCGTTCGCGCACCGCCGCGCGGATCGCTTCTTCTGAATCGTTCATCGTGTATCTCCTTCATCATGTACGACGAAGGTGCACCGACAAGGTTTCACCGTCCGGTCATGATCCCCAAAACTCCAGGCGAGTACCCTCGGGATCACGCAGGTAGAACGCTCGTGATCCCCATATGGAGCGCATCGCGCCCGGCACACCTCCGCGTCGTTCCAGCGTATTTCGCGCCTCATCCACATCACCCACTCGAAGACTGATGGTGATGCCCTCGCCGCGGGCGGTATCGATCGTCGCCCGGGACCGATCGGCGAGACTGAGCATCGCCGCGCCGGTGAGTCGGAACTCCACAAACCAGTCCTTTTCCGTCGCCACGGAGAGCTTCAGAACCTCCCGGTAGAACGTCACCGTCTTGCGCCAATGCTCGCAATAGAGAATCGTATTGGTCCGGGTGATGTTCATCGTCGCTTGTCCATAACAAAGATTCCCCACACCAGAGAGCCCGAAGACCCGGCACTGATCCAATGGCGCAGCCCGGTTTGCATACGCTCCACGTACGAGTCGCCCGAGATTCGTCGTGCCTCGGCGTCGTTTTTCAGGAGCTCTTCCAGTACGCGGGTATAATGCCGGACCAGGTGAGGAGTGAGATCAGTGAATGAGCGTACTTCCAGCCCGCTCTCCGTGGCTGCCCGGCGGTAGAAACCGGGACTTCCCAGGGAGGAAAGGTTGATCCGGTCCAGAACGGGCTGGAGCACGCCCTCGTCGGCGTCATCTGCCTGCATGGGGTCGGTGAAGACGACGGTACCGTCGTGCCGACAGACTCGCGCAGCCTCAGCCACTACCGCAGCCCGGTCTCCGCTGTGAAGGAGGGCATCCTGCGACCACACGACGCTGAACGACGCGTCCCCGTACGGAAGGTGCTCGAAGTCGCCGTGCACAACATCGATCTTTCCGGCCAGGTTCTGTTGCGCGTTCAGCGTGCGATTACGTGTGTTTTGCACCTCGCTGACGTTGAGGCAGGTGACACGGCAGTCGTGGTGGGCCGCGAGGTAGCGCGCCGATCCGCCATATCCCGCACCCAAGTCTATGACGGTGTCCGTGGCGGACAGTTCTACCTGACCGGCCATCGTGGCAACGGTGCGACGACTGGCGTCTCGAATCGGTTCGTCGGTGGTTTCATAAATGCCGATATGGATATCTTCCCCGCCCCAGATTGAGGCGTAGAACCCATCGGCGTCAGACCCGTCGTAGTACGTCTCGGCGGTTGTGGCGGCTTTGCTGCGGGAGTTTTCGTTATGATCGTGCATACTCACTATGCTACCGGAGTTCGTGGAAGAATCAAGGGGCGGCCATTTCCTGAACTGCATGGCTGGTTGCGCCTCCGTCCCCGGTGCGCCTAAGATCGAAACATGATCGATCGACTCTATCGGGAGCTTCACAATGATATTCGAGACTTCTTTCTGCGACGAACAGGACGGGAAGATGTGGCTGAAGACCTGTCTCAGGATACGTTTATGAAGGTGTTTCGGCGGCTTCGCAGCGACCAGAGTTCGATCTCGAATCCGGCGGCATACTTGTATCGAACGGCGCAGAATGTGTTAACAGACTTCTACCGAGTCACGCGAATGTGGGAGGAGCTGTCGGAGATTGCAGATGTTTCGCAGCAGGAGGCGGGGGAAGATGAGGTGCGGACGGAAATCGCTGGGTGGATGACCCGCTTCGTGGAACATTTGCCCGAGCCGTACCGTACCACGCTGCGCCTGAGTGAAATCGAAGGACTTCCGTATCGTGATATCGCCGAGAAAACCGGCGTGACGGTGGGCGCGGTGAAAACCCGCGTCCATCGAGGGCGCAAATTGCTTCGCAACGAGCTTACCGACTGCTGCCGGTTTTCCTTCGATGCTCGCGGGCGAGTGGTTGATTATGTGCCGATGGCGCGCATCCAATGTCAGGAAACGGCTGAGGCTGAACCGTGTTCCTGTGCATCGGATACGTAACCACTTGCCCGAGATCAGAGAGGTGGCTTGCGTCCACTGATCGTTGCAGAATAGACGGTAACCACCGGTGCATCAGGATCTCCCCAATCGAACGGGGTTGATGCCTGTTCGATCTGGACTTCGGTGAACCCTGCCTCCGCGACCAACCGATGGACCGTAGCCACAGGCTCAGCCCCACTCACACACGCGCTGTAGAGGTCCATGTTTGCCCGTTCATCGTCCGTGGGTTCCCGTTCTGCAACGATATCGGATATCACCAAGCGACCGCCCGGTCTCAGAACACGCAACGCTTCGCGGAATGCTTTGTCTTTGGTGGGCGAGAGGTTTATCACGCAATTGGAAATGATCAGGTCCACGGATTCGTCCGCCAGGGGGAGGGCCTCGATCTCACCGAGTCGGAACTCGACGTTGGAGTAGCCGCCTCCGCGGGCATTGGCCCGTGCTCGGTCCACCATCTCCGGTGTCATATCGACACCAATCACATGTCCCTCCGCTCCAACCTTATCAGCCGCCAGGAAACAATCGACGCCCGCGCCGCTCCCTAGGTCCAGTACCGTTTCACCGGGACGGGGAGCTGCGGTCACGGTAGGATTGCCGCATCCGAGGCCCAGATCGGCGCCACCAGGAATCATCTGTAACTGAGACAGATCGTAGTTGGCGTTGCAGCACGTGCCGTTACCCTCGGCGCTGCCGGGACTCCCACCACAGCAACTGGACGCCGGGGAGGTTGCTTTTGCAGCGTATCGCTCGCGGACCGCCGTGCGGACCGCTTCATCTGATGAATGTGTCATACAAGTTCTCCTCATGCTATGAGACGAAGGACAACACAAAAGGTTTCACTCGGACCAGTTGAGCTGTCGAAGACGCGCGCTGATGCTGGACGGCATGTAGTGACGAGTGTGCGGCGACCGGCATCCCTGATCGGTGCAGAATCATGGTCCTATATGCCGCTCACCGTCAGGGTCAGCGCCTCGATGCCCCCAATCGCGGTACCCCCTGGATGACGCGCCGCTGATAAAGTCCAGGAGATAGACCAATGAAGCGTCTTCTTCCCGATGCGAGACGACTAACTCTTTCGGGATTCCCTCACCGATCCGGAGTCGCACCAGGTCCGAACCATCCGCACGATCACCGGCGTCCTCCGCCAGCCAGTCCGGTACAGCTGTCACGCCCCGTCCCGCCGCCACCAGTTGCAGCATGATCTCCGTTGTTTCGATCGTCTCCACACGATGTGGTTCAATACCCGCCGGAGAGAGAAACCGAGTGAAGATATCCAACCGGCCACGATCAACAGGGTAGGTATAGAGCGTCTCTGCCGCGAGATCCTCGGGGACAAGTACGGTCTTCTCCGCCAGGGGATGTCTCGCGTCTACTACGACGACGAGCTCGTAGGGCAGGACTGGTGTTGAGACCACGCCGGGAATCCGGCGGGGATCGGGGGTGACCACCAGGTCCACCTGTCGGTTCACTAGGGCCTCGTATCCGGAGAACTGATAGTCGCGAATTACATCGACATCAACATCAGGCCACCGACGAAGAAAGCTGCCCACCACGCCGGAAAGCCAGTGAAAACACGGGTGGCACTCTACCCCGATCCGCAACGTACCCCGACGGCCGGCGGCGAATCCTGCTACGTCCCGTTCCAAGCGACTGAACCCTGTGAGGAGCGGAGCGCCCCGGCGGGCTACGTGTTCGCCTGCATGAGTCAGTTCGATACCGCGTCCCTGCTTGCGCCACAGAGTCACCCCCAGCTCCGACTCCAACTTCTTGATCGCGTGGGTAATGGTGGGCTGCGTCCGGTGTAACTCGTCTGCAACGCGGGCCACCGTGCCGAGGCGCTGAACCAAGGTAAGCATCTCCAGGTGAATTCGTTCAATCATAGATAGCGTCTAGTGTAACATACAAAACATTCAGTTTTCGCTATGACAAGAATTGTTTACAGTATTCCTATGATTAAGACGCACTCCCTGGGTTATCCCAGAATTGGCCCCCGACGTGAACTCAAGTTCGCCCTTGAACGGTACTGGAAAGGAACAAGTTCCCGGAAGGAGCTCATGGAAGTTGCCGACGCAGTTCAGACGGCCAACCTGGATCAGCAGAGCACCTCCGGCCTGGACCTCGTGCCGACGGGAGACTTTTCGCTCTACGATCACGTCTTGGATATGAGCGAACTGCTGGGAGACTTGCCGCAGCGCGCCTACCAGACCGCCGCCGGTGGCGAGGACACGGTGGATACCTATTTCCGTGTCGCCCGGGGGAGATCGGTAGCTGGGACCCCGATCCGAGCGGGGGAGATGACCAAATGGTTTGATACCAACTACCATTACATCGTTCCGGAGTTCGAAGAAACGGATCAGCCGGAACTCACCGCAGACCGCTATCTGGCCCAGGTCGACACGGCGATCTCGGCGGCCCGGCAACGGCAGGACTCTCCTGCATCGGTAAAACCGGTCTTGCTGGGTCCGGTGAGTTATCTGCTTCTGGGTAAACCGACCGTTTCTCCTGCACGGTTGGAGCACTACCTTGCGCTCTATGGCCGGCTCCTGTCTGAGCTGGCCCCGCGCGGAATAGAATGGGTGCAGATCGATGAACCGGCATTGGTACTGGACCTCGAACCGCAGTGGCGGGAGGCGTATTCCACGGCGTATCGGAAACTTGCTGAGTACCGGAATCTCGCCGGCAGTCCGGTGAAGCTGCTCCTGACCACCTACTTCGGATCTCCCGGTGACAACCTGGCTACGATGGCGGCGCTCCCGGTGGAGGGATTTCACCTCGACGCGGTGCGCGGTGATGAGCAGCTGTCCACGGTTATCGAAACGCTCCCCGAGGATGCCGTGATCAGTCTCGGCGTCATCGACGGTCGAAATGTCTGGCGCGCCGATCTTTCCCGTATTTTGGACTGGTTGGAACCGCTCGCGGCACGCCGCAGTGATCGGCTCTGGCTCGCCCCGAGTTGCAGTCTGTTGCACGTACCCTACGATGTCGCGGTGGAAGATAAGCTGCCCCGGGAGATCCACTCCTGGCTGGCGTTTGCCCGACAGAAGTTGGACGAACTGGACGTGCTGAAGCGGGCGATCAACGATGGCCGGGAGTCGGTCGCCGCGGAGTTGGTTAAAAGCGACGAAATCGTCCGAAATCGCCGGTCGTCACAGCTGCGGACCGATCCGACGGTGCAGGACCGACTCGATGCGATTACTCCGGCCGACGCGCAGAGAGACCTCCCGTACCGCGCGCGCGCCCCGCTCCAGCGCGGGCGGCTCAACCTGCCGCTGTACCCCACCACCACAATCGGGTCGTTTCCTCAGACTACCGAAATTCGTCGGGCCCGCCGGGCGTGGCGGAGCGGAGAGCTCTCCGACTCAGACTATCAATCCGCGATGCGCCGTGAGATCGAGGAAGTCGTCCGTGAGCAGGAAGAGATCGGACTGGACGTCTTGGTTCACGGAGAAGCGGAACGGAACGACATGGTGGAGTACTTTGGCGAACAACTATCGGGGTTCGCGTTTTCCCGCTACGGGTGGGTCCAGTCGTACGGGAGTCGATGCGTAAAGCCGCCGATCATCTACGGTGACGTCTCCCGCCCGCGGCCGATGACCGTCGACTGGATTACTTATGCCGCCTCTCTCACCGATCGCCCGGTAAAGGGGATGCTCACCGGACCGATTACGATTCTCCAGTGGAGCTTCGTTCGCGACGACCAACCGCGCGACCGCACTGCGCTGCAAATCGCCGCCGCGCTTCGGGACGAGGTTCGCGATCTGGAGGCGGCGGGGATCTCCGTGATCCAGGTGGACGAACCGGCGTTCCGCGAGGGGTTGCCGCTGCGCCGGGTCCGGTGGAGCGCCTATCTCGAATGGGCATCGCGAGCGTTTCGTGTGGCCACCACCGGGGCCGCCCCGGAAACACAGATTCACACCCATATGTGTTACTCCGAGTTCAACGACATTATCGATTCCATCGCCTCCCTGGACGCCGATGTAATCACGATCGAAACCTCCCGGTCCGATATGGAGCTGCTGGAAGCGTTTTCCGACTTTGAATATCCCAACGAGATCGGCCCCGGTGTGTACGATATCCACAGCCCCAACGTGCCCACGGTGGAAGAGATGGTACGGCTCATGCGGCGTGCCGCTGAGCGGATTCTCCCGGAGCGTCTGTGGGTCAATCCCGACTGTGGTCTGAAGACACGGCGCTGGGAGGAGGTGCGCCCGGCGCTTGCCAACATGGTAGCGGCAGCGGAGGAGCTTCGCCGCGGCTGAGGCCGATCCCGCAATTGTGACCGAAGTGGGGGCCCAGGCGGACCCCGTTGCGGTTGACCGGCCGCGTTCAGTAATCTCTATCCTAAGGATGGGCCGGTGAAAGAGATGACAGAGCGATCGGTATCAGCGGGAGGCGGCCGTGGCCCAGCGTGTGACCCAGGACGGTTCCGCCCGTTTCGGCCGAACGCGCTACTCCTGGCTGTAGCGATGGCGGTGTTCTCTGCCGTCCAGGCCGTAGCCCAGGAGACAACCGCCCACGGTGTTGACGCCGGACACAGTCTGGAGCACCGCATGACGGTGCTGGCGTTCCAGATCGGGGTGATTCTCTTCGCCGGATATTTCGGCACGCGCCTCGCCAAACGGCTTAAGACTCCGCTGATTCTGGGTGAGCTCTTCGCCGGTATCGTTATCGGTCCGTACGCCCTGGGGGCGGTCGCCTTCCCCGGGTATCCCGAAGGGTTGTTCCCGCGAGCCGCTAATGTCCTGTCCATCTCGCCGGAGCTCTACGGCTTCGCGGTGATCGCCTCGATCGTACTTCTGTTCCTCATGGGGCTGCAAACCGATATTCGCTTGTTTCTTCGATTCGCCCTGAAGGGGAGTGTCGTGGGGCTCAGCGGCGCGGTGCTGTCGGTTATCGCCGGGATCGTGGTGGGCCGTTTCATGGTGGGATCAACCTGGACCGATCCTCGGAGCCTTTTCTTAGGGGTTGTGGCGATCGCCACCTCTATCGATATTACCGGCAGAATTCTCAGTGAGCGGCACAAAATGGCGGCCCCCGAGGGGGTGACGATCCTTTCCGCCTCCGTCATCGAGGACGTAGTGGGAATTACGTTGCTGGCGGTGGTGCTCGGGGTGGACGCGCTGCAGGGGACCACTCAGAACGGCGAGCTCTGGCGCGAGGTGTTGGCGATTGGTGGTCGCGCGATGGGAGTGTGGCTCGGATTCACCACACTGGGGATCGTGTTTGCCAGGCGCATCAGTGCCCTCCTGAAAGCGGTGAAGAGTCCACCGCAGATAGCGGTACTGTCTCTGGGTCTGGCGTTGATCCTGGCGGGGTTATTTGAGGCCGCAGGACTGGCGATGATTATCGGCGCGTACGTCATGGGATTGTCGTTGGCCAATACCGATATCGCCTACCTGGTACAGGAGAAGATCGAAACGGTGCACCAATTCTTTGATCCGATCTTCTTCACCGTCATCGGCATGCTGATCAACCTCACGGTAATCGCCTCGGGGGACGTGCTGCTCTTCGGACTGCTCTTTGGCGTGTTGGCGGTGGGCAGCAAGCTGGTGGGCTGCGGAATCCCCTCTCTGGGGCTGGGTTTCACCGGGGCCGGGGCCACGCGCATCGCCTTTGGGATGGTGCCCCGGGGAGAGGTGGCGCTGGTTATCGCCTCGATCGGAATCGGCTCAGGCGTACTTGACGATCGGCTCTTCGGGGTAACGATCCTTATGACGCTGGTCTCCACGATGGTCGGACCGCCCATTTTTAACCGCCTGTTGCAGAGCGACGTCCGGACCACTCGGCATACGGTGGTAGACGATGAAATGGTGACCACCGATTTCGAGTTCGGCTCCCAGGATCTGACGCACTTTCTCCTGTCCGATGTAGTAAACACGATGCGAGGAGAGGGCTTCTACGTAAATGAGGCCAAGGGAGCTCAGGATAAGAAGATCTACCACATGCGCAAGGAATCGATATTCATCGCGATGATGAGTACGGCGGAAAGTCTGCACTTCACCAGCCGGCGCGATGATGTCACGTTGGTGAACAATCTGGTGTATGAGTCGATTCTGAGCCTGCAGCAGCGGGTCAGTCACATTCGAAACGTCGCTAAGCCTAACGAGCTGCGACGGCACCTGGTGGAATCCGCCAGTCGTGCCGTGGTGGACTGGTATCGATACGTCCCGATCGGGTGCATCCATCTGTCCATGCGCTGTAGAGACAAAGAATCCGCCATTCGGGAGCTGGTGGAATCCATCGTGGAAACCGGGCGCATCACCGATGCGGACGCGGTGCTCCAGGCGATCCTTGAGCGAGAGCAGTCGATGAGCACCGGGATGCAGCACGGTGTGGCCTTGCCCCACGGGCGGACTGATGCGGTTGCCACGCTCACCGTAGCGGTGGGGCTCATTCCGGAGGGGATCGACTTCGAGTCGATTGACGGGGAGCCCACCCACATCGTGTTTCTAGTGGTGTCTCCCAAGGAGAATCCCGGGCCCCACCTGCAGGTGCTCGCCGGAATCGCCGGCATCGTCAACAGCGAAGAGGCCCGCTCGTCGATATTGAGTATTCCTTCCCGGGCGGACTTACTGTCCTATCTGGTGCGCCATTCCAGCGCTGCCACCACGTGATCCGGAGACGGCGTGATCCAGAGCCGTAGCGCCCGATCCGGTTTCATATTACGATAGCCTATGGCGCTTTCGGAACACGGGACTACCAGCCTGAATCTTATCCCCGAGGGTCGGGCAACGCTGCAGACGGTTGTCCTCACGACCACTGACAAGAATGAAGCGATCCTCCGGCTGTCGGAGTACGCCGCCGAGCACGTCCCTGGAATCACGGCGGAGGAAATCGCAACCCTCGCGATTGAGCGGGAAGCACTTGCCACCTCAGGCGTTGCTGATGAGATCGCGTTCCCCCACGCGCTCCGCCCCGATCTCGCGGAGACGGTAATCGTTTTGGGTCGGTGCCGATCGGGAATCGACTGGAATCCGGCGCACCCCGCAGTGAAGTTGGTGGTGCTTTTTGTCGGCGGCGAAGAGAACCACCTTGCCGCGATGGGGACGATGGCACGAATCCTGCGGTCCGCCGGTGTCCGCGACGCCGTGTACGATGCGGACTCTCCCGGCTCGATCGCAGAGGTCCTCGGTCGCTGGCACGCGACAGATCCCCAGCGATCCAATGGGGCGCTACTGCGGGCCGCAATTGCGCTTGCGGAGGCACTCCCCAACACCAAGCCGGCTATCGTGGCGGCATCTTTCCCGGAAAACCGCGTTCCCGCACCGCTACGGGCGATCTTCGACGGATATGTGCTCGGTGGCCGGACCGAGCATCACCGTTCAACCGAGGACGGAAAGATCGTGGCGGCGCCGTACCCGTTCTCCGAAGTCGATGAGCGTTCCGTGGTGAGCGCCGTTTCCCGGGGAGTGATGGAGGGGTTGTACACCGGTCTCTCGAACGTGGTGGTCGTCTTCGGCCGATCGCAGGGAGGGACGCTCGAGTCGATCCGCCTCGTGCCGATTCGCACCGAGTCTCACGCAGTTGCGGTTCCCGGTATTCCTCGCGAGGTGATTCAGCGGGTGGAGGAACTGGCGGGAGAGATCAGCCGGGAAGGGCGCGAGGGAAAGCCGGTGGGCTGCTTCTTCGTGATCGCTTCTCTCGAAAGTATTCGATCGATGACTCACCAGCTTATCGTCAATCCCTTCCTGGGGTATCCCCGGGAGGCGCGAAACATACTGGATCCCTCCATCGAAGAAACGATCAAGGAGTTCTCCAAGATCGACGGGGCCTTTGTCATCTCCCCCGACGGAACGGTGGAATCCGCCGGTACCTACATCGTGGCCAACCCGGAGACGCTGGAACATCGCCATGGTGAGGGCACGCGTCACGCCGGCGCCCGGGCGATAACCGCTGCCGCTGAGGCGATCTCCGTGGTGGTTTCAGAATCCACCGGACGGGTATCGGTGTTTGCCCGGGGGCGACTCATCGCCTGAGCGGTCCGGATGAACCGCGCTATCCCTTGACCGCACCGGCGGTGAGTCCGGCGATAAACTGCTTTGCCATAAGAATGTAGAGCAGCACGATCGGGACGGTGGCCACGGTCAGGGTTGAGAGAATCAGCGTCCAGTCCGTCTGATACTGACCGAAGAGACGTGTGACGCCCAGCATCAGCGTTCGTTGAGATTCGCTTCGAATGAATATCAGCGGAAACCATAGGTCGTTCCAGAGTACAACCAGGTTGAAGATAGCTACCGTGGCCATTGCCGGTCGCGTCAGAGGAAGCACGATCTGCCGGTAGATGCGGAAGTTGCCGGCGCCGTCGATATATGCCGCTTGCGTGAGCTCTGGTGGTACGGTGCGGATGAACTCCGTCAGGACAAAGACGCCAATCGGCATTCCCATGGCGATGTAGATCGCCAGTTTGGATTTGAAGGAGTTGATCACCATAATCCAGAGCGGTATCAATACCAGTACCGACCAGATAGAGAGAATGAGATGTGCCCAGAGGTTGCGACCCCGTATGTGAACTTTTGCCATAACGCGCCGTCTACTCCTCGGTTCCGTCGGATTGAAAAACGCTGCGCATCAGCAGGACGCCCACGAACAGCACTACAAATATGATCGAGGCAACCGCCGCTCCCAATCCCATATTCGGAATACCCACCGGATGCTCTCCAGCGATTCCTACCCGATAGAAGTAGGTACCAAGAATGTCGGTGGAGAAGCCCGGCGGCCCGTTGGCACCGGCCATCGCGAATACGACATCGAAGGCGTTGAAGTTGTTGGTAAAGGTAAGGATCGCCAGCACCCCCATGATGGGCCAGATCAGGGGGAGCTTGATGCGCCAGAAGGTGGTCCACGGTCCCGCCCCATCGATATCCGCCGCCTCGAAAAGGTCATTGGATATACTCTGCAGGGCGCTGAGAAAGATCATGGTGGGAATCCCGACCCACTGCCAGCTGGAAACGAGAGAGATTACTATCAGTGCCGTTCCTTCCAGCCCCAGCCATGGCTGAACAAAGGACTCCAGGCCGATCATCTCCAAGAATAGATTAACCGCGCCCCACTGCGGGTTCAACAGTAGCTTCCACAAAAACCCCGTGACCACGATGGCCAGGGTAGCCGGAATGAAGATGACCGTTCGGTAGGCGGATCTCCCTTTGAGTGCCTCGCCGCTCAAGAGGAGCGCGAACAGCAATCCAAGGGAGTTCTGCACCACCATATGAACGAGGAAGAAGATCCACGTATTTCCAAAGGCACCCCAGAAGCGGCGCGCCACGTCACCTTGGGTGAGGAGCTGTCGGTAATTGTCGAATCCTACGAACGTCTCGATCCGGAACCCGCTGCCGGTGTACAGGCTCAGCTGCAGCGATTTAAAGAGGGGGAGTGCCATAAAAAGCGTGTAGACGATAAGACCTGGAAGCATGTACCAGATCCATACGGGAATAAATGGGGACGTTCGGGACCGTTGCAGCATGGCTCCTCCGCGCAGATTGGAAAGGGACCGGGGTGGCACGCCTGCCGTTTGTCGTGCGTCGCGCTCACCCCGGTGCTCGTTACGTTACATAGCCGGTTCGTACCATTGGGAGATGCCTTCCTCCATGCGGTCGGCGGCCTCCTGCGGTGAAATTTCTCCGGTGATTACTTGGACTGATTCCTGCTGGATCAGATTGTAACCGCTGGGGTCCCCATTCATCAGCTTGGGCCACGGAAAACGAACATCCAACTCACGACCCTGATTAAGCGCGAGAAACTCGTTGGCGTGTTCATTCGTGAGGGTGGGTGCATCCGCGACCATCGGAAAGAATCCCGCCAGCTCGTTGCCAAGTACTTCCGAGGCGGTGGAACCGGACAGCCATTCCACGAAGATCATCGTTTCGTCGATATGATCACTCTCCGGGTTGATCGCTACTCCCGCGTCGGGATGAAACGTAATCCGCTGCTCATCAGCGGAAGGCGCCGGCGGCGCGAATACCGACCAGTTGAAGTCCGGTTCCGAAGCCTCGAACTCGCTGATCGTCCATGACCCATCGAACCACATCGCCGCTTCGCCCAGGAGGAAGAGCGCCTTGCTATCGTTGTAGCTGATCGCCTGATATCCGTCCGGCAGATACAGTTCCAGAGATGCCATCGCCTCAAAGACGCTCACCATAGCGTCGTCGTTGAACGGGCGTTCTCCCGCTTCGTATTCCAGGCGCGCCTCGCGATCTCCCAGAAAGCCTGGAGCGATGTTCATCCATACCACTTCGGCGATATCCCACTCGTCGGCGAGACCGTTCGTTGGCCACGGGAATATACCCGGCGTCCTTGATCTCCTCCGCGACTTCAAGAAACTCCTCGGCGGTGTCGGGGATATCCAGTCCCAACTCGTCGAACACGTCCTGGTTGTAATAGACGCCGTGACTCACAGCGACCAGGGGCGTGGCGAACTGGGTGCCGTCTTCCATCTGCCACGGGGCGCGGGTTCCCTCATCGTACCGCTGCGAGACGAAATCGACATCGCTCATGTCCAGCATGTAGCCTTCCGAAACAGGTCCTGTCCTGTGGCGTAACTACGAGCATAGAACACGTCCGGAGCGGTACCGGACTCCAATTGCAGACGGAGCGTCGCGTTATAGTCCGGGGGTGTCGTGGGATCGAAATTGACTCGGATATCGGGATGTTCTGCGTTGAACGCTGCGATGAGACGGCTCATCTGCTCCACGTCATCTACCCGCCACGAACCGAGGGTGATCTCTACCGCATCCTCCGATGCCTGCGCCGATTCCCTCTGGCCTCCGGCCATTACCGGCAGGACGAGCCCTACCATGATCATCGCTATGACGATCGTTCGTACTGTCTGCCTAAGCACCTCTCCTTTTGAAAAGACTCTCTCCAGAGTGCGCGGACGATGACCAATACGCAATCGTACAGCCGTACTCCCGCTGTACTCAATTTGTACTACCGTTGCGTACGCCGGTGGTCAGAACAAGCCTGAATCCCGAGCGATACGAATCGCCGACACGCGATCGCTCACCTGTAGTTCGTCGTAAATTGAACTGATATAGTTGCGTACCGTCTGGTCGGCGACGTGTACATGATCGGCGATTTCCCGGTTGTGGTAACCGTCCACAACCAGGGCGAGAATACGCCGCTCCTTGCGGCTCAGCCGGTCAAACCACTCCGGTGGGGGTGGTTGGATCGCGCTGCTGTCGCCGGAAGGACTGCCGGCGTGTATCAGTTGCATCACTATATGGGGATCTATCGTCACCACGCCGGCCTGCACCGCCCTGATCGCGGTCAGTAACTCACTGGTGGAGATCGATTTCAACAGATAGCCCGAGGCACCATAGCGCATCGCATCGTGAACATACTGGTCATCTTCGAAGGTGGTAAGCATAACGATCTTCATCGTGGGGAACTGGAAGCGGATGCGCCGCGTCGCTTCTACTCCATCCAACTCTGGCATGCGGACATCCATGAGGATAAGATCGGGGACTACCCGTTCCGCCAGTTCTACGGCCTCAACCCCGTTCACTGCGGTACCCACGATATGAAAATCTTCGTCTACATTTTCCAGAATGGCGCGCATACGTTCGAGAAAGAGGCGCTGATCATCGACCAGGGCAATCTTCACCGGGGCACCTCCACTTCCAGTACGAAGCCCGGCGAAAGGCTGCGGTAATTCACCGATCCTCCAAAGGGAGCGAGTCGCTCCCGCATACCGGTGATGCCGATTCCTTCCTGTACGGATCGAAACAGAGCCTGGTCAAGCTCTTCGGACCCGGTGCCGCCGGGGCCCACCGCTTCATATCGCACCTCTACACCGGAAACGTCCGAAAATTGCCGGGTGAGTTGAAGAATGCGGGCGTTCAGACCGGGCATCGCCGTTCCAACATTGCGCAGAGCTCGGAGGGCGGAGCGTACGTGCTGATATCCCTCACTCAGAGACTCCTGCGCCTCGGTGATAAGCTCCTTCAGCCGTTGGTGATCCCTGTCGAAGAGCACCGTGGAGGCTTCCAACATCATCCGCTGGTTCGTAAAGGCATAGCCCACGGTATCGTGAATCTCTCGACTAATCCGTTCGCGTTCCGCTTGGACGGTGCTCTGTTCCACCTCCAGGGCATACCGCTGGTACTCCATATTGGCATCCACCAGGCGCTGAATGACGCTGTTCTTCTCGTCGCTCACGGCGCGGGCGATTGCCATCCGATCAGTCAACACGTGTACGGCTGTTGCCGAGGCGAGCGTCAACACGTTGACAATCACGTATGCCGCGATGTCGCCCGGGGGAACCGCGGGAAGTGAAACGGACCACGCATCGGTGGGACCCTGTTGGGACGCCAGAAACGCGATCGCCCCCAGAGCTGTAGGGAGCGCCACGGTGGGATGGGCGATGAGTGCAATTTCAGCTATCAGGATCGCCGAGATCACCAATTCCAGCCCGATCCAATCCCCTAACGGTAGTCCCACCACATATATCAGTAGCCACTGAGCGAGAAACGTAATGACATAGATCGTTTGGGGGAGCGAGAAGGCAAATACGGTGGATAATACCGCCGACACCGCCAAGGCGGGAACTGCATAGCCGATCCACCGATCCATGACTTCCGGGTAGTGTCCCAAGAGCAAAAAGAAGGGAGCTCCCACATGCACCCCATCACGGTTGTGATCACTGCTGAACGCCACGCGCGCATAATGTACGGTATGGCGTCACCGCTGCCGCGTCAACTCAACCGATCTTCCGGGCCGCCCGTTTTCTCCCGATACATGGATCCATCCACCGATCGGAGCAAACCCTCCAGATCAGAAGAGTCATCGGGATAGATCGCGATGCCGATACTGGCCCCCATCGCGATCGAATGTTCCCGGCACCTAATCGGTCGGCTAAGCGATACCTTGATCTTGTCGTGTATCGCGCGGGCCGCCTCCGTCCCCCGGATGTCCATAAGAATCACTCCAAACTCATCACCGCCAAGCCGCGCCGGGACGTCGCCGCCTCGTACGCAGGAACGGATGCGTTCCGCCGTCTCGGTGAGGACGGAGTCGCCGGCGTCGTGGCCATAGCTGTCGTTCACCGCCTTAAAATTGTTCATATCCACGAAGAGTACCCCCACGCGAGAACTCTGACGGGATGCCACCGAAATGGCGCGCTGCAGGGACTCCATGAAGAGACGTCGATTGGCCAGCCCGGTGAGAGGATCGTGGTGCGCCATGTGCTCATAGCGCTCGCGTTCCTCTTCAAGTCGGTGTTCCAACACCAGCCGATAGAGCGCTACCGATACCTGAGCACCGATCGCCTCGGCGATTTCCATGTCTTCCGCGGTAAACGCATCGGGGTGAGAAAAGTTGTCCAGATTGAAAAAACCCAGCGTCTGCTTCCCTACCCGCAGGGGCACGGAGAGCGTCGCCCGGATGCGATCGAGATTCCCCGCACGCCGAAAGGAGTCCACCTGATCAGATCGCAGGCGCTGATTGTAATCGGCCACGCTGATTACGGTGACCCCGGTGTGCTCCCTCCGGGACCCCAAGTCCTCTTCCGAGAGGGATATCTCTTTGAGCGCGCCAAAATCGTAGTGGAGCGCTGCCTGAAAGCGGTATCTCCCATCTTCATGGCGAGCAAGCACGCTTCCCCCGTCCGCCGCCGGTACCAGCTCCACGGTGCGTTTCAGAGCGGTCTGGTAGAACGTTGCGTCCAGTTTGGACGAAAGAAGTTCATTGGTAAGGCTTACCAGCGCCTTCCGGAACGTAAGTTCCTTCCGGAGAAGAGCGGTATCGGAGGGGCCGGAGTGCATGTATCGAATTATCTGTGCGGTCACGGGGAATGTCAAACGCGAGAGCCGGCGGTTCGTACCCGTGGACATGAGGCGGACGCAACTGGATGCCACACGCGATCTCTCCCGCGGTCGTCGCCCCCGTAGACATAAGGCCGGCGCGTCCCGAGCCCACGGCAGGTTGTTTCGAAAAGACGCCCGCCCATCCAAATCCTCCCCGTAACGCTATTTCAGCAGCTGAATCACACCCCGGCGCCCCGCCGTGCGCCAGCCCGGTTCGGCATCGTCCAGAGGATCGGTGATCCGGTTCGGCACTCCTACCAAACAGTCGCTTTTCATCGTCCGCATTAGCAGGATTGGGTAAGGAAACGTTGCCCCCACTGCCGCTCGCGGGTCGGTGTTTTCCGACCAGATCGTATCCCGGAAGACGCGGCGGTAGTTGAAGTCTCCTTTGACGATTACCAGACCAGCTCCCGCCAGGGCCGCGTTCACGCGATGGGGCATGGCGGCCAGAAAGCGGGTCGTGCACCAGTAGTCATCCGGGGCGAGTGAGAGCGTGCCGGCATTGAACTCGGCGCGTACCGTCGCGGCGAGGTGTCGAACCGTTTCATCGTTTGATTCGTCGGCACGAGCGAGGTACGTGTGAACATCTTCTACGGTGGTATCGCTCACATAGGTGGGGTACAGCTTGGGATGGAGGACTACCGGTGTTCCCGTGAGTCGAATGATGGTGAGCGCCGCCACCAGATCTCCGGCGAGTTCGGCGCCGGAGTTGTCCATAATGATGTGGACCGGTCCGCCGGCACGGGCGAGAATTCCCGCGGCCACGAAACTGTCGTCCCGAAGCAGCAGCTCCCGCTCCCCGGCGGAGTGATCCAGCGCGCCTCCGGCGGCGAAGGAGATGTCCGCTTTGTTGCCCCACATCGATAGATGGAGTGCCTCCTCCAGAAGCGCCGGTGCCACATCGGCGGGAACCGCAGCGCCTTCCAGTAGAGGTGCCGCCGGGCCTTGCGGGGCAAAAAAGCGCTGCACCGGGAGGAACGGCGATCCGGACTCGAGTTCGGCCAGTTTCATAGGTCCGTAGGGATCGATCCGTGTCTCAAAGTAGCGGCTTGCCGCCAGGATCAACCGAAAGGCGTAGGTTTCGGCAAAGAACCACTCGGTGTCGTGCCACGTATCCCCGGCGAACGGTTTGTACTCGGCGCGCCACACATCATGATCCCAAGCGGGTAGGGGAAGAGCTGGGATCGGCTGGTCGCCGGCGATCGCCGCGGATAGTTCCGCCAAGGAGCGCGTCACCTCCGGTGGGTAGTCCTCATGGGCGCGGATCACGTTGGCAATATTGGCTGGGAGACGGTGGGTCATCGTATTGGCGGCAAATTCGTTGTCCGGTGTAGTGCGGATTGGATGAGCAACGGGATACTGGTGCATGCCGCGTTTATACCATGAATTCCCACCGAATGCGTATCGGTCGTTGACATCCGCGCGATATCGCGGTGGTATATCGATATGTTCTCATCTTTCTATACACGATTGGCCGCACAGTTCCGTGATGACGGCCGGATCGCACAGCTCAAGGCGCGACTCCTCTTCGGTATCAATCTCTTTCTCGCCGTGGCGATCGTACTCCTGGCGGTAGTGTACGTGATTCAGGGGCAGGAGCTGGTTCGTATCGCGATGCTGATCGTCCTGGTGGCGCTCTTCCTGGTTTCAGTGATGCTCCTATTTCGGGGGCGGTTGCGGCTGGCCGGAGCGCTACACGTATACTCGTTGCTGGTGTTGCTCACCGTATTGCGCTTCGTGGTGGGTACCTCCCTGTACGAGCTACAGTCCCACACCGCGATCATGGCGATCCTGGTGCTGGATGCTACCGTAGTGTTCACCTCCCGGAGGATGCTCATGGCATTTGGCGGACTGACGTTGATCTCTACGGCGGCGGTCTTCGGGCTGGCCCCCGTGATCCGGCCGGAACTCTTCGCTATTTCCGATATCGTCACTCCCATGGTGCTTGCCCTCGTTCTGGTCTCCATCTCGGTGGCGATATCCCGGGCGCTTTTCGGCCTTTCCTCTGGAATCATCGCCGACTTGGAAGAGACGCATCGACGACTTCAGATGCAGCACGAGTCGTTTCGGTCTCTGCTCGACGGTTTTCGACAGGGGGTGGAAATCGGAGATCACCTGCAACGCACGGGAGCCGATGCCCACGAGGTGATCGAATCGCTCAACGGAGATACGGACAACAGCGAGGAGGTTCTCTCAGAGCTTCAAAAGGCGGTGGACAGCCTTGCCCGAGGCAGCGATTCCCTGCAGCAGCAATCGGTTTCTCTGGAAGAGCAGATGGGCAGTCAGGCGAGCTCGGTAGAGCAGGCCACCGCAGCCGTGGAAGAGATGAACGGATCGATTCAGAGCATGAGCCGTATCTCGCAGGACCGAAGCGGCCAGGTAGAACGTCTAGTGAGCACCTCCGAGGAGGGCGCTGATCAGATCCGGCGGAGCGAGGATGCGATGAAGAAGGTCGCCACTTCGTCCCAGAAGATGCTCGACTTTGTTCAGATGATCAGCAAAATCGCGGCTCAGTCGAATATGCTTGCGATGAACGCCGCGATCGAGGCGGCGCACGCCGGCCAATACGGTGCCGGTTTCGCGGTGGTCGCCGATGAAATCCGGCAGCTTTCGGTGAACTCCTCGGACTACGCCAAGCAGATTGCCAATGCGCTGCGGGGCAGCGTCTCCGATATCGAGGAGGCGAGCTCAATTAACAGTCAGGCTGCGGCGATGTTCGGACAGATCCATGACGGCGTGGTGGAAGTGAGCGACACCTTTCGCGAGTTGATTTCCAGTCTGGATGAGCTCTCTCAGGGTTCCAAAGAGATCCTCGATTCGGTCACGGAATTACGGGACACCACCTCCTCGGTGAACAGTGCCGCCGCAGATACGCGGCATATGGCGGAGGAAAGTGCGGCGTCCACGTCCACACTAAAATCGGCGGCGGATCGTATCAACGATGTGACGCAACGGCGGGCGGCGGCGATCAACCGCTTGTCGGAGGTCGTCTCGCGGATCGAGTCTATCAGCGCCGACAACAAAAAGAAGCTGGAAGAACTGGACCAGGAGATTTCTCGCGTCTATGAACAGAAGTAGTCTTGCGCTCCGCGGACTATCGTTGGTTGTTGTGGGAGCTTTGGGAATCGCCGGGGCCGCTCCGTCCCTTGCGGCGGAAGAGATGGAGCAGATTCGTTCCCTCGGCTTTGATGCCACCTATCAGGTAGGGGACCAGCAGGGCGTTGGCGTGGATGATGGTGGGTTCGCTCCTATCTCGTACGCCGTGAGGGAATCGCCCTATGCCGACGGCTCCGGAACCCGACCCGTGGGCACCGGTTGGGGCGGCGTGGAGTTCAAGGCTTTCTACGAGCACCGGTGGGTGATTCCCGCACTCCGGTGGGGATCTGGCAAGCTCTTCGCCGATAACAATATCTCGGTCCGGTCCCGGACAGGGGTGAGCCCAATCTCCGCGACGCAGGAGATTCGAATAACAGCCACCCCGGTGGCGTTCCTTAACGCGTATGCCGGCGCATCGATCGGAACCGGGTGGAACGTTCAGGTGTTCGATGGTCTTGGTGAAGTTGACCCCGATACGGGTGAGATCGACGATGCGTCCTTTCCAGGGGCGGTGGTTCGCGCCTTCACAGGAGGGACGTTGCAGTTCGATCTGGCGGCGGTTTTTCCCGGTGAATGGAACCATGTGGTCACGGTGGTGTCGCCGCAGTTCACCTACAGCGCCCTGTCCTCCGCTGGATCCGCCGCCGCCTGGTCGTTCGAGAATGACGAAGGTACCAATTACAACGGCTGGACCCGGCATCTTACCGCCGTGCTTGGATACCAGCCGCCCTTTCCTATCGTTGGCACCGTGGATGTCCTATTCGAGAGCGAGCAGCTTGTCGGTTCTGCTGTGGATCGCGCTGAGGAGTCTGCGTCGGGACACGGTGGGAAGCTACTGGGATTTCTATCGGGTGGCCGTACAGTACCGAATGCGTCTATAGCAAGACGCGAACCTCCCGAACACCGCGGTCCTTCGCTCAAAAAAAACCGGAACTTTTTTCCCACAGGAAAAATATTATGATATCCTGTAGAAAATGTTGGCTGCCGCCGGTTCCGTAGCAGATTTCGTATTATTGGGTGGAGTTGTCTCGGTTGTTCTTGTTCTTCTGGCGACGATGGAGCATCGGCGTCGTAGGCATGAGGCGGAAGCTCGTCGCCGTCAGCGCTCCGCTCCTTCGCTGGGAAAGCTGGGGCAGCGCCTGTCCCCGGAAGATGACCGCATCCTCGCGCGCCTGGGATGGCTGATGCACAATCCTCGCAATCGGCACCGTCTGCTCGACGATCAGACGCTGTTTCTCAAAGCGGCCCGCCGCGCCCTTCGGGAAGGAATCGCCACTGAACGGGAGCTGATGAACTTCGCCCGGCGCGTGGGGATTGCGGTTGACCGGATCAATTCCGATGCGATGAGTACTTTGAAGCTATCCGGTGGTGTGGAAGTATCGGTAGCCGATGATGCGATGAACAGTGGAGCGGGATGCTCTGAGACTCGCGCTTCCCGGGCGGGTAGTGCGCACATCGCGCAGTGGACGAATCCCGCACGTTCAGTTTGATGAGCTTCCGGAGACGACTCGCCACAAGCTGTTTCGGACGATCATGAGCGTCTCGGCCCGGAAGAAATAGGAACATACTCGTCTGCAGCGCGTCGTCCCCGCTCCTGATCTACGAAGAGAACAACGACGATGGATGTGATGAACAGGGCTGCGCAGAACAGGATCGCCGTCTGCAGGCCGAAACGCGACTGCAGCAAGCCCAGACCGATCACTCCGAAGACGCCGGCAAGTTTGCCGGATAGCCCCCAGAATCCGAAGAACTCCGACGATTTGCTGTCGGGAGAGAAGAGACCAACCATCGCCCGGCCCGCGGATTGACTCGAGCCGAGGCTCACACCGGTTATGATACCCACAAACAGAAAGATATGTTGCGGATGCCACTCCGTCCCGAAAGTCCTGTTTAGCATCTCGGTAATCTGCGGTGTGGCGTAGATGAGGACAATTCCCACGGTCCAGAGGGCCATCGTCGTCACATACGTCTGTTTGGCCCCGATCCGATTTTGAATGAACCCGAAAACGATCGCGCCCAGGGCGGCGGTGATCTGAACGATCACAAACATGTAGATCTGAACTCCCGGGTCCCAGCGTATCACCTGCTCACCGTAGATGAAGGCGAAGGTGATGATGATGTATACCGCCGCCATCGAGAAAAAATCGACAGGAGGAGGATGGCCAGATCCCGGAAGCGGCCGATCTCACGCAGGGTGCGATGTAGTCGCTGGAAACCGACGCGCATGTAGGTTTGGCCCGGCTTGAGCGGCTGCGCGGCACCGTGCTCGTGCACCCACATGAATGTAGGGATCGCCGTGACGAGAAAGAACAGCGCCGTAAACGGTCCTACCCACCGGATGCGGGAGAAGTTTTCCAGTGTTGGGTTGCCGAGAAACGCCACGACCAATGCGGTCGCCACAAGACCTCCCACGTAACCCATCGCCCATCCGAAGAGTTCCCTCCGCGGTGCGCGACGTTTGTGATGCCGCTCGTGTATGCCGCCCGTACCCATAGCCACCCCCGTTTGTCCGGCGTACCCGGTATTTCGTTTTGTCCCGCGCGCATTTCGTTCATCCGGGGCGTCGAAATGTCGAGCGGCCAGAAGTGTATCGCCTGCGCGGCTGATTGCATACCCGCGAAAAACTCCCCGGACTCCCCGGACTCCCCGGACTCCTCGGTGAACGCCGTTGCCGAAGTCCCCATCGCTCCGCTAAACTTGTACCAGCAACAATACCGTAATTGCGTCAGCCGTGGGGAGGTACGACCTATGCCGGAGACACCAGCCGCTCCTGAACACCAAAATGGCCCGCGCGCGTGCTATTTCCTTGACAACCCGGTACCCATGGCGGAGTTGCGGGTCAGTGAGCTAGAGGATTATTTCACGTTGAGCGTAGCTGAGGTGATACATGCGCTTCAGAGAGAGTTGTTCGTGCCGAACATGGCGATGTGTCAGCTCTTCGGAGCGGCGGATTCTCAGCAATTGAGAACCCATCTGTTTCCTCTCCCTCCCGATGAGAATGCTGAGAAGTGGTTCAAGCTCATATCCGACGTTGCGGAGAGCACCTCACAGTCGGCAGTGACCGATTTCGCGACTACCCGGCTTGATGGGGGAGTACTGCGGATCGGCTTAGAAGCGCGCATGAGCAACGCTACCCCGGCTACGGCGCTGGTGATCGCTACTGAGCGAACGGTGGTGGCGGAATTGCGGGAGCAGCTCAATCTGTTGTCGCTCCTGCCGGAGACCAATCCGAATATGGTGTTTGTCCTGGAAGGATCCGACCACGTCGTCTACTCAAATCCCACCGCCCGACGGTGGCTTAATCTGGAAGGGCTGGATGCGTCGACCGGCGTTCGCGAGCTCCTGGGGGAGTTCCCCGCGGAGGATGGGGAGTCTACCAAGCATATCGTTCGCGGTGATCAGCGGTACCAGATTCAAGTTGTGTCAATATCAGGAACTAGCCGAAGTATGGTGACGGTGGCCGACGTAACCGAAGAACACCGGGTACGGTCCGAACGAAACATCTTTGAGCACGCCTTTGAGACCACCTCGAATCCCATGGTGATCACCGATCATGAAGGGCGCATTGAGTACATAAACCACGCGTTTACAGAATTCTACGGCTACACGCCGGAGGAGGCCGCCGGAAGAGACACTCGGATGTTGAATCCGGGGAAGGAGGTGTACCGGGACATGGGCATCGACACCGAGGCGTACGATCAGCTTTTTAGTACGATGTGGCAGGATCTGTTGGAAACAGGCCACCATGAGACGGAAATGGTTAACCAGTGTGCCGAGGGGCATCTGGGGCGTATTCGCTCCATCATGAGCAAAATTTCCGTGGCCGAAGATGCGCCGCCCAAGTATTTGGCGGTCCACGTCGATATGGACGAGATCTATCAACGAGAGGAGCAGGCGCGAATCGAAATCCTGGAGACGATTGCCCGGGTAGGGGAACTTCGGGACAATGAAACGGGGCAGCACATGCACCGGGTCGGGCTCTACGCGCGGAGGCTGGCGGAACAATTGGGTATGTCGTCGAAGTACTGCGATGATATTCAGGCGTACGCACCGCTTCACGATATCGGGAAGGTGGGAATCAGCGACGAAATCCTTCTGGCCCCGCGAAAACTCACCGCTCAGGAGTTTTCCGCCATCGAGCAGCATACTGTGCTGGGCCATGGCATTCTCTCGCAGGCATCAACGCTGGAAATGGCTGCGGATATCGCCCTGAGTCATCACGAAAAGTTCGACGGTACCGGCTATCCCCACGGTGCCGCGGGGGACTCCATACCGCTGTCGGCACGAATTGTTGCGCTTTCGGACGTCTACGATGCGTTGAGGAGCCGTCGGCCGTACAAAGAACCTTGGAATCACGCCTCAGCGAGTGAAGAAATCCGTCGGATTCGGGGTGCCCACTTCTGTCCCGACGTGGTAACTGCCTTTGATCGGATTGAAGCCGATTTTCGCGAGATCTCGCACGAATACGCCGACGGATAGTCGCCCCGGCAGGCCGCGAACCGTCGCGTCCGACCATACCGTTCTCACGTCTCGAAGGAGGCATTTTATGGAAGCTGTAGGGGATTTTTCAGTCTCGGCTACTTCATCGCAGCGTTTGGAGGTGGGCTCTTCGGCGCCGCCCCGGGGCGGTCTTGTCCGCTGTGCTTCCGTTCATGGAGCACGCTCTGTAAGGCTGCTTTCCGTCACCGCCAGGTTTCCGTGAGTACCCGGAGCCAATTTCGGTGAGCGATTCCGCGGATCTCATCCTCGGAATATCCCCACTCCGACAGCGCGTGCAGAAGTATCGGCAATCCTCGGACCGAGCCGATCTCCCGCGGAATCTGCACGCCGTCAAAATCGGAGCCCAAGCCGATCCTGGCGATTCCTACCCGCTCCGCCAGGTATTCCACATGGTCCCTAATGCCTGTGAGGGGGGTGTCCGTGGTGGCCTGTCCGTCCGGTCGGAGGTATTGAACGCCAAAGTTCACCCCCACCAGGCCGTCGGTGTCGCGGATCACCGCCAGTTGGTCGTCGGTCAGATTCCGCGTGCTTGGAGAGACTCCCCACGCGTTGGAATGGGAGGCGACGATCGGTGCCCCGGAAGTCCGAACCACATCCTGAAAGCCTCGGGCATTTAGATGTGACACATCCACCATTATTCCTAGCTCGTTGCAGCGCTTTACCAGGCTTTTCCCCGCTCGGCTGAGCCCCGGTCCAATATCGGGAGAACGGTCGAATCCAAAGGGCACACCGCAGCCGAACCGATTCGAGCGACTCCATGTGATACTCAGTGACCGGAGCCCCGCATCGTAGTAGAGGTCCAAGGCGCGGAGATCCCCGTCGATCGCCTCAGCTCCTTCCATGTGACACACCGCGGCTACTGCGCCACCCCGCAGCGCCCGCTCCACCTCTTCGGCGGTGCGTGCAAGAAACAATCGTCCGTGGGAACGTTCGATATAGCGGTGTAGCTGCGAGAACATCTGCGTCGCCGCCCGCTGCGCCCGGGCAAGGGGTACGGTGCCCGGCGTGCTGAGCCCTCCCGTAAACGATCTCGTATGCTTGAGTTCCGCATCGTTGGGCGGGATAAACACCGCGAAAAGTCCCCCGGCAAATCCCGCGGACAACGCTCCGGAGAGATCCAAATGGTATGTTTCGCTGCCGTCGATGAAATCGTATCGGGCGTTGTCGAACGCTCGGCCAAGGACGTCGTTGTGTCCGTCGAACACGGGAATCAGCGGACGGGCTTCGTCAGCGTGCATACCTCAACTTAAGTGAATTCGATTCGCATATACAATCATTCCGCACCGGGCTTACACGATAAGACAGGGTAACGTCGTCGATATATGAAAAGCATTCAACGAAAGAGAGGCTTCCCGAAGCGTGACGTCGCTTTTCACCCGTAGTACCCTATAGGAGGAAGATCGAATGTCGACGAGGCTGGAGACGAGAGTGAGCACAGTGGAAAAATGGTTGGAAAAAACTGCCTACGCCCAGTTTCAGTATCAGATGAAGCTGGACGCCTTCCACGACGATATGCAGGACTTCAAGAACGAGATGCAAGACTTCAAGGACGAGATGCAGGACTTTAAGGACGAGATGGCCAGGCACAGGGATGACCAGCGGCGCGAGATGCGGGAGATGAACCGGAAGTGGGGCGAGCTCGCCAACAAGATGGGCACGATTGTAGAAGATATAGTCATGCCTAACCTTCCTGGTATCCTCCGTGATCACTTTGGTGTGGAGGATTCGGTAACGACCGCGCCCCGTATTCGACGCCGGCACCCAACGGACCGGTCCCGCCGCCGTGAGTTTGATGCGATCATCGTCACCGAGGACACGGTATTCGTGAACGAAACCAAGTCCACGGTGCGATTCTCCGATGTTGAACGGTTTGCTGACAATTATCGCGAAGTCCTCGAATTTTTTCCGGAGTACGCGGATTATACGGTGGTACCGATCATGAGCTCGCTCAATATCCCTCCGGACATAGTCGCGGCACTTACCGCGCGAGGCATCTTCGCGATGGGGATGGGTGAAGACAATATGGTACTTCTTAACGCTGAGGAGCTGGGCCGCCCGGCTGTGTATTAGCGTTTCCCGGCTGCTTCACAAACCCCACAATCTCTCGGGCGGTCTGCTCCGCCGAGGGATCCCATACCCCGAAGTCGTCGTGGCCGATGCGGTCTGAGGAGGGGAAGGTAACCATCCGGGCATTGAGTTCCTCAGCGAACTCCCGGGTCTCGTCGATGTGGACGATCCGGTCCGCAGCGCTCCCGATTGCCAGCGCCCGTTGAGGGACGCCGTGAGGAAACTCACCGGTATGGAACCACCGCTTCCGCCGCCCGAGCGCTTTTAGTTCTGCGCTTTCGTCGGCGGGGGAATCGAAAATGGAACGCTGTACGTCCTCCGGCACGGCAGGACCAAAGAATCGTCGCCGTACCTTATCTTTGCCGATGACGCCTAAGGTGAAGCGAAGCCGCAAGATAGGGCCAAACGCTCTCCCCACGCGGTGCCCATATGGGCTTGCGATCACCACCAGGTGAGACACCGTTTCGGGCTCAAGATCCCGGGCGGCGAGAGCTGCGAGAATCCCCCCCAGACTGTGACCGACGAGTACCACCGGCTGTGAGGAACGTCTGCGAAGTGTTCGGCATGCGTTTGTTACCATGGCAACGCCGGATTCGATATCGGGAAGTTCCAGGTCCGGCGTCTCGATAGGGTCAAAGTACGCAGCCAGGTGGGGACGTAACGCGTTCCAGAAGTAGCTTCGAACCCCGTAGCCGTGAATCAAAATGAGTGATCGTGGTTCCATCTCGCGTCTCAAGTTACGAGTGTCTTCCTCGGTCGGTCAACCGTCCGAGATTTCATTGACCGGAACTCCCGCAGGAGTTAGGCTATTTACGAGAGTTCTTATCAGAATTCTTTCGATCGTGAAAGGAGGCTCGCATGGATGACACGGGTATGGGATTTCTCGAGGAATTGTACGCAGGCGCGTATCGTGAAGACCTACTTCGTGCGTCCGGTTCCGATGCAGATCAGGAAAAGGTGGATCGCTTCATTGAGCGTTACAACGAGATCGTTGCGCACCACGATCCCCTGGAACTGGAGCACGATTCTCGGATTCCCGACTCGCTCATGCGCGAGTTCCAGGAGTTGGGAATATTCGGGCTGACGATTCCCACGGAGTACGGCGGCCTCGGGTTTACGACCAGCGAGTACCTCTACGTGGTGGAAGCGATGGCCGCCTCCGATATGGCGCTCGTGCTCATTCCGCTGGCGCACCTGTCGATCGGACTCAAGGGTATCGTGCTCTTCGGCGATGAGACGCAGAAGCAGACGTACCTCAAGCCGGCGGCAACCGGGGAGATGATCTTTGCCTACGCCCTGACGGAACCGAAGATCGGATCAGACGCGCAGCACATTGAGACGTATGCCACCCTCTCAGAGGACGGTACCCATTACATCCTCAACGGAAGTAAAACCTACATCACCAACGGCAACTACGCCGGCGGTATGACCGTCTTCGCCCAGCTGGACCCGGAGAACCGCCCCGGCTACATGGGCGCCTTCATTGTAGAGGCCGCGTGGGACGGTGTCACGGTGGGCAAGGACATGCCCAAGATGGGGCTGAAGGTAAGCTCCACCACGCCGATTCGCTTCAAGGATGTCCGCGTTCCGCGGGAGAACCTCATCGGTGAACCGGGCGACGGCTTTAAGATCGCCATGACCATTCTCAACTACGGCCGCCTCGGCCTGGGCGCCGCCGGTGCGGGGATGATGAAGCAGTCGGTGGCGGATATGGAGAAGCGCGCCCGTAGCCGCACGCAGTTCGGGGTACCGATTCGGCAGTTTCAGCTGATCCAGGAGAAGATCGTGAAAGCGCGGGCGCACGCGTTTGCCGCGGAAAACATGACGCTCCTCACGGCGCGGATGCTGGAGCACTCTCCTCTCATGAACGTAGCGATAGAGAGTTCTCATACCAAGCGCTATGGCACGGACGAGGGATGGAACACGCTCTACGATGCGCTGCAGACCGCCGGAGGGGCGGGGTTTATCCAGACGATGCCCTACGAGAAGCGCATGCGCGACGCCCGAGTGACAACGATCTTTGAGGGTACATCCGAGATCCACGCGATCTATCCGCCGCTGACCCTGTTCCGGAAGATCGGCAAGGAGCTCAAAGGCGCCTCCGCCCTCCAAAAACTCATTACGATCCTCCGACTTCGCAAACCGTTGCTTTTGGAGTCGGCGGCGGGGTCCGATTTGAACTTACAGCGCGCGCTGCGCACCGCCCGCAAGAGTGAGCGGTTATTTCGTTCCCTCCTGCGCTACGGCCTCATGACGTTCGGAAAAGATGTGGTCCATCAGGAGTTCTTCCTGCGGCGAATGACTCGGCTCAGCACGAGCCTCTTCTGGCTGGTAAGCACGGTATCGGTACTGCGAAATCGCTACGGTGATGGCGACATCGGTGACGAAAACCGCGCCCTCGTGGAGTACCTGATCGCCGAGGCGAAAGAGATACAGGCGGCCGACGCTAACCCCGTCGGCGGCGAGCGGGAGCGGGCGCACCGCGCCGTCATGAGCGCGGTGGACAACGCAATGAGCCTCACCGACGAGGCGTAGGACATCCTCCACCCCTCTCATTTCGTCTCGCTGATTCAGCGCGGTCGGCCGGCGCCGTGGGAGGCCGCCGCCGTGGGGGGCGGGCGGCTTATTCTCCCTGGTAGAAGCTCCGTCCCTCATCCGCGAGACGTGTAAGGAGCGGGGCAGGGGCGAATCGCGGGCCGTACTGGACGGCGAGCTCCTGCAGGCGCTCGCGAATCTCGCCGGTGCCGAGGCTATCCGCCCAACGGAGCAACCCTCCACGAAACGGCGGAAAGCCGGTGCCCATAATCATGGCAAGGTCCAGCTCTTCGGCTGATCCCACCACGTCTTCTTCGAGGGCGTACGCCGCCTCGTTCACCATGTTCAACATCGCGCGGTCAAAGATATCGCGATCCGTCGGGCGGCCCGTGGCGGCTGGTCGCGCACCGGCGGATTCCGGCTGAGACCCGCCACCGGCGCGGCCGGCGAGGGCATCTCGCAGCGCCTCTTTCATCCGTGGGTTGGGCCCTTGCTTCTTGCCGCGGGTATACGTGTAGAACCCGGCCCCCGCCTTCTTTCCGAGGAGGTTCGAGTCATCTTTGATCGAGTCGAGCGCCGGTGCCGTCGCCATGCGTTCGCCGAAGGCATGATATAACGTTTTCGCCACGTGGAACCCCACATCGATTCCCACCTCGTCGAGGAGCGTATAGGGCCCCATGGGCATACCGAACGTGGTGAAGAGCTCATCCGCAGCCGGATACTCGACTCCTTCCGAGAGCATGACGGCAGCCTCGTTGAGATAGGGCAGGAGGAGGCGATTGACGAGAAAGCCGGGACTGTTCTTCACGACGACCGGGGTCTTCCCCAGGCGCAGCGCCAGAGAGGTTACGTCCCCCAGTACCGCATCGGCGGTTCTCTCTCCCCGGATCACTTCCACCAGGGGCATCCGATTGACGGGATTGAAGAAGTGCATGCCGGCAAAGCGCTGCGGGCGCTTCATCGCGCCGGCCATTTCGTCGATGGAGAGCGCCGAGGTATTGCTGACGACGATCGTATCGTCGGCGATGTGTTCCTCCAGCTCCGCCAGAACGGATTTCTTCACGTCCAGGCGTTCCACCACCGCTTCTACCACGATGTCGGGGTGGCCAAGCGAATGGTACTCTACGGCTCCATGGATCTGGTTCAACTTGAGATTGATCTCGCGGTCGTCGAGTTTTCGCCGCTGTTTGAGCTGGTCGTACACCTCTTTAGCACTCTGATAGCCCTTGTTCACCGCATCCCAGGCGATGTCTTTCATCACCACCGGAATGTCCTTGTTGCTGAACAACCAGGCGATGCGACCGCCCATGACTCCGGCGCCGAGCACCGCCGCCCGCGTAATCGGACGGTCGGTACGGGCGTGGGTGAGTGCCGGCTGTCTCTTGGCGCCTTCCCGGGCAAAGAAGAGCCGAGTGAGGTTGGTGCTGATCTCGGTAGCCGCAAGCCGGCCGAAGGCGGCAGCCTCTTTCCGGTGGGCCCGGGTGCGGGCGGCACGATGTGTCAGCGAGCCGCCGGTGGTTTTGCGGAGGACGCTGAGAGCCTCCAGCGGTGCCGGGTAGTGGCCGCCGGTCTTCTTGAGTACGTCTTTCCGGGCGGTGTGGAAGATCACCCGGCGGCCGATGGGTGTTCGTTCCAGCCACCATGATCGGCGGGCGCGCGCCTTCTTGCGGTTTCGGGCGAGTTGGCGATCACCACCATCGGCGGTAATGCGCCGCAGGAGCGCCCGCGTCCACTCATCGAAGAACGCAGGAGGGTAGACCATATCCACCAGACCATACTTGAGCGCCCGGCGGGCATCGATCGTAGAGCCGGCGAGGATCATCTTGGTGGCCTGCGCCCATCCCACGGTCCGCGGCAGACGAAACGTTCCTCCCCAGCCGGGAAGGACCCCGAGTTGCGTCTCCGGAAGTCCGATCGTCGTCTTGGGGCTGTCCGCCGCGGTCCGGTAGTCGCAGGCCAGGGACAGTTCCAGCCCACCGCCGAGGCAGCTGCCGTTGATCGCCGCCAGCGTAGGTACCGGCAGGTCCTGGATGCGGGCGAAGATCGCCTGCCCCGCCTCCGCGGCGCGTTCGCCGTCCCGGCTGTCGCTGATCTCCTGGATCAGGTGGATGTCGGCACCGGCGATGAAGTTACCCTGCTTGGCACTTGCGAAGATAACGCCGGTGATCTCGCCCGCTTTGGCTCGCCGCTCCAGCTCGGTGAGTTGGGCGTCCAGCTCCTCGAGCGTCTCGCGGGTGAAGGTGTTCACCGCGCTGTCCGGCGAGTCAAAGGTGAGCGTAGCGATGCCCGTTTCGGAGTCGGCTTGCAGAGTGAAGTAAGCTGTGTCTGTTGCTGCGTCTGTTGGCGTTTGTGTTTGGTTCACGTTGGTTTCTCCTATAAAAAGTCAACCGTGAGCCATCTCCGGCTCATGGTTACGACGCGGCG
>JBBDTM010000066.1:0-31484 GCA_040904425.1 Alkalispirochaeta sp.
GGGTCTATTTGGAAAGAGCAACACGGTGGAGTACGCCGTTCCGGATATCAGCTGTGGCCACTGCGAGGCCAAAGTCACCGCGGCGCTCGAGGGCGTGGACGGGATCAAAAAGGTGAAAGCCTCCGCCAAAGACAAGCGGGTGGTGATCCAGTACACGGGCGACAGTGCGCCGGACCTGGATACTGTAAACAAGGTGCTGGAACCGGCGGGCTATCCGGCGCAGCAGGGGTAAGTGGGAATGGGTCGTCGGGGCGCGGGCGCGGGGCCGGGCCGTCGGCCCGCGCTCCACGTATCGGCTCTGATCGCGGCTCCGGCGACCTGTCGTAGTACATAAAACTTGACCAGGAAACATGGTCAGATTACCCTTAATTCATGCATACCGTTACGATTCACGAGGCGAAGGCGACCCTGTCGAGATTGATTGAGGAAGCTCTGTCAGGTCAGGAGGTTGTTATCGCCCGGCGGAACACGCCACTGGTGCGGATTGTTCCTTTGGAACAGCCGGCGTCTCAACGTCGGATAGGATCGGCGAAGGGTAAGATCCAGATATCGTCGGACTTCGATGAGCTCCCGGAGGGATTCGAAGACTACGTCTGATGAACATACTGCTGGATACTAACGCGTTTCTGTGGATACTCTCCGATGACCGGCGGCTGTCTGACTCAGCCCGGGACGTCTTTCTCAGTCCGGAGAATCGGATGTGGTTCAGCATCGCCGGCCTGTGGGAGGTGTTTATCAAGCTGCGGCTCGGCAAGCTAAAACTTGAGACGAGCGACCCGCAGGCGTTCTTCACCGCACAGCTTCACGAGAACTCGGTCGGTATCCTGGGAATCACCATGGAGCACGTCGCCGGTACCCTCAAACTTCCGATGATTCACAAGGATCCGTTCGATCGTCTCATGGTTTCCCAGTCATTGCATGAGAAGATGCCCGTGCTGTCCTCGGACGCGGTGTTCTCCGAGTACGGTGTGACCAACCTGTTTTGATGGCCCTCGGCGGGAGTAGATTCAGTCCTCTTCCGATGGGATCGCTCCCAGCTGCTCCAGATTGGAAAGAATATCAAGAAACGGTCGCGGCGGCGTGGGCCATGCGATCGAGATGCGCCTGACCCTCGGCAATCGCCGACTCGATGGTAGCTCTGGCCGTAGTCAGTCGGTCATCGCTCATACCGGAACCCCGTCACGACGAGCCGCCTCCGCGATCGGAGTAGCGGTTGTACCGTCGGTAACGATCAGGTCGATTTTTCTATCACCGATCCGCCGCTGAATCGCCGAGACCGCTCGAAGTTTCCGCTCCACGGCCTCTATAGAGCTGGGTTCCATATCTCGGACTTCAACCATCAAATCGATATCTCCTCCGCGGCGCGTATCATCGGTCCGTGATCCGAATAACCACACCCCTGCATCGGTGCCGAACGTTTCATCTATAGCCTCGCGGATCGCTAGCCTCTGATAATCGGTCAGTCGCATTACACGTAAGTTTAGCACATTCGGGACGGATTCGAGCTCCCCGCTACCGTGAGCCATCGGACGACGTATTACCACTCCCAACGAGCGGAATCGTCCGCTGCAATCCAGAGAAAGGCGCAGGTGTCGAGGAGAAGTTTCACCCCGGCTCACCATTGTAGAGGGCCTCAAGCTCCACCGGTAGCGGATCATTGAATGAATCCGGTACCTGAAGACGCCCCTTCTCCAGCCCAATGATACGCCGGCCCGCGGATACCGCCACCGGGCGAATCACCGCGACCGGTACGTTCCGCTTGCACAGCACGATTTCTTGCTCGGTATCGAGCTTACCAAGGTATTCCGAGAGATGGGTCTTGGCGTCATGGATATTGACCATCAACATGACTACATTCTGAACCATAACTGGTATCCTCTCAACCCTCTGAGTGTGGCATCTTTACTGAAAGCTGCCGGCCGTGAACTCGCGCGCATCCAGCCCTGTGGGGTGGAGCGTCGCAGAAACGCGATACGCGCCATCGCCAGGACGTGAGTTACTACTGCCGACATCCGCGTCAGGGCGCTTCTTCGGCCTCCGGCGCGGCGGTGGAGAACAGCCGTCCCAGGACGCGCAGGGTGGTGGCGGCCTCCTCTTCGCTCGTGACGGGTATTTTGAGAAATGATGATCCCGATTCATCGGTGGTGATCATCGATGAGAGAAGCGCCTTCGCCGTGTCAGTGTCGCGAAGCAGTCCTTCCAGTTCTCCCATCAACTCGCGTCCCCGCGCAAGCGACCTTCCTTCATCGGCGGAGATATCTCCCGTTCTCGTGTCTTCCCGGAGTTCCCGTTCTTCCTGTTCTTCTGCCGGCCGATCGTCCGCTTGTTCGGCGGTGTCCCGTTTCACAAGGGTACCCACGGTATCCATGAACTTGCGGTAGCGTCCGCTGTCCATGAAGATACTGTCTTCTCCCTCGTCGAGGATGCCCGCGGCGAGGTCACTCTTGAACTGAAGCAGACTGAGCATTCGCTCTTCGATCGTGCCGGACGAAACAAGGTTGACAATCGTCACGTTTCGCCGCTGCCCGATACGGTGAATTCGCGCGATCCGTTGTTCCAGGACGGCCGGATTCCAGGGAATATCCAGGTTGACCATAACTGATGCGGACTGCAGGTTGAGTCCCGTTCCGCCGGCATCAGTGGACAGAAACACGAGACAGCGATCATCGGTGTTAAACCGTTCATAGAGATCCTTGCGGTTCTTGGAAGGAATACCCCCGTGGAGGTAAGCGTAGCCGATCCCGCGTCGGTCCAGCTCCACCGCCACCAGCCGCGTCATGCGTTCCCACTGGCTGAAGACGACCGCCTTCTGCGAGGCCTCCGGTGCGGAGGCGGCCAGCTCCTCAATGATGCTCAGTACTTCCGCGATCTTCATGTCGTGGCGATTATCGGGGTCCTGGTCGATTATGTAGGTACTGTCGCAGGCCATCCGCATCATGTTGAGGCTGATCAAGAGCCGCTGACGCTCCTGTTCGGGAAGATGTCCGAGACGACGCCACTTGTGCACCAGTCGTGCCACCGCATCCTGGTAGGAATCATGCAGGTCCATCTGCGCCTGGGTCATGGAAACATAGAGCACCTTATCGGTTCGTTCCGGCAGCTGTGACAGCACCTCTCGCTTCGTACGCCGGACGGTGAAATCGGCGATCGCTTCGCCGACTTCCTTCAGACCGCGATACCCGGTGACCTTGCCCGTCTCATCACGTATCAAATAGCGATCGAGAAAGCGGTGGTACGGACCCAACCGAAAGGGATCGATGAACTGGACGATGGAATACAGCTCTTCCAGGTTGTTTTCTACAGGGGTGCCGGTAAGTACCGTGGTGTAGGTACTCCCGATACGCTTTACCATGCGGGCCAGCTGTGTCTTCCAGTTCTTGATACGCTGCGCCTCGTCCAGAATCACCAGGTCCGGGGCAAGCCGGTTAATCACGTCGATGTCACGTTTCACCGTGTGGTATGAGACGATCTTGTACGGTGATGATGGATCCTGATACTGCGCCGGGCGGCGCGCCGGCGGACCCTCTATTACGATCGCCGGAGAGTCTGTGAACTTCGAGATTTCCGAGTACCACTGATATTTGAGAGAGGTGGGACAGACGATCAATACCGACCAGGCCAACTCCTCCTTCCGAAGGAGTTCCGCCGTGCCGATCGCCTGGATCGTCTTGCCCAGCCCCATCTCGTCGGCAATGAGGGATCGTCCCGCGGCGAATGCGGTGCGAATCCCCTCGATCTGGTAGGGATAGAGCGTGGCATTGAGGAGGTCCTGGAAGGCGTCATCGGACTGATAGCGATTCTCCATGAGTTCCCGCCGGGCCGCTGCCGCGCGCAACTCCAGGACCCGCGATAGAGCATCGTCATAACAGCGGAACTCCTCACTTATGTCTCGCGCACGACGGAGTAGTTCCTCAAAGCGAGCATAGGACTCCGGTTTGAGCACCATATCCGTATCGAAGAACTCCCGGGCAAGCGCAAGATACTCGGCGGCATGGTCCGTACCGATGCGGATCTTTACCCGCCGGGTCTCCCCGTACTGAAGGTAGAGTGAGGTGTAGGGTGGGATGTAATCTTCTTTCAAGAGACGTACAGGGTCGTCATCGTCCTGAAACTCATTGTTCTTGATCGCCAGGAGCACCGCCTCGATGTGTTTACACGTACCCAGGTGATTGGTTTTGAAGTCCAGGCATTCACAGAAGTTCATCTCGCCCGCATTGTCGCGAATCGCCACCTTATAGGTACCGCCCGATTCCGGATTGTGCACAATGTAATCCCGAAAGACCGGGTGTCCGTCTCCCTCAACGCGGGTTATGGTAAACTCCCGGTTTCGAACGAACTGCCGACGCAACTGAATCTGCCAGTCCTCCAGCGTCAGTTCCTCCGGTTTGCGATGATAGGGTACGACATCCTGTTTTTCGTGTTCTGTCCGTGTTTCGTCTGCCATAAGGGTCCTCCCGGCGCCGGCCGTTCTACTGTACCACGTGGCTACTCTACCATCGTGTTCCTGATCGGTGAAATGCGCGGCCGGAAGAGTTACATTTTGGGACATGGACACAAAAACGATACTGATTACCGGCAGCACCGACGGCATTGGCCGCGCCTCGGCGCTTCAGGCCACAGAGCAGGGCCACACCGTGATCGTCCACGGCCGCAACTCCGCCCGTCTGGCGGCGGTTCAGGCGGAGATTGAGCAGATCACCGGCCGGAAACCTCGTGCGGTCCCGGCAGACCTATCCTCGCTGCGTGAGGTGCACGATGCGGCGACGGGCCTCGCCGAAGAAGTGGATCACCTGGACGTGCTCATCAACAACGCCGGGGTTATATCCCGTGGCCGGGCAATCAGTCGGGACGGTTTCGAGCTTACCTTTGCGGTAAACCATCTGGCGCCGTTCTTGCTCACCACCACCCTCCTGGATCTCCTGGTTGCCTCCGCCCCGGCCCGAGTGGTCACGGTGAGCTCAATGGTGCATCGCGGAGCCGACATCAATTTCGACGACCTGATGTCGGAGACGAGGTATGACGGCTTCACCGCGTACGGGCAGAGCAAGCTGGCAAACGTGCTCTTCACCACCGAGCTCGCGCGACGGCTCGAGACTACCGGTGTTACCGCCGTCTCTCTCCATCCCGGAGTCATCAACACCAAAGTGCTGCACGAGTACTTCAGCGGCGGCTCCCCCGTCGCGGAGGGCGCGAAGAACGTTCTCGGTCCGGCCTTAGACTCCCGGTACGCCGACCTCACCGGTGCGTATTTCTCCGGCGGCCGTCCGGAAGACCCCGACCCCGCGGGAACCGATCCGGAAACGGCCCGGCGCCTCTGGGAGGTCAGCGAGGATCTGTGCCGGCAGGTGCTGCAGGGCGGGCTTCACGTTTCGTAACGCGTCTTCACGTACCGTGTTCCCCGTTCCTCCGATTGGCAACATCTCCGTTAAACCTGATCCCCAGAAATGCCCGTTGATGCCTCTTTTGCCGGGTCTTACGTAGACGTTTTCGAGTTTCACGCATGAATCACAGTTCATTGGGAACCTGACCCAACCTCAGGGTGGGGTCGCAAGACGCTTGGCATGCTACTTGCATCTCACCATCGGAGGCTCTGTTATGCGAAGAATACCCATTTTAATAACCATTATTGCGATCGGATTGGTGTTGACGGGATGTCCCGGTTTGCTTGGTCCGGAGGACGAGGACAACGGTACCGGTGATTCCCCGGCCACTACGACGGTTGCGGCTCCGGTGTTTTCCCTTGAGCAGGGGCAATACGTGGGAGCGCAGTCTCTGACGCTCACAACGGAAACCGAGGGCGCCACGATCTACTACCACTTTGACTTCGACACCCCCGACACGAATGATCAGGAGTACTCGGGACCGGTCACCGTAGACGCCACGACCCATATGACCGCCGTGGCGGTAAAGGACGGTGTCACTTCCGATGTTAGTTACAACAGCTTTGCAATTCGGGAAGACGGCTACAGCAATCAGATTGCCAACGGCGACTTTTCCGAGGGAACCGCCGGCTGGTGGATGTACGTCAACACCGATAACGGCGCCGAGGCAAGCTGGACGACGACCGACAGTGATAACGATGGCAATCAGGAGCTGGCGGTCACTATCCAGAGCGGTGGATCCGAGGGATATCACGTCCAACCGTTCTTCCTGGTTGGCTTTCCATCCCAGGAAGGAGAGCTGTACGAACTTACCTTTACCGCCTGGGTGGACGACGCGGGAAGCCGTGATTTTCGGTCGCTCATCATAGCCCTCGATGAGAACGGCGAAGACGTCAACGGAAACGATAACCGTTACGACACGTACTTCTGGCAACGGGAGGTTCTAACGGAGACGCCCCGCACCTTTACGAAACGCATAGCGATGTACGACTCACCGGACCACGAGCACCCCAGGACGCGGTTGGCCTTCAACCTCGGCACGGACCAGGGTATCGAAGCGGGCGGGACCGTGTACATCGAGGACGTCTCTTTGGAGCCGGTTACAGACCCCGAGAGTTTCGAGACTGTGGTAACCAGCCCCGCCATGCGTACCGCCCTCATGGAGTCGATTCATGACGCAGAGGACCGGGAAGACCAACGGCGCTTCGATGGTTTGACCGAGGGTGACGTGACCGCGTATCACTTGGCGGCGTTGTATGACATTGACCTGTATAATGATCTGTTCGAGGATAACGGGTTTTCGGTCGGTGATTTTGACTTTTCGGCAATAGACGTTACCAAATTTGGTGCTCTTGAGAAGTTTAGAACTGATGACCTTCCATTGACCGATGACGACCTCGAATCTCTGACAACGGTAACTTCTATCAGAAGGATTGACATCGGCAACTCAACCGGAGATAGCGGTACGTCTGCCGGTGTGACCGACATTTCGTCGCTCACGGATCTCAAGTTGCTGAGCGAATTGCAATTGCAAGAAAACAAAATTTCTATTTCTGATCTAATTATAACAATCACTCCAGACATCTTTCCGGTGCTTGAGGGACTTGAACTGGGCTTTGCAGAGTTATCTCCAAGCAGTACCGACATGGACGATGTCATAGGTATGTTCACAAGTTTTGTAGACGCAGGAAATCGGTTTCGCTATGTAGCCATTCAAAACGCTCCTCTGACCGACAATCAATTCACTGTGCTTCACAACGATGTATTGAATCCAAGTAGTACTCGACTGGAAGGACTCAGTATAGGCGGATGGAAGAATCCGGGGACACTGACTAGTGCGGTCCTCAATGACCTTGGTACGTTAACATCACTCAGAGAATTGGAAATCGTCAACCACGCCCTCACCACTCTCGACGGTTTGGAATCGCTGGTAAATCTAGAGTATCTAGGAACTCAGTCTATGTCCGGACTCACCGATTTCAGCGCCTTAGCATCATTGTCATCCTTACGAGATTTGGAGGTCGGCGGCACCGATTTTGGAAGTGACCCGGAAGATGGCGACGCTATTGCCAATCTGCCGGAGCTCGAGGAACTGGACATATCAAATACCCCGGCCCTCGACGCTTTGGACGCAGTAGTGACGCTCTTCTCGTCCGCCGATACGGAGACTTTCTCCGACGGCGGGTATATCAACCTGGGGTGGTTGACAAACGACTATTATGAGGCGAACAGCACGCACATCTCGGACCTTGAGAATCTCGGACTGGAGGTAGATTACACTGTAGGGGATTAAGATCACTTGCCCGGTGACGTCCCGTCATGGGCGGACGCTTGGACATGTCTACCGGCATCGTGCGGACCATCGGTGGTCCGTACGATGTCGGCTCTGCACATGACCGGGCAGGTGGCAACGGAAAACAACGGTGGCCTAATCCAGAGGCGGGATGCCGCGTTCTACTGAGTTGTGCCCACACGGTGCGTCACCGTTCTTCACCGTAAAACGCCTCGAGAATTGCTGGATCTTCCCTGTCAAAATCTTCGGGAATTTCAATGAGTCCAGCCAGCGCACCGAGCCGGCGTTTGCCCCGGACCTTGTGCGGTACAAGGTCTACCAGCGGCAAGTTGTTCTTGGCGATCGTGACCGATTCACCGTGATACACGCGGTCGATCAGACGAGAGGGCTGCGCCTTCGCTTCGGAAACGTTGACAACCATAGTACGAGCTCTCCTACTCAATCGGACGCACCAAACCTGAAACTCCGGCGGAGCCTCCCGGGCTTTCGGGAGGTTGAACCACGATGTGAGACGGGTGCCCCATGTCCTCGCCCTGGTAGATGTCGATTCGGTCGCCCATGGGCCAGTCTATGTCGCGCAGATAGCCCGCCAATGCAGCTGCCGCGGCGCCGGTAGCCGGATCTTCGTACACTCCCCCCGACGCGAAGGGATTGCGGGCGTCAAAGGTTGTGTGATTCCGGACAAACACCAGGTCGATGGTGACAAGACCGTGGCTATCCATGAGCTTTTTTCCTCGCGCCAGGTCGTATCGCATTCGGGCAAGAGTTTCGCGGTGCTTCACGGCCAGCAGCAAATGGTTGCCTCCTCCGTTGATCAGCGCCGGAGGCAAGCTATCATCGATCTCTGAGGAGTCGTAGCCGAAAAGGTCCAGGGCATCCTGCAGAAGTGTTTTCGGGACCGGTGCGTTGCTGGTTGGAGGGGAGTGAAGTGTTGCCGACATCCCAGTCGGCGAACTGACCCCTTCCACGCTGATCGTCGAATCATTCAATCGCAGCGAGTAGCGACCGTTGCCGAACCGCTGAGCGAGCGTCGCCCCCAAGGCGATGGTGGCGTGACCGCAGAACGGGACCTCCGAAGATGGTGAGAAATAGCGCACGCGCCAGTCCGCGTTCCCGCTTTCCTCTCGGACTGCAAAGGCGGTCTCTGAATACCCCACTTCCCGGGCGATACGCCTCATCTCGGGCTCGGGAATCGAGCGCTCTTCAATGACCACCCCCGCCGGGTTGCCGCCGCCTTGTTCTGTCGCAAAAGCTGTCAGTCTTTGTACATTCATTATGAGTCTTCCCATCGTATAACGATGTCGAAAGATGGTCTCGCGGTTTACCCGGATCCGGTGGTGACGTATACTTAACGAATGGATATCTCAGCGGAGTTGCTTACCGATCCTGCCGATCCTACCATTCAGAAGACCATTCAACAACGCATCAGTGCTTTTCCCCTGATACGATATATGGGAAGCAAGAGCCGGCTGCTGCCGTGGATATCCGAAGTCCTGCAGAAGCTGGAGTTCGACTCGGTTCTTGACGCTTTTGCCGGGTCCGGTGCTGTTGCGTATCTTTGCAAGGCGATGGGGAAACGGGTTCTGACCAATGATTTCTTGCATTTTTCCCACATTCTCACAAAGGCCGTCATCGAAAATGACACGATGCAGATTGAGCCGGAGCACCTGAAAATTCTCCTTGCGGACGATTCGTCGGCGCCCGATTTTATCCGAACTACATTTGACGGCATCTTCTTCTCTTCAGAGGATCTACAGTTTCTCGACTTGGTTTCCCACAATATCAGGAAGCTAGATGATCAGTATCTTCGAGCTTTAGCGCTGTCTTCCCTCATCCGGAGCAGTGTCAAGAAACAGCCCCGAGGCGTGTTTACCATCTCCGGTGATACAAGCCGTTACGACGACGGCCGACGGGATATGCGCCTTTCCCTTCGGGAACACTTTCTTGAACAGATCAGTCACTACAATGAGGCGGTTTTCTCCACCGGTTCCGACCATCTGTCCTTCAATATGGACATCTTCGATTTTGATGAGCGGTTTTACCGGCCTGACCTAGTGTACCTTGACCCGCCGTACGTACCCAAGTCGGATGATAACTGCTACGTGAAACGATACCATTTCCTCGAAGGGCTATCCAAGTATTGGGCTGATGAGGAAATTCTCTACGATACGAAGGTTCACAAGATTAAGAAGAAATATACGCCGTTTTCCTACCGTCGCACGGCGGATGAGGCGTTCCATCATTTGTTCAGAAAGTTCTCGGAGAGTACGATCGTGCTCTCCTATTCGTCCAACGGGTATCCTTCGTTGGATGTACTGGAATCGATGCTGGGGCAATACAAGAAGCGTATCGATGTCTATCAGCGTCCGCACCGTTACCACTTTGGCACACATGGTGCGGTCAAACGCGCCATGGTGGACGAATATCTGATTGTGGGGATCTAAAGGTGAAGAAGGTCACTCAGGACACTGATGAACTGCTGGAATCACTGTCCATCCTCGAAACTGACTGGAAGGACGACTTCTCCCGCCGGGTTCTCGCGGTGCTTGAGAACATTGGTGACTCTTCGGATATCGACCATCAGCAACTGATCGAGTTGTTGCAACAGGACTTTGAAGCGGCCAGTACCATAATCCGACTGTTTCTCGAGATGTCCAAAGATGAGTATACTGCCGTTGTTCGCGGCCTTTTCGAAAGTCTGGGTGACGGGCGTAGCGGAAATCATCGCTTCCGCAAAGACCCGGATGGCTACGTGAAAACGCTGGATCATTTGCTGATACGGCAACGTATCTCCGAGACCGTTTCCGGAAACTACACGTGGAAGGACATCATCGCCGAACGTCTCAAGGGCGGCCGGGGAAGTGCGATCAAAGGTCAGAAACGCGGGCGAGATTTGGAAGACTTCGTGGAAAAGATCGTTCGAAGTGTATTCCCGAATTTTTCGATTCGCGGCCGGTTTGCGGGGCTGAACGGGCTATCAACGGAAAAGGCCGACTTTGCCATTCCTTCAAACGAAACACCAGAGATCATTATTGAAGTGAAGGGATATGGTGCGACCGGCAGCAAGCAGACAGACGTTATCGGTGATATTAATCGTATCGTGCACGAGAAGCGTCACGATACAACCTTCCTGCTTTTCACCGATGGCATCTCATGGCGAGCCCGGCAAAGCGATTTTCGGAAGCTGGTAGAGTTTCAGAACCGGGGCTACATCTACCGGATTTACACCAAGTCAATGGTGGACGATTTTTGTCAAGACCTGATTGCGCTCCGCCATGAAAAGAGCGTGTAGTGATGACTGGTCCCGCTGATTGTGGTGTTCTCGGTTCCTGCACCACGTTCTCTATCAGAGGTTGCCGCCGCCATGTTCTGCCGCAAAAGCTGTCAGTCTTTGTATGTTCATTGTGCGTCTCCTCCTCAGAACCGACCAATTGATCCGCACCGTGCGCTGAATGAGATATGGCCACTCTCCTTGCGACTCTACTCACTGTCGGGAAAATGTGATGTTCAACCAAGATTACAACGATCTGTTGAAACTATTATCCGCCCATAGCGTGAATTATGTGCTCCCCTCTCGATGGGGAAATTGATGGCTGGCCGTGCCCAGAGCCGGACCGTCCTACCGGCCATCCGTCAACAAGGGCGGAGGTGTGCCACCCTCCGGCACAAATATCAGCGCTGCGGAGTTCATGCAATAGCGCTGTCCGGTGGGATCGGGGCCATCGGTGAAGACGTGGCCCAGGTGTGATCCGGACATGGAGTCTACCACTTCAATTCGTCGGCTGAAGAATCCCCGGTCCCAGAAATAGGCTACCGCGTCGGGGGAGATCGGCTTGGTGAAGCTGGGCCAGCCGGTGCCGGAGACGTACTTGTCGTCGGAGTGGAACAGGGGTTGCCCGGTGGCTGCGGAGTAGTAGATACCGCGTTCCTTGTTGTCGTAGAGGGCGTTGTGAAACGGGCGTTCCGTACCGTCTCGGCGGAGAACCTCGTAGCGTTCACCGGACAGACGGCGACGCCATTCCGCTTCAGAGAACTCCACCGGATAGTCGACGTCGGCATTGGCGTCGTGGATTATCCGGGCGTCAGGATCGTACATTTCCCCGGGGACGACCCACGGTGCGTCTCTCACGCGGATCTCGCGCGTCACGGCACCGGCGTGCTCCAAAGAGGCTTCCCACGAGTCGTAGCGCTCCTGCGATTGGGCGGCGGCGGGATGCAGTCCGAAGGTCGCCGCGCAGACCATCAGCGCGATACCGGTTCCAATAGAACGATCGATTTGTTTTCTGGGCGTGTCTTTGTACCTGTGCATATAGCCTCCTCTATCCATTATCTATTCGTCGGGAGCCACGGCTCGGGGTGTTCACCCAGCGCTTCGTCGCCCCAGACCGTCTCCAGACGGCGGTCCCGTCCGCACCGCGATCGATAGAAGCGGTACCGGAGCGGATTGTTGATATAGTAGTCCTGATGGTAGTCCTCGGCGGGGTAGAACGCCTCGAACGGGTGGATTTCCACGGCAATCTCCGCATCGAGCGTTTCCCCCACGACGCGGCGGCTTATCCGTGCCAGATCGGCCTGCACGGAATCAACCGTGTAGATGACCGGAGCGTACGTATCGCCGCGATCACAGAACTGGCCGGTGCCGTCCATGGGATCTACGTTACGCCAGTAGACGTACAGGAGTTCCTCATAACTCACGCGGTCGGGATCGTAGATGATCCGGACCACTTCGCGATGGCCGGTGGTTCCCTGCGTCACCTGCTGATAACTCGGGTCGGGAACGTGGCCACCGGAGAATCCGGAAGTCGTGGAAACTACCCCGTCCAGTTTGTCGAAGGGACCCTCCATGCACCAGAAGCACCCGCCGCCGAAGATCGCCGTTTTCGAGGGCGCCGCCTGCAGCACGGCCGGCAGCACCGTCAACGGTAGCGCCACCACGAGCCATAGCAGCAGCCGCTTCGGTCGCCGTCGCTCATTGCGTTTGTCTGTGTGTTTACGTTTCATAGGGGAAACGATACTCACCGGGTATCACGAAATGGTCACGGACAGAACACAAGACGATCAAACGCTGTCGCCGTCGACGTCACCGGGAGCACGGGGAAGGGTGAAATGAAACGTGGCGCCCGATCCGGGGATGCTGTCGAGGCCGATCGTACCGTGGTGAAGTTCTACGATTCGCTTGCAGATTGCCAGGCCGAGACCGCTCCCGTTCCTGGAGTTGGTGCGGCTGGCGTCGCCGATGTAGAACCGGTCAAAGACGTGCGCCTGGTCCTTCTGAGCAACCCCGTGCCCGGTGTCGCGAATTGCGACGCGTACGGAATTTCCCGCGGCGGTGACTGAAAGAGCGATTCTCCCTCCCTCCGGAGTGTGAGCGAGGGCGTTTCGTATGAGATTGGTGAGTACGCGCTCCACCATCCCGACGTCACCTTCCACCAGGACGAGGTTATCCGGTTCTTCCGCGATCAGTTCCACGCCGAGGTCCTCCGCGCGGCTCTGCCACTGCATCGCCACGTCCTGGACCAGCTCGGCCAGTGAGAATTGTTCCATGGTTGGAACCGCGTTCGGACCATCAAGGTGGGACAACTCAAACAGATCTTCCACCAGGTGCGGTAGCGACCGCGTGGCGCCCAGGAGAATATCGTAGTAGCGACGACGCTGCGCGGGCTCGAGGAAATCGTCCTTCTGCCGGAGGGTCTCCAGATAGCCCTGAATTGTTGCCAGGGGGTTGCGCAGATCATGGGAGATGTTGGCGATCAGTTCGCGTCGCTCGCGATCGGCCTGCTGCAATCGATCGACGGTGGCAACGATCGTATCCGCCATATCGTTGAAGTTCCGCGACAGTTCCCCGATCTCGTCACCGGTAGCGATCGTAGATCGCGCCGTTCGATCTCCCGAACCGAAGGCGTGAACGGTTGCGGTGAGGTGTTTCAGGGGGCGCGTCGTCAGAAAGAAAACGATGAAGCCGAGGATGCCGACCAGCGGAAGTGTGATCGCCACGGCGGTCAGCAACGCTTGAAACAGATACCGGTCCTGAAGCTCCATCGTCGCCGCGTCGTACCCGCTACTATGCAGAACAACGTAGAGGTATCCCTCCTGTCCGGAGTCGATCGTGATCGGCGCCGCCGAGAAGTGGTGCATCCGCGCCGGGCGCCGCGGATTGTCACCGAGAATGGGCAGATCGTCCCCGCGGATGAAACGCCGGATCGGCTCGATGTCTACCGTTTCCAGTTGCACCTCCGGGCCGGGCGACGCAAAGAACGCCCGGATTGTGCCCTGCCCATCGAGAAGATAGATCTCCACCGCCGGGTTCATGACCATCATATAGTGCATCACCGACTCGATCTCCCCGTTCTGCGAGGAAACGAACGGCGCAAGCTCTTCCGCCATACTCGCGGCCACGTTCCTGTTGAGACGCTGATCGATCTCCACCTGACGCTCGCGAAAGATCCTGGTCGTGATAGATACGGTTGCCGTGCCGGCAACGGTGACAAGCACGAGAAGAATGGCGGAGAGCTTAACCGGAAACCGGTTGAGAGCGTTCATCCATCCTCCCGCGATGTCGAAAACTCGCCGGGCTCGGCGAACCGGTATCCGTATCCCCATACGGTACGGATATATTGCGGCTGTGACGGGCTTATCTCGATCTTGGCCCGGAGACGGTTAATGTGACTGTTGACGGTGTGGCTGTACCCGTCGTGGTGGTAGCCCCACACTCTGTCGAGGAGTTGCTCTCGGTTGAACGCCTGTCCGGGGTGGCGCGCGAGCAGGGTGAGCAGATCGAACTCCTTGGAGGTCAGATCGACCTCGTCGCTACCCCGAAACGCACGATGCCGGGGCACATCGATCGTGAGGTCCCCGATTCGGATCGAAGTGCCCGCGTCGGTCGCTGTGGAACCCAACTCCTGAGTGCGCCGCAGGATCGCGTGAACGCGGGCAACCAGTTCCCGCGGACTGAACGGTTTGGTAATGTAATCGTCCGCACCAAGTTCCAGTCCGGTAATCTTGTCCATCTCGGCGGAGCGCGCGGTAACCACGAGAATCGGGACGTAGCGGTCCTGCTTACGTACGGATCGGCATATCGACAGCCCGTCGACACCGGGGAGCATGAGATCCAGGACGATGAGATCAAATCTACCGTGTACCGCTTTCTGCAGACCCGATTCTCCGTCGCCGGCGGTATCCACCTCGAGGCCGGCGTCGGTCAAGTGCATCGTGATCAGATTTGCGATGTGTCTATCGTCCTCAATGACAAGAGCGGTCGTTTTCATACTTCGTCCTGTTGACAGTATAGCGATATCCGTCGCCCATCCCGGCAATGTGAACGCGAATTTACGGTTTCGTGACAATTCCATGACCTCCGCGCCGTACCGTACGTACCCAGGAGGAACGAAATGATTACACGATTGTTGCTGGTTCTCGGACTGATCATGGCGCTGGGGCTTGCTGGTTGCAAGACAACAGGCGACACGATGATGGACGATGACATGGAGACGGAATCGTCCATGGAAGATGAATCGATGATGGATGACGAGTCAATGGACGACGAGTCGATGTGACGCCTGCGTGCCGGCGGTGGCTGACGCTGCCGCCGTTCACACGGGACTTTTCCGAGTCGAAGACGGCACGTACGTTCCGCCGAGGCCGACTCGGGACTATCGAGAATTATGAGGGGTCAGTACCGGTAGCGGAATCCGGTCTGACCGGCGAGGGCCATGATGAAAGGCGTCGCCTCCGAGCCGAGAAACTCGCCGGTAGCGACATAGCCAAACTCGATGGGAATCGAGAAGTGGCGGTACAGGAGAAGCTCCACTCCAATTCCGACTCCGCCGGATACGCCGGCTACGAAATCGCGTTCCCGATAACCGTCGTTCGCTTCTTCGTACACAACGGGGATGTATCCGTTGTGCCGCAACCCGCCCCACATGTAGAGCTGTCCGGATAGCCAGCCCGCCCAGGTATCGGTGAACACGGAGCGGTAGAGTTGGCCGCCGACGTTGTAGTCCAAGGTGCGATCATCCCAGAAGAACGCATCCCCGTCCGCCGGACTGTAGGTCGCGCCGCCGACAATTTGGAACCCGAGGCGGTCGGGCCAGTACATCCACGCCAGTCCGGCGCCGGTGATCTGGCCGGCGGCGATCCCCATGGCGCGAGGATACCGCACAAACGGCGAGGCGGACTCCTCGGCGGAGACCGACGAGTTCGGAATGACACCCCCCGTGAGGAGAGCGATAACCAGCACCATGCTCGAACGCCGTAGCATCGTTGTCATGAGGTGGAATATATCACTTTTCCGTCGGTTGCAAACGTGGCGAGGATGGATTTGCCGCTGTTCTCGGCGACCGCCAGGCGGGGAAGACCACATTGGTGCGGTCAGTGTTTCCGGATCACACGTACGTAAACCTTGAGGATCCGGAGACTCGGGCGTTTGCCGGCGATGATCCACGCGGGTTTCTCGCGGAGGGGACTGCGTCCATGGTAATCGACGAGTTCCAGTGCGTGCCGACTTTGCTGTCATACATCCAGACGATCGTTGATACGAACAGTGTTCCCGGTCAGTATGTCCTTACCGGATCCCAAAACGTCCTCATGAGCGAGAAGATCAGCCAGTCCCTCGCCGGTAGAGTAGCCCTATTCACCTTGCCGCCGCTCTCCCTGGAGGAATTACGGACGGTGGATATGGTTGGGGAGCATCGGGAATTGCAGATGAGAAAAGGATTCTTTCCCCGTCTCTACAACCACCCGATGGACGTCGGGAGGTATTACCGAAACTATATTCAAACCTACATAGAACGGGATGTGAGGAGCATTAAGAACGTTGCGGACCTCTCGGTATTCCAGGACTTCGTTCGATTACTGGCGGGTCGCGTGGGTCAGGTCGTGAATTTGTCTTCTCTGGGCAACGATGCGGGGGTATCACACAATACGGTGAAAGCCTGGATCGGTATTCTCGAGGCTGGATACATTGTTCATCAGCTCAGGCCATATCATCGCAATTTCAACAAGCAGACTATGAAATCACCGAAAGTTTACTTTACCGATAGCGGCGTCTTGTGTGCGCTTCTTGGCATCGATTCCGACGAGGGCCTCCGGTCGCACCACCTCATCGGCGGCATCTTCGAAAACTTCGTGATTGGCGAGCTGATAAAGGCGCAGTTGAACCGAGGGCTGCCACCGCGAGCTCATTTCTGGCGAGACCGGCGCGGAAACGAGGTCGACCTCCTCTTGGAGGATGCGGAGACGCGCACCGCGATAGAGATCAAATCTGGACGGACGATCGCGTCGGACTTCTTCTCCGGCCTGAACTACTACGGCTCTCTCGATCCCTACTGTCCAACGGCGCGCCGTTTTATCGTCTACGGTGGCCGTGAGCAACAGATCAGATCCAACGGCCACGTGGTTGGATGGCAGTGGTTGGCCAACCCTACAACCTGGGCCTTCCCGAAGTGATGTGATCGATTCACCCTATTTCTCGCAGGAGCCCGCACCAGGGTATTCGGAGAAAACGGCAGAGCCTTCTCCCTATAAATTTAGTTTTATCATGTATTGGAATAAACTTGGTTATGTAGATAAAACATGACATCTTTGCAAAGCACTGCTACGTGCGTTCCCCGCACACGCGGGGATGAACCGTTTCACGGTAGCTTTCCGCCCCGTCCATGTATGCGTTCCCCGCACACGCGGGGATGAACCGCAGCTCTATTATTTGGGGTAAGCCCTGCTGCCGCGTTCCCCGCACACGCGCGGGCGTGGATTGAAACAGGCCCGAGGGTATCCGCTGCACCTTGCCGCGCATGTCGCCCCCCTCGCGGGGGCGTAGTGTTCAGAACTCAACCGGATTTAACATCCACCGCGGAGATATTTACGGCGTCCAAGGATCCTCCCTGTTCAACGTGACCGATGGGACCGTCCGAGGTGTCCAGGTGTCGTCCGTATTCAATCTACTCGACGGGTCGATCTACGGAGTTCAGGGCGCCGGTGTTCTCAACGCGGTCGGTGGCGAGGTACACGGTGTCCAGGCAGGAGGCGCCCTGTCGCTTGCCTCGGAGGTGCGCGGGCTCCAGGCTGGAGTGGTGACGATCGCCGACGAGGTATCCGGTGTACAGGCGGGCGTGGTAGACGTGGGAGGATCGGTGCGGGGGGCTCAGTTCGGTGTGGTTAACATCGCCGAGCGCGTCGACGGCATCACCCTCGGAATACTCAATATCGTCCGCTTCGGTGTGCTCGACCTATCCGTCGTCCTCGATGACCGGGGTATGACGCGCTTTGCGCTGCAGCACGGTACGGAGTCGCTCTACACGATCTACGAGTTTGGCGTGCGCCAGAATGATCTCGAGACGGAAGCTGCGTTCACCGAAATCTCGGCGGGTCTCGGCACACGTATCTGGAGCGGCTTCTTCGTACTCGACCTGGATCTCCTTGCCAAGGGCGAGGCCACCGGATCAGAGGACGCTCCTTCGATCTTTCCGGCGGTACGGGCCACCGGGGGTTTGCAGTTTGGACGACGCTTCGCCGTGGTGGGTGGGGTCACGTTTGACGGCAGAATCGACTGGGTCGACCAGGAGACTCAGGACGCCCACAACGGTGCCTCATTCACCGTTCTTGGGGAGGGCATTTCGGTCTTCCCACACTTCTTCGCAGGGATAAAAATATGAAACACTCGTTGATTGGGCTTGTTCTCCTTCTTGTCGGCATGAGTGCCGCCTCCGCTGGAGGCACGCCGGAATCGTTTACCCGAGACTATCGGGGCCTGAGCTCAGTGGAAATCAGCGCGGAGATGATGGACGTGGAGATCTCTGCAATTGCGGGAAACACGATCTCCGTCCGGGTTGACAGTATTCCCCCCGGCGTCACCGTTTCCGATCGAGTACGACGCCGCGGCGTCGCGCTCCACGTCCAGGGGCGCCCGTCATGGTTCGATCGTGATGAGGTGCGCGCACACATGACCGTCGGCGTTCCCAATGGGATAAGCCTGGACATTACGACCTCGAGCGGATCAATCACCGTCCAAGGCGTGCAGGGACGCCAGACGCTCCGAAGCGCGAGCGGGCGAGTCGTGTTGGAAGAGCCCGGCGGTGAGATCGTCGTTCGCTCCGCGTCAGGCCCGGTGACCGCCCGGGACATCGTCGGAACGATCGCCGTCCAGACCGCTTCCGGTGTCGTCTCACTCGAGAGGTGCCGCGGGATCATCACCGTTGAGACCGCATCGGGATCGATTAGCGGGGAGGGGGTGCAACTCACCGCCGACGCCGCTTTTCGCACCGCCAGCGGTTCCATTCGCGTAGACCTCGACAACGCGCTGGAGGATTTACGCTACGTTCTGACCACATCATCCGGCCGATTACGATTCGGAAACGTGTCCGGAGGCAACCACCTGGCCGGGGGATCGGGACGCTTCCTCATTGAGGGCCGCAGCGCCTCAGGCTCGCAGGAGTACTTCTGACCTTCGTCAACGGAACGGATATCGACACGTATCAGGAGGGATCGGGCCATCACGAATCGACGCACTCCGATACCCGACGAACGCGGTAACGGACAGCCACATCGGTTCACCTGATCGTCGAACGTACTGGATCCGGCGATCCCGAACTTCCTGATTAGACTGCAGTTCGGCGAGAAAGCTCTTGCGATCCTCCCGATTCTTGTAGAGCAGGACCACAGATGGGAAACGAGACAGCTCTTCACTGCTCCGACCGGCTAACTGCGCGAAGTGGGCGTTGGCATACGCGATGGACCCGTCCAGATGAGTACGAAAGAACCCGATGGGGGCTCGTTCGACGAGGAGACGAAATCGTCGCTCCTGTGAGAGTTTGCGCTCTTCGGCTAGTCTCGCGTTGAGGATCACCTTGTTGAACTGTTCGTTGAGATAGTGGAACTCATCTTCCGTGCGAAAGATAGATCGAATCTCGCTTTCCCCCCGCGTGACCTCATCGAAATAGTTCGCGAGATGGCGGGTTCTCGATACCAGACCGCCATTCCCGGAAGAGCTCTTCCTGATTGCCCCCTTCAGCAACATGTTGAGAGAGAGTCGAGCTCCGGCTCAAGGCGCTTACTGCAGAGACGAGGAGGGGAAAAACAGCCATGAAGAGCAGACGGGGTGAGAGGTGTCTTTTCATTGTGGGATAGAATTGATAGTAGGCGAAGACCCTTCGTCGTGCAAGCGGCGCGTGCGCTGCAATCGGCAGCACGAGATTCGCACGGTCGGTAGTACATTAAATGTTTTGGGGCGATATTTAGCTTTACGACCCTCTCGACCCGTGTTAAAATCGGGGTACGATTTTTAGCCCGAATATGGGCAACCTGGGTCGCTCAAGCGGTCCGAAGGAGGTTTTGTATGCGACATTGGAGACTAATGGTCCCAATCATGCTCGTCCTGGCAGTAGGGTTTGCCTTTGCCGGCGGTTCTGCAGAAGGTGAGAGTGACGAGCGCGTTCTCAAGGTGGCGTCCTGGAGTATTCAAGAGCAGGGTACCGAGGCGTACTTTAAACAGATCGCGGCGGACTTCGAGGCCGCGAATCCGGGAGTCACTATCGAATGGATCGGCTTTCCCTACGGCCAATTGCGCGAGCAGGTTCTCATTGAAGCGTCGGCCGGCAACCCCCCTGACGTGGTGCAGACCGCGCGGGGCTGGCTGAGTGACTTTGCCAACAGCGGGTTCTTTCAACCTTTGGAAGGTCTCGTCTCGGATTCCTACATACAGGATATCTATCCTCAGATTCGGGAAGACCTGCGATACGATGACACGCTCTACGCGGTTCCCTGGTTCTACAGCCCGTTCGTGATGTTCTACAACGTGGAGCTCTTTGAGCAGGCGGGACTGGATCCCACCAGCCCTCCGGGGACGTACGAGGAGGCGTTTGAGGCCGCCCAAGCTCTGAGTGAGCTTACCGATGCAGACGGAAATAGTGTCTTCGGTTTGGGTATTGCCACATCCTCAGTTCCTGTCAGTGGAGCCTCCGTCATGAGCTACCTCATGAGCTTTGGTGGCGGTGTGTGGGATGATGACGGTAACATCATTATCGACAGTGAGGAGAACCTGGAGGCTCTCGAGTATCTCGCCGAGCTCCATGAACAGCGTCTCAATACAGAAGGGGCCTATCTGAAAGACCTCCGCAATCTCTTTGCCACGGGTCGAGTTGGCATGTACTTCGATCAACTGTGGGGCATGAGCGGAGTTCTTGCGATCAACGATTCCGCTCTTGATTACACCGCGGTGCAACCTCCTATTGGCACCGACGACACGCCGGCACAGAGTACTCTGGAAGCTCATCTGCTTATGATCCCCGAAGACGCGGCAGAGCCTGAACTTGCGGCGGACTTCATCGAGTTTGCGACATCACGCGAGAAGATCCGGGAATACCTCGACGTCAACCCGTTCCTGGTGGCGCGAGAGTCTCTGCAGGATGTACCCGAGCAGCAAACGGAGCTTCTGGCGCCACTCAGCGATGCAGCTTCGACGATCGCCGCGGTTCCAAAGCACCCAAGGATGACCGATGTCTTCCTCGAACTCACATCTCTTGCCCAACGGGTAACCGTTGGTGGGGAATCTCCCGAAGAGGCAGCAGCAACCTTCAGGGATTGGGCAGAGCGGGAGCTCGAGTAGCTTTTTCGAATCGCTGTTGATGGAAGTGTTTCGTGCTTACAGTGAGTGGAAGAACCGCTCGCTGTAAGCTTTCTATATTCAGGAGAACTGGCCTCGTGAAGATAACGCACGCCCTTTCAGAAAAGCTGAATGCTAAAACAAAAGACCGCATATTCGGGTTGCTTCTTATGGTGCCTGCGGTAGCGTTCGTGAGTATTCTCATCTTCCTACCGGTTGCCCAGTCTGTAGGAATGAGCTTCACGGACTACACGCTTTCGCGTGGACAAGGTACTCCGGACTGGAACTCGTTCGAGAACTACACCTATCTTGCCGAAAGCGGAGCGTTGTGGAATTCCCTTCGTGTGACGGCAGTCTTTGTGGTGGGTGTGGTCACAGCGCTAGTGGTCATGGCGATCATAATCGCCGTCGCTCTCAACCAGGCCTTACCGGGAAGGCGACTCCTGCGGAGTGTAGCGCTGTTGCCGTGGGTAACACCAACTGTAATCGGTGCCCTCTTGTGGATGTGGATCCTCCAACCGCAGTACGGAGTGATGAATTACATGCTGACGACCGTCGGTCTTATAGAGGAGCCCATTTCCTGGCTCGCCAACGTGGACTGGGCACTCCCGTCGGTAATGGCCGCGGCCTTCTGGCGCCAGTTTCCCTTTATGTTTGTCGTCGTCTTGGCAGGTCTTCAGGGAATTCCTCGGGAAATGTACGAGTCTGCCATGATAGACGGGGCGAGCTTTCTGCGTCGCTTCTTCTCCATCACTCTCCCTCTACTGAGAAACGTCATTCGTGTCGTGATTCTTATGTCAGTCATTATGAACTTTCGCCAATTCCCCCTGGTCTGGACGATGACCGGCGGTGGACCTATTGATCGTACGATGACTCTGGCAGTCCTCAGCTATCGACAATCATTCGTCAATCTCAACTTTGGTCGAGGTGCAGCTGTAGCGACGATCTGGTTGCTCGTTGTACTGGTCTTCTCCATCGTCTTCACAAAGCTCTTCAAGGCACGGGAGTACGAATAATGAGTGTAGCTTCCACGAGAAATGTGATCCCCCAGCGCACGATCTTTTATCTGATGCTCATCCTCTTTCTTGGGGTGATGCTTTTCCCGCTGTACTGGATGTTTGTCACCTCAGTCAAACCGAATATAGAGATTTTCCGGGTCCCTCCGGAGATGATTCCCAAGAGCGTTTTCCCTGGACACTACCAGGATGTGCTCTCGAGTAGTCACTTCATCCGTTACCTATGGAATAACTTCGCTGTCTCGGCGCTCGTGACGGTTGTTGGGTTGCTCAGCGCCACCCTGGCGGGATACGCCTTCTCCCGCTATCCATCCAAGATCACCGTGATAATCTCGTTCGGTCTCCTTTCAACGCAGATGTTTCCCGTAATTGGGATCGTGATCGCATTGTACGCCCTCTACCTGGGCCTCGGTCTTCTCAATACGCATACGGGATTAGTTGTGGCTTTGGTTGCCTCGGTGATTCCCTTTGCTACCTGGATGCTCAAAGGGTTCTTTGACGAAATGCCGCGATCTATTGAGGAGTCGGCGTTTGTAGACGGGGCGGGAAGGTTCACGGTTCTCTGGCGCATCGCGGTGCCCCTGGCTAAGCCCGGCCTTCTTGCAGCCGGACTTTATTCGTTCATGCTCGCCTGGGACGACTTCCTCTTTGCGTTAACACTGATTCGCTCGGACGCACTGCGAACGCTCAGTGTCGGCATTTCGCTCCGGTATCTTGGCGAAGTAGCGTATGACTGGGGGCAGGTGACCACGGTCTCGGTTTTCGGCACCGTGCCGATGTTTATTTTGTTTTTCATTTTTCAAAAGTACCTTGTTGAAGGTCTCACCGCTGGAGCTGTCAAAGGATAAGAACTATGAATACGCGCGGCTATATCGACGAACTGACCGGTAGGGCTCCGTTTGATTACACGGAACCCGAGCAACGGTCGAATCTGCTTTTCATCTCGACCGATATGGTACCTCCGGAGTTCTGGAATCAGGGACCGTACCGCCAAATTCGCCACACGCCGGCGTTGGATCAGCTCTCCCGGGAGGGGACCACTTTTGCCAACGCCTTTGCCACGGCACCGGTCTGTTCTCCTTCAAGGGCTGCGTATCTTACCGGAAGGCACTCCTACATCATGACAAACAGCGAGCGTGGTCATGACGGGCACGAAATGCACCTTCGACCGACCGATACGATCTTTCCCGAGTACCTCTCAAAGGTTGGTTATCACATCCGGCACGTGGGAAAGTCGCATGTTGGACGCCACAAGTTCATGGATACCTTTGGTGAGAACGACTCTCCCTGGGATCGATGGTCTCCGCCCTGGTACGACGATGACGGGTACCTTGCCTATCTCCGGGGTTTGGGTTTCGGACCCATTTCCTTTGATCGACGAATTTCCGGTATCTCTCCTTCGCGTTCCGGAGAAGGTAACTTCTACGGTGGCTGGATTGCTGCCCAGAACGGGAATCCCTTCCCGATCGAGGGAACGTACCCGTGGTATCTCGTGGAGCGAGCCATCGAGACTCTGAAGTCGCGCACCACTGAGGAGGCGCCGTTTTATCTACAATTGGATTTCTTTGCACCTCATCAGCCGTTCGCGATTCCCGGTGGCATGGAAGATCGGGAGAGGGTGATCCGTTCTGCTCTTCCGGATGCTGTAGGCTATGAGAAACTCCAGGATAACGGGTTCCGTGCACCATGGCAGGAACCGCGAGTCTACGCTCTTTACCGGAAGAACTGGGGACTTCAGAAACCGGAAACGGTAAAGGATTACATGGTTGCGAATCTCCTCCAGTACGAGATCATCGACGCAGCGCTACGGCGGCTCTTCGACTACCTCTCAGAGCGTAATCTCTTCGACGAGACTACCATTGTCTATACCGCAGACCATGGGGAAATGAACTGTAATCTCGGACTTCTCGATAAGGGAGCCTTCCTGAATCCCCATGTGATGCGGGTCCCTCTGCAAGTGAAGCCGGCCCGGCCGTTGCAGGACCTGTTCCCTGCGCAACAGTGTGATGTTCCGGTGAGCCTCATCGACATCGCCCCGACCGTCTGCGCTCTGGCGGGAGTGGCCCCTACAGACCGCCTCGATGGTGTTCCTCTGCAATCCTCGGTAAGAGGAGAATCGAGACCATCGGACCGACCAATATTCGCTGAGATGTGGAATCATGTTGTTCCAAATCCCTGTGTCGCAACGGTTTTCGATGGAAGTGACGGAGAGCGTTACATCTTCTCCTTCAATATCTGCGACTCCGTATCGGAGCTGTACCGCCTTGATCCCTCGGGCAGCGGGGACGGAGAGTTGACCAACCTCTATGACACGCCGGAGGTGGGCCGGATCCAGGCTGAGGGGATCGAACGACTTGATGCGATCCTCGCGGCGGACGAACGATGGAAGGGGTATCACGCGTACATTCGCCTTATCTTCGCCGAGCACTTTGAAGGTGCGGGGGATATGCAGAAATTTCTCTGATTAATCAGGAGAATGGTGATCTGCTATACTCGCCGCCAGATATGCGATCTATGAGCGAAAACGAGCGTAGGATTCTCGCCCTCATTGCTGAGGAAGGGCCTTTAACTAAGGGCGATCTATCGATGAAGGGCGAAATGGCGTGGGCTACGGTAGTCAAATACGTGAACCGGCTCCAGAAGCTTGGGGTTCTTACTCGAACCGGCACCGCCCCTCGGGAGCCGCAGCTCGGAAAGAACTCGTACCTCTTTGACCTTGCCGAGGATGCTCCAAAATTTGTCGGCGTGGATATCGAGTATCGAACAACCCGACTTGCCATAGTAAACCTGCGGCGAGAAGTGCTCTGGCAAACGGTGCTTACCACCGAAGCCCTATCCTCGCCGGAAGAGTTTATCGAGTTTCTTGGGTCTCAGGTGTTGAGTCGGGTCCGCGAATCCGGCGTCTGCGAAACATCCCTGTCGGAGAGCCCGTTTGGCTCTATAGTAGGTATCGGAATCGGCATGCCCCGGTGGCTCCTGCCGGACGGTGGAGATGTCTTTCCCATCCTCAGTGAGAAGCTCACTCAGGCGTACTCCCTTCCGGTCCGAGTTGAGAACAATATTCGCGCGTATACCCTCTACAAGGAACCTCGTATCCTGGAGAGTGATTTCATCGTTGTGAGCGTCCGTAATGGCATCGGTGCCGGACTCGTTGTGGGTGGTGCGCTTTACCGAGGAGAAGAAGGCTTGGCGGGAGAGATCGGCCATATCACAGCGGAAGAGGGCGGTAAGCTTTGCCGGTGTGGAAAGCATGGATGCCTCGAGACGGTGGTTAACCAGTTCACCCTCTTCGATAGTTACCAGGCAAAGACTCGTCGCCCGCACATCGATGATGCTCTTGCCGTTGAAGAGGGACTCCCTGAGCTGTTCGAGCGTGCCGCCGATGGAGAACCTGAGGCCTTAGCGGTACTTGCCGAGGCTGCGGAGCCTCTAGGCCGATCCCTGGCAACGCTTCTTCTCGTTCTCAATGTACGCAACCTCTATCTCGTCGGGCACTTTGGCGAGTTCGGTGACGTCTGGCTGGATTACCTTCGGGAGGCCATTCGGAAGCACGTCGATCCTCGACTGGGATTCGATCTCCATTACCGTAAGCTCGAAGATGAGGGGTACCTCCTGGGAGCGGCTCTTCTCGTTGCGCGAGAGTATCTGGACTATTCGGTTCTTGGAAACGGCAGTCAGGATAGGGAGCAACACGTTGAGAGGCAGGAGGCCGGCGCATGAAAACCTCACGATCAGAGATACGTACAGAGCGGCGCCCGAACGTCCTCGTGTTCTTCACCGATCAGCAGCGATGGGACACCTCAGGCCTCCATGGAAATCCCATGGATCTGATGCCCAACTTCGACAGGATGGCCGGACACGGTACGCACCTGTTTAACCATTTCACGTGCCAGCCCGTGTGTGGACCGGCTCGATCCTGCCTGCAGACTGGGCTCTACGCCACTCAGACCGGCTCATATCGCAATCGTATACCCCTTGCGGAAGAACTGCCGACCTTGGCCAAGGCTTTCAATAAAGCAGGCTACCGGACCGGCTATATCGGAAAGTGGCACCTCGGAGGTACGACGCCGAGCTGGGACATCGATCGGCAAGAGCCCGTCCCCCCGGAACGGCGGGGAGGCTATACTGACTGGCTCGCCGCGGACATGCTCGAATTCGCCTCTGATGCATTCGATACCCGGCTATATGATACGGACAACAACGAGGTGCGCCTCCCGGGATATCGCGTTGATGCCCTTACGGACGCCGCGATCAGCTACGTGGATATCCACAAGCACGAGCCATTCTTTCTCTTTCTTTCGTTTCTTGAGCCCCACCAGCAGAATAGTCGGGACGACTATCCCGCCCCAATCGGGTATGAAGAACGGCATCGCAACGGATGGATTCCACCGGACTTGCAAGACCTCGGTGGATCCACGGCCAAGCATCTATGGGGCTACTACGGCATGGTACGGCGGCTCGACGAGGCTTTTGGTAGGATGCTGGAGGCGCTCGAAAGTCTCGATCTTCGAGAGAATACCGTAGTTCTCTTCACCTCCGACCACGGCAACCACTTTAAGACCAGGAACGGTGAGTACAAGCGTTCTTGCCATGACGCATCAATACGAGTTCCCGCGGCGATACAAGGACCAGGATTTGATGGCGGTGGACGCATAGAAAACCTGACAAGCCTCGTGGATCTTCCTCCGACCCTACTGGATGCGGCCGGAATCGAGCCGGTGGCGCCGATGTCCGGCAAATCCATACTGCCTCTCGTCAGGAAGGAAGCCGTAGACTGGCCGGAAGAGGTGTTCATTCAAATAAGCGAATCCCAAGTCGGGCGCTCGGTACGAACTCACCGATGGAAATACGCCGTGGTTGCCCCCGATGCAGACGCCTGGAATGACTCCCGTTCCGACTACTACCAGGAACAGTGTCTCTATGACCTCAAATCGGATCCGTACGAGCTGGAAAACCTTGCCGGCATACCTGCGTATCGTCCAGTAGCAGACCGGATGAAGGATCGACTCCTCAAACGAATTCGAGAAGTCGAAGGGGAAGAGCCGGAAATCGTGCATGCGCCGAGCCGGAACCCCGAAGGACAGCGAGTAGTGCAGCCGGCGGAGGTGGAGGAGTAGTAACAGATTAAGGATGCCGACGGCATCACCACCATCGAAGACACTGCCTTTCTCAGACTTCCCCCGGTCTCCCACCTCGGCAGCGTCAAGGAACTGGTCAAACCGTTCGGTGGTACCCGCGACGGCTTTCTTCAAGCCATCAGGGAGCTGGAGACGGAGTTGTATCGGGATGACGAGGAGGGGGGTGTGGCGTGATACCGGACTATGAAACTCTGATGCTCCCGATACTCAAGGCTTTGTCCAATGGTGAGACGTGGCGGACGCGGGAGATCGTCGCCCGTATGGGCCAGGAGTTTGAGCTTTCCGACGAAGAGATGCGAGAGATGATCCCCAGCGGCCGCGCCAAGCTGATCCAGAATCGTGTCGGGTGGGCGTGTACCTACCTTCGCAAAGCCGGCCTCATCGAGTCGGTCCGGCGCGGTCACAATCGCATCTCCGAGGCCGGTCGCAAAATCCTGAAGGATTCTCCTGAACGAATCGACAACGAATATCTGACGCAGTTCTCCTCGTTTCAGGAATTTCGCGAGAAAAGTGATCTCGCCGCGGCACCCGATGCGATCACAGCCGTTGCCACCGACGACTCAGGAGGGACAGCGACGGAGCACGGCACTCCCGATGAAATCATCCACGCTCAGTATGCGCTTCTGAACGCTGCGCTCCGTAAGGATCTCACCGAACAGGTGCTCGCAATGGATCCGGATCAGTTCGAACAACTGGTGGTGGATCTCCTCGTGGCCATGGGGTACGGCGGTTCGGTTGTCGATGCCGGACGGGCAATCGGCCGGTCCAACGATGGCGGTATTGACGGCGTCATCAAGGAAGACGTTCTGGGCCTGGACACAATCTACATTCAGGCCAAGCGGTGGCAGAATACCGTCCCCATCAAAGAGGTCCGGGACTTTGCCGGCGCGCTCCTCTCCAAACGATCGGTGAAGGGAGTCTTCATCACCACCAGCTCATTTCCATCGGGTGCCCACGACTTCGTCGCGTCCATCGACCGTCGGATCATCTTGATAGACGGGGAGCGTCTTGCCGGCCTCATGATCCAGTTCAACCTCGGCGTCGCCGTTGCGGAGACGATCCATCTCAAGGAGGTGGATAGCGACTACTTCGGAGGATAAACCAGCTGTCAGCAGTTCCAATGGCTAATTGTTATGCTTTTTCGCCATCGTATTGGCCAAATGCCGGAAACGCTGACCTTGCAGGCAGAATATGAGTACGTTAAACTGTACGTATAGGAGTACAAAATGAACGCCGTCAACTATTCGGATCTCCGAAGAAATCTCAAGACCTACCTTGATCGCGTCTACGACGACCACGAGACCATTATCATCGCTCGCAAAGACAACGAGAACGTCGTCATGGTGTCGATCGACGAGTACAACAGCCTCGTGGAAACGGCTCACCTCCTTTCAACGGAAGCCAATGCCGGGCACCTGGCGGAATCGATCCGCCAGGCCAGGGAAGGGGCTACCGCGTCCCACGACCTCATTGAGCAATGAATCTCTCCTTCACTCCGAATGCTTGGGACGACTACCAGTACTGGCTCAAGAACGACAAACGGATGCTGCGACGAGTCAACGAGCTTATCAAGGCGGTTCAGCGAGACCTATTCGAGGGGGTCGGGAAGCCGGAGCCATTGCGCCATCAGCTCCAGGGCCACTGGTCCCGGCGCATTTCAGACGAACACCGCCTCGTTTATTCCGTCTCCGACGATACGGTCACCATCATCGCCTGTCGATTTCATTACTGACCGGTGAGGTCGGCGCCGATACACAATTGAAACCGTTGCAGGATTCGCGAATCACGAATAGAATACAGATATGAGTCTTCATCTCAAACCACAAGATGTCGTCGTTCTCCTGAAGCTCGTTGGGATCGGTGATCGCCGCTGGACCTATTCCGGTCTTGCCCGTGAACTCGGCATGAGTGCCTCGGAGGTTCATGGGGCGATTGATCGCGCCCAGACAGCGCGGCTCTATGCGGATGTGCTCCGGACCGTTATGCATCCCAACCTCCTGGAGTTTCTCGTCCACGGTGTGCGCTACGCCTTTCCGGTCCAACTTGGCCCGCCGGTGTGGGGCATGCCTACCGCACACGCCGCGCTGCCGCTCAACCGGGTGATCGTGGCCGACGAACCGCTTCCCCCCGTGTGGGAAGCTGCGGACGGAACCACCCAGGGCATCTCCGTCACACCCTTGTATCGCTCCGTTATCGGACGAAGTTGTCTTTTTCGGTGGCGCTGTTGTACGTCTCCTGGTGACCGACCCGTCGAATACCGAGCTTCGCACAATCGACGACGTGGACGTTTGAAGGTCCGAACGTGCAGGCACCGGTTTGATAAAGAACCACCAATGCCCATCACATGACACCGCCAGCGGCGCTCAGCAGTGCCGGCTATACCAGATCCAAGCGGATTTCGTTTTCATAGAGGTGATGGGTGCCCCGTCGTGTCTCAGAACGACCTCGCGGACCTGGGCCACCGAGCAAGGCTTTGCCGAGGCGTTTCTGGAGGTCCTGAGCGCCCATAAGCGGCAAATCGGAACGTCCGCACCCCCCGAAGCGGGGTTACCCGAGCGCCTGCGAAACAGCGCTCAGAAACTCCGCTTTGGAGAACGGCTTGCGGAGCATCCGGGATGCACCAAACCGATGCATCAGGTTTCGGACGGTATCGTTGTCCGTGGGCATCTTCCCCGTCATGAGAACCATGGGGATCGTCGAAAACTGGTTGTGAATATCCATGGTCATCTCGATCCCACCCTTGCGTGGCATCACTACATCGGAGATTACGAGGTCTACCGGCTGGCTGCGGATATAGTTCAATGCTTCCTCACCGTCCGAGGCTTCGGCGATGGTGTAGTTACGCCGCTCCAACAGAATACGCAGTGGTTTACGAACCGACTCCTCACCATCAACGATCAGGATCTTGGCAATAGTGTCATCCTCCGCAGTAATTATGCGGCAGATTCCGATTACAAACCATTATTGTCGTCTAAGAGCAGCGATTCTCAAAGTAGGCGTTTATGGCAAACATAGGGGAAGTTGGCCCGAATATTTCCGTAAGGATGGCGGTACGTCGTGGCGATCTGATCGGCGATCGCCCATGTCGGAAAGTAGGTATGGTCACCAGGGAGAGTTGGCGAACAGCAACCGGGCATCAGGAGATTACATACGCTCCCGTTTTGTCCTTGCGTATACCCCGGAGAACATATCAATCCCGCAGGGGTGGCGCGAGGGCGTGTGCCTGGGTCTGGAACGCTGTGGAAGAATCAGGTTATCCGGCGGGGTCAGGAATCTTCAGTCCTTTGAGCATAAACAGCAATAGTTCGTTCCAGTTATCGAAACACATGTAGCGAGTCAATGCTCGGATGTCATTAAAGAAGGCTTCCCGGCGACCCACTGCATGTCGAAGTACCTGGTAGCGCCGGTCATACAGATCGAGCATCGTGTGAAACAGAAAGGCCAGCAGATTCATCGTCACCAAGGTATTCGCCAGGTGCTTCTCGCCATGACCAAAATTGTGTTCGAGATTGTATCCCTTCGTCTTGAGGGTATTGTTGTGCTCGTTCTCTATCTTCCAGCGAGAGCGTCCCGCCGCCACCAGAGAAATTACCGTTTCCGGGGTAATACGATGGTCGGTCACGAAGGCAAACCGTTTCCGCTCTTTTCCGCCTTGGTCGGTTATCACCAGCTCGCACCAGTTCACCCGCAGCGCATCATCGCCGTCACGTAACGGCACATCGTTCATAAACCGGTACCGTTCGTACAGTCGTTCTTTCCCGGTCCATCGCTTCTGTACAATCGCCGCAGCTTCAATATCCTCGTTCGCCGCCGCGACCCAGTCATACAAATATCGGTGGGATGATGATTTACACGTGCACAGGAGATGAAAGCTCTCGCTAAGGGCATGCTCAAAAAACGGCTGGCGAGCATACAGATCATCACACAGAAGCGTGATTCCCATCACAGCATATTTCTTCCCGACTCCGGCGACCCATCGCTTACCGGCATTGATCTCACAGTCCTGTTTCTTCGCACCATCCTGCGGTGTAATAAACTCTGGTTCAACGGCAATCACCGTGT
>JBBDTM010000067.1:0-31294 GCA_040904425.1 Alkalispirochaeta sp.
CAAGCAGCTACTCTGTTGATCAGCGGGAAATCCCGTGGAAGATCCGAATGCTTACCATGCTCTAATCGATCCCGGACTTGGCATTTTTGTTGCTTCTGTCTTCACCATCAACACTTATAGGAGGAGCGAGAATGAAACGATCGATACGACGAGGTCCACTACTCATCGGCGTTTTGGTATTGACATTTATGGCGCTGGCAGCTTGCGAAAACCTACTCGGCGAGGACGACACTGAAGATGACCAAGACGCGGTCAAGACCGCTACCCTGGCCCATCCTGGCTGGGCGGAGGGGATTGCCTTTGGCAAGGTCGCTGAGGCGGTGCTCGAATCGGAGATGAACTACGAGATTGCGTTAACTGAACTGGGTCCGGAGGACGGTCTTGCCGCAGTCGCGGACGGAACTCAGGACGCCTTTCTGGATGTCTGGTCAGTGGCAAACGCGTCGGCTGTGGAGGACAACAGCGGTTCAATCACTGAGCTGGGAACGCTATACCAAAATACAAGAACGGGTCTTGCCGTACCACAGTACGTTTACGATGAGGGCGTGCAGGCGATTTCTGATTTGGAGAGCGGTTCGACGCCAGATGACATGAGTTCAACCATCACCGGTATCAGTTCGGGAGCGGGTATAGTACAGATCACCGAGAATGATATCATCCCCGCCTACGGGCTGGACGATGCCGGCTACTCGGTCGAGTACAACACCGTCTCTGATATGACGGACAAGCTGTCCTCAGCAATCTCTGCCAGTGAGTACATCGTGGTTACGATCTGGCGCCCCCATTGGATATGGGCCCAGCACGATCTTCAGTTCCTGGAGGAAGACCAATCCACCACCCACTATGGGACGGAGGACATTCACGTATACGGGAGGACCGGACTATCGGACGATGACCCGGAACTCGCCCAGTTCCTGGCCAACATGACTTTCTCTGACAATCAATTGAACCAGCTTCTTCTGGAGATTGAGGAGTCTTCCGACGACCCGGCAGCGGTCGCAACGCAGTGGACGAGTGACAATTCCGCGGTCGTTGACTCCTGGATTCCCAATTAGCACTCGGGACCGGTTGGGTCCGTCCTCGCCCCGCGGTTCGCTATAGATTCTTCAGTTGTGCTGCGCACGCCGATTCCGGTAAATCGCACCTATGATAGTCTACCTGCATGACCGGTGCAGCTGCGTCGTATATGCGTGGCTGCCGGGCGAAGCGAAGCCGCGCCGGCAAGACGCACGATCAAGGAGGATCACCGTGAGTGAACAGAATCGTGAAACGCCGCTATCGCCGAATCGGGCACACCGATTGGTATTTTCCGAGGTTCGGCCGAGGCTGGCGTTCGACGGGAGTCTCGACCTTGCCGCCTGGCGGCGGGATCTTGGCGAGGCTCTGAGAGCGGTTATGGGAACGGTGCCGGATCCGGTTGCCCTCGAGCCGACCTGGTTTCCCCCGGAACGTTCGGAGGCGGCCACGGTTCGACGTGTCGAGTATTCGGTGGAATCCGGTGTACGGGCGGTGGGATGGCTGGTCACTCCACCGGAGCAGGACGCGGCCCCGGTCCCCCGGCCGACGATGATCTGCCTGCAGGGTCACAGTTCCGGAGGACATATCTCTCTGGGACGGACGATCTTTCCCGAGGACTCGCAATCCATCGTCGAGGATCACGACTATGCCCTACAGGCGGTGGCTCAGGGGTTTAACGCATTTGCCCTGGAACAACGTGCGTTTGGTGAGCGGGAAGACGGTCGCCCTCTGGCCGACCGTAAGCACTACGATCCATCCAACCCACACACGGACGAGCGCTGCCGCCACATGAGTATGGTTGCACTCCTGTTGGGACGAACCCTCCTGGGAGAGCGAGTCCACGATGTGAAGCGCGCCGTGAGTCTGCTGGAAACTCTTCCGGAAGTTGACTCGCAGAAGATCGGAATTGTCGGGAACAGCGGTGGTGGCACGGCCGGCTTCTATGCTGCCGCCTTGGACGATCGTATCGCCGCGGTCATGCCGGGGTGCAGCGTTGCACCATACGCTGAATCAATCGGTGCGATCGATCACTGTTCCGACAACTACCTGCCGGGCGCGTACGTTCACTTTGATATGCCGGACATCGCCGGCCTCATTGCCCCCAGACCGCTGGTGCTCGTTTCCGGCGAGCAGGATACGTTGTTTCCCATGAGCGCCACCGAGAGCGCAATGAGCCACATCAAGCAGATCTACGACGCAGCGGGCGCCTCGGACAAGCTCCGCCAACACGTGGGCCCCGGCGGACACCGCTTCTACCGCGAAGCGTGGACGGCGTTCACTGAGGTCACCGGCTGGGCCGGAGCGGCACCATGAGAGGTACCCGTGGGGGAACGCTTCGTGGCGAGGGGAAACGATCCGCCCCGCTCTTGACGGAGAAATCACAGAACTGAGCGGCGGAAGTACCGGCATAACCACCGGCCCGTAGTGCGCACCAATCTTGACCCTGACCTGCCGACCGGTCGGGAGAGGCTACTCTCCACACGCCGTTTGAGTTCCAGCAGCGTTCGCACGGCCCCATCGACGTCGTCGCCTTCAAAGACCCCCAGGGCGCTGTCATTGATGTACTTGACGAGTGTTCCCCCACCGTCACGGATCGTCGCATCAACTATCCGCGCGTGGTCAACCATGAAATCGGCGAGTTCATCGGATGTCATTCCCGAAACCACGGTCAGTACGGTGGACCACGGGCTCCGGCGGGCCGAGGGAGTCACCGCCGGGTACATAACCGACCGACCCGCATTTCTTCGAAGCTTCGTGGACAATCTGATCGTCAACGGCGGCCGGTAGCGCCACCGACAGACTCAGAAGCTTTCAAATTCGCTCTCATCTTCTACCAGAGTGATACCCTTCTCTTTCTGCGAGGTACCACCGGACCGGTCGTGTGCGGAGGTTCCGGCCCGAGGGGCGCTCCCCGCGGGGCCCGTCCTCCGTGAAGTGCCGCCGGAGCCGGTCGTGGAGAGGTGTCGCGGAGCGGCCAACCGTCGCGTCGTTCCGGACCGGCTCTCCCCATCGATCCTAAAGAACGCCACTGCGGTCTGTAACTGTTCCGCCTGCCCGCTGAGTTCTTCCGACATGGACGCCATCTCCTCCGAGGCGGAGGCGTTTCGCTGTACTACTTGATCCAGCTGAATCAACGCCTGGTTGATCTGCTCCGCGCCGCTGTTCTGCTCCGAGCTGGCGGCGCTGATCTCCTGGACCAATTCCGCCGTCTTGCGAATGTCGGGGATAATTCCATTGATCATCTCTCCCGCACGCTCCGCCACATCTACGCTACTCTTGGAAAGTTCCGCGATTTCCCCGGCGGCCACCTGGCTGCGCTCGGCGAGCTTGCGCACTTCGCTTGCCACGACGGCGAATCCCTTACCGTGTTCGCCGGCACGGGCCGCCTCAATGGCCGCATTCAGCGCGAGGAGATTCGTATTCCGGGCAATCTCGTCGATAATCCGGATCTTTTCGGAGATCTCCCGCATCGCCGCCACCGTCTTGTTTACCGCTTCTCCACCCTCTTCCGCGCGCTGAGCCGCCTGCCGGGAGATCTTTTCCGTCTGAGCGGCGTTGTCGGAGTTCTGGCTGATGTTGGAACCCATCTGTTCCATGGAAGATGAGACCTCTTCAGCGCTGGCCGCCTGCTCGGTGGCACCTTCCGACATCTGCTGGGCAGTGCTACTCATCTCTTCGCTGCCGGAGGCCACGTTGTTGGAGGCGTTCTGCACGTCCCGCACTACACCCACCAACTGGTCGCGCATCTGCTGTAGGGCCTTTGCCAGATCCCCAATTTCGTCTTTCTGATCCACATCGAGGGTGGCGGTAAGGTTCCCCTCGGAAAGTTCCTGGGCGAAACTCACTCCCTTGAATACGGGAGCCGTGATGCCGCGGGTAAGAATGAGCCCCAGCGCCAGCGCGAGCAGAACGCCAATGACGATTCCCAGAACCGCGACGAACTGCACCTGGGCGCCGTCCGCCACCGCGGTGACTATGGCATGGTCTGCTGCTTCCTCGTTGAGATGGATAATCTCATCCATAATCGCGACCGCAGCCTGCTGCCGTTCGTAGGCAACTCCCATCGCCTCGTCGTTGAATGCCTCAAAAATCTCGTTGACCCGTTCCGCTTCCGCGAGCATTCCGTCAAAAAGATCGAACGTCGCCTCTGCACCCGGGGCCATCACTTCGCGGTATTCGTCGATGGCAGCCTGCGAGTTTCCCGCCCGCACCGCCGAGCGGATCACGTTTACGCTCTGGTGAAACTGGTTGTGGTAGGGCTGGATCTCCTGCAGCACGCGGGTGACCACGGGGTTGTCCGTGCGGCGATCCGCGGCCAACCATTGTCCGAATTCGCACGCCGTGGGATCGCCGCCTCCGGAAAACTCCTCACCGGTAAGTAGGTAGTTGACAACCTTCCCCATCAACGCGTGGTGGTCGCCGATAAACCCGGTAATTCTCGCCACATACGCGCCAGTGTTGAGAATGTCTGCCTCTTCAATCTCCCGGGAACGCGCTAAAACACGGTTATTAGCTTCCGCCCAATCGCCCCAGGCGACTCCAAGATCCGCCCAAAGCTGTTCTGCTTCCGGTGACTTGGGCAGATTTTCGTAAATTTCCCATGCGGCGCCGTAGGTTTCCCGGGCTTCTGCGATGTTCTCGTACTGCTGCCGGCGTTGCTCCCTCGAGGCGCGCGGATTGAGCAGGGATCTCACGGCGATCATCACCGCGTTGCTCTCCGCCTTTATGGTCATGAGCGACTCGATACTGGGTAGATCCACCATTCCGATCTCATCAACGTGGTTGTTGAGCTTATTGGCACCCTGCCAGCCGAATAGCCCCACCACCAGTACGATCAGGGCCACGACGGCGAATCCGCCGACGAGCTTTATGCCAAGTTTTATATTTTTCATAGGTCCACTCCTCCGTGGATGTGCGGCGCCGGCGGAAACAACGCTTGCAGCGTCTGTATGACGCCAAACAGCACCTACCGGTTTCTGAGAAGTGTAGTACAAAAATACAATAATCTGCAATTTAAATAAAATTATCAGGTATACCCGCTGGCGGCGACGGACAACCGGCGTCGCCCCCGAATGGGGGCTCACCCCGGCACCATCGCGCGGAACTCCTCCCACGTCAGACGACGACCAAACACCCCACCCCCGGGCTCAAGCACGCGCCCCGCGGAAAGCGGTCCCACCAGGACCGGGTCAAAACCGATGCGATCAACAAACGCCGCTACGGTCGCTCCCGCCTCGCCGTCGTCGGTGGCGACCCCCACCGCCCGCCGGTCGGCGCTGCCCGGAGGGAGGGGATCATCTTCCATATCGTGGTAGCCCAGATGGTTCAACGATTTTACCCACCGCGCCCGAGGATTGTTGTCGGCGATGATTTCGCTGGTACTGCGCCCGTCGCCGTCAACGGCGCGTATCTCTCCGTCCACGGGGGCCCAGTAGTTCATCGCTTCCACCACGATCACACCGTCAAATAGATGGTACGGAAGGGATGGCGCCTTGCCGAAGGGAACGGAAAGCACTACAAAATCGGATCGTTTCACCAGTTCCTCGGGGTCACAGGCTCTCGCCCCGGGAGATAGAATATCAAGCATCCACTGCAGCTCCTGGAAATCGGCGGTACCGGCAAGGAGCGGATGATATCCAGCCCCCACCGCCAGCCTGGCCAGGGCGGAACCAACCCGCCCCACGCCGAAAACGCCCACCGTTGGGTGTTCACCACTCACGCCGGTACCACCTCCGGCTCGCTCCCAAGCTCGGCCTCCACCAGCGGTTTTACCCGCGTCCCCAGCAGTTCAATACCGTAGAGGAAGTCCCGATGCGGCAAGGTACCCACGTCCATCTGCAGAAACTGCCGCATGTGTCCGAGCGTTCCGTGAAGCGCCACGATTCGCTCGGCGATCTCCTCCGGCGATCCCACAAACAGCGCCCCCCGGGAAGACACGTCCCGGTCGTAGGCGGGGCGTGGCGGTGGAGCGAATCCACGGCGCTCCCCGATGAGCGCCATCGTCTGGTGCCACTCAGGCCACCATCGCTCCCGAGCATCGTCCCCATCTTCCGCAAGGAAACCAGGGTTCGCCACCGACACTTTCACCTGATCCGCCGGCGCTCCGGACATTTCCGCGGTACCGCGATACGCCTGCGCCAGTGGGGCGAATCGCGCCGGGTTGCCCCCGATAATGCCGTACGCCACCGGCAGACCGAGCTTCCCGGCCCGTATAGAAGACTGCGGATTTCCTCCGGTACCGAGCCAGATCGGCAGCCGCCCACCGTCCGGTCTCGGCACCACCACGGCATCCTCCAGACCGGAACGCACCGTACCGTTCCAGGTAACCGGCTGGGATCGATTGATCTCGAGCAGGAGGTCGAGTTTTTCCGCGTAGAGCTGATCGTAATCGTTGAGGCTGTAGCCAAAGAGAGGAAAAGACTCGGTGGAAGATCCGCGACCGGCGGTTATCTCCGCCCGGCCTCCGGACAGTGCGTCCACCGTGGAAAACTGCTGGTACACCCGTACCGGATCATCAGTACTAAGGATCGTGACCGCGCTACCCAGGCGGATCCGTTTCGTCACCGGCGCGGCGGCGGCGAGCACCGTGGCAGCGGCGGAAGCGGGCATCTCCTCCGTATGGTGCTCGCCAATTCCGAAGAACTCCAGGCCAACCTCATCCGCCAGCCGAATCGCCTCCAGTAAATTTCTCATCGCCTGTGCCGACGACACCGGCCGCCCCGTATCCGGGTCGCGCGCCGTGGACCCGAAACTGTATATTCCAAGTTGCATGTATACTCCTATCGGGTACAAGGTAGGAGTTTTTTGCTGTGCGGCCAACCCGGAGGACGTCTGCGGCCACTCGGGACGCCTGGCCTGCCGGGCGCACCACCAAAAAAACAGCCCCCGGCGTACACCGGGAGCTGCGATATCGAGAGCGGATCTCGATCTACGGGCCTATGCCAATTACTCGGTGGCCATCGCCAGGCGAGCGGATGCCAGCTGAATCAGCGCGAAGTAATCCTTGAAGTCGGACGCGGTGGCGGCGGTGGTGGCATCGGCCACTTCCCATTCTCCGTCACTGTTCTTGGTCAACTCGTCCAGCGAGTAACCTACACCGTTCTGGGCAGCAGCCTCAGCGATCGCGTCGACGTTGCCTTCCCACCCGATACCGAAGTCCCAGTAGGAGGAACCGCGCTTGGTGAGACTACCGTAGGACGTGGTGGTCACCGTCATCGGGTCGCCACCAAACTCGGTAAAGACCTCGAACGCACCATTCTGGATGCCATCGTAATAGGCCTTCATATTCGCCTCGTTGCGGATGATCATCATCTCCAACGAAGGACTGCCCGAGGGCTCACCGTTTTCATCAGCCGGTACATATACCAGCGTATTGCCGACCATCCGACCGACATATACATCATCGTTGTACGCAACGTACTGAGCGACGTTGGTGACGTTGCCGTGAGCTTCGTAAGAAACGGTGTTATCCTCACTCCAGGCATCGTCTTCAAGATTCACTGCGGCAATCGTATGCGGCAGGAACGCCTCGTCGATAGTGGCGGACATCGCGCCTTCATCGTTGGTGGTCACCACCGCTTTACCCACGTATCCGCCGTGTACATAGGCGTAGGCTTCTACTTCTTGTCCGGGGGCATATCCAGTGGGGGCCGCCGCGTCGTTTCCGCCGCAACCAACCAGGGCCACGAGTATCAGTGCTGAAATCAGCAATGTAGTAATTGTTCGCATTATGAGTGCTCCTTTTGTCTGTTAATGTATGTGAAAAGATAACTCGCACGTATTGTAATGTCAATAATTATCGATAAAAAATTACACGAAATAACTCGCAGTGCAACAACGGAGCTATTTATTGTGATGTTTTTAACTTTAATTTTGGACGGAACCACTTCAACGTGGGGGTCGCTTCGATTTTCGCTTCGACGAAACTACAACAACTTGCGCCATAAAAATCATCACCATTCCCGCCACCGAGCTCAACGACACCGGCTCCCGGAGCAGCACGATTCCCAAAAACGCCGCCGTCAGCGGCTCGGCCAGAGTGAGTGTTCCCACGTCCGATACCGGCACGACCCTGAGCCCACGACCATACAGCATGTATGCAGCGCCGGAGGATATAATTCCCAGGTACAATACTGTCCCCAACCCTCCCGGTCCGCGCATCCAGGCAACGGGCCCGGTCGCCAGAAACGGCATCAACACGGCAGTCGCCGCAATAAACGACACGCCCATAACCGCGTCCGGCGTATAACGGGCGATCAACCGCCGTGTAAGGAAGGTATACATAGAATAGCTGAGACCCGCCGCCAGCGCCGCCGCGATACCCAGGAGATTCACCGAAAGTTCCCCTCCGGCCACACTCAACACCACGAGACCGGTAATCGCCATCAGCGTAGCGCCGTACCACACCGGTTTCACCGGATCTCGGTCAAAGACGATTCCCAGAACACCGGCAAAGATCGGTGCGCTTCCGATCGCAACCATCGTGCCAACAGCCACTCCCGTGAGCGACAGTGCGGTGAAGTAGCTTACGTTAAACACCACCTGCATTATGCCCGCCAGCAGAATCACCGGTCGCAAAAAGCCCCGCATCGGAAGGAGTTCTCTTCGAAACGCCGCGCTCGCCAGCAGGACCAGCCCCCCGACGCCCACCCGGACTCCACCGATCATGAGCGGCGTCGAGCCGGCGGGAGCCAGAGCCTGGGCCGTCCCCGAGGTTCCCCAAAGCACCGCCGCCGCCAGTACGAGATACGGCCCCCAGGCCTCCCGCCGCCCGGCGTCTTCGGAGTTACTCACGGAGGGAGATCGCTCCGAACGACCCCCGGGTCACTACCGCGGATTCACCACTCCACCGCTCGATCCCGCCCTGGGCGGACTCCACCTCGCCGCTTACCGTAGCCGGAAGCTCCAGATCCACGCCGCTGCAGGTAAACGAACTCCCCCACACGGGAAAATTCTCTCCTCCATAGGGCACTGCCCGGGGAAGGGTTTGGTCGTCGGGTATGGTGAACCGCAGGTCTACGCGGTGCACCGGCCCCTCATCGGCCACGAGCCGCCCGGCCACCACGGGGGACCAGGGATCGCCTTGGAGGATAAGCGCCTCCTCCGACACGCGAATCGCCGTACTCTCCGGGTAGCGGTCCGCCATGAAGCGCTCCCCCGCCGCGGAGTTGACGTACACCACCACCGGGCGGTCCGTGGTTGTGGTGATCACGATCACGGTGTCAAACGACCCGTGCGTGGGCGAGTGAATGCGGGCCAGCTCATACCAGCTGGGAATGTGAGCAAAGGGAGCGTAAAACTCATACGTGGGGTTCATGGCGTTTCTCCTAAGTCGGGTGCGGGAAGGATACACCCTTCCGCGGGGTTATAGCCAACCGTCACCTCCGCCCCCACCGGGTATCGCTCGGGCGAGGTGACGATGAGCGGCCCCAGATCGGAGCGGCACTGGTAACGGTGGTGGGCGCCAAGAAACTGGTGCGATTCTATCACCGCCGCCGCGGTAGCACGCGCCCCCTCCGCGCCGGGGGCGGGAGCGGCTTCCCGCTGTCGCGGCTCCCGCCACGAGTCGTCGCCTGGGCGTTCAACAAATTCCATCTGCTCCGGCCGTAACATTAACGTGCCGCCCTCGCGCTCCAGGAAGTTTGCCTCTCCCACAAAGGACGCCACAAACCGGTCGCGGGGGTGGCGGTAGAGCTCCTCCACCGCGTCATACTGGATCACGTGGCCGGCGCGGAGCACCGCTACCCGGTCGGAAATCGCCAGCGCCTCCTGCTGGCTGTGCGTGACAAACACCACCGTAATTCCCAGCCGCTTCTGCAGCCGGACGATCTCATCGCGAAGATCGCGACGGAGCACCTCATCGATCGAGGAAAAGGGTTCGTCCAGAAGGAGCAGGACCGGGTCCACCGCCAGCGCCCGGGCGATCGCCACCCGCTGCCGCTCCCCTCCGGAAAGGGTGGCCACGTCGCGGTCCTCGTACCCGGGGAGGTCCATTAGCTCCAGGAGTTCCGTGATCTTGGCGCGAATCTCCTTTGCCGGACGGTGGCGTACGCGCAGGCCGTAGCCCACGTTCTGGGCCACCGTCATGTGCGGAAAGAGCGTGTAATCCTGAAAGACGTAGCCGATCTGCCGCTCCGCGGGGCTCTTCGTGGTGACGTCGCGGTCGTTGATGAGAATACGCCCGCCGTCGGGATGCTCAAAACCGGCGATGAGCCGCAGCGTGGTAGTCTTGCCGCTGCCGCTGGGACCAAGAATCGAGACCAGCTCCCCCTCGGAGATGGAGAAGTCGATGTGCATCGCGAACTCGGGATACGATTTGGACACGTGTTCAAAGGTGATCATGAGCGCTCGCTCCTGGGGCGGGTCTTGGGAAGGGAGGTGGTATCGATAATCCAGAAGAGGATCAGGCAGAACATGATGTACAGCACCGCCATCGCCAGCGCCAGATCAAAGCTGCGAAATCCGATGAGGCGGTAGATCGCCACGGGGAAGGTAGCGATCCTGCCGCGTCCCACCGCCATGACGATCGTGAGATCCGCAAACGGCAGCGCCAGGGCGTAGGCGTAGGCGTTGAGAAACGTCCGCCGCAAGAGCGGCAGCTCAATATCGCGGAGAATCTGAACGCGGGAGGCGCCGAGAATCGCCGCGGAGTTAACCATGCGGTCACTGAGCTCCTCCACGCCGGAACGGATAATGCGGAAGACCAGGGGAAACGCCACGAAGAATTGCCCGAGAACGATAAGTACCACCGGCGGCAGCGTCCCCTGCCAGAGCAGGCGCAGGCCCAATCCCACCGTCACCAACGACATGCCGATCGGTATCTGAAGCGCGTTGTCCATGAGGGCTGTACGGCGACCGCGGAGACTCAGCGCCGCGGCGGTGGCGGCGGCGAACGTTACGGTACCGGAAGCTGCGGCCACCAGCAGGCTGCGGCCGATGACGCCCACCACGGAGCTCCGGAGGATGCTCTCCACGTTGCGGTCCGCCGCACCGGGAATGAGGAGCTGCCGGAAGTTCTCCAATCCGAGGGTACCGGCGGAGGTGGTAAACGCCCGGATCACCATGGTGGTGATGGGCCCCAGGAGAAAGAGCACCATCACGACAAGATAGCCGGTCATCACGGTGCGAGGCACCGCCGCAAGGGTGCGCATCGGGGGCAACGCGGTGCCGGTATCCAGCGCCTCCGCCCGGGAGCGGTGAATGAACCGGCTGCTCACCACGATAAAAATGCCGGAGAAGAGAATCTGCAGGAGGGCAAAGACCGCCGCCGCCGGAAGATCCAGGTTCACGAACATTTCCCGGTAGATCGCCACTTCGAAGGTGGCGTACTTGATCCCGCCGAAGACGAGCACCACTCCGAAACTGAGGAAACAGTAGATAAAGACCAGAATGAAACTGGTGAGAATCGCCGGCAGCAACAACGGCAACGTTACCCGAAAGAAGACACCGCCGGCGGAATCTCCCAGGCTCTCGGCACTCTCCCGGTAGCGGCGGCTGATGCCGGTCCACGCCGTGGAGATTACCCGTATCGCCAGCGAGAAATTGTAGAAGACGTGGGCCAGCACGATACCGCGGAAGTTATAGACCAGGTTGTAGTCCGTTCCGAGAATGCGGTTAATAATCCCGCTCTTACCGTAAAACCCGATCATCGCCACCACCACGATTATGCTGGGAAGCACGAAGGGGAGCAGCGAGAGGGAATAGATCACCCGCCGACCGGGAAACGTAAAGTGCGAGACGAGATACGCCCCGGGCATCGCAAGGATCACCGCCAGCGCCGCGGAGAGCGCCGCCTGCCCCACGGTAAACGTTACCACCGACCGCGTCCGGGACGAGCTCAGGATATCCACCACGGTGGACCACCACGCTCCGGGACCGGTCTCCCCGGCGGCGCGGACAAACACCGTTCCCACCGGAGCAAGAAAGAAGAGCAGAAAGAAGACGGCGAGCCCTCCGAAGAGGGCGTACTGCCGTCGGTCCTCGGGAGTGGTCACCGCATTACCGCTTCCCATTCTTCAAGCCACGTCTCGTAGTTCTCATCCACGGTGGCGACGTCGATAAACGCGGTTTCCTCCGGCCGATCCAGCTGGTGAAACGACTCCGGCAGCTCCACATCCTCCCGAACGGGGTACATGAACTGGTTAAGCGGAATCTCACTCTGAAACTCCGTGGACAGGATGAAGTCCACCGCGCGGTGGGCGTTTTCCGCGTTGGGAGCGTCCCGCAATACGCCCATCACCTCGATCTGGGCGTATCCCACGCCATCGAGGACGAGGTTCTTGTAGCGGTCGGTATCCTCAAAGGCGATGTGGAAGGCGGGGCTCGTCTCATAGGAGAGGACGATCGGCGCCTCCCCCTGAGTGTAGAGGCCGTATCCATCGGACCAGCCGGAGGTGATGGTGAGGATGTTGGGCTCCAGCTCCCGCCAGAAGTCGAGATACCCCTCTTCGCCAAACTGGTGAATCGTAAGCAACAGAAAGTTGCGTCCTGGTGAGGAGGTTGCCGGATTCATGAGCACGATCGACTCCCGCAGGGAGGGGTCAAGGAGCTCCTCCCAGGTGGCGGGCGGATCGGAGAGCGCCTCACTGTCGTAGTTGAGCACGATGTTGCCGTAGTCGAAGGGAACCAGGCGGTTGCTGTCATCGAGAATCAGGTCGTCCCGGACGGCGTCAATCTCGGCCGGTTCCGTGGGCTGAAAGAGATCCGCATCCAGGGCGCGGCCGATGTAGGTGTTGTCCAGACCGATCACCAGGTCCGCGGCACCTTCACCACGGGTGAGCATCACTTCGTTGAAGAGGCCCCCGGTGTCCTGAAACCGTTCCATCGTGACGGAGACGGAATACTCCTGCTCGAAGTGATCAGCGATCACCTTCTCGAGCCCTTCGGGAAACGCGTCGTAGGTGTAGATGATAAGCTCGTCGGTGGATTGCCCATTACCCGCGGCTTGTGATTCCGCCGCGCCGCTGGAGTCTTCGCCGCTGCCGCCGGCGGCGACCTCCCCGACACCGAAGAACGCGTACAGCAGAACGGTTGCGAGGATTACGCCGGCGCGCAATGCGCGAGCTGAAACCTGTGAAAATAACTGTGAAACAAACATACAAACCTCCCGGAATTGTGTTCCGGGGCGGTTACGAGACTGAGCTTGGCGCAATTACTGGCCACGGCAGGTTCCCTACGCCGGCATTATCCGGATCAGGTCTGCGGGTGTGATCTCAGCCTTTCGTAACGAAAAGCACCCCGATTGATTGTTACCTCAAAGTTACTGGGGGAAGTCGATAGCGTCAAGCGGCCAGGTCACTCCTGCTACGATGCGCGCTATGCCGATTACGTCTGCCACCAACACCGACTCCGCTTCTCCCTGGTGGAAGCGGACGAGATCGCCATGGCCAACTACCCGCTGCGGGAAGCTACACAGATCGTGGACATTGAAAGCGGCAATGCGTACCGCGCGCTGGTTACAACGGAGGGAGTGGAACCGGGCGTTTGAGCTGCTCACCGGAGGATCGCCGTGCATCGCGTTCCGTCGTACGGCGGCGACCGAGACGGTGACAGTAGTGGTGAACCTTTCTTCCGAGGAGAAACCGCTTCCGCGCGCCGTGGCGGATAGCCTGGAAGGCGGCCCCTTTGAAAGCGCGGCGGGAGGGACCGCGACGAGCGTTCTCCTGAGCAACAGCACCGAGAGGGATACGGTCTCCGGAGTTCTCGCCCCATGGGAGGCTCGTGGCCTCTTGCATAGGGCTCATACTTAGACAAGAATTGCATAGTGAATTTGGAAAATCGACAAGGATTGCTGCGCGCTACGGCGATCGTAGTCATCGCAGTCACTCTTCTTACGCTGACAGCACTATTCATGCCGGTGCGGCAGGCGCTCCTTCGCGAGATAGACCAGCGCTTCCAGCTGGAGGCGCAGTTGATCCACAGCACCATCACCGGCTACCTCGAACATTCGGTGGATCTGGCGTCCCAGATTCCCAGTCGCAGCGAAATCCGCCGGCAAATGCTCCGTTACGTCTGGGGAGAAATTTCTCAGGAGGACTATCGGCAGTTTGCAGAACCGCGTTTGACGGAAGCGGTGCGCGCCTCCGACGGAATAATCGCCGTCACCCGGGTGGATCGTAATCGCGTGCCGCTGGTGGTGGTGGGCGCCCCGCTCCGAGTGCCGGAATCACTTCAGTTTCATCCGGGGTCGGGGGAGATCGTGGGAACGGTCATGCATACCGACTCCAGCGCGGCGTATATCGTGACGGTACCGATCCGGGACCCCGTTGGGGGGCTGCTAGGATATGACCTGGTGGGATTCTCGTTGGCAGCGCTTCGAGATCAGCTTTCCCGCGCTACACGGCTATTCGACGCCACCTCGGCGACCCTCTCTGTAGATGGTGAGACGATCGCCCGCGCCGGTCCTCGGCAACTGGACGATACTCGTGGTGACCAAGACGATGCCGGGGGACACCTCGCCACCGTTCGCTACCGGCTTGCCTCGCAGTGGGAGCTCGCCGTGGCGCGCCCCCGAAGATTGTTATATGCCCCGGCTGAAACGTTTCTCCAGCGGATGGCGATCGTCATCGTAATTGTCTCGGCGGCGGTGCTGGTGATCGTGCACCGGTCGCTGGCGGCGGTACATGAGCGTGCCCGCACTGCGGAACTGGAACGGGACGTTGCAAACCGCCGGATTCTGTTGCAAGAGGTACATCACCGTATCAAGAACGATCTGTCCATGGTGGGATCACTCTTGTCGTTGCAAAGCCGGAGTTCTTCCGAGCAGGCGGTGCAGGCGGCCCTATCCGAGGCGGAGCATCGGGTAACCATCGTCTCCCAAATATACGATCAGTTGTACCAGACGGAGGAGTTTGGCCGCGTCCGTATTCGGGAGGTTCTCCGGGAGTTCATGCGGCAATTTCGCGGTGAATCGATTACGCTGTCGGCGCAGGATCTGTTACTGCCGCGGAAGGTTGCCGTCCCCGTAGGAATTATCGTCAACGAGCTGGTGGTGAATGCGATCAAGTATGGCCGGCCCGTTTCGGGAGAGGCGGAGATTGCGGTGGATCTGAATATGGATGACGCCGGGGCATTGCACATATCGGTACGAGATAACGGCCCCGGGTTTTCCTCGCACGATCCGGCAGAGCTATCCGGGTTTGGTCTGTCCATGGTGGAGACGCTCGGATCACAGTTTGATGGTGAACTGACAATTCCCGTAACGGAATCGGGTGGAGCTATCGAGATCGTCCTGCGGAATGTGGAGCGTACCTCCGAGTGACGTTGGACCGCACCGAGATCATGCGATTAATGAGACTCCCCCTCCCGGGTCCGGCCGCGCACGAATCGATGATGCCCGCCGGCGGCCGCCACCGAATCAGCTCGGTGACGGCGAACACCCGGCGCGGGGCGGTGCTGATCACACTTGTTCCGTCCGAAGAGGATACGGAGATCCCCCTTATTCAACGCACGGACGACGGAGGTCCCCACGCGCTGCAAATCTCGCTCCCCGGCGGTGCCGCCGAGCCGGTAGACCGCACGGCGGTAGATACGGCGCTTCGGGAGGCGCAGGAGGAGATCGGTCTGGAGTCGCAGGCGGTGACGGTACTGGGCATGTTGAGCGAGCTCTACATCGATGTCAGTGATTTTCTCATTACTCCGGTGGTGGCGTGGTACGATGGCGGCGATCCGGAGCGCACGCTCTGGCCGCGACTCCGCCGCCGGCCGCGGGAGGTGCGGCGCATCGTCCGGGGATCGCTGGGCGAGCTCGATGCCACACTGGCGCATCGGCGCGTGTACGCCCGCGGACGTGAGTTAATCGCGCCCAGTTTTCTTGCCGAAGAGGAGATCGTCTGGGGAGCCACCGCCATGATCCTCGGCGAGCTGCTTCACGTGGTGCGGCCGCCCGGACGTGGAGATTGAGTTTCGGCGGGTGATGGCCGCAACCCCACGGCCGGCCAGATATCGGGTGAGCCGGATCTCGGCCGGGCCGACGCCGACCGGCCCGATTAGATATCAGAAATCGGGTGGCAGCTTGTAGGTGGGTTCGTCCAACGGCTTGGAGAAGTAGTATCCCTGCACCAGGTCTACCCCACTGCTTCGCAAGAATTCCAGCTCCTCCGCCGTTTCCACCCCCTCCGCAAGGAGTATGATCTCGTTGTCCTTCGCAATCCGCTGAAGGCCGGCAAAGATCGACTGTTTTAGCGAGTCGGCGTCGATTCCGCGTATCAGGTGCAGATCCAACTTCATGATGTCCGGCCGGAGGGTGGCCAGCGTGTTAAGGGAGGAGTAGCCGCTGCCGATGTCGTCCAGCGCGGTCCGCACCCCCTGAGACTGATAGTAGCTGAGGATCTTCTTCAGATGATCGATATCCTCGAATGATTCCGACTCTACGATCTCGAAGACGATCCGATCGCGGGGAATCCCCACCTGTCGTGCCTTTTCCATCGTTGTCCGCAGGCAGTATTCGGGATCGTAGATCGCGTTAGGAAGGAAATTGATGAACACATAGCCCGGTACGTTATGGTCGCGGGCGCTCTGCAGGGCGTTTTCCCGAGCCACCCGATCCAGGTTAAAGAGGAGCTTCAGCTCCTTCGCCTGATGAAACAGGTCCGCCGGGGGAATGATCGAGCCATCCTGCGCGATACCCCGGGAGAGGCACTCATAGCCGTACACCGCGCGCTCTGCGCGGGAAACGATATCGCACACGTAACAGCTCATGACGATATGACAAGACCGCCCCGCGCGCCGGTGCAAGTCACCGCCGACTACAGAGGTCGCAGGTGGGTCTCAAGCCACTTCTCGTACCGCCGCGAAATCTCCGAGGTTATCGCTCCGGGGGGACCCAGCTCAGTCGAGTCGACAGAACGGACCGGTACGACCCCACGGGTGGAAGAGGTGATAAACGCCTCGTCAACCGCCCCGGCCTCCAGTTCCGCCGTGGTCACCGCACGAAAATCGACGGTCACCTTGGGAGCCATCTCCTCTACCACGGTAAGCACGATCCCCCGGGCGATCCCCTGAAGCACTCCCGCTCCGGCGGTGTGTACCACCTTCCCGATACATGCGTAGAAGTTGGACCCCGAGCCCTCCAGAATCGCGCCATCGTCCCGGACCAGGAGGTGCTCATACACCGCGTCCGGGCCGGATTTTTCGGCTGCGGCCAGTGCTCGGCGTTTCGCGATCCAAGCGGTGCTCTTGACCTCAGCGTCGGAACGCACCGTTCCGCGGTGGAGTGTACAATGGACGCCGCGCCGGAGCAGATCCGGGTCGACACCAGCGGCAGGTTCCATGGCCAGGCGGAACCACGGAGAATCATCGAGAACCGCGGTGACCCGAAAGCGGCCGTCCCCGGAGGGAGGCGCCAACTCCCGGAGCATCTCCCGGAGCACAGTGCGCACCTGTTCCCGGGGAACGCGCACTGTGTAGCCCTGGGCCGCCGCGGAGCGCTCCACCCGGTCGAAGTGGGCATCCAGTTGGAGGACCTGGCCGCCGCGGTAGGTTCGGGCCACCAGATACACCCCATTGGCAGGCTCATCTCCGGCGGCCTCCGCCAGGGACTCGTACGACGTCTCGATCCGTTCCACCTCGGTAGCGTCAGGACCCTGCGCTACCATTAAGACAATTGACATTCACCCCTCCCCAATCTTGAGCAATTTGCTTGTTCAATCTATACTGTCCTCTATCATGAGAATAACTACCAAGGGTCGTTACGCATTGCGGGCAATGACCAACCTCGCGGCCTCGTTTACCGGCAAACCACGTCCGATCAAAGCGATCGCCGCCGAGGAGAATATCTCTCCGGAGTTTCTTGAGCAGATCTTCTTTCGACTCAAGAAGGCCGGTATTATCGGTTCCGTCCGCGGTCCGGGGGGTGGATTCGTGCCCGTCAAACAGCCGGAAGAGATTACCATAAAGGACATCTTTGTCGCCGTCGACGAGGGACTGGACCTTACGCCGTGCACCGCGTGCACCGAGACGGAAGGAGTAGATCCGTGCGAGCGGATGGACCGCTGTCCCATCTACTCGGTGTGGCAGGACGCTTCGGACCACATCATTTCCTACTTTGACAGTATCACGCTCAAGAGTATTCTTGAAAAGGATCCGGCCAAAGTAGAACAGCTGATGTCAGGGAATGAAGTCTCCGCCTGAATCGGAGATCTGAGTACTGCCGCTTCCCCGCCCCCCTTCTTTGACGTGGAGATCCACTTGAGGAAAGGGAATCTCAATTTCATGTTCCCGAAACGCCCGCCAGATCTCCAGATTGGTCCAGCTCAGCGCCGGAACTCGCTCATGGGCATCGCGAATCCAAGTACACAGCTTGACCGTGATCCCGGAGTCGTCAAACGACGACACCCGATAGCGGTGATCCCGACCTTCATACGCCCAGGGATTGCGATTGGCAATCTCCAGTAATACTCGTCCTACTTTGTCCAGATCACTCCGATAACTCACCTGCACCGGAGTGCACAGCAATATCGAAACATCGTCATAGGAATAGTTGTGCATCGTGTTTCCGGTAATCTTGGAGTTGGGAATAATAATCGTCTCGTGGGTTACGGTGTTCACCACCGTGTGCAGCAGCTTGATCTGCAGCACGGTTCCCTCGATCTCGTCGATCAGTACCCGGTCTCCCTCCTTTATCGGGCGGGAGAAAATGATGACCAGCCCGGCGAACATGTCCCCCACCGCTTGCTGAAGACCGAAACCGATACCAATACCAAGAACTCCGAAGAGAACCGCCAAGGATGAGAGGTTGATTCCAAGGATGCTCAGCCCCACCACGACGGCGACGCCCATCACGGCGAATCGGGACACGTTGAGCAGCGAAAAGGCCCGCGCCGGATCCAGGTTCAACCGGCGCACCAGCCCGCGTTCCATCATCTGCCGCGTCACGCGTGATAGCCATCCGGCAAAATAGAAGACGGGAATCACCAGGATCAGAGTAACGAGGGAAATCTCCGTGCTTCCGGAGGTGTAGAACGGCTGACTGAGAAGGCGCAGGAGAATTCCGGTCCAGCGGATAACCTCCGCCCCCAGGAGTCGGGAACCCAACGCCGCCACCGTCACCACCAGGAAGATGCGGGCGATCCTGCCTGTCCAATGCGTCACGCGGCGACGCGCCTCGTCGTCGAGGGCAGTACGCCGCAGGGTACGTCGTACGATGACCACCAGCACATACAGCCCGACCGATACCCCCACGACCGGCACGAGGAACTACATCACCAGCTCCCACACGGTAAACGGTAATGTCACGGGACCCAGGACGATATTCTGCAGGAGCACCGGGGGCAGTTCAAAGAAATCGCGCATTCCTGCATAATAGCAGCATGCGTGTCACTCGTGACAATACAATTGCAGCGATCGTCGATGTTCAGGAACGGCTGTATCCCCACATGCACGACGCCGAGAAGGTGCTGGCCAAGATCCAGACGTTTATTCGGGGTCTCACCGTGCTGGATCTTCCGATGCTGGTGACCGAGCAGTATCCAAAGGGACTCGGAACGACGATCGAACCGGTACGGACCGCCCTGGATAACCGGTACCACCCGATCATAAAATCTGCGTTCAGTTGCTGCGACGAGGAAGATTTCTCGCAACGGCTGAAGGAACACGGTCGCCGAACGGTCCTGATCGCGGGCATTGAGGCGCACGTGTGCGTGCTGCAAACGACGCTGGACCTTCTGGATGCCGGCTACGAACCGGTGGTGGTGCTCGACGCCACCTCCAGTAGAAACGCCCGGGACCAGGAGATCGCCGCCCGTCGTATCGAGCGGGAGGGCGGCCGGATTACCTCAGTCGAGTCGGTCCTCTTCGAGATCGCCCGCGTCAGCGGTACCGACGAGTTCAAGGCGATTTCCAGGCTGGTAAAATGAGCGAATCCGACGATCATTTTCGCTACACCGCGGATATCATCCACGGGGCAGATCACCTTGTGGCGTTTACTGGGGCCGGCATCTCCGTGGAAAGTGGCATTCCCTCCTTTCGGGGTGACGGGGGGTTATGGGATCGCTACGATCCGCAAGTACTCGAGATCGGATACTTTCTCCGCAACCCGGAGGATTCGTGGCGTGTGATCCGAGAGATTTTCTATGAAAACTTCGAGCACGCCGAGCCCAACCTCGCCCACAAGGTGTTGGCGTACTGGGAGGAGGTTGGTCTACTCAAGACGCTGATCACCCAGAACATCGACAATCTGCACACCGCTGCCGGCACACGGGAATCGATTGAGTATCACGGGAATAGCCGGATGCTGGTGTGCACGGAATCCGGCACCCGCGTCCCAGCAACGGAGGCCCGGTTGGATTCACTTCCTCCGATGTCGGACCAGGGGGGACTCCTGAAGCCGGACTTCGTGTTCTTTGGAGAGGGCATTCCGGCGGAGGCCGCCCGTCGCGCGGAGCACGCTGCTCGCACAGCGGACGTGTTTTTGATCGTCGGCACCACCGGTGAGGTGTATCCCGCCGCTCGCTTGCCGCAGATCGCTCACCAGAACCGCGCCACGATCATCGAGATCAACACGGTCCGCACCACCTACACCGAGGCGATCACCGACGTATTTCTCCAGGGACGCGCCACGGAGATGCTCTCCGAGCTGAATCGATACATCTGAATCCCACCCACAACGGCATTTATAGTTGCGCCGGTATCTTCCCGGGCCTACACTTGCTCCATGAAGAAGAACGTAGGGTTTGTTTCCTTTCGCATCGCCGGAACCGACGGGGTGTCCCTGGAAACCAGCAAGTGGGCTGAGATTCTCACCCGAAACAACTGCAATTGCTACTATCTCGGCGGCGAAGTGGATGCCTCCGACGAGGTGAGCATGGTGGCCCCCTTTTTCCACTTCCAGGAACCGGAAGTCCGTGAGACGTATCAGGAATGCTTTTCGCGAAAGAACCGACCCCAGAAACTTACGGAAACGCTCCACGAACACCGCGAGCAGATCAAGGGGTCCTTGTACGATTTCGTGGACCGTTTCAAGATCGACATTCTTATACCGGAGAACGCGCTCACGATCCCGCTGAACGTACCCCTGGGCATGGCTCTCACCGAATTTATCGCTGAAACCGGCATTAACACGATCGCCCACCACCACGATTTCTTCTGGGAACGGAAGCGGTTCCTCGTAAATTGCGTCTGGGACTACCTCAACGCCTGCTATCCACCGCACCTTCCCAGTATCCACCATGTGGTGATCAACTCCTCCGGCCGAAACCAGCTGGCACTGCGCACCGGCATCAGTTCGACCCTGATTCCCAACGTAATGGATTTTGAGACCGCCGCCCCCGGTATCGATGACTACAACAAAGACGTCCGACAGGTGCTGGGCATCGCGGAGGACGAGCTCTTTGTGCTGCAACCGACGCGCGTCGTGCAGAGGAAAGGAATAGAACACGCCATAGAGCTGGTGGCGCGGCTCGGGAGAAAAGCGGCGCTTGTCATCTCTCACGCCTCGGGCGATGAGGGATACGAGTACCAGCGGCGAATCAAAGAGTACTCGGAGATGCTCGGGATTCGGGCGATCTTCGTGGACGATATCATCGCCGATGTGCGAAAACGAACACGGGACGGCCGGAAGGTCTACAGTCTTGAAGATGTATACCCCCACGCCGATCTGGTGACGTATCCGTCGGTCTTCGAAGGTTTCGGAAACGCGTTTCTGGAAGCGATCTACTTCCGTAAACCGATCGTCGTCAACAATTATTCGATCTATTCCCACGACATAAAGCCCCTCGGGTTTCGGGTGGTGGAGATGGATGATTTTGTGTCCGAAGACACGGTACGGCAAACGCAGGCTCTTCTTGATGACCCGGCGCAGGTGGAAGAGATGGTACAGGCCAATTACGAACTCGGTCTTAAGTACTTTTCGTACCGAAACCTTGAGGAAAAGCTGTGGTATATCGTGCGCAGCTTCTATGGATTGGAATGAGCGCGTACTGAAGGTGCCGCGCTACTCCAGCACGTAGGGAATATCGGGAACGGGACGCTGATTTCGGTACGTGAAGAGCAATCGTAAGCTCAACAGGCGTCCTCCATACTCGATATAGGTGGAGTCCCAGCGGAGCGGTTCGCCGTTCAGCAGCAGGTCCCACCGCTGCCGGTGCTGGGGAGGGTATTCCTCGACCGGATCCGCCGGCACCGCCTCGATAGAGTCCACCACAACGATTTCGCGACCGGACCCGGTGCGCTCGATGAGCAATCCCTCACGACGGATCATCGCCATCGCCTGCAGCGCGTCGTACCCGTTCAGCGTAAACGGCTCGGGAGCGGGGTAGATTCCACCGGACCGCGGCCACGCCGGCGGATCGATCGCATCGGGAGGCAGGGGGGTCTGCGCGGAAAGCGATGAGACCAGGATCAGTACCGCCACCATTACCGCCCCCCGAACAACGACCGTTCTGGCGACGATCTGCGCGACGGTCAGAATTGCAGCCACAACACCTCGTAGGGCTCCAGCTCGAGCGAGAAGAGCGCCCCCTCCGCCGTGGGAACCACCAGATCATCCGTTACCAGATCCCGTAGCACCCCGGTGTCGGACCATGGATACTTATCCCGGCGGTCGCGAAACTCCACAACGTCCGACGACAGGTTATGAATAGCGAGGATCGACTCCTCGGTGTCGTCCACCTCCTCCCGGTAGGGGCCGCGGAGCAGTACGAACAGGCGATGATCACTGGCTACCACGTTCTGAGGACTGCGCGGATGAAACGCGGCATGGCCCGCGCGCGCCCGAAGCAGCTGTTTGTATCCGGAAAAGACCATAGCGCGGACAGTGGTCTCGTCGGCAATTTCTTCCTGGACCGCGTCGAAATCCAGCTTCTCCCGATTAATCGATCGGTTGGCACCGGTCTGCTCCACACCGTTCTGCCAGTTCTCGGAACCGATCAGGCTGTGGATATAGATTCCGGGAACTCCGACAAAGCTCAGCATCACTGCCTGCGTACTGAGAAATTGCTCCGCGCGTTGCGGCGCTGGTAACGCGGCATCGGTGGCCGCGGAGAGATAGTTGATATTCATCTCGTACGGTATGTCACCATCAGCGGTCGTCTTGTATGAGACGCGCCCCCCCCGCTCCCGCACCACCTGCGCCAGCGACTCCCGCTGTTCATCGCTCAGCAGACCGTGGGTGGGCGTCAAGCCGATTCCATCATGACTGGCACAGAAATTGAAAAATGAGGCCCCGGGGCCGGGATCTTCCAGCGCCGCAGCCCACTCCTGGAGATGCTCCGCGTTGCCTCGAACAACCGCGTCGAGCAGAAGCGGCGGCAACGAGAAGTTGTACACCATGTGAGCCTCGTCACCGGACCCGAAGTACGACACGTTTTCCCGATGAGGTACATTGGTCTCAGTGATGAGAATCCCCGCGGGATCTACCAGCTCCAACACGCGACGAAAGAGCTTCACGATCCGGTGCGTGTGGGGATGGTGAATACAGCTGTGCCCGACTTCTTTCCACAGATACGCGATCGCATCGAGACGGACGATTTGCGCGCCTCGCGCCAGGTACCCAAGAAAGATATCCAGCATCTCCAGCAGTACTTGCGAACTCTTCCAGTTGAGATCGATCTGATCCTCGCTGAACGTCGTCCAGACGTGTTCGGTACCGTGCTCCGTGTGCACGGGGGTCAGCAGAGGCAGCGACCGCGGCCGAACCACCATACTGTAGTCTCCGTGGGGATCGGCGGTGAGAAAATACTCTCGGTACGGTTCTTCGTCCCGGAGAAATCCCTGGAACCACCGACTTTCAGCGGAGCAGTGGTTCAGCACAAGGTCAACCATCAGCCGGAACTCGGCGGCGATCAGTTCGATCTGCTCCCAGGAACCCAGTTTCGGATTCACCGCACGGTAGTCGATGACGGAAAAGCCGTCGTCCGAAGAGTACGGAGAAAAGGGGAGGATATGCACCCCGGTGATCGTCTCTTCCGTCTGTTCGTCAAGGAAACGGTACAGATACTCCAACGGCGTCGCGTGGGGGCCGTGGAACATGTCACCGTAGGTAATCAGAATCGCATCGTCCGCCGAGAGCGGGAAGTCACCGGCACTCGCGGAAAAATGCTCCCGGTGGGCGGAAATTCTCGGACGGTACCGTTCTACGAGCTCGTGAATACGGTTGGGAAGCTCCGGATGGTCCGGGTAGACCGCTTCGGTCAGTTGCGTTACAACAGAGTCCATACGGGAAAGGATATGTCAGTCGCGGATTTCCCGCAATTCCGAGCGCCAAAGAGGACGGTATAATGCGCGTAATCATTTTTCACTACCATCTGCTGCCCGGCGGAGTCACGGGAGTCATCGAGCACATGACCCGCGCACTCCACCGGCACAGCACGACCGTCGATGAGATTGAGATCGTATCCGGTAGTCGGGAGAACACTGACCGCCTGGCGCTGGATGAGAAGGTCACGGTTCTCCCGGAAATCGGCTATATGTCCCGCCAACGTTTGGCCGAGTACGCTCCCGTTCCGGCCGGTGGTCACAATGAAGCAGATAGGGGAGGCCCCGTGGGCCAGATCGGTGAAGCCGAGGTTGCCGCCGGAGCGGAAGTCCTGGCCCGGCGGATCTCGGAGGAACTGCGCGCCCGCTGGGGTGGAGACAACATTTGGTGGATTCATAACTACCACCTGGGGAAGAATCCCGCGTTCACGCGGGCCGTGCTGGAGATCGCGAGCGCTCACCCCGAGCAACGTATCGTACTCCAGATTCATGACTTTCCGGAGTGCGGCCGGTATTCCAATCTCCGCTACCTGCGGCAGTCGGGCATCAGCGACTTGTACCCCGCTCTGCCCAACGTGACCTACGTCACGATTAACTCCCGCGATCGGGATTATCTGCGTGATGCCGGTGTTGGTAACGTTCACTATTTGCCCAATCCGGTACCGACCGGCCCCGCCTCCACCGATGAGCGGCGGTCCCGGGACGTCCGCAAGCGACTGGCGGAACGGTTTGATGCGGAGTTTGCCCGTTTTCACCGCGACGATCTGTTCCTGCTTTACCCGGTGCGGACGATTCGGCGCAAGAACGTCTTCGAGGCGGCGCTCCTCACCATGGGGCTCTCACAACCGGCATCTCTCGTTGTAACGTTACCGGGAGTCTCTCAGGCGGAGAAGCAGTACTCCCAGATGGTGCAGCACGCGTTCCAGGACGGCACGATACCGGGGCTGTGGGGTATCGGAACTCGTCTCGATGAGGTGGGGCTCACCTTCGAGGATGTTCAGCATACCGCCGATGCGATCGTTTCCACGTCGGTGCAGGAAGGCTTCGGCTACCAGTTCATTGACCCGCTTCTTCAGGGAACGCCGTTGGTAGCGCGGCGACTGCCGGTGTTGCGGGATGTGGAGGACCTCTACCAGGAGTGGCCCCACGCCTTCTACCAACAGATCCGGGTACCCAACAGCAGTCCGTCGTTGTCGGGACCGCAAGCGTTATTGCGTTTTCGATACACCGAACGCATAGACCGCCTGGCACCCCATATACCGGCGGAGATCGTCGCCCAGCTCCATCAGGACGTGGATAGCATGGTGGACGCGGAGACGATCGATTTCTCGTTCCTCCTGCCCCATATGCAGTTCACATATCTGAAAGACATGCGGGGAGACACCTCGTTTCGCCGGGAAATCCGCGCTCTAAATGAGGATCTCTTCCGGCAGATCGAAAACGCCCTACACCGCCGCCCCGGGGCGGCGCACTCCGGGGTGGAGCAGCGGTTCGGGTTGGTCACGTTCGCAACGCAGGTGGATACGATCCTCACCGCCCTCACCGCACCAAACACGGCGCTGCACCACTCGGAGGATCCCTCGTCTGTACACCACCCGAAGGGTTCCTGGCGACCGGCCACTCCATCGGAACGGTTAGTCGCCACGTTTGCAACGCTGGAATACCAGCGCCTGCTCTACGAGTAGCCGGGGCGTATTATCGTGAAATGAGTTGCAACAAAGAGCGCACTCTGATCTCCCACGCTTGCATCATCCAAAAAATCGGTCTATAGTGACGATAACAAATCTCCCGTACAGATCATTCGTCTCGCCCCGTCGTGTCGGCGGTTGGTAGACGAAAAACCTGGCAACAAAGGAACGTGCTATGCCAAAGAACTTTATAACCCTCGACGGGAACGAAGCGGCATCACGGATCGCCTACGCGTTCAGTGAAGTCGCAGCGATTTACCCGATTACACCGAGTTCACCCATGGGGGAACACGCCGATGCGTGGTCCGCACAAGGGAAGAAGAACCTTTTCGGTCAACCGCTGGAAATTATCGAAATGCAGAGTGAAGCAGGTGCCGCCGGTGCCGTTCACGGATCGCTCACCGGTGGAGCGTTGACCACTACTTATACGGCCAGCCAAGGCCTGCTTCTGATGATCCCGAACATGTACAAGATCGCCGGGGAGCTTCTTCCCGCAGTCTTTCATGTTTCCGCCCGATCGATTGCGGCGCAGTCGTTGTCCATTTTTGGTGACCACTCCGACGTCATGGGTGTTCGACAAACCGGATTCTCCCTCCTCGCCAGCAACAACGTGCAGGAAGCGCAGGACATGGCGGCGATCGCCCATCTGTCGGCGCTGGAATCACGCGCTCCGTTTGTACACTTCTTCGATGGATTCCGTACCAGCCACTCAATGCAGAAAGTCGAAGAGCTGGACTACGAGACGCTCCGCAGCATGCTGGACATGAAGTATGTGGAAGAGTTCCGTAAAGTCGGCATGCGACCGGAAGACCCGATGGTAAAGGTTGGCGCGCAGAATCCAGACGTGTACTTCCAGGGTCGCGAGACGGTAAACAACTTCTACGATGCGGTTCCCGGAATCGTGAAGAAGTACATGAAGATGCTCGAGAAGAAGACCGGTCGAAGCTACGACCTCTTCGAGTACGTCGGCGCCAAGGATGCCGAGAAAGTAATCGTCGGCATGGGCAGCAGTATGGAAACCGCGGAAGAGACCGTTAATCACCTGGTAAAGAACGGGGAGAAGGTAGGACTCATTAAGGTCCGCCTCTATCGGCCCTGGTCCGCAGAGGATCTTAAAGCCGCACTTCCCGACACGGTGAAACAGATTGCGGTACTGGATCGCACCAAAGAACCCGGAGCCCCCGGAGAACCACTCTATCTGGACATCTTCCAGACGTTTGCCAAGAGTGATATTGAGATTATCGGTGGCCGCTACGGTCTTTCCAGCAAAGAGTTCACGCCTGCCATGGTCAAGGCGGTATTCGACCACCTCAGCGGCAAGGCGTTCCACGACTTCACCGTCGGTATCAACGACGATCTTTCCCATAAGAGCATTCCCGTGGACGATGTCATCGATGTTGAGCAGGATGGAATCGTTCGCTGTAAGTTCTGGGGATACGGCTCCGACGGAACGGTCAGCGCCAACAAGAACTCGATTAAGATCATCGGTGCCGAGACAGACAAGTTTGTGCAAGCGTACTTCAGCTATGACTCCAACAAGTCCGGTGGATACACCGTCAGTCACCTTCGTTTCGGCGATAAACCGATTCAATCCGAATATCTACTCACCACCAGTGACTTCATCGCCCTCCACCGACCTCAGTACATCGGTCGATTCCACATCCTGGAAGGAATCTCCAAGGGCGGTACGTTCCTGATCAACACCTCCGAAGATCCGCAGAACGTGTTCAGCACGTTCACCAAGGAGATGCAGGATGAGATCATCAAGAAGGACGTCAAGGTGTACGCGGTAGACGCGTTTAAGCTCGCCAAAGAAGCGGGGCTTGGAAACCGGATTAACACGGTCATGCAGGTGGCGTTCTTCAAACTCGCCAAGGTGATCGATCCGGACAAGGCGTTGGAGCTGGTCAAGAAGTACGTCGAGAAGCAGTTCGCCCAGAAGGGCCGCGAAATCGTTGAGATGAACTGGAAGGCGATCGACATGGCCGCCGATGCAGTTAAGGAAGTGCCGGTACCCAAGAAGGCCGAAGCCTCCGCAGATATGATCAAGCTCCTGCCGGATGATGCCGGCGACTTCGCCAAGAAGATCGTCGATCCGATCTGGCGTATGAAGGGAGATAACATCTCCGTCAGCCAAATGCCGGTGGACGGTCGGATTCCCAGTGGCACCAAACGAATCGAACAGGGCGGTCGCCCGGGTCCGGTGATTACCAAGTGGGCTTCCAAGAGCGACCTGGTGGCCAACCTCGACGTGCAGTGGGATGAGCCCTACTTTGAGTATCCCGGCAGCTGCATGGGTTGTGGTGAGGTTCCGTACGTACACCTCATCGCGCAGCTCTACGGTGATCGCATGATGATCGCCAACGCCACCGGGTGTTCCTCGATTTACGGCGGTACGTTCCCGGCAGTGCCGTATACCACTGACAGCAAGGGCTACGGTCCCGTCTGGGCCAACAGCCTCTTTGAGGACAACGCTGAGTACGGCTTCGGCATGCGTCTGGCAGTAGACAGCAACCGGAACCAGCTCAAGTCAAATATTGAGAACCTGCTTGAGAAAGGCACCACCGGTGAGCTGACGGCTGCTCTCAAGAAGAACCTGGACCTCTGGAAGAGTGTAAACCGCGAGGCCAAGGAAGCGGCGGAAAAGACGCGCTCTCTCCTAACGGCGGCACAGAAGAACGCCACCACCGAGACAAAGCCGATCATCGCCAAGATCATCGAACTCGGTGACTACCTGATCGAGAAGTCGGTATGGATCTTCGGAGGAGACGGTTGGGCCTATGACATCGGCTACGGTGGTCTGGACCATGTAATGGCGCAGCAGAAGAACGTGAACGTGCTGGTGATGGACACCGAGGTCTACTCCAATACCGGCGGACAGTCGTCCAAGGCAACGCCCCGCGGTGCAATCGCGAAGTTCGCCGCGGACGGCAAGAAAACCGGGAAAAAGAATCTTGGACTGATGATGACCACCTACGGACACGTATACGTGGCCAGCGTGAATATGGCACAGGACCGGGAACAGGTGCTGAGAGCGATCACCGAGGCTGAGGCGTACGATGGACCGTCAATCATCATGGCATACAGTCCGTGCATCGCCCACGGATACGACATGAAGAACTCCGTGAAGCAGTCCAAGAACGCTTCGCTTTCCGGCTACTGGCCGCTGTACCGGTACAATCCGGCGAACGAGCTGGTTGGGCAGAATCCCTTCACGTGGGAGACTCCGGAGAAGACGGTCGATTTCAAGGTCTACACCGGCGCGGAGATTCGCTACCGAGCACTGGAACTGGCGAAGCCGGAAGAGGCGGAGCGCCTGCAGAACCTCGCGGAGAACGACAACAAGCGTCGCTTCGAGGATCTTCAGAAACTCGCCGACAGTTCCGACGAGTAGAATCCCGCAATACTACTGACCGGCGAGACGATACAACCGCCGGCCGGAAGAATTAGGCAAAAAAATCGGCCCCCGGAAGCCAAACTTCCGGGGGCCTTTTCTATTCTTGGTAATCAGTGGGAGACAGTTCGGGGAACTCGAGAACAAATCGTGCCCCGCGATCATACTCCTCGTCCAGGAAGACACGTCCGCCATGAGCCTCCATGATGTCCGCCACCAGCGGCAGTCCCAGCCCGGTGCCCCGTTCGCCTGCGGAACCGGGGCGACTGGTCTTAACCTCGTGGCGAAAAAGATCCGGACGATCTTCCTCAGCCACTCCGTTGCCGTCATCTTCCACAGCGATCCACCTGTCACGAGCGCATACTCGAACATGCCCGTGGGAATCGGAAAACTTGGCCGCATTGCTCACGAGATTGAACACCGCCTCCCGCAAGAGGCCCGCATCGGCGATGATCCCGGCATCATCCGGTATGTCAAAATCAAGACTGACGTCCTTCTCCGCAAACTGACTCCGCAACGTGAGCGTGACCTGCTCACAGACCGTCTTCAGAGATACCGGCTCGAGTTGCAACTCAACGTGACCGCTCTGTAGCCGATGAATATTCAGCAATTGATTGATCATCTCCACTAAGACGGAGGCAGACGTCCGCATCTCATAGATCGTTTCCTGCAACTCCTCGGGTGAAAACGAGTCCGATGCCTTTGAAAGAAGATCTAACATCGTAAAGATACCAGACAGTGGAGAACGCAGATCGTGCGACACCAGTGAAAGAAATGTATCCTTGATCCGGTTGGCATTCTCCGCCTTCTGCCGCTGCTCCGTCAGGATCCGTTCCTTCTCGATCCGATCAGTGATATCGTTCACCGCTACCAGTTCGTAGACGCCGTCCCTTGACTTGAGCCGCGTCACGTACGCGAGAACAGGAGTCCTACCTCCGAGCTCATCCCTAACCTCAGTCCTCAGCCCCTCACCACTAGACCCCGGAAGCTCCTCGAAGAATGTCGAAACGTCTTGCCCTTCCAAAGCCGAGACCTCTTCGTTGGTAACCATCATGGCAAAGGCGTAATTGGCCCGCACGATCCGTCCGTCCCGCACAAGCACCAGTGGGGCGGGCGCAGCTTCAAACAACACGGAGAACATATCCCGCTCGTCGTAGAGCAGACGATTCGCTCGTCGCAATTCGAGCTGTCCGCTGACCTGCCGGGCGAGCCGTTCCAACATGCTCACAGTCGTGGTCGGAACGTCCCGTCGCGGTTCATAGTCAACCACGCAGAGCGTGCCAAGCACGTGCCCGTCGTCAGACTCGATCGGTACACCCACGTAGAAACGAATCTCTCGGCGAAGACGGCTCGTTTGATCTTCAATTTCAGGAATACCGGAATGAGGACGGAAGGTGTGATCAGCCCGAGTGTCAGGAATCATCAGAGGCTTGCCACTGCCCAGAATTTGCTGGCAGTACGTGTCACCTCGCGGGACCCGCTCTACGGAAAAACCGACAGATGCCTTGAACCATTGTTCTGTAGCACTCAAGAACCCGATATACGCAACCGGAGCCTCTCCAATATACGCCGCGAGCTCAGCCACATCATCGAAATCCTGCTCCCGAGGCGTCTCAACTATCTTGTAGGAATAGAGTTTGGCTAATCGTTCCGATTCACGGATACCGTTGGCTGGCTCGATCGTTCGGTCATTCACAGCCCCGAATTATATCAAACCGGCGCCCATGACGCCACGATACCAGACCGATCATTCCATTGCCGGATGCCGCGTTATCACGCGGGCAATAAAAAACGTGTCGCTGCGTTTCTCGTCCTTCGGACTGCGATACGCAGCTGGAGTCTGGCGACGAGCTCCGGCTCTTCGAGCCTCCGCCTCGGCGTGGTCCTCCCTTCGGTCCGGTCCACGCCTTACCTGCGGTGTCGGGATCGTTCCTCAGCGCTATGCGCTTCCGGTACGACCCTGGATGTCGTCGCCCCCATAGAGTATTTTATGTCCAAATGACCA
>JBBDTM010000068.1:0-5229 GCA_040904425.1 Alkalispirochaeta sp.
CGATGCTTGAGCGTCTGAGGTTCGGCCGATAGACGCCTCCGCACACCCGGCTCACGGAATGTAGCCGGCAAGCTGCAGGTGCCGGGCATCGCGGAACCGGGACTCATGGGTGTCGGCGCGGTCCGGTGGGTCCGCGCCTGATCCGAGGAGAGAGCGGAGCGAACGGCCAGGCCGTCAGGTTCGAGCTTGAATTCCCGTCCGGAGACCCCCCGATGAAACTCACAACGGCACAGATAGGACGTGCAGGGGAACTCCTGGTGCAGGAGCAGTTGTTGTTGTACGGGATTGAGTCGGCGCCGCTGACGACGGACACGGGGATTGATCTGATGGCGAATTCGGCACGGCGGAACGATGCCGTCATGATCCAGGTGAAGGCGAACCTGCGGCCGAAGTCGGGTGGTGGCAAGGGGACGCCGGCGCTGGACTGGTGGGTGCCGGATGATTCGCCGGCGGAGATGTTTGCGTTCGTGGATCTGTCCACCAACCGGGTGTGGCTGGTGACACGGGAGGAGATAGCAAAGCTGGCGCAGCAGTACGCGAGTGGGCGGTATCACTTTTTCATTGCGACGGATCCGTCAGCGGCAGAGCGTCGAGACGGGAAGGCGGTGCATGATTACACGTTTCAGGGGTATTTGCTGGAGAATCGGGTTAGGCGGGTGATGTGAGGGGGAATGCAGAGTGCGGCCGGCGGGCGGCGTGATGTTGCAGTGTAATGCTCCTTCGGGGCGGCGAAGTGGGAAAAGTCGGGAATGGAATATGTTATGCAGATTCAGCGACTCAGATCGCGCGACTCTGTTGCTGCCAGGGACAATTCGTTAGAATTGGCGCATGGGAACGAGATTGAACATGATCGGGCTTTTCGTCTCGGATCTTCCGAAGATGACGGCGTTTGAACGTCAAAAACTGCCGACGCTATTGGGACAAGAACCATCGTTCCCGTCAGGATTGAACGGAACGTTTGAGTTGGCCGTCAATGTTGGCGACAGAACCAACGTTGATGTCGAGTTCGAACGGATGAGATCCTTGGGTGCGGCGGTTGTCTACGGACCACGCGACGAGCCGTGGAAGATGCGATCAGCTATGGTCGCCGATCCGGATGGAAATCTAATCGAAATCGCGTACGAGTCTTGATGGTATGGCGGATGTAACGTTTACGGTGACACAGGCCACATCGCCGGACTAATATAGAAAGAGGAGTTTGAATGTTTGATCGCATAACGGCCGATAACAACAAAATGGGCGGGGTCGCGTGTATTCGTGGGCTTCGTATTCCCGTTGCGACGGTTGTCGGGATGATTGCCGATGGGATGACCTCACACGAAATCCTGGAGGCGTATCCTGATTTGGAAAACGAGGATATCGCGCAAGCACTCCGATACGCGGCGGCGCTGACGAAGGACGAGGAAATCGTCACAGCCCATTCCTGATGCGGTTTCTCGTTGATAATGCCCTTTCGCCAATCATAGCTGTCGCATTGAGCGATGCAGGACACGACGCAGTCCACCTGCGCGAAAGAGGGCTGCAAGCGGAACCTGATACAACAGTGTTTGAGCTGGCGGAGCACGAGGATCGCGTCATCGTATCAGCAGACACTGATTTCGGCGCGTTGTTGGCTGCACGGGACCGACCGCGCCCTTCATTCGTGCTGTTTCGTCGGACCAGTGGTTTACACCCTTCGGAGATCGCCTCTCAGCTGCTCGAGATCGCAAAACGTTACGAATCCAGATTGGAAACAGGCTGCATCGTGACGGTGCGAGACGATCGTATTCGGGTCCGACGCCTACCGATCGAATAGCCAGCTTCTAACCATTAAACGTCCCAATATGGACGAATCTGCATAACATGGCCGCTCGAGCAGACGTGGCTACGTTCACGGTTCTTGCTCCCTGGCCAACGTTGCCGGAAAACGGTAAAACCAACTGGGCAAGAACCGTGCCCGCCTAACGCCACGCAGCTCAGCTTGTCGTTATACCGCCGTTGAAGAAGCGATTGCAAAATAACCAATATATGGTTACCCTTGTTGCGTGGTGAAAATTTGATTTGGTGTCGGAACACCGGACCATGACTGAAAATCCGAACGAAACGTGGCGCGTATTCTTCCGCCGAAAGGTGGAGAAACAGGTCGGAAAGATGCCGCGGAAAGAACAAGTCGTGTTCGCCAATTTGGTCGAAGATCTGATCAGGAAAGGCCCGATAAGAACCGAATGGCGCAACTTCAGCAAATTATCCGATCGAGAATACCATTGCCATCTCTCCTATTCATGGGTGGCATGTTGGCGTGTAGAAGATGGAGAGATGGAAATCGAGGTGTACTATGCAGGTAGTCGTGAAAAAGCCCCATATTAGACTTGAGGGAGAAATCGGCGGTTCGCTGGTTCGGTTTTTGCAAGACCAGTATGGAGAGATCGAAGTCATCGAAGACGAAGATAATGAACTCGTAGAGGTGACAAAAAGTGATTGGTACCAGTCGATCCGGAAAACAATGACCCCGGGAGAAAACATGCGGATGTATCGACAGATGTATGGGATGACGCAGGACCAATTGGCGGAAAAACTCGGAAATCTGACCCGCCAAAACATTTCGAATATGGAAAATGACCACCGATCGATCAGCAAGAATGTGGCGAAGAAACTGGCGGTGTTCTTCGATGTATCCGTCGAAAAATTTGTGTGATGCGGCGGTATAACACCTCGCTCCAGTTGTCGTGGCTGTCGCCACGCAGCTCAGCTTGTCGTAAGAAGCCAAAGCTTGTTTCGGACACGACCTGTCTGGTACAGCGAGGTATCCAAGCTTTTGTGTACACCGGTGATTTCGGACAGCCGGCTGATCTCCTCAGTTGTCGCCGGCACGCTCATTCCGTACGGATGCGGATTGATTCCGGGAGTAGGATATCAAACGGGCGTCGGGCGTTCCGGTGGGATGTCTGTCTCAGGTGGCCGCCTTCCATCCACATTATGAATGTGTAGATGTTATGCATGCACTCGTCGTAATGTTGTGGTGGAGGCGTGAAAATGGCCGACCTTCAAGTCCGAGATATTGACGACCGACTCTACAAATCACTTCGCGAACGTGCCAGTCGCGAGAAGCGCTCCATCAGTCAAGAGGTAATTCTCATTCTGGAGAAGTACCTTGCACGTCCAAATACCTTTGACGTGAACCCCACCGACGAGTTTCTCGCGCTGGCCGGTGCGTGGAGCGATGACCGAGCCGCAGACGAAATCATCAGCGATATTCGTGGTAGCCGTAGCAACAGTACTCGATTCGCAGGTGAAGACCGTGTATTTGATTGATACCGACATCATCATTTATAGTTTCAAAGGGAACCGCGCATAGAGCCGCAGAGATCTACCCGATCCTGCCGGTGACACAGTCGGTGATCGAGACATTTGTTGGGCTCAAGGCCGATCTACAGATAGCAGGAACACCGCTCGATGACATGGATCTGCTGATCGCCGCAACCGCACTATCCCACAACCTCACCTTGGTGACGAACAACGAGAAACACTTCTCCAGGGTCCCGGGTCTCTTGGTAGTAAACTGGGCCACATAGGACCTTCTTCCCACAGAACCCAGCCTCCACCGTCACGGTGCAGGGGAGTCTCACTCAATTAGGTCGCACTATGCGCCTCAACCATTAATCACTCTTTTGGAGATCCATCTCTATGGTGTGCTGCACTACCGGCGTGAGCGATCTCCACACCGAAAAGTACTTTGAAGACGACGTTGTTGCGCACCTCACCGACCACGACTGGCTGGGCGGCGATCCCGCCCGCTACGACGCCGAGCACGCGCCTGGCGATGATGACCTCCCGCCCCGCTTCGGGCAACAATCCGGAGGCGGTAGCGCGGTACGAGGCGATTCGCTGTCGAGTGGTGCGGCAGGTGCACTACTCTCCCCACCGGCCCGCCGAGAGCATAGATTTAGTCCTGTTTGTGAACGGGCTGCCGGTGGCCACCTTGGAACTCAAGACGCAGTTTACCCAGTCGGTGCATGACGCGATCCGGCAGTATCGCTTTAATCGTCCCGTAGGCGACCCCACCACCCGCAAACGGGAGCCGCTGTTGCAGTTCCGCTCCCGGGCGATCGTGCACTTTGCGGTGAGCACTGAAGAGGTGTACATGGCAACCCGCCTCGCGGGGGCTCACACGCGTTTCTTACCGTTCAACCGGGGCTACCAGGAGGGTGCGGGCAATCCCCCTAACCCCGATGGGTACAAGACCGCCTACCTCTGGGAACGCGTACTGCAGCGCGATGCGTGGCTCCATATCCTGGCCAAATTTGTCCATCTCGAGGAGAGTGATGCCGGGAAGCAGACGCTGATTTTTCCCCGCTTCCACCAGTGGGACGCGGTGACACAGTTGGTGGCGGATGTGCGCACCCACGCGGGCGACGCGGTGCGGCGCCTGGTGCAGCACTCCGCGGGTTCCGGAAAGAGTAATTCCATCGGCTGGCTGGCCCACCATCTCTCCTCGCTGTGGATCTCGGACGAGAAGAAGCTCTTTGACTCCGTAATCGTGGTGACGGACCGCACGGTATTGGATTCGCAGCTGCAGGACACGATCTACCAGTTCGATCACAAACAGGGTGTGGTGGAGCGCATCACCACCGAGGGCGGCGCCAAGAGCACCCAACTGGCGGAGGCGCCGGCGCAGCGGAAGCCGATTATCATCGTCACCATTCAGACGTTCGGCAAGGTATTGGAGAAGTTGGGTAGCCAGGAGATGCAGGATCACACCTTTGCGGTGATCGCCGATGAGGCCCATACCAGCCAGACCGGAAAAGCGGCTGCCGGCCTCAAGCAGGCCCTGGGGTTCACCGTAAAAGATGAGGACGAGGAGATCTCCCTGGAGGATGTCCTCACCGAGGCGGCCAATAGCCGCTACGGGGCGGGAAACATCAGCTACTTCGCCTTTACCGCCACCCCCAAGGCCAAGACGATGCAGCTCTTCGGCAGCCAACAGAGCGACGGCAGCTATCTCCCCTTCCACAGCTACCCGATGCGTCAGGCGATCGAGGAGGGGTTCATCCTGGACGTACTCACCGGATACATCCCCTACAAGGTGGCGTACAAGCTGGCGCACCAGGGCCGCGACTACGATGAAGACGAGGTGGACAAGTCGGAGGCGTCCAAGGAGGCGGTGCGCTACAAGTTGGCGATGGACCGCTACATCCGGCACCAGCACTACCGCTACGGTACGCTGGTGGCGTTTTCCGGAGAGGTAAACGA
>JBBDTM010000069.1:0-113085 GCA_040904425.1 Alkalispirochaeta sp.
TCAGTACACCGGCAGTGATCATCCCAATCCACCGTATTGAGCCGCTCCGTATACGCCTCATCCGCAGTATCTCGGATTAGAACCGGGACCGTCGTTGCTCGATGATTTTCTTAATTTCCTTGGAACCGATCCAGACTTTCTCGTTGGACTGGATATTGATGAGCTCCATGTCCACCTGATAGAACACCGCCCGCTCACCTTCTATCGCGTCCACGGTGGAGGAGATCGACCCCTGCATCATGAAGTCGGCGCCGGTTTCCTCTCCCAGACGAGAAATCGTCTCCTCTGCGGCCTGGGTCTGTTGATCGAGGCGTTCACCGCGAATCTCTTTCCGTTGTTCCGAAGCCGCAACGAAGCGCACCATACCGCTGTTGATAAGCTCACGTTCGATATCGGAAATGAAGATTGACGTGTCGATGTGTTCCGAACTGCGGTTTCGCACGGCACCAACAATCACCACTGGTTGGCGGTTCTCGTTGGAAGAAAAGCGCTGGAGCCAGGGGCGTTCGAGCATATCGTCCACCATTTCCTCCGCCACCAGGCGGGCGTCGGTATCGTTCCAGCGACCACTGAGATCGGTCTGCGCGTCGGCGCTGGTTCTTTGAACCGAACGACTGGGAGTGGCGCACCCCGCAAGAGCCGTGATCGCTACCAAAATGGCGATACCCGCAGCATTTCTCATACGATTGGCAGTCATAGTCACAGAGACCTCCAAAGGTAGAGAATAGGTTCGGGCCATTCCTTTGTCAATCAAATCAGTTGAGGTGTGGTGCGGCCCTAGTTTATAGTACTGGAGCATGCGAGCGATCTCTGCCCGATTATTTCTGGCCGGCCTCATAGTAGCGACATCCGCCTGCAGCTCCTCTCCGGAGCCGACAACTTCCCTGAGTGCGCCGGACACCGCCGGCGAGCTCTCCCTCGTCCGAGATTTGCGACCGGAGAACGGCGTGCCGGTCTTCCTGGGCGTTGCCAATCGCAAACGCAACCGCGAAGACGAGGAAGCTGTGGCGGTTCAACACATTGCACAACAGGCATCTCGATACCTGCGAACCTCCGCGATATACCAGCACGTCAGTCAGCGCGGTTCCCAGGGCGTCGGGTATCTCGATGACATCACGACCCATTGGGATGAAAAATTGGCGGCGGAGCTCACGGAGTCCGTGGACATACTCACATCCACCCGAACCGATACGGGCACCCTGGTAACAGCCCGCGTGACCAGTTTACCTGCGGCCCCGGATGTGCATCACATCGATCCCGGCGGTACCGCGGGACCGGCTCCCGCCTGGGTCGCCGGTACGCCGGAGGTTCCCGGTTATCTGGTGGCGGTGGGAACGGCACAGCAACGCCGGACGTTACGGGACACAATAGACTTCACGGACCAGGAAGCGCTCAAGGCGATTCTCATTCAGAGGGGAAGCACGCTGCGCATGGTGGAAGATCGACGTTCCGTGGAAAGTCGGGGAACGATCGGTTCGGTGACTCGTGCCGAAGAGGCGCAGGCGACGCTCTCCGGCTTTTTGGTGGTTGCCAGGTATGCCACATCCGATGGAAGGTACCACTATAGCCTGGCTATCGCCAGGGAGGAGTGATTTATGCACGTGGGACGATCCCGGGTCCTGCCGGTAATGACAATGGTTCTTCTGACACTCGCTGCAGCCACGACAATCGCCCAGCAAGTGGGACGGCTGACGTACGTCGAGGGCGACGTCCAGCTCCTGCGGGACGGGGAAATACGCGAGGAACAAGAGATAGATATCGGCGAGGCGATTCTCAATCTCGATGTGATTCAGACCGGCTTCGACGGGTATGCAGAGGTGGAACTCACCGTTCCTTCCAATATGACTGTAAGGATCCAGGAGAACGCGGCGTACTATGTGGAGCAGGTGACCGGCGGCGATCGCACGTCGGTTACGGTACGGCTTCTGTCGGGGCGGCTGGAAATGGCGGTATCTGAGTTATCCCGAGGCGCATCACTCTCAGTGGAAACGCAGACCGCCACGCTCGGCGTTCGTGGTACGGAGTTTGATGTACTCGTTGCCCCCGATGAAGGTACGCTTTTCGGAGTGAGAGACGGACGAGTCGAGGTCACCGCCGGTGGCCGCCGGATAGCGGCGGAAGCGGGAACCGCGGTGGAGGCGCTGTCTGACCGCGGACCTCGGGCGGAGCCGGTTCCCGACGGCGACTTCGATAGCTACTACTCAACCTGGACGGAGGTCCGCCTTCGGGCGTTTCGCAGCGGAGCGCCCACCTTCATTCGGGCCTATGCCCGGCGATACCTGGACACCCGGGACACGTTCGAGAACGCCTACCGCGACTTAGTGGCGCTTCGCCCGCGCCTGGAAGACGCGGTGAGGCAGGGGCAGCGCTCCCTGGGAGCCGATATGCGCCTGCGCTCGGAAATGAGCCCCGCCATTATCCGCATGCGGAGCGTGCTTCCGATGTTCGAGACCACCGTGTATCGATTGCGTGAACTTCAGCGCTTTCACGACCAGGGAATCGGTCGCACTCAGATCGACGAACGGTCTTCAACGGAGTTCTTTCGAGCCTTTGCCATGGAGGAGCGGGAGTTGTTGCGCCGTCTGGCGGAAGTCCGAACGATCTTTCGGCTGTACAGCGAGATCGACGAGCGGAGTTTCGGCGGCCTCCCGAGCGGCCGAAGCGAGGACGGTAACAGTCCGTTCGGTTCCGACGGCGGCAGCCTGCTGGACAGTATGCGCTTCTGACGCTTCGGGGTTGACAACGGTGCGTATACCGGCAAAAATGCGTCGGTATCGTACCACAATCGGGGGTGTAGCTCAGTTGGCTAGAGTACTTGAATGGCATTCAAGGGGTCACGGGTTCGAGTCCCGTCACCTCCACGATTGGAAAGACCGCCGACTCGGCGGTCTTTTTTTGTCATGCCGCCGGACCGGCTGAACAGATATGGTGAACATGCTATAGTTAAGACATGGGATCTTCTTTCGATACCAGCGACAACCTGTTTGTATCCGATGAGGCCGACGAAGCCCCCGATTTTGAAGAGCTCTTCGATGAGCCCGGCCTTAGTGACAACGGCGACGATTCGGAAGGGTACTCCGACGACCCGGAGCGGTTCCAGCGGGTCGATACGATCACCGAAGAGCCGAAGCACTACTTTCGAAACGCCAACTACTACCAGGAAGTGCTCACCGGCGAGGGGGAGGTTGCGAAACGCCTTCACAGTACTCTCGCCAGTTTCTTGAAGGCGGACAACGCCGAGGACCGATCACTCTATCGCAACCGTCTCATTCCGGTGTACTGGGAGCTGGCCAAGTCGGTGGCACTCAAGACCTACGGCACGCTGCCTGACCCCAAGAGACTGCTCCTCCGCTACGGGGTCCTGCTGCCGACGATGCTCGACAAGGATCAGCGCCTGATGATCGCCCAGTTCATCGAGGAAAACCGCCTGGGACAGCCGATCCATTACGTGGACGAATGGCTAAACCTGGTGGCCCGGGGCGCGATCAACATCTCCGCTACGGATGAGACGAAGCCGCAGGCAGGCAATCAGGCGGGAAAGGTCTCTCGGCAACTGGAAGGAGCGCGCGGCAAGGTCGAGGCTCAGATCGAGTTGATTCGCACTCGAAACCGCGAGATGGAGGAACAGGAATCCAACCTGAAGAATCTCATATCCGAACTCGTCGATCGCGAGACCCGTCCGGAAGCCAACGGCGAAAAAGGTCCCTATACCGAAGCTCAGCGGTCCGCCTTCTCCAGCATTTCCGCCGAGCTTCGACGCTTGAGCAACCAGGGAAGGGAACTGAACCGCGCCTATGCGGAGCTTGAGAAGTACCAGGACCAGTACAACGACCTCAAAAACCAGGCGGAAGCGGTTGGTGAAGATGTGGAGAACGTAGACACCAAAGCCTCCGCAGAAGAGATGGGTACGATCCGTCAGATGGCGAAACTGTGCGTCGGTCGACAGGGGAACCATTTCCCCCTGTTATACAAACAGTACTATCGCGGTGGGCCGACGGGAGTTGCCACACGGGAGAACGTTAATAATATCCTGGCCGATGTGGAGCGCCTGGACCCAAGCATTTTTTCCCGCACATTCAAGATGAAGACCACCCGCATCGTACCGAACGTCATCCTGATTCCGTGCTACGGGGATCTGGGAATCTGCTGGGAACCGTTTGAGCGCTACAACCGCGCCACCAGTCGCGGCCGTTTGGCGATTCCGATGTATCCCAAGGATCTCCGCACCGCGGTAATCGCGGCTATGGGGGATCTCCGCTGGCAAGTGGCCAAGGAAAAGGCGGCGCACTATTGGATGGAAGAGGGGCTTACCGGGTGGTACTACCAGTGGTTCACGGAACAGAAGCTCAAGGGCGATGTAAAGGATCAGTTTATGCAGGACTATATCCTGTGGGTCAATAAGGAAAGCGAAGGCACGCAGAAGTTGGACCGGGAGGTAAGATCTATCTTCTGGCGCTATATGCCGTTCCCGCAGGACGTCAAGGACGAACTGAAGAACCGCGGGTTCGTCTACCAGGAGCTGTACAAGAAGGATCAGAACCGGGCGATGTCCGACGGATACTGAAGTTTCACCGTCGCCGGTGGGGGCGCTATCCTCACCTTCCTACGGTGCACGTCCTCCCGGTCACGAGCTACCGGACGCCCGCAACGACGGTCAGCGTCTCCCCTTTCCAAAGAGCGGCCCGAAGTAATCCTGCAGATTGTATTTTTGCGCCAGCCATTTCATGAAGCGGTGGTATATGACATACGTGATAACTACCGACCCCACGAACAGGACGAGCAGGATGATCTGATTGGCTCCGGGCGCCAGGTGCGGAGCCAGAAAACGGGCAAACAGCACCATGAGTGCGCCGAAAATCACCACCATGGAGATAATATTTGCCACCGTGGCCCCGACTATAAAGAGTACTGAATTGAGTCGTTTGTTCATCGTCGTCCATCCGTTGTAAACAGCATCGAGATTACCAGCAGCATCCCGCCGACGACCACACTGGCATCGGCAACGTTGAAGGTGGGCCACCGTTCCATTCCGAAGAGACCGTAAATCCGCACATCGATAAAATCAACCACACCCAGTGGTCGCGCAACGCGGTCGATAATGTTCCCTACCCCGCCACCGATAATCGCCGCCACCCACCAACGCTGTCGTCGGGAGAGCTCGGGACTGCGATAGAAGGAGATAACCAGAACTCCCAGGACCACGACCGGGAGCCCCACGAAGAGGATTCTGCGAAGCGTTTCCGGGAGGTCATGTCCGATACTGAAGGCCATTCCCAGGTTTCTCGCGTGAATGATCCTGAAGAAATCTCCCAGAACCTCGATCCGGAATCCCGTCTCATAGAACAGCGGTACGTGAGCAACGATAATCGCTTTGGTAATCTGGTCCACGACGACGATCACCGCCGCGAGAACAAGCGGAACCCAGAACTCCCGGCGGTTTACCACCTTCGGAGTCTGCGTGGTAGCGGAATCTATATCAGAGTCCTGTGGGGACATCGAGAAAAGTAACGGCCAACCCGGCCTCATTCGCAAGCATTTCGCCGACACGCTGTACTCCCCACACTTCAGTTGCGTAATGTCCGCCGAAAATAGCATTGATTCCCGACTCGCGGCAACGATGATAGGCGATGTGGTTGGCGTCACCGGTTATATACAGGTCCAGCCCCTGCTCGATCGCCTGATCTACTTCCAACGGGGCCCCTCCCGAGATGATCCCCACACTTCGTACCCGTTCCGGCCCAAATTTCAACACCGAAAGCGGGGGATACTTCTCACCAAAGAGGGCCTGCACCACGTAATCCACGGTGACCGGTTGGGCGAACTGTCCCGTCACGCCGATAGACATCCCTTTCACCAGACCAAAAGGTTCAACCTCCACCAGTTGCAACACCTCCGCCATACCGGCGTTGTTGCCCAAGGAAAGATGGGCATCCAACGGCAGGTGAACGGCGTACAGGGCGATGTCGTGGTCGATCAGAAAACGAACTCTCCGGTAATGGTCTCCCGTGAGGACCTGCTCCCTGCCCCAGAACAATCCGTGGTGGACGAAGATCAGATCGGCATCGATCTCCGCCGCCCGCTCGAACGTTTCTTGAGCCGCATCGACCGCAACGGCTACCCGCTGCACCTCCCGGTTACGCCGATCAACTTGCAATCCGTTCTTGGATCCGTCGATACCGGCGTACTCCTCAAGCGGCAACGCCCGGCGAATTCGCTCGTCGAACTCCTCTATCGTCATGATTGCTCGTCCTCGTAACATCCACCCTGGGCGCACAACAAGCGGGCGGTTGGTTCGTCCACGATGAGCTCCGTCATCATCTTGGCCCGGAGCGCCGCGAGCAGACCGGGCACCTTGTTCCGACCGCTTACGACACAAAGCGCGCGATCCACTTGGCGATACAGCGTGAGCGGCGGCCCGCTGGCGCGCTGGTTCAGGGGTATGTCCGCCCACGTGCCGTCCTGTCGGAAAAAGACGGTTGCCAGGTCGCCGATGACCCCCTCCTGTTCCAGCTCTTCCATATCCTCCGGATCGAGATACCCCTTGGAGTACACGTGGCTGGGAACCCCGGCGTCAACCGCACCGATACTGTACAGCAGGACGTTGGCGTTCTGTTGGAGATCAATAATGCGCCTGACGCTGCGTTCCCGCCACATCGCCTCTTTCGTCTCCCGATAGTCGAAGAACGTGGGCACGGGAAAGAGCATCACGTTGGCCTCATAGTTCTGAGCAAAGTGCTGCAGAATATTGGCGGCATACCGGTTATCCGGAGTGTACGTGTTGCCGGAACCATTGAGCTGTACGATCCGTAGACCGGGAACGCGTTTCGGAATCAGGTCACTCGCGATCTCACTAATCGTCGTTCCCCAGGCGATGGCGAGAATCTGACCGCTCTCGAGGATCGAATTCAGATAGTTGGCGGTGAATCGCGCTACCCGCTCCAGCCACACGACCTCACCCATCAGTTCCGGGGCAGGTACAATGTGTACAGCATCGAGCCCGAACCGCTCTTTGATCTGCGTCTCGAGCGGGGAAAGCGCCTTCTGCACGTTGATAATCCGGATTTCCACCATGCCGCTGGTGCGAGCGTGGCTCAGGAGACGACTGACTTTCGGTCGGGAGAAGCTCATCTCCTTGGCGATCGCCTCGGTGGTGAGTCCCTGATAGTAGTACATGGTGGCGACTTGGAGAGCCTCTTGGTAGATTCGATCCTCGGTATTCATAGCTTATGTTCTGATTGTAATTCCTCATATGAACAAACGCAATGCTAACCTGCCGCCTCTACCCTCGTGCGAGACACGCGTCAAATACGGCCACCGTGTTCAGGAGAGTTTCGACAACGTCCCGCTCAGTGTCTCCCACGCCACCAACACGATTGAAGAGCACCACCGATAGGCGACCCCGATGGTAATTCACGAAAGTGTCGATCGGCTCCGCCACGAGGTCCGCCACCCGGTCGTTGACGCCGTGGGTAGCGCAGAACTCCGAAGCGTCCTGATCCTCCGGACGCCGTCGGATAACCACGGTCTTCTCCCGTCGGGAGAGAAAAACGGCGGCGTCGGACCCTCCTGGTATCGTTATCTCCTCCGAGCTCCGGACTACTCCCTGCTCCCGCCGGAAAACGTGACCGCGCATGTCACCGGTATCACTCTTGCGCCCGATCAACACGGCCCGAAACCCGTCCGACAAACCGATCTCTGCGGTGACTGCGTCCAGGTCGGCAACCGACGTGAGCTCATCATACCGTGTTACCAATCGCTCGGTGGCATCATGGATGGTGGTCAAACGCTGTCGCGTCTGCTCGCGGGTTGTGACGTCCTGCATCCACACCAGCCACCAGGCGCCTTCGTGGACCGGTACGGCACTGACCTCGAACCACCCCGCCAACGTGTCGGAGAAGCAGGTGAAGCTCTCCGCCGAGGCGCCTGCGAGCACCCGGTCGATATCGGGACACGCCGGAGCCAGCAGCAGATCGTGGAGTCGTCGCGCGCCGGTACGTTCAACGATTCCCTTGCTGCGACCGGCGGCAGCCATGATGACCCCCTGCCGATCAACTACCAGTGCCGGATCATGGCGCTCCGCCGGAAGCTGCAGCAGAAGACGGTTGTAGCGGTCTCGATATTTTACCGTGGCCTTGGAAAACGACTGCACCACCACCGGAGTGAGGTATGGAAGCAGCGACGCCCAGGGAGCGTTACCCTGACCCACTTGAATGATGAGCCCTACCAATCCCGCGATCACGTAGTTGATTGGCGATGCGAACTCAACCCACAGGTACCACCAGAACGATCGAATCGGATTTCTATGCATATGCACTCAATGTACTCCAGGTTGTCCTCGTTTCGCCACCGGGGATATACTCCGCGCTATGCATTCGACCAAGCGCTTTCGTCTCGATCCCGAGGTAGCGCGTTTTTCCGTATCCCCCGAGGAAATCGGGTCTGTAAACTCTCGCCCCGCACCCCGCACCCCGGGAGTGGTAATAGGCCAGCCCCGGGCGATCGAAGCGCTCAAACTGGCGGTGGCGATTCGTGCCAAGGGTTACAATGTCTTCGTTGCGGGCCTCTCGGGAACGGGTAAGCGCAGCACCGTCCTCAGATTTCTCAAGGAGCAACCGTTTGACGGTGGACGGCTGCGAGACATCGTCGCGGTCAACAATTTTGCTCAACCCGACCGTCCTCATGTCCTCTATTTCTCTCCGGGGGATGGAAGTCGCTTTCGCAGGAGGGTAAGTGACACGATCACGGCGCTCCAGGAGGAACTGCCGGCGGCCATGGAGCAGGGTACGTACCGCGAACAGCGGGACACCCTGATGGCGGAAGCGGAACAACGAGAAAACGAAAAGATCAGCGAGTTCGAAGCACACGCCAACCGCGACGGCTTTACGATCATACAGATCGGCGATCAGGGTGAGCCCCGGAGCGACCTGGCTCTTCTCGTGGAGGACAAGCCGGTTCCCATGGATGAACTCGCGGACCTGGTAGAACAGGGAAAACTCACCGACCGCGAGTGGAATCGGCTCCGCCGTCGCTACTACCAGCTTATGGACGAGATGAATCGCATCTTCGTCGGCCTCCGGGGCGACCGCATCGGCACGGAAACGCGTCTCCGGGAGATTCAGCGTGAGGCGGCTTCTCCGGTGGTGGTGGCGGCGATCGAGAAGGTCCGCAACGATTTCGTTGGTGAGAGCATTATGGGGTACCTGACCCGCCTGGGAGAGGACATCACGAAGAACTTGGCTCTCTTTCTTCCGGAGGATCCGGAGAAAGAACAGGAACGCCAGGTTGAGCTTCTACGGTACGGCGTCAATGTGCTCGTCGATCATTCAGAGACGCGGCAGACACCGGTCGTCTTCGAGAGCCGTCCCGACTACCACAAGATATTCGGAACTCAGGAGTTCAATCCCGAGTACGAGGGACGCCACGGGTTTCTCTCGCTTCGTAGCGGCAGCCTGCTCTCCGCCAACGGCGGATTTCTCGTACTCCGGGCGGAAGACGTCCTCAGCCAGGAAGAGGTGTGGCACGGCCTGAAGCGCGCGATACAAGATGAGGTCACCGAGATTCGTTCCGCTCCGACTCCCTATGGTCCCCCGATGCACAGCTTAAAGCCGGACCCGATCGAAGTCGACGTGAAGGTGATCTTCATGGGTAGCGAGCACATCTATGACCTGCTTTTCTACCAGGATGAGGAGTTTGGCAAGCTCTTCAAGGTTCTCAGCGAGTTCGACTCCGTCATGGAAAACACCCCGGAGACGCGCCGCGCCTACGTGGACTTCATGCACATGATGACCGAGGAAGAGCAGCTCCTTCCCGCGGACCAGGACGGTATGGCGGCGATCGTGGAGTACGGCGTGCGCCTCGGGGAGTTTCGCGACAAGTTGAGCACGCGTTTCTCGCTCATCGCCGATCTGCTCCGGGAGTCGAGTCACTGGGCACGAGGCGCCGGCCGCACTACGGTGAACCGGGAGGCGGTTGAGCAGGCTCGTGAGATGCGGCGCTACTTGCACAACCTTCCGGAAGAAAAGTACGACGAACAGATCTCGTCGGGGGAGATGATTCTCCAGGTACAGGGAACGCGGATTGGTGCGATCAACGGGTTGTCGGTACTGGACCGGGGCTATTACGCCTTCGGCCGCCCGATGCTGATCACCGCCCGCGTGGCGCCCGGGACCGACGGAATCATAAACATCGAACGAGAGAGCGGGCTCTCCGGGGAGCTTCACGACAAGGGTGTCTATATCATTCACGGGTTTCTGCAAGCCACCTATGCCACCGACTTTCCCCTGGCGGTAAACGCCAGCATCGGCTTTGAGCAAAGCTACGCCGAAGTAGACGGAGATTCCGCCTCCTCCACCGAGGTATACGTGCTCCTCTCGGCGATCGGAAACATTCCGCTTCGCCAGGATGTGGCCGTCACCGGCAGCGTAAACCAGTTCGGGCAGATTCAGCCCGTGGGGGGAATTAGCGAGAAGATCGAAGGGTTTCACGCTACCTGCCGATTGATGGGGCTCACCGGGCACCAGGGAGTCATAATTCCGCGGACCAATATCCAGAACCTGATCCTTTCCCGGGAGGTGCAAGACGCGGTTGATACAGAATCGTTCCACATATACGCCGTGGACACCGTGGATGAAGGGATCGAGATACTCACCGGAAAACCTTCGGGAGAGCGCCAGGCGGATGGCCATTTCCCCAAAAGCTCGGTCAATGGGATCGTAGAACGCCGTCTGCGCCAGATGGCGGCTCAAGTGAAAGACTTCTCTTAGTCGTTGCGCGTGAGTGGATGACGCGTCTATACTTAATGGCATGAGCCAGGATCAGGCAAAAAGTGTACTTGAACAGGCGCGCGACGCAGCGCGGTCCCAAAAACCCTTTATAATTAAGAGCTACAAGCTCCCCCCGGAAACTGAAACGGAAATCGAGGAGATTCTGGCGGTCTTTCTTTCCGAGCTCGACCGCGACGTTCTCAAAGATTCCCTGGCGTACTGCTTGCGTGAGCTCACCGTGAACGGGAAGAAAGCTAACACCAAGCGCGTGTACTTCCAGGAAAAGGGCCTGGATCTGAAGAACGACCAAGATTACGCCCGCGGAATGGAAACGTTCAAAAACGAGACCTTGGACAACATTCGCTACTGGCTGGACAAGCAGGAGGAGGCGGGGTTGTACGTGAAGGTGGTCTTTCATCTGCAGGGCCGTGACCTTTACGTTAAGATCGGCAACAACACCCTGATTACCCGCAAGGAGCAGATCCGCATCTACGATCGCATCGCCCGGTCTCGCGCGTTTCGTACGATGGAAGAGGCGATGACCTCAGTCCTGGATGACAGTGAGGGAGCAGGGTTGGGAATCGTCATTCTAGTGCTTATGCTACGGAAGATCGGTCTCGACGAAGAGGCGTTCGACATCGACGTGGAAGGCGATGAAACGGTGGCGCGGCTGATCATTCCCATGGATCAGACCAAGGTGGAAAACCTTACTGAGGTTTCCCGGGAACTGGCGGAACATATCGAGAGACTCCCGCAGTTTCCCGAGAGTATTCTGCAGCTCCAGAAACTCCTGGAAGACCCCGATGCCGAGATGAACGAGATCGCCCGCGTCCTGGGACAGGACCCCTCCCTTACTGCAGATCTCCTGCGAACCGTAAACAGTGCGCGCTATATGCTATCGCGCCGCCTGGATAACGTGGTGGAAGCGGTAAAGGTTGTGGGGCTTCGCGGACTGCGACAGATGCTCTTCAGCTATGGAACCAAGCGCATTCTCGGCGATGGTGAGGAGAACGACGTATCGCGCCATCTCTGGGAACACAGCCAGCGGACCGCGTTCTTCGCCTACGCGATCGCCCGCAGCGTGTATAAGCGCAAGGACATTCTGGACGACGTCTACGTGGGAGCGATTCTGCACGACATAGGGAAGATCGTCTTTTCCAATCTGCACCCGGACGTAGTTAAACACGTCCAGGAGTTCGCCGATTCCAAGGGAATTCCTTCCTCGGTGTTTGAGGAGATGAGCAATGGAATCGATCACGCGGAAGTGGGGGCCCGCCTGGCGGAACGGTGGAACTTCCCGGATATCCTGGTCGCGTCGATTCGCTACCATCACACACCGCTGAAAGCGGCCAACCAGTTTCGGGATGTGGTGGCGGTGATCTACGTCGCCAACGAACTGGCAAACATGAGCTCTCCGGAATACTCCCAGATCGACGGACGGGTCCTGAGGATGATCGGGATTACCGGCAAGGAGCAGCTCGAACAGATTCACTCCCGACTGAACACGCAGTACGACCGGGATTTTTCCCGCCTGGAACGAGAGCGATAACTGCCGCACTTGACCGGTGTTTCCATCTATAGTATTTTTAATATATACTATGATAAACACGGAGGGTCGTAATGGCGGTAACGGTATACACCACGCCGAGCTGTACGTTCTGCAACAAGGTTAAGAAGTATCTGAAGGAAAACCGCATCACTTTTAGAGAACACAATATCCAGAAAGATACGCGGCGCGCTGAAGAAATGGTCAAGAAATCGGGACAGATGGGCGTGCCGGTACTGGATATCCACGGAAAAGTGATCGTCGGTTTCGACGTCGGCAAGATCGAGAATGCACTCAAAAGGTAGACACCATGGCACATACCGAAGCGGTCTGGCAGGGGGATATGTCCTTCGAGCTTGAACTACAAGGATTTAAGCAGGTGGTCGATGCGGACTCCAGCGTGGGCGGAAAGAACAAGGGCCCCACCCCCAAGGCGCTCATGCTGAACGCGCTCGCCGGGTGCACCGGCATGGATGTGGTGGCGATCCTCACCAAAATGCAAATGCCCTTCGACCGCTTTGAGATCAAAATCGACGGAGAGACCACGGAGTCCCATCCGAAAGTCTTCGGCAAGATCGATCTGGTATACCAGTTCTGGGGATCTGAGCTCGACGAGAAGAAGATCGAGAAGGCCTGCCGGCTCTCCCAGACCAGATACTGCGGCGTTTCCGCCACAGTGAAGGCAGTGGGAGAAATGAACTGGCGCGTGGAGCTCAATCCATAGTACCTCGCGCCTGCCACCAGGACAGGCAGATTCCCGCGGCGACGCTCACGTTCAGTGAAGATTTGGGCCCGTCGTGGGAAACTGTCACTACCTTCCCTGCCCGGCGACACTCCTCCAGAATATCCTCCGGCGTCCCCAGCTCCTCATGACCGACCACCATAATTCCGCTTGCGGGAAATGCGAAACCGGCGATCGCCGTACCTCCCGTTTCCAGTGCAACAACCTCCGGCCGCGCCTCACCCAAGAGATGAGCGGCGGCGCTTCGTCCTCCGCGCAGAATCGGAACCATCTCCGTGGCTCCCATAGCGGCGCGACGCACCCGTGGATGGCTGATTTCCGGCACCGCTTCACCCAGGACCACTCCGGCAACTCCAAAACCGGCCGCCGTACGAATGATATTGCCCACGTTAAACGGCGAACGGACATGGGGAATCCACACGACCACCGACAGCGCCGGACGGTGACGGAGCCCGGAATCGGGAAAACGTTCGGGGCGGTCCGCAGCTTGGAACGCGGTGTCTCTCTTCCCCTGCGCCCCGTTGTCCAACGGTGATACTTCCTGCTCCACGATACCGGCATACCGGTTCAGCGCTTCCCGGAGGATTACCGCGCGCCGCGCCACCACGGCGTCGAATCCCGCGAACGCCGGCGCGAGCGCGTTCCGCAAGTCTCCCGCCGCCAGCCGCACCATAGGCGGTCGCCCAGAATCATCGGATAGTGATGAGAGGATCGTCTTCAGATACGGGTCGTTCGGTAGTGCGGAAGCGTTCCGTGCCAGAAACGGCGCGAGATACCGAGCCAGCGGCCCGGCATCAAGTGCGGCTACCCGCCTCAACGACAGTTTTCGCTCCATGGAACCGCCCTGTGCCGCGGCGGGATCAGAACGCCGCCGCCACCAACTGCTGCAAGTCGGCGCTGGAAACCCCGCCGGGCACGTTGGCCAGGAGGGCGAAATCCGCAGCATCCTCAGCGGCGATGCTCAGATCATCCAGGGTAACATCGAGATCCCGCAACCGCGGGGGCAGATCAAGATGCGTCAGGAGTTTCCGAACACCCCGCGCCGCCCGCGGAGCGTCATCGGCGGCGGTGATCCGCTCCACCGGTTCGTCAAGGGCGGCGGCGATACGCGCGGCTTTCTCCACATCCCGAGAAGTGAGAAAATCCACTACGTGGGGAAGAAGAATTCCCGCCACCCATGATTTGGGGAGACTGAACCGGGCGTTGATCGCGTAGGCCAGGCCGCCCCCGATTCCCTGTCCCGCCACCGCCAGTCCCATGGCGGTAAGCAGACCGGCTTCCGCCGCCTGCAGCCGGAATCTACCGTCACCGGGATTCTTAATACCGGCCACCGCGGCGGACTGCAGCTCACGGGTAGCTCGCAGAAGGAGCGTGTCGGAAAACATCGTGCTATGGGGTGAGTAGTACCCCTCCACCGCGGCGAGGAGCGTATCCATAATCGCCGCCAGGGCGTATTTGTTGGAGAGCGTCTGCGTGAAACTCGTTTCGAGTACCGTCGCCCGCACCGTTCCGGGGACGATCTGCACCATCCGGGCTCGTCCGGCGAGACCGTCGGTGACCACAGCTTCATTGCGCATGAGCAAATGGTTGCGATAGGAAGAGGGAACCTCGATGTACGGAACGGGGGAGGCCGGTAGCTTGCCCTCCATGAAATCACCCATGCGGATCTTCTCCGCAGCTACGTTGGACACACACCGCGCCAGCGATAGCACACGCATACCACCGAGACCGATGACAACCTGTGCTTTTCCCGCGCGCGCCAGAGAGGCGATATCATCAACCGACGATGCAGGAGACCCCGGCATCAGCTCATCATATATCATCGTCTCCACGCCGGAGCGCTTCAGAATCTCCACGACGCGCTGTATGTGCTGTCCCTCATGAAGAACAGACTCGGAGACGATCAACGCCCGGGTGCCGAGACCACGAGCAATACCGCCAAGCTGCGGGAGAACATCCTGGCCAAAAACGATTGTCGACGGAACTCTCAGTGTAAATGACTGCATGCTTCTTACATTTCCAAAAAAAAGGCAGTGCTCATAGTGTACAGCACTGCCGTCGAATATTCAAAAACCGGAGAGGGATCAATCGATGTCGAAGACCGACATGAGCTCGTCGGCGACCGATTCAACGACACGACTATCAATATAGGAAGGATCCTGCAGGCGTGCCTTAACTTCCTCGACGCGATCCTGCCGGATGTCGGGCAGGTTCCGAACCTCTTCGACAATCTGCATTATCTCCGCGCGCAATTTCGCCTCATTGGACACGGAGATGGAATCGCCGGCACTGGGATCGTTGGGTTTGTTAACCTTGTCTGTCTTGTTGAACCTTTGAATCGGATCAACCGGCCCAATTCCTTCGATTGTCATCGATTGGTCCTTCCTTTCTTCCTCATTATCGGCACCCTATCCTATAATGTTAACGGTTTTTGCCCGTCCAAACAAGCAGGGCAAACTCCCCGCGAATCGGAATTCTACCGTCCGACAGCTGATTCGCGATCTCCTCCACCGTTCCCTCTACAATCTGCTCATACATCTTGGTGAGCTCCCGGCCAACCACGACCGAAAAGCCGGCCGCCTCCTGCACAAGCTCTCCGGCGAGCTTTTCGATGCGGTGGGGCGACTCATACAGGACAAACGGCTCCCGTCTTGCCGCAAGTTCGCCGATCCGACGCGCGCGCTTGGCACCTTTCGGCGGCAAAAAGCCCTCGAAAAACCACCCCCGACCGGCAACCCCACTCACCGAAAGCAACGCCGTCACCGCACTGGCTCCAGGGATCGGCACGATCACATGCTCAGTCTCCCGCACGGCCCGCACCAGACGGCTGCCGGGATCACTGATTCCCGGCGTTCCGGCGTCGCTTAGATACGATATATCGGCATCCTCATCGAGAAGCTGAAGAACTCGGGGTATGCATGCGCCGGAGTTCTGGCCGCGGCAGCTGTGCGTCGTCACGGAAATTCCCAGATGCGTGAGGAGTTTGCGACTCTGCCGCGTATCCTCACAGAATACCGCTCGGGAGGAACGAAGAATTTCCACCGCCCGGTAGGTGATGTCGCCGAGGTTACCAATAGGCGTTGCGATAATATAGAGACGCGCCATAAAATCAGTGTACCCTGCGGGGAGGAGGTGCGTCATCGAGTTCACATTGCTGCTTATTCTAGCCGGAATCGTTGCCGCGCTCCTGATCAGTCTCATTCATCTTCGGCGTAGTGACTACTCCGCCCTGGCCGATCGCATGGCCGGGCGTTCCAGGAATCAGCTGAAAGTGATGAAACCCTGCCCCCTGTGCCACACCCTCCTGGAACCGGGAGAGACGGTGCACACCGTCGTCTACTCCGGAGAGAATAAGGACACTCGGGATTCCGTGGTCCATATGTTCGGCTGCCCCTACTGTTATCCGACCAACGATCGCTATCAGCGCGTATGCCCCGTCTGCCGCAAAGAGATCCCTCAGGAAGGCTTCGTGGTAGCCCGAATGTTCACCAAGGGCGTGCGCAAACACGTCCATGTCCTGGGATGTACTAGCTGCCGCAGCGGTGCCGGGACAAACGGATACCGCGACCGCCGCAGTGGATAGGGGTGTATCGAGAATCGTGTTGCGGCCACGGGGTGGCGGCTTCGCCGTCCCGCCGGTAACATACCCCTATGGAAGACACGATTTTTGACAAGATTATCGCCGGTGAGACGCAGGCGGATATCGTCTTTGAGAATGACCACGTGGTTGCGTTCCGTGATATCAATCCCCAGGCACCAACTCACGTGCTGGTGGTGCCCCGGACGCGGATGAACAGTATCGCGGAGACCACCGACCACGATCCACAGGTCATCGGTCACATCGTGCAGGGCATCGCGGAAACCGCCCGCACCCTTGGTCTCGAGGAGAACGGCTATCGCGTCGTGTTCAATACCGGAAAAGACGCACTGCAGACGGTGCCGTACATCCACGCCCACATCCTGGCGGGCCGCAAACTGGGGTGGCCGCCGGGCTGAGAGACCGGTCGACTTCCTGTGGGCGGCAAACATGCTACCCGCGACAGACTTGCTGTCGGCGGTGCCGTGGCAGTAGCTTCCACCCATGCAATACGACTGGCACCAGTCCATGGCGGAAATCGATCGGGAACGGTGGAACGCCCTCGCCGCGGCATCTCCCACACCACTCATGACGCACGAGTGGCTACACCATCTGGAAGAAAGCGGAAGCATTACCCCCGGGAACGGATGGACTCCGTCCCACCTCACCGTCCGCGAGGGCGCAGCCATGGTGGCCGCCGTCCCACTGTACATCCGCACCGACAGCTGGGGGGAGTTTGTCTTTGACTTTGCCTTCGCGGAAGTCGCCGGAGAGCTCGGACGCAGCTACTACCCAAAGCTGGTGGGCATGAGTCCCGCCAGCCCCTCCCCGGCGTTCGGATTCCTTACTACCCCCGGCCGAGAGGATGAGCTGGCAGAGCCCATTCTCACGGCGATCGAACAGTTCTGCCGGGACAATGAGATCTCCGTGCTGCAGTTTAACTTCGTTGTGCCCGAGTGGCAGCACCGGTTGAAGCGGCTGGGCATGACCACCTGGGAGCACCACGGCTACGCCTGGTACAACGAGAACTTCGCCGATTTCGATGATTATCTGACGCGTTTCAGGAAGAACCAGCGCCGCAACATCCGTCGGGAGCGGGCGAGCATGGACGAACAGGGAATTACGCTCGGCATGGTAGCCGCGAGCGAGGCACCGGAACACTACCTCCACCGCATGGCGGAGTACTATCTTCGCACGAACGAGCAGTTTGGGCCGTTCGCCGCCCGCTTTCTCACCCGCGATTTCTTCACCGCGATGCCCGCTGAGGTGCGGGAACACGCGTGGTTCTCAGTGGCGGTGGATACCGCCGAGACCAACGGCGCCCGCCACTCAGACCACTCCCGCCACTCAGACCACTCCCGCCACTCAGCCCGGCACCAGGATCCTGACGGTAGCGTGGCCCCCAACGGTAGCCTGGCCTCCGACGGCGAGTTCGACCGCTCCGCCGATCCCCTGGCGCTGGCGTTCCTGGTGCGGAAAGGCGACCGCATGCTGGGAAGATACTGGGGAACCCGGGAAGAGCGGCGCAACCTCCACTTCAATGTGTGCTACTACACACCTATTGAGTGGGCGATCTCCCAGGGTATCAAGGTGTTCGATCCCGGTATGGGCTCCGAGCACAAGGTGCGACGGGGATTCCGTTCCGTTCCAACCTATAGCCTCCACCGCTTTTTTGATCGTCACATGCAGGCGATCCTCAACGCCAATATGGACCGCATTAACTCCTACGAGCGGGCACAGATCAGCATGTTGGATGAGTCGGTTCCGTACAAAAAGCGATCCTCCGACACATCCCGGTAGACGCACTCCCCGGTGGTATGAGTACTTTAGAAGAATGAAAGCACTACTTGTAGTAGACGTACAGAACGATTTTCTGCCTGGTGGGGCGTTGGCTGTCCCTGACGGCGACGTGGTGGTGCCGGTAATCAACGAGCTCATGCCGAACTACGAACTGGTGGTTGCGACTCAGGACTGGCACCCCGCTGAACACGAAAGCTTTGCCTCACGGCATCTGGGACACGCCCCGGGGGACGTGATCGATCTTCACGGCGTGCAGCAAATCCTCTGGCCGGATCATTGCGTGCAGCACTCGCCGGGGGCGTCGTTTGCCGCCGGCCTGGATGTCGCCAAGTTTGACTACGTGGTCCGCAAGGGCGACGACCCGAGCATCGACAGTTACTCCGGCTTTTTTGACAACGATCATCGTCGGCCCACGGGCCTGGAACAGATCCTCAAGGACCACGCGGTGGATGCCGTGGACATCTGCGGTCTGGCGGCGGACTATTGCGTGAAGTTTACCGCCTTGGATGCGGCGAAACTGAGATTCTCAACCACCGTCTTTGCCGATGCCACCCGCGCCGTAAACCTCAAAGAAGACGACTTCGAGACGGCGATGGAGGAGATCCGTGGCGCAGGCGGGCGGGTCACCTCCAGCTGACACCCTCTCTCACCGGATCGAACGCATCATCCGGGAGATTCCCCGAGGAACGGTAGCCACCTATGGCCAGATCGCCGCCTTGGCGGGAAATCCGCGGGCAGCACGGGCGGTGGTATGGGCGCTGCGTCGCAAAGGGGCCGCCGCCCCGCTCCCCTGGCATCGGGTGATCAATTCGCACGGATCAATATCGCTGCCTCCGGGGGACGGTTTTGAGGTGCAGCGCGCCCTCCTCCAGGATGAGGGAGTTTCCGTCGATCCCGACGGCGGAGTCGACCTGAATCGGTACCTCTGGAACGGCGCGTAGCGGTATCGCTCCTTCAGACCGGCGTGTGATGCACGAACGCAACGGTTGCTTATTCGGTCGAAAGCTGACAAAATGATAAGACCATGACCCGAAAGGTACGGATATGAACGAGGTTGATTTTTTTCCCTCACAGTGGGCGCTTATTCTCGGTGGATCCAGCGGATTCGGGCTCGCCACGGCGAAACGACTTGCCGCGGCGGGACTCTCCATATGCGTGGTACATCGCGACCGCCGAGGCGCGATGGAACGGATCGAACGGGAGTTCGAGGTAGTTCGAAGCAATATGCAGTCGGAGGCGCGTTTTCAGGCGCTCAATCTCGATGCCTTGAGCGCGGACGGCGTCAAAACCACGCTGGACACGATCGCCGAGCAGGCGCAGCAGGCGGGAACCCGCCGGCCGATACGGGTGATGCTCCACTCAATCGCCTTCGGTAACCTGAAACCGATCGCTCCCGTCCCGGCCGATTTTTCCCGGCGCACGGAGGAGCTGATGGAGCGGCTCGCCGGTGAGCTCAACACCTCCGCCGATCGCCTGAGGGATGTAGCGGAGCAGCTGCTGGGTGAAGGCTACGACGCGCTGTCGCCTCTGGTTCCTCCGGTGTACGGCGATACGCTGATCGAGGATGAGGATATGGCTCGCACGATCTACAGCATGGGAACCAGCATGCTCTCCTGGACGCAGGCGATCTTTAGTCGCGGCCTGTTTGCCGAAGATGCCCGCGTCTTCGGACTTACCAGCGAGGGGAACGACATCGCCTGGCGGGGGTATGCGGCGGTTTCGGCGGCAAAAACGGCGCTGGAGTCGGTGTCGCGCTCGATCGCGGTGGAGTACGCGCCCTATGGCATTCGCTCCAATATCGTCCAGGCCGGTGTCACCGACACTCCCGCGCTCCGGGCGATACCGGGAAGCAACTCCATGAAAGCGGCGGCGCGCTCCCGCAATCCCTTCGGCCGGCTCACTACGCCGGAGGATGTGGCCAATGTCATTTATCTGCTGAGCCGCGACGAGGCGGCGTGGATCAACGGAAGCCTCATTCGGGCGGATGGAGGGGAACACGTTGCTGCATCCTGATCCTGGCACTGGACCGCAGAACTCGGCGGGCTCCGGACACGGCTCCCTGAGTCTGTTGGGGCTGGGCCATTTCCACCCGGAGAATGTGATCGACAACCGGTTCCTGGAAGAGCTGGATATCGGCACTTCCGAATCCTGGATTCTGGAGCGGGTGGGAATCCGCACGCGGCACACGGTACTGCCCCTGGACTACATCCGGGATACGCGAAACCAGGATATCCGGGAGGCGCAGGCGGTTGCCCTGTACAGCAACGCCGAAAGCGGGGCTCACGCCGCCCGCATGGCGATGGAGCGCGCCGGCGTAGGCCCGGAGGCGATCGGTATGGTGATTTCCGGCGGGTGCTCGCCACAGTACACGACGCCGGCGGAGGCGAGTACGATCGCGGCGGAGCTGGGCATCAGCGCACCCTGCCTTGATCTGGCCACCGCGTGCTCAAGCTTTGCCGCGCACCTGCACTTCCTGGCGGGGATGCGGCCCGAGGCACTGCCGGACTACATCCTCACGGTAAACGTGGAGAACACCACCCGCACCATCGACTACACGGACCGGAACACCGCCGTCCTCTGGGGCGACGGGTCCACCGCGGCGGTAGTATCACCACGGGTCAGCGGGCGCGTGCGGTTTGGTACGTCTTTACTGCGGTCCGATCCGGGAAATTGGCAGAAAGTGGTCATTCCCAATGGGGGCTATTTCGACCAGAACGGTCCCGCGGTACAGGGATTCGCGATTCGCAAGACCGGTGAATGCGTCAGAGACCTGAGAGACTCCCTGAATCGGGATGACTTCTGGTTTGTTGGACACCAGGCGAACTTGCTCATGCTGCAGTCGGTGGTGGCCCGCGCCGGAATCGATCCTGAGCGGCACCTGTCCAACGTAGAGGATTACGGTAACTGCGGTGCCGCCGGCGCGCCGGCCGTGGTGTCCCAGAACTGGGAGCGCTTCCAGGCGGGAGACGAGATCCTGCTGGCGGTAGTAGGAGCGGGACTTACCTGGGGAGCCGTAACCCTCGAGATAACCGCGTAATGAGGTATGAAGACTATTTGAAACGGGAGTCCTTCTCTAAAGAGGAGATCCTGTCGATCGCGTGGGGAACGCTGGTGGAAGATTCACCAAAGGAAGGGCTGGCTCGACTCCCGGCGCCGCCGATGCTCATGTTTGATCGCATTACCGAGGTCAGTCATACGGGCAATCGGGGACGCATCGTGGCGGAGCAGGATGTACTTTTGGACGCCTGGTTCTTCCAGTGCCATTTCCGCAACGACCCGGTGCAGCCGGGATGTCTGGGAGTCGATGCGGTGTGGCAGCTCATCGGACTGTACGCCGGCCTCCGGGGAGCTCGGGGTTACGGCCGCGCTCTGGGTGTTAAAGAAGTGGAGTTCCAGGGGCAGATCCGTCCCCACAACACGATGGTACGCTACGAGGTAGACATTCGTCGCTACGCTGATCTTCCCGCCTCCGGCAGCGCCGTGGCGCTGGGCAGCGCCCAGGTATCGGTAGACGGCGAGGTAATCTACTTGATCACCGACGCCAAGGTGGGAATCTTTCAGGGAATTCAATATCCCGACTATCCAAATCCCAGTGGCAACTCCCGCGGGGGGAAGATGTAAATGAGCACGATTCTGACACCGGCGCAGCTGTTGCAGCGGCTTCCCCAGCAGCGGCCGTTTCGATTTGTGGATAAGATCGTTGCGGTGGACGAAGAGAGCATCCACGGCCGATACACCTTTCGTCACGACGAGGTGTTTTACGAAGGTCATTTTCCAGGTAATCCGGTCACCCCGGGAGTCATTCTCCTGGAATCGATGTGCCAGGTAGGGGTGGTATGCCAGGGCATTTATCTCGTAGCCCGGGAGCTGCCGCCGGAGCAGCAGCACGGTTGGCTGACGCTTTTCTCCGATGCGGAAGTTGAGTTTACTCGAAGCGTACTCCCGGGCGAGACGGTCGACATTCATGGCGAACTGGTCTTCTGGCGACGACGCAAACTCCGGGCTACGGTGACGATGACAAACCAGGACGGGGTAATGGTGGCCCGAACCACCGCCTCGGGAATAGGAGTAAGAGATGACAGCTGAGACTGATACGACCCGACGGCGATTCGGCGCGGAGCAGCGCGTCGTCATTACCGGCATGGGAGTCGTCGCGCCGAACGGCCACGGACTGGACGAGTTTGAACGGGCGCTCCGGGAAGGACGCACCGGAATCAGATTCGTGGAGGAGCTGAAGGAGCTCAAGTTCGGCTGTCAGGTGGGCGGAGTTCCTCAGGGAATCGATGAGATCAAGACGGAATACTTCTCGCCGGATGTGCTGATGGCGATGAACAGTTCCATGACCTTTGCCGCCATCGCCGCCATCGACTGCTGGAGAGACGCGGGTCTTCCTGAACATCTCCCGGAAGAGGGCGTTGTCGACTGGGACACCGGAGCGATCGTCGGTACCGGGGTGGGCGGAGTAGATACGCTCGGTGATAAGGTCGTGGCCGGGGTAACCGCCGGTCGGACCAAGCGCCTGGGAAGCACGATGGTGGAGCAAACGATGAGCAGCGCCGTGAGCGCGCGGATCGGAGGTCTGCTGGGCCTGGGAAACCAGGTGACCACCAACTCCAGCGCGTGTTCCACCGGTACCGAAGCGCTGATCATGGCGGCGGACCGCATCCGCGCCGGCCGCGCCACGCGAATGCTCGCCGGCGGCGCCGAGGGCTACAGTCCCTATATCTGGGCGGGGTTTGACGCGATGCGCGTTCTCAGCCGCGCCTACAACGAGGAGCCGGAACGTGCGTCCCGGCCGATGAGCGCCTCCACCGGCGGGTTTGTCCCGGGCTCCGGCGCGGGGGTGCTGATGCTGGAATCGCTGGAAAGCGCCCGGGAGCGGGGGGCACATATCTACGCGGAGGTGCTCGGAGGCCACGTCAACAGCGGCGGGCAACGCGGTACGGGAAGTATGACCGCTCCCAATCCGGAAGGAGTCCGGCGCTGCATTCGGGCTGCCATCGCCGATGCGGAGATCACTCCGGAGGAGATCGAAGTGGTCAACGGGCATCTCACCGGAACGATGGCGGACCCCCTGGAAGTCGAAAACTGGCGGGCGGCCCTGGAGCTCACGCCGGAGACGATCCCCTTCCTCAACGGCACCAAGTCGCTGGTGGGGCACGCTCTGGGAGCGGCGGGCGGAATCGAATGTGTAGCATCGCTTCTCCAACTGGACCGGGGATTCGTCCACGGATCGGTAAACTGTGAGGACCTCCACCAGGATTTGGAGAAGTTCAGCTCCCGTATTGTCCGGGAGACGCGGGAAAGTAGCGCGAAAACGCTGGCTAAAGCCAGTTTCGGATTCGGCGACGTGAACGCCTGCGTGATATTTCGTACGGTTGACGAGTGATGGGACATAGCAACGGGCAGCAATGCCATGGACCGATGCCGCGGATACCCACGGCGACAAAAATCAATTCCCTCAGGAGGGACACATGACACGAAAAGAAGTGTTTGATGAGGTGCTGAACATTATCGGCCCCTTTGCGGTGAACAAGGAAGCGCTGGAAGGCGCCAACGAGCAGACAAACATCCTCACCGGCCTCAAGGTGAACTCGGCACGACTGGTAGACATCATTCTCGACTTCGAAGACAAGTTTGAAATCGAGATCGACGATGACGCCGCCGACGAGATCCAGACCCTCGGTGACGCCGTGGACAAGATTCTGGAGATAAAGGGGTGAATGTAACACGACAGGTGGGCCGGCTCACCTATATCAGGCTCGGAACGCAGTCGTTCCTGTCCCGGCTCGTTCTGCCGCTGTTCTACCCCGCCTACATCTTGCTATTGCGGTACGCGCTGGCGTACCGTATTCCGGAACTCCGGGAGGTGCGCCGGGGGATTCGGGAGGAACTCGGCCGCGACAAGCGGCCGTTGCTCATCTGCCCCAACCACCTGACGATGATCGACTCCGTGATCCTCATGTGGGCGATCTCTCCCTGGTGGCGGGCGTTCTGGGACGCGCGCTTCTTCCCCTGGAACACGCCGGAAAAGAGGAACTACACGCACATTCCCGTCCTGCGCTTCGTCACGTACCTGAGCAAATGCGTCTCCGTCGTCCGGCAAGCCCCAAAGGACCAGACGGCAAAGTTCCTGGCCAAGTTGCGCACCCTGCTCTTAAACGGCCAGAGTCTCATGATCTTCCCCGAGGGGACGCGGAGCCGGGATGGGCGAGTAGATACCAAGAACTTTGCCTACGGCGCGGGAAAACTCGTGGACGATCTCAAGCGCCTCGGCGCACAGCCCCGCGTTCTCTGCGTGTATCTCCGCGGACTACGGCAGAACACCTACAGTACGATACCGCGCAAAGGGGAGACGTTTTATCTGGACTACCAGGTACTGGAACCGGAAAGCTCCCATCGGGGACTTCGCGCTCAACGGGAGATCTCCCGGCAGATCGTGCATACCCTGGCGGAGATGGAACAGGCGTTCTTCACCGGTGCGCATCGTCTCAAGCGGCACGTGCAGGGACTGCGGTTGCAGCAGTAGCGGCCGATGTTTCTCGGTAATGATCTGGTTCACTGGAGTGGCGCCGCCGCCCGGGAGAAGGCGGCACTCTCCCGCCGCACCCGGCAGTTCACCACTCGCGTCCTTCACCAACGGGAACACCCGTTTCTCGATCGACTGCAGACGATCAGCGACCGCCTCGTAACGGTTCCGTTGCCGCAGGTCCACATCCTCTGGGCGCTGTGGGCCGCCAAGGAAGCGGCGTTCAAGGCCGCCGTCAAGTCGATGCCGGGAATCCCCTTTTCCCCCGGGTCGATCCGAATCGAGTTTCTACCCCCCCCAGCGAGCCCCTCCCATTCCTGGCCGCTGACGGAGCGTCCAACTCACAACAGCATACGGCCTTTAGCCTACGGACTGGCCCACGTCCGCGACCAGGTGTACGAGATTCTCTGGGACTACCACGGGGATTTTGTCCATGCCCTGGCGCTGGGTCCGAGGAACGGGGACGGACCGCAGACCGGGAGCAGACGGCAACACGACGGTCGGCTGCAGCGCGGAGACCGACCGTTTAGTGACCACTGGAAACGGGTGGTCCGAAAGATAGCGCGGATCCCTTCGGATCACGCCTCAGATGCCGTGCGGAAAATCGCCCTTCGACTGCTCCGCACCAGCGGTACCCAGATACGACGAATCGAGATCGTACGGGATGTGCTGGCAAACGGCCGGTCGGGCCCTCCCACCTTCCGCGACGGAGCGATCCGGACCGACCTGGACCTCACCCTGACCCACGACGGCCCCTGGGGAGCGGCGGCAATCCTCCGCCGCTCCGCGGCGACGTTCCGGCCGCGATAATACCTCGCCGCAGAACCGGTGGAAACGGTGGGCCCCAGCGTAGTACAGTCACGATCATGGAACAGATGAAGCGCACCCACACCTGTGGCGCCCTCCGCGCCGACGACGACGGCCGCACCGTCACCCTCAACGGCTGGGTTCACCGTACCCGCGACCACGGCGGCGTGTCCTTTTTTAACCTTCGCGACCACGCCGGTATCACGCAAGTTGTTGTGGATCAGGAGGCATCGGAAGAGCTGAAGACGATCGCCGGGAAGCTCCACATGGAATACTGCCTGGCGGTGGAAGGTACCGTGCGGCGGCGGCCGGAGGCGATGGTCAACAGCGAGATGGCCACCGGCGAGATCGAACTGGCGGCGACGCGGATTGAGATCCTCTCCACAAGTGAACCGCTTCCCTTCATGATCGACGAACGCTCCGACGCCCGCGACGACCTGCGCTTCAAGTACCGCTATTTGGACCTCCGCACCCACTCCATGCAGCGCAAGATCCGTCTCCGCAGCGAGGTGATGCAGGCGGTGCGGGAGTTCCTCACCGGAGAGAACTTCGTTGAGGTGGAAACCCCCACGATGATCAAGAGCACCCCCGAAGGCGCCCGGGACTTTCTGGTCCCCTCCCGCCTCCACCCGGGCTCGTTCTACGCGATGCCCCAGAGCCCGCAGCTTTACAAACAGCTGCTCATGGTGAGCGGGTTCGACCGTTACTTCCAGCTGGCGCACTGCTTCCGTGACGAGGACGCCCGCGGCGACCGGCAGCTGGAGCACACCCAGATCGACATGGAGATGAGCTTCGTCTCAAAGGAAGACGTCTTCGCCGTGGTGGAAGGGATGATGGGGAACATCTTTAAGCGGACTCTGGATATCGACCTTCCGGTTACATTCGAGCGTCTTCCCTATGACGATGCGATGAACCGCTTCGGAACCGACAAACCGGATCTGCGCTACGGGCTTGAGCTCCAGAACTTTGAGCCATTCGTCGCGGGAAGCGGGTTCGGCGTGTTTGAGAACGCCGTGGCCGCCGGCAGCACAGTGAAGGTCCTGGTTGTCCCGGGACAGGCGGAGTACAGCCGCAAGCAGATCACCGAACTGGAAGATGTGGCCAAGACCTACGGCGCCAAGGGCCTGGCGTGGACCAAGGTGCGGTCGGCGGCGGGGCCCGCTACACAGACCAGCGGGGCCACAGCGGGGAGTACCGGGACCGCCGGCAGCGCGGAGGCCACCGGTAGCGGTGGACCCGCAGGCGACCATTCCGGGCTCACCCTGGACGGGGGGATCGGAAAGTTCTTTGCCTCCCGTGCTGGGGAGATCGCCACGGCGCTGGGTGCCGCCGAAGGCGACCTGCTCCTGTTTGTCGCCGACGGCTGGAAGGTTGCCACCACCGCCCTGGGGGCGGTACGCAGCCGCCTGGGCAAGGATCTGCACCTGGCGGAGCCGGGAACGTTCCGGTTTGCCTGGATCGTAGATTTTCCGCTCTTCGAGTATGACGAGGATGAGAAACGCTGGGCCGCGGCACACCACATGTTTACGATGCCGCAAGAGCAGTACCTGGAAACGATGGAAGAGGACCCGGGCGCCGTGAAGGGCGATCTCTACGACCTCGTATGTAACGGCTACGAGCTGGCCTCCGGGAGCATTCGTATCCACGACCCGGCGTTGCAGAGCCGCATATTCTCTATCGTTGGGTTTGACGAGGAGGAGGCGCAGCGCCGCTTCGGATTTTTGCTGGAAGCGTTTAAGTACGGGCCACCCCCCCACGGCGGAATCGCCCCCGGGTTGGACCGCCTCGTGATGATCATGGCCGGCGAGGACTCGATCAGAGAGGTCATCGCCTTCCCGAAGACCGCCAACGGCCTCTCGCCGATGGACGACAGCCCCAGTCCCGTGGACCCGGCGCAATTGGCGGAGTTGGGGCTGCAGCCGGCGCCACAACAGGAACACCCCGGTGACGAGAAATAGGAGTTTCGGATCCGCCGTGTTACACGGTGGACTGGGCGGAGGCGCTGGGACGATCGAGGAACGCGTCGTAGGTCTGCTGCTGCTGTTGGTGCTTTGACCGCAGAACGCCCTCCAGTCCATCCATGAACTCTGGGATACACCCACACGCCAACGAATAGTAGACGGTGGTACCCTCTTTTCGGTCTCGCAGGATGCCCGCGTTCTTGAGAATGGAGAGGTGACGAGACACCGTGGAGGTGTCCACCCCCACCCGGAATGTCAGATCACACACGCGGTGCGGTCCCTCGCGGTTAATCAGATCCACGATATAGATTCGCGTGGGGTGCGCGAGAGCCTTGAGGACGGTTGCTCGAGCTTCCGCTTTGAGACGATCACTTTCAGTCATTGGCATTGTTTGTAAATATAGCCAATAATGCGGTATTTGTCAAGAAGTCCCGGAGGTACTCCGATCACAGCTTTTCCTCGCGCTGTCTCATTGACGATCGTTGGTTATTGTGCTATATTGCCAACTACGGAGGAACTTATGGCCAAGAAAGCAATTCTTATGTGCACCTGCAGTTTCGCATGCCCGAGCATGAAGGACCTCGACATTCCGGAACTTGCCGAGCGGGTCCGAATGGAGCTTCCCAGCGACTACATGCTGATGCATACGCGCTTGTGCGAGTCAAACGGGGAGACCCTTATGGAGAACCTGTTGACACAGGAAGACGTCGTGTACGTGACGCCTGCATGCAAAGTCGAGAAGCAAACCAAGCTTCTGCGGGATGGATTCGAACGAGCCGGCGTGCCCATGAAGCAAGGAGACAATTGGATTCCGGTTTCGATTCAGTTCAAGAATACCGAACAAGCGTTTCAGGATATTAAGACAGCATTGGAGGAGGCGGGCTAATGTCTTATGGTACCTACATGGGTATACCGCGGGAGCGCATCACGTGGTTTCCGACGATCAGTGCAGACGCGTGTATCGGCTGCGGCCAGTGCGTTGACTTCTGCGATCATGGCGTGCTCGAAATGCGCGATGCGAAAGCGGTAGTAACGAATCCCTATCACTGCGTCGTCGGCTGCGCATCATGCCAACGGGTTTGTCCGGCGGAGGCGATCTCGTTCCCGGAACAGGACGCGTTGATTGCCGAGCTCAAGGAACTACGCGCCGAGCGCGATGCCGCACGCGAATAACGATTTTGCGTGTCGATGATCATACAGGAGACAACAGCATATGAAGGACGTGACATACTCAATTACTGCGGAAGCTATGGCGGGAACACGACTGGACGTATCCGTCGGCGATTTTTCGCTGATCATCGATGAGCCGGAGAAGCTCGGCGGGACCAACGCCGGGCCTAACCCGCTGGAATATGAACTGGCCGCCCTCGCGGGCTGTCTGAACGTAACGGGGCGGGTAGTGGCTCGAGAGCTGGAGATGCAAATCGATCGCCTCACGATGTCCCTCTCGGGATCGCTCAATCCTGCCCGGTTTATGGGCCGCGAAGGATCAGACCGAGCGGGCTTCAAGGAGATCACGGCCAGTCTGCAGGTAGACAGCCCGGCCGACGCGGCCACTCTGGAAACGTGGAGAGCAGCGGTGGAGGAGCGTTGTCCCGTCAGCGACAACTTGGCCAACGGGACGGTGCTTCGCGTGGCGATCGGGCAATAAGGCCGATAAAACCCCTCACCGCGCACGGGGGGCGTGTCGCCCCCTAGTCGCGGTCGAGAACCCACTGCCCCGCTTCAAGAATCGAGACTACGGTCCCATCCATGGTAACGCCCGTAACGGACATCTCGCGGGATCCGATCATGAAATCCACATGTACCGGGCTGACGTTGCCGCCGGCGGCAACAAAAGCTGTATCGTCCATCTCTTTACCGCCTGCCATGCAAAACCGATACGCCCGACCAAGAGCGAGATGACACGAGGAGTTCTCATCGAAGATCGTGTTGTAGAACGAGTGCCCCTGCATCGCCACGAGGGAATCCTCCGGCACGATAGCCACTTCACCGAGTCGGTCGGCGCCGTCGTTGTTCTCGAGGAGGTGCGTCAACAACCGTTGCGCCCGGTCATCACCGGTGATTTCCACGATTCGGCCACGCTCCAGGCGCACGGTGAATTCGGACAGAGTTTGTCCGTTAACCACCAGCGGTCGGGTAGATCGAACGACGCCGTCCACGCGATCTCGGTCGGGAACGGTGAAGATCTCTTCAATCGGAATATCCGCGATAAACGGAAGGCCCTGCGTCGTGTAGAATCCGGGGTGCTGCCACGTGTGGTGGGGCGGAAGCCCTACGGTCAGATCCGTTCCCGGAGCGGTGAATCGCAGCTCTGTAAGAGAAAGTCGGTTTAGCGCGTCGCTCCGTTGCTCCAGTGCTTTTCGGTGCCGATACCATCGCGCCTCGTAGTCCTCGGTATCCACTCGACACGTGGTAAAAATCGCCTCCCACAGGCGCCGAATACCGTCTGCCGGTTCCAGGGTGGGGTAGACTTTGCGCGCCCAGCTTTCCGTAGGGACCGTCGCGATAGACCAGTTCACCGTATTCCGCACGAAGAACTGCCACACGCGCTGCAAGTGTTCGTTCTCCAGGGCGATCGCCCGAGATACCACGGCAGCCGGGGTGTTGTCGAAGACCCCGGCACAGGTGCAGTCGAAAAACAGAAACGCCCCGCCGTCCTGTGCCGAAGATTCCATAACCTCCACTTCCCAGGCTGGGCGGTCCGCGTAGGTATCGGGACGCGTGTGAGTCAACCGGATAAGTTCCAGCCGATCATCCTGCCAGAACACGTCTACGTATGCCGCCCCGGCTTCGTACGCTTCTTCAGTAAGCGATCTGACGAAGGGAGCAGCATTCACCGGTGCTTTCCAGATCGTAAGGCGCTGTCCTCGCTGCAGATTCACCGCAACCCGGATCAGCAACGCCGCGTACCTTCGAACGCGGGCGTCGAATTCAGCGGAGTTGGTCGGAAACGACATGGGCCGACACTTTTTCGTCAGTACGGAACACCTCGATCGCCGCGGCAAGAACGGTGGAGAGCTTCGCCAACCGGCCCCATCCTTCGCCCCCGCACGCCATCGCTCCGTATTCCGGATCGACAAACCGGTATCCGTGTTCTTTGAGGCGTGCCACGTTCTGCTCTACGATCGAATTCTGCCACATCACTTCGTTCATTGCGGGACAGATGATGGCGGGCGCCGGCGAAGCCATGACCGTCGTTGACAACATGTCGTCGGCAATTCCGTTCGCCACTTTTCCGAGGAAATTTGCCGTTGCCGGAGCGACGATGATGAGGTCGGTTCCTTGGGCGAGAGAAATGTGTTCTACCCGGGAAGCACTGCCGTCGTGAAACATCTCGACCGTCACTGGATGGCGTGAAATCGTCTCCAGGGTAAGCGGTGTAATAAAACGCGTAGCGGCAGCTGTCATTATGACACGGACATCAGCCAACCGCGATTGGAGCAGACCGATCAGATCCGCCGCTTGATAGGCGGCGATTCCTCCGGTAACACCCAAAAGTACGCGCTTACCGGCCAGCATTACTACTCTCCGCCGGCCGTTTCGTCAGCACGACGCCGCGGGCGCGCTGGTAGCGGCAAAATCGAACCCGAGGGTCTTGCTGATCACTTGGTTACATTCACCGAGCAGCGTCTGAGCCGCCTCTTGTGTTTGCAGCAACTCCTCGGTCACCTCATGCGTGTTCACCTGTTTTTGGATCGTGCGCAGCTCGGAGATTTCGGCCTGGGTTAGCGTGCCATCCATCTGCTTCTGCTGTAGCTGCTGTGAAAGCTCGGCGAAGCGGGCGCGAAGATCCTGGATCTCCTGGTGTTCCTCAAAGGCACGATTTGCCCGCTGAAACGCTCGTATCGTTTCATTACTGGTAACTGATGCGGTAAACGTATCCGCTGCGTTCATTAACTCTTGATTCATATCCATATCCTCTTAGCAGCACCCGCCGGCGGGTTTCGTGAGTTCCGCGAAATCAAATCCCAAGGTGCCGGCCATGTACTCATTCGTCTCTTTTAGAACCGCAACTAACTCTTCCTGCGACCTGAAATATCGCGACAGCACCGGATGCGCCATAACCTGATCGTGCAGCGCCTGCAAATCCTCCTGGTTCTCATCTTCCCCGGGACCACCCCACGCCATTCGGCGCTGTGCTCTCTGCTGGGCGCCCTGCAATTGGTCCAGAAGCTGACGCGCCTCGCGGTTACTCACAAAGGCGTCGGCGGCGGCTTGATACTCCTGGTACTCCGGCGTCTTCGCGATCTCTTCCGCGAACGTCCGGGCGGCGGTGGTAATCTCTTGTGTCGATTGTTCGGTTATTGACATAGTTTCTATCCTTTAGATTCCTGTTCCATTTTTTGCAACTCCTCACGTATCAGACGCTCCCGGAGCTTGCCCCCTGACTGAATCACGCGGCCGTCCAGAGTGACGATCGGAGGCGTTCCCTCGCCGTTTTGCACGAGGGAAGTCACCTCCGGATGCGCGAAGAACTCGGGACTGAACAAATGCACCGTCTCGAATTGAACGTCCTCGGTCAGCACCCGCCGCAGCCGCGCCTCCATGGCGCGGCCGGCGTTCTCCCACGTGTTCTCCCCGGCACATTCTCCTACCGGCGGAACAAAGACCCTCACAACATGTGACATCGCACCAGTCCTTCCCTTATGCGGATACCTGATTCCGATCCACGGCACCGGCAAACAGCGCATCGGCGGCGCGCTCGACCATTTCCAGACCGGTGATCTCCGTCTCAAAGAGCGGCATTACCGTTACCGGAAGTTGGAATCGGCGGTTTATCTCACCGAGGTACCGTTCCTGCATCGTTCGTCGCTTTCGGAAGAAGTCGTTGGTACAGTACTCTTCCTGAAGCACCTGGTTGGCCACGACGAACTGGGTGTCTATTCCGGCGGCGCGCAAGTCAACCATCGCGCGATACGCCTCAATGACGGGCGTCGATTCCGGATACACTACAAAGCCGAAAGAACTGCGCTCCGGATCCTTCATCTGGGCGATGATCCGGTCAAAACGCGCCTGGGTCTCACTTTTGGCGGTGTTTCCCTCGCCGGTGGTGGTGACCATCATTCCCACCTGATCCGCGTAATCGAAGGGAAGCTCCAGGAGTCGCAACGTGTGGCCGGTAGGGGCGGTGTCGAAGACCACGATGTCGTACTCTTCACGCTCCACGTACCACATAAACTTATCGAACGCCGCCATCTCTTCGGTGCACGGTGACTCCAGCTCTTCCCGGACGGCGACCAGCATATCCTCGGAGTACCTGGCCTTGGCATCAGATAGGATCCGTTCCTTGTACTCTTCCACCGCGTGCTCTTGGTCGATCATTACCGCGTCGAGGTTCTCAGCCCCCACGACCGGCGTGATCGTGTCACCGATCTCCTGCTCCAGTACCTGTCCTATGTGCGACGCCGGATCGGTGGTCAGCAGGAGCGTCTTAAATCCCGCCCGGCCCAGGGCGAAGGCGGACGCGCAGGATACCGTTGTCTTGCCCACTCCCCCTTTGCCGGTGAAGAACACCGCCCGCGTTTTGCCGTTGACCGGTCGCACGGTGTCTAAGAGCGACCGCGAATCCTGCTCCTCGTACGGGAGAGGCTCATCGGCGGCTCGCTGCGTCCCCAGCACGTACTCCGGCACGTGCTCCCCAGTGGAAAACAGGTCGCGAGCGACATGTCTCAGGCCGTCAAGACCTTTAATCTCTCCATCCCTTTGATACATGAACGTAAGCGGCACGGAGAACTCGTTTCGAATACGCTCGAGGTTGTGCTGCTGCATCTGATAGCGACTCTGAAAGAAGGGATGATCGCACACATCTTCGGGAAGGATGCCGTTCACGATGAGGCGCGTGTTTTGCACACCAATTTCCGCCAGTTCCCCGGCGGACCGCTGCGTTTCATAGATCGAGGTGCCTTCCGGTTGCAGAACAAACGTGAACTCCGTGCGCGTGGAGTCACCCAGGAGGCGGGTAGCCTCATCGTACTTGATCTTGTTCTCCTGAATGGACGCTACCGGACCGATGCAGGTGTTCCCGCTGCCTTTCGCGCTCTCTTCGATATGCTTGCTCCAGTCCACGGGGAGCTCCAGGAGACGCAGCGTGTGGCCGGTGGGGGCGGTATCAAAGATCACCACGTCCCAGGATTCATCGTCACCTGACATAAAATCTACGAAACGATCGAACGAGGCGATCTCCGTGGTGCAGGGCGAATTAAACTGTTCTTCCATCACGGTCATGACGTTGGCGGGCATCACCGCGCGCATCGGGGCCAGGACCCGCTCTCGATACTCTTCGGTAGCGCGGTCGGGATCGATCTCCATACCCCACAGATTCTCCACCCCGCGATCCACGCCGAGCGGGCGAATGTTGTGTCCAATTTCCGTCTCGAAGACGTCCGACAAGTTGGAGGCGGGATCCGTCGTGACGATCAGCGTTCGCTTTCCGGCTTCCGCATTGTGCACGGCGGTGGCACAGGCCATAGTTGTCTTGCCTACGCCTCCCTTACCGGAGAAGAAAATATACTGTGTATTCTGATTGCTCATACTGTTGTCTCCTGTTTTTTCTCGACGCCGCTCCACTCGAGCAATTCCTCATATGAAGGAAACGTCTTCTGCTTGACTACTTTCCCGTCAACCACGGTAATCGGCAGGACATCCGTGTCGTGCTCTTGAAGCAGCGCAAGGACACCAGGATTGTTCATAAATGCCTGGCCCTCCTGCTGTAGCAAGTGACGCTGAACTCTGATTCCGTGCTGGTTCTTCATCGTGAGCACGGCCTCGTTCACATCCAGCAACGCCGGATCGATCGCCGGGCCGCACAGCCCTCCCGCACAACACATCGGCGGGTCAAATATCTCTATCTTTACGGTGTAACCGGTATCGTTCATACAATACGCTCCTTTTCTTGTTTTTCTCGTGTCGCGAAATTATTGCTCGGGGTGAGGCCCACCACGCAGGCCCCGTTCTCACGTATCCGCAGCCGCGCATCGAGCGCCTGTTGGTCGCGCCGTAGTTGTTGCTCCGTTGCTTCATCGAGGGGTGCGCTCCCTACGTACTCCCACAATCCCGAGAACAGCGGAGAGTCCGCCTCGAGGCGATGATACGCCCAGGTACCCTGTTTGGAAGCACTCATCAGGCCGGTCGCCTTCAGGGCCGCCAGATGGCGGGAAACCTTGTACTGGGGCAACTCCAGGGCATCCACCAGCTCGCAGACGCACAGGGGCATTGCGCTGTACAGAAAAAGTCGGACGATTCGCAGTCGGGTCTCATCGGCTAAGGCTCTAAAAAGCTCGCTCATTTCGGTCATGGGGTCAGTCTTCTCTCCGCTGGATGCTTACATGCGCTTGCATGCATGTAATGTACGCGTTTGTGGGGTACTGGTCAACCCTAGCCGTGTAAATTCTTGACCCACGAGATTCGAGAGGTCTGTTGCCGGGGAGATGTATAATAGTTACGTTCCGTTCGGAGGCATCATGAGCAATCAGGATTTTTCAATTTCTCTGCAGCGCCTGCCCGAAGCGGATCGTTCGATTGCGCGGGTGCGGGATTTTTCTCTTACGATAGGGAGTAAGGCCGGGGATCTGTCGGTGGGGTTTAACCCTGTAGAGACACTGCTGGCCGCCGCCGGAGCGTGTATCACTACATCCCTGGGACTGGTGGCAAAGAATAGCGACGTTACCCTTGACGACGTATCGGTTACCGCCACCGCTACCCGTCAGGCCGACCCACCGCGGGTAATCGCAATACACCTCACGGTGCACGTCGCTTCTCCCGCCGACGACCAGAAGATTGATCGGATCTTCAGTATTGCCTCAAAATCCAGCACCGTGATCTCCACTCTGCGGGAGGCGATGACGGTTGATATCAATTGGTCACGGGCGGAGCATCCGGTCGATCAATAGCCGGGAGGGGAGTGAGCCGCGTTAAGACCACAGCGATCAGGAGTATAGCGGGAATGTTTGCCAGGAGCCGAGTGATTGCAAACGTTCCGCCCAGGGCCGCAAACTCGAACAAGAACATCGGAATCTTCGTTGTGGACCACGCTCCCACGAAGACCATCACGTTGAACGTGCTGGCTCCCTTCCGCATGAGAACCGTGGCCACCGGAAACGCCGCGTAGAGCGGTCCCGCGGCAACCGATCCCATCGTGAAGGCCAGGACCGCCCCGCGTACGCGAGACTTATCGCCCATGTGACGCATAAGCTGCTCCCGGGGAACCCAGACATCCATGAGCCCCAGCAGAACGAAGATCGGTGGGATGACGAGAAGCATTTCCGTGAGGCTGAATCCGATCGTTGAAACAGCCTCGCCGGCTCGGTGGGGCGCGACAATGGCGACGATTCCCAGGAGCAGTACGGCGCCGATCGCGCCGGCGAAGCGCCGCAGCGGACCGCCGCTCACGCCACTCACGCCAACACTCCCAGAACTACCGCGAGGATTCCCGCAATAGCGAGCGAAAACACCCACGCCAGAACGTTCCGGGTCAGCGCGACGCGCGTTCCGAACGTCTTGCGCTCCACAGGGAACGTGACGATTCCTACCATCATAAGAGAGGAGACGAACGCCCCGATTTGCAGAATCCCCGCCCCTTTCTGGAGCAGGAGCGCGGCCATGGGAAACGCGACGAACCCGGGCATCAGGGTAACAGCCCCTGAGAGCGACGCCACCAACACTCCCAGCACGCCCGAATCTTCACCCACCAGAGTGGCGATGAACGTCGGCGTGACGAAGGCGAGAATCAGGCCGGTGGCGACGATAATCATCAAGAATTCCGGGAGGATGCCGGCGAACGCCCGCCACGCCTTATGGAGCGCCTGCGCGGTGCGGCCACGGTCCGAGATAGCAGATAGCAGCAGGGCCGTTGCTGCAATGATGTAAAAGACAATAGTAAACACGAGACTCTCCTAAATATTTGGTTATATTGCCAAATAACATCAGCAGAGTCAATGGAGCCAAGCCGCTCCGGGCAGCCCGGCGGCTAGAAAACACCGCCACCGGACTGGTGAGCTCAACTTCGATTCATGCAAATGAAGGCGCTACATACCGATCAACCGCCGCCGCCACTTTGTCACTGAGGGCTGAAAGGTCTGTGAAATACTCCTTTGCTTGCCCGTCTACCATGACAAACAGTGATGGTGAGACTTCGTAATCGAGCATACATGCCATCTTGTCAGACTTGTAAACATCGATACGCACGATTTGGAACTTTTCTTCATGCTCTCGCTGAAGAGTTTCCAGTCGTGCCAGGAATTCCCGGTCCACCGATTCCGACGCGTCATAGATCATTACCATGCGCAAGCCCTTGGCGTTCAGGATCTCGTTCTGGACGTACTCCATTTCGTTTATGTAGCGCTCCGCCATGACGCCGGCGATCGCGCCGTCACCTACGGATGTTGCCACTTGTCGAAGCATTTTCTCCCGGCAGTCACCAGCAGCAAAGACGCCGGGTACGTTCGTTTCCATAAGCTCATTGGTTCGCACATAGCCGCGATCCGTCATCGTGAGGAATCCTTCGAGCACCTTAGTGTTCGGGACGTACCCGATGAAGAGAAAGCACCCATCGACGTCGACCGGCTGTAACTCGCCGGTTCTTATATTCTTGAGAACGACTCGCTCAAGCATGTCACCACCTTCAAAACTGTCGACAACTGTATTGAAGAGGAAACTCATTTTCGGATTCTTCTCGGCCTGGTCCTGGGCAACTCTGTTGGCGTCCATGACTCCTTCGTCATGAATCACCGATACGATCACTTCTTTGGCAAACCGCGTGAGAAACATCCCTTCCTCGATGGCCGCATCGCCACTCCCGATAATCATTACCGTTTTGTCGGTGTAGCGGGCAGCGTCACATGTGGCACAAAACGAGATGCCTTTATCGCTGAGGAAGTTCTCCTCATTTTTGGCCCCGGTCAGTCTCGATTTTCCCCCGGTAGCAACTACTACCGCCTTCGCGTAGTAGTCGGTGCGAAACGTCGAAACGACACGGGAATCGCAGTCCGTGCGAATCTCCTTTACATCGGTCAATTTGACATCGACATCGAACGCGCGCATTTGCTTGTCGAAGAGCTTCGTCAACTCTCCACCGTCGATCCCCTCCGGAAAACCCGGGTAGTTGGCGATCTCACTGGTATACGTTGCGAGGCCGCCGATGAGCGATTTCTCGATCAGAAGCGTCTTCAGTCGGGCCCGTCCCGCATAAATCGCCGCGGTGAGCCCCGCGGGCCCACCACCGACGACTACCACATCATAGAACTCCTGCTTTTTTTCCGCCATCACGCGTTCTCCTCTGCCTTTTTGTGTCCCCACCAGTCGGCCAGGATGTACAGACTAAGCAGCAATACGGTCTGCAAAACGATCGCCGGCAACCAGCCACCAAGCGCCTGCGGTAGGTAGACGGAAGCGCCCATATTCAAGAGGGGACGCCAGATCGGAAAAATCACCACACCGAGAACCGACCCGATGATAAAAAAGATTATCGAGAGCCATTGCATCTGGTAGCCTTCACCGACACGCATGACCGTTCCGGAGGCGCATCCGCCGGCGATAACCGCTCCAATACCAAAAATGAAAGCCCCGATTACGGTATGAAGGCCCGCCGGCTTCACGTGACCGGGAATCGACCCCGTAATGTTAAGCTCAATGCCGAAGCGTCCGAATTGAATCGCCACGTACCCCACCGTCGCAACCGCCAGCGCGATGATGACCGCCTTCAGCAAATTGGTTCCGCCGGTGAGTACCGGGTCCCGCAGCGCCGCGGTAAAACAGAACCTGCTGCGCTGCAGAATCACCCCGAGAGCGACGCCAAATATCCAGTGTACGCCGCCCAATTCGGATTGCGTGCGCAGAAAGAATCCGATTGCAACGATCGTAACCAGGAGAGCCACTCCCCAGGTTATCTGTGTTTTCCGTTTCTTCGCACGTTCCGCGGCGGAAACTCTCTTCCGCCCCGCGGTCCGCGGTGTTGTCGTACCTACTGTAGTTTCAGACATATATCTCTCCTACATGAACCATTTGACGAGCATCTTGCTGCCCACTGCGGCACCGGCGAAAAACAGCGCCGCAAATATCCACCCATGCAAACTCAAGGCGGGAACCGCCGTGAAGAAGGCCCCGATATTGCAACCCAGAGCGATGCGAGCACCGACTCCCATGCACAGCCCACCGAGAATCGCGGCGAAAACCTGCTTGCGACTCTTGATCTTCTTGATCTTAAACTGCGCCGCCAGGAGTACCGAGACCAGCGCTCCGAGGATTATCCCGACGTTCCAGATCGTAACCGGATGTGTGAGGAACGTTGCCGAGGCAAAGCCCGTGTCCATTTCCTGGAAGAAGACCCAGTTTTCCGGCTGACCGCCGAAAGCCTGCAGAATCCAAGAGCCCCAGTACGTAAACGCGCCGGTTACACCCCACACCTTTCCGGTAGCCAGAATGAGGGCGGTGGATACCAAAGCCAAGAGGACGGCTCCCGTGCTGTAACTCCATTCTTTTTTGAGGAGCAGGTCGTAATAAGACTGCTTTGTCGTGTTTTCCATCACTGTTCCTCGCTATTTTGCTTTCTCGATGACGACTTCCCACTCTCCCTCGTCAACTTCCTCGATTTCTACGTTGTGACCTTCCTCTCGAGCCCAGTCGGGAACATTCTTCATCGCACAGCTATGATCGATTTGGACGATAAGGACATCCCCAACGTTTAGTTCTTTGAGAGCATTCTGCGCCTTCACCAACGGTACCGGGCACGCCTCACCAAGACAATCGAGCATCTGTTCAGCCATAGTTTCCTCCAATGAATAGGTATTGTCCTATCGATAAAGCAATATCTATACCAAAGTAGTAAATGGTGGCGTCAGCGTGATTTAGGGTGTGTGACACACTCAGGGATCGTCCGCAACCGGCCGTAATCGCCCGATATCGGTCGTCGCAGCCCGTTTTCGGACACAAGCCACAAGTGGCCCAGACTTACGGATATTCCGAGGGGGATATTCCGTGTTTTTCCATTCGACGGGCAAGCGCTTGCCGAGTGATACCCAGAAGACGAGCCGCTCGGGAGTGCACACCGCCAGTGCGGCGCAACGCTTCGTGCAGTGCCCGGGACTCCAGATCCGACAGTACCAACGTCGGGAGTGGGCCTTGGTAAGAATCGAAGGGGTCCCCCGAGCGCGCCGAAATCTCGGATGTGGATGCCGACGGTGCTGCCGGTGAGTACCATGCGCTCGGTTCGGGGAGGGGTAATCGAAAATCATCCGGATGGAGCATCATTCCGCGCTCGATCAAGTTCTTCAGCTCCCGCACATTTCCGGGAAACGAGTACTTCGTAAGGCGGTCCAGCTCGAGATTCGAAATCGTGGGAACCGTTCGTCCCATTCGCTCCGCAAACTCGTGTAGAAAATGGGAAACCAACGGTTCGATGTCTTCCGGACGCTGCCGTAACGGCGGTATGACCAGTTCTATCGTCTGCAGCCGATAGTAAAGATCGGTTCGAAACGCACCTGTGGCAACCGCTCCACGCAGATCCTTGTTCGTAGCAGCGACGATGCGCACGTCGGCAGTCTCCTCGCGGTCGCTTCCTACCGGCGAGAACACACCGTATTCCAACACACGCAACAACTTAGCTTGAAGCGTCATTGGAAGCTCTCCCACCTCATCAAGGAATAGCGTTCCCCCATGAGCGCGGCGGACAAAACCGGTGCGATCCGCGACGGCACCGGTAAATGCCCCTTTTACATGCCCGAAAAACTCACTTTCGAATAATTCCGACTGAACTGCTGCGCAGTTGACGGTGATCAGGGGAGCCTCTTTTCGGGAGCTTCGAAAATGGATCATCCTGGCCACCAGTTCTTTTCCCGTCCCACTTTCACCACTCACCAGAACCGTCGAAGACTGACTTTGAGCGGACCGGTCAACCAGGTCCAGTACTCGCCGCGTCGCTTCACCCTCACCGATAAACGCGGAACCGACCTGTTCCTCAAGTTCCTTAGACATGCGCTGGTGCCGTGCTTCCAGCTCACGGTATTTTCTTTGGAGCACTTGGTACGTCGAGGTTCGCTCGATTGCGATTCTAATGTCGGCGGGACGAAAACTCTTCTGGAGAAAGTCGAATGCTCCCAACCGGAACGCGTGTGTCACCGATTCGATATCACCGTGACCGGACATGACAATCACTTCCATGTCGGACTGCACACGCTTCACACGTCGGAGCACCTCCAGTCCGTCCATCTCGGGAAGCTTCAAATCCAACAGCAGAATGTCGAAATGCTCGCTCTCAATGAGCGCCAGAGCATCCTCGGGATGGAATCTGGCAACACAGGAATGCCCAAGGTTGGTAAGATACTCCTTGAGTTCCTCCGCAAGTGATTCTTCATCGTCCAGGATAAGGATAGAAAGGCCGGTCACTGCGCGTCGTCCTTTCCGGGAAGAGAAATTTTCACCTGCGTCCCCGCCGCCGAAGATGACGCGATCTCGAGCCGCCCTCCCATCTTCTCCACCAATCCATACGAAATAGAGAGCCCCAGCCCGGTTCCTTCTTTCGGGCCTTTCGTCGTGAAGAATGGATCCATCACGCGGTCCAGGTTTTCACGCGGAATTCCGAATCCATTGTCCTCGACGGTCACGGCCGACCCCGAATCATCCTCCACCACGGTGATCACGATCAGTGGGGAACGCGGCTGGTCGCCCATCGAGACGTCTCTCACCGCATCGCGGGCATTCGACAGCAGGTTCAGCACAACTTGCTCCAGCTCATACGGATTTCCCTCCGCCGTTGGCTGTCCGTCCGCGTACCGTACGCTGAGCCGAATACCGTGCGACCGGTACTGAGTCTCGATCAGCGACAACGCGCGTCGGATCGCTTCGTTCACACTGAACGATTCGGTAAACTCGTGAGCTTGTTCACGAGAAAAGACCCGGACATGGTCAATAATCCGTCGGATACGTTCGATGCTCCCTTCGATCTTGGGTTGTTTTTCTCGCAAGGCCGCACCGAATTCCGAATCCCGCGACACTTTCGATGTAACGTTCTCCAGCGCAAAGGACAACGTGTTCAGCGGCTGATTGATCTCGTGAGCCATTCCCGCCGCCAGCTCTCCAATAGCAGCCAGTTTCGCATGGTGATATACCATCTGTTCTTGCCGTTCTCTCTTTCGCACCTCTTCGGACACGCGAGACTCCAGTGTCGTGTTCAAAACTTGTAGTTTTTCCTGAATCATCATCTTTTCAGTGATGTCCCACGCGATCATCACCAGATTACTCACGGCGTTGTCGTTCCTGAGTACGGGAACCGCCGCGTACTCCCAGCACGCCCCCTTTTCCATTCCCTCTTTTGGAAACCAGGCGGTCCCCCGTTCGATCCGGCGATTCTCGATGGCAGCAACGAGAATACACTGTTCACAGGCGAGAAACGTTGAATCGCGATAGTCGGTCCTGCAGTTCTTGCCGACCATGTCAGGCCGAACCTGGAGAGCACCATGATTAGCCCACAATATGTTGAGCTCAACGTCAACGTAGTACAGCATGCCCGGAAAACCATCGAGAATCGCCTGTTTCTGCTGCCCCGCCGCGCGGAGCGCCTCAAGCATCCGATTAATTTCCACGATGACCCCGCGGAAATCAGGAACCGACAAATTGACTTTCCCACGGTAATCCAGATCTCCATCCGCGATGCGATCGGCGATGTGACGCGTCTGAGACACGATCTGGGAAAGCGGATTCAGAAGCTTGCCGAGGATCAGCCACACCACAACCGGAACACAAACCATCGCAAGAAGACCGGACATAGAGAGCTGGTAGCGCATCGACCGCAGGCTCGACGCCAAGCTGCTCCTATCTGAGACAACCTTCATAAATGCAACGGTCGTTCCCGAATAGTCCTTGAGGGGAAGCACGAGAACGCGGTCTCGCAAGGAGCAGGAATTAGTCACGAAGACGTCCCCCTCCGCCACGGAAGTTAATTCCGCGTGGTTAAGCGGACAAGGGTCTTCGGTGGTGGTACCGGAGAGACGATGCGACGTGTTCCCTTCGATGAGATAAAGATAGTACTCACCGGTACGGCGCTCTTGAAGAGTTCCAAGTGTTTCCTCATCAAAGGCGAGCCCAAACTCCGCCGATCCGATATGCGTGCCCCCATACCAAATCGGCATCACAACTCTGTGGCTCAAACCATGAAGTCCAACCTCCAATCCTCGTACAAGACGCTGTTGTTCATCTGTGATTCGCACCGTTTCTCGAAACGTAGTGAGATCGTCACCGTACTGATCAGGCGCGTGCAGCCGCAAAAATGATGTGCCGTCAGCCAAATGCACGTGGAAGCGAGAAATGGCACCATCCATCGCACCAAAAACCGGCTCGAGCTGCGAGAGGAGGGCTGCGCGATCTCCCCGGGCAAGGTACTCTTGCACTTGAGGATCCTCTACCACTACCCTCAGGGCAAGTTCCGCCGCGGTGAGGCGATCTTCCATGAAGCCCCGAATAGTGCGCACCACTTCAGCGTCGGAGATCTCCTCCTGGGAACGTATCAACGCGCCTGTTTGGCTCAAGGCGAGTATGAACAGGAGAGTAACGGTTGTGGTGACGGTAACGGTCACGATCACCGTTAGCTGTGTTTGGATATTGAACCTGCTCATACCGATACTAGATTCTCACGGCAATACCGTTTGCGCAACGTCCGCCGGCTCCGCACCAGGTACGACGTGGCGGATCCTCGAAAAAACACCCGGCCCCCTTGACGCATAATCTTTATTTGGCTATATTGCAAATAATAAATATGACAAGGAGTTATGTATGACTATTCAAATACTCGGCCCAGGATGTTCCAATTGCCAGAAGCTGGAGAAGAACGCCCGCGAAGCGCTAAAGAAGCTCGGAATCGAAGCGGATTTCGAGAAAGTTACCGATGTAAACCAGATCGTAGAGATGGGTGTCATGCGTACCCCCGGATTCGCGATCGACGGTGAGGTGCTGAAGTTCGGTAAGGTGTTTTCCCCTGCGGAAATCGAAGAAGCGCTCACGGCATACCAGGCACAATAGCGGCGAAGCCCCACGCCGCCGGAATACCCGCCCGTGACATCCACTTTCGCGGGCGGGATTTTTCCGGCATTTATTTGCTTTATTCGCCATATAAACATAACGGAGTAAGGTTATGAAGATTCAGATACTGGGAACCGGCTGCCCGAAGTGCCGCCTGCTCGAGAAGGGTTCCCGCGAGGCTCTAGATGAACTCGGCATTGATGCCGAGATCGAGAAGATTACTGATATGAATACGATGATGGATATGGGCATGCTCGTGTCCCCGGGATTCGCAATCGATGGGGACCTCTTGCATATGGGTAAGGTGCTCACCAGCGATCAGATCGTCAAAATCCTTCGAACGTACCAAAAGGAAGAAACGGCATGAGTACAACAACAGAGACTTCACAGCAGACCAGCGAAGCTCCGGGCTCCCCTGCTCCAATGCAAAGGGTAACTGACTGGCTCCGCGGATTCTGGGGTGAGAAGAAAAATCGCCTGCTTCTCGCGATGGTGGGCGTGTTCCTCCTGGCGTACTTCGTTCCCTGGTCGGCTCCCCGCGTATCGGGCGCCGTGCAAGAGGGATTTCTGATGCTCGCCGAGTACGCGCGAGAGCACGTCCTGCTGTGCCTGATACCGGCGTTCTTTATCGCCGGGGCGATCACGATCTTTCTCAACCAGCAGTCGGTGATCAAGTACCTCGGTCCCGACGCGCCGAAGCTTACGGCGTACAGCGTTGCCTCGGTGTCGGGGACGATTCTCGCGGTATGCAGCTGCACGGTATTGCCCCTGTTTAAGGGAATTTACCGGAAGGGTGCAGGTCTTGGTCCAGCGGTGAGCTTTTTGTACTCCGGGCCGGCGATTAATATTCTAGCGATTATCCTCACGGCCAAAGTTCTTGGTCTCCAGCTTGGTATCGCCCGCGCGGTGGGAGCGATCGGCTTTGCCTTCGTGATCGGATTGCTCATGCAACTGATCTACTTCAAGGAAGACAAGAAACGAACCACCAACGCGGCGATGTTCCAGTCGTTTGACGACGAAGAGGATCGTAGCCTGGGCCAAATGGGAATCTATATGGCCTCCATGGTCGGTATTCTGGTGTTTCTCAACTGGGCACCTTCCGGCGGCTCGGTGGCGTGGTGGGATTTTCTCTACCAGTGGCGCTGGGCGATTAGCGGTGCCTTTGGCCTGTTGCTCCTGTATACGTTGGTTCGCTGGTTTAAGGCGAGCGAGCTGCGCGACTGGGTAGGCGCTACCCGCGACTTTGCCGTGCAGATCCTCCCGCTGCTCTTTGGCGGTGTCATTGTTGCAGGCTTCCTTCTGGGACGCCCCGGCCACATGGCACTGATTCCCGAAAGCTGGATAGCCAGTCTGGTGGGCACCAACTCCATCTTCAGTAACCTGATCGCCTCCGTGGCGGGGGCGCTGATGTACTTTGCCACGCTCACGGAAGTACCGATCATGCAGGGGCTCATCGGCTCCGGCATGAACCAGGGGCCCGCGCTGGCGCTGCTCCTGGCCGGCCCGTCTTTGTCTCTGCCGTCTCTCATGGTTATCGGGGGCGAACTGGGACTGAAAAAGACGCTCACCTACGTGGGCCTCGTGGTGGCCATGTCTACCACCGCCGGTATGATTTACGGTAATCTCATCGTCTGATGAACATTACCCGATTGCAGGGAGCGGTGACCACGCCGCTCCAACGCAGAGGCCGCCGTTTTTACGGCGCGCCCGTCCTCCTTGGTCTCGTACTTGGTGCATTGCTTACCGTACTCGCCCCAGGTGCGGCCGAGGCGGAAACCACTGACGCCTCCCGGGAGATTCCGCTTACCTACTACGGTGAGATCGGTTGTGCCCATTGCGATACGTTCGTGGAAAAAGACCTCCCAGAGCTTACCGAGCGCTACGGGGTAACTTTCTCCGTCGAGGTCCGGGACATCCTTTCCACCGAAGGCTACGCCGAATGCCAGGATCGTCTCGCGGAGATGGGCCGCGATTTCCGCATCTTCCCCGTCTTGTTCGTGGGCAATAACGCCTACCAAGGCAACAGCGCGATCGACGCCGGGCTCGAGGCGGAAATCGAGCACCTCCTGGAGACGGGATCGTTTCGCGCTCAGGTTCCACCAACACTGGACGGCTCCAGAGAAGGTGACAACATCGCCCTATCGATGAGAGAGTCCATCCGCTTCCTCCCGGTATTCCTCGCCGGCCTCGCCGACGGCATTAACCCCTGTGCCTTTGCAACGATGCTCTTTCTGGTATCGCTGATGGCGATGTTCGGAAAGAATCGGCGCCAACTCCTGCTGGTGGGGCTCCTCTATGCAGCCACGATATTCGTTACCTACTACGCCCTCGGCCTCGGTCTGCTGACACTGCTCCGGCAGGCGATGAACGTTTCCGTTCTTCGCCTCCTCCTGCGATTGGCTGTCTCGGTGAGCGCGCTTGTTTTCGCAACGCTTGCTCTGCGGGATGCGGTGCTTATCCACCGCGGGAGGAGCAAGGAGGCAACCCTCCAATTGGGAGCACAGACGAAACGCAGGATCCACGCGGTTATGCGCTCAGGTTTCGGATCCAGTGGGCTGATACTCGGCACGATTGTGGCGGCGTTTCTGGTATCCTTGCTCGAACTTGCGTGTACCGGCCAGCTATATCTACCCACGATCGCGTACCTCGTACAGACGGGATCTACCGAAGCGGGAGAGTTGCTGGCACTGGGCGTCTACAATGTGGCGTTTATCGTGCCCCTTCTCATTCTCTTCGCAGCGGTGTTCTTTGGGGTCGGGTCCGCCACGGCAAATCGCTGGTTTCGGCGCAACGCGTCGGCGGCCAAGGCGCTCACCGCCGTGGCGCTGCTGGTGCTGGCTGCAGCGGTGTGGCTCGTGTAGCAGGGTTCGCAATTTTCTCAATGAACCTGTAAAGTAGGGGCGTGGAAAAAGAAAACTTACGAGGACCGATACACCGCCTCGGCGATTGGATCGTCGATCGATTCGTGCACTTGCCCCGCTGGGTACGCCTCCCCCTTTGGCGCTACTGGCATGGCAAGATGATCGGATGGGATGGTGACTACAGTGCACTGCGCTTCATGAACTATGGCTACGCCCCGATTGATGAGCCGGACCTGGAGCTTGAGCCCGAAGACCAGCACGAGCCGTTCGGCGCCCATCTGTACCACGTGGCCGTCTCCCACGTACCGATCGCCGACAAGGAACTGCTCGAGGTCAGCTCCGGGCGGGGCGGTGGCGCATTCTACATCGCCCGCTACCTGAAACCACGCCGTTACGTCGGACTGGATATCAGCGCGGAAAACGTGGAAGCCTGCGCGCGAGTGTACGGACACCTGCCCAACGTGGAGTTTATCCAGGGCGAGGCTGAGCACCTTTCCTTCCCGGAACACAGCTTCGACCACGTCGTGAGCGTGGAAGCCTCCCGCGCCTACGGCGACATCATGCAGTTCTTCGCGGAGGTTCGCCGCGTGCTGCGACCCGAGGGAAGCTTCTTGCTCACCGACATGCGCTGGCATGAGGACATGGATGTCCTCAAGGGACAGATCGCCGAAGCGGGGTTTACGATCGAGCAGGAGATCAACATCGCTCCCAACGTCGTGCAGGCGCTGGAGCGAGACAACGAACGCAAGGTGGAGCTGATTAAGAGCCGCGTTCCTAAGATGTTTCTCTCAGCCTTTAGTGAATTCGCCGGAACGATCGGCAGCGACCGCTACCGCGCCTTCGCCGACGGCCGGATGAACTACTTCAGCTGGAATCTGCGTCCCACACGAACCGCGTAGCACACGGCCGCGTTCCGACGACGCCCGACCCAGGTTGGCGGCCGGCCGACTCGATCCCCCGCCGGGCCTCGTTATTGGGGCCGGCCGGCGTGTTCGGCGGCGCGTTGACGCCGCGATCACCGGCTCTGCCCGTGGACCTCAAAAAACTCCTCATCGAGGATATCCATGAACACAAGGTCGTGTTCTGCACCCTCCCGGGGTACCGCTTTTCTGCGTCGCCCCACCTCCCGAAATCCGAGTTTCCGGTAACTGACGATCGCCCGCTCGTTAAACGCGTACACCCGGAGCCAGATATTGCGCATATTGAGATAGTCGAAGGCGTAGCGCATGAGCAGAGCCATCGCCTCGCCGCCGTACCCGTGACCCCAGAGATCCTTGGCGCCGATGAAGACCCCAATTTCACAGGTGCGCTCCAGATTGTTGATATCTACAAGTCCAACGTTGCCGATGATCCGATTTTCCTCTCGGGTCACGATTGAATAGGTGTGATCGGAGGTGTGCGCGCGCAGGTATTCCTGTTCACCGGACAGAGCAACCGTCTGGACGGCAACGGTGAGATTGCGGGCGATTTCGAGATCGTTCAGCCAGGCGGCGTACTGCGGCGCATCCTCCACCGATACGGGTGAAAGATAGCACCGCTCCCCGATCATCTTGACAAAGTACTTTTGCTCCTGTCCGGGTTCCATCGTCCACTTCCCTTGAATTGTGCAAACAATTTGTGTTGCCCGGTGTAATCTTTTTGTGTGCACAATTCAAGGGGATCGTGTGAGCAACGGGGTGGAGCCGGCGGGGCGGGCACGCCGGATGGCGCTGGTCAGGCCGGGGCCCGCACCACTGAACATCCGGGCAGTCCATATCTCAGCCGGTGAACCAACCGCTTTCCTTGACAGGACACGATAGACCGGCCGTACAATAGTGACACCTATCCATGTGAAGGAGCAAAATTGTGAAAAGCGGAGAGAAGCACATTCCCACCCTGAAAGAGGCGATGCAGCAGCAATGCACGCATCGGGATATGAAGCTCGCCCTGGAACCGATGCCGAACTACAGCAAGACGCCGGGAGGCCCTAACGAGACTCCACTGGCGTTCTGGGCATCCTGGGATCTGAAAGATCGTCCCCGCCGGATCGCGCTGCTCCTGGATGATTGCCAGGAAGAGTATCGGGCCTATGCCGGCGGTATTCTTCCCAACCTCCAAAAGATGCTGGACATCTTTCGGGACACACGATCGCAGCATGACGGTGTCTGCGTCGCGTGGAGCGCCTGGAGTCGCCGGTTTGACGATGGAATCTCCAACGCCATGGATCGCTGGTATGGCCCACGGGGGTTGCGGCCGGATGACCCGGAGAATGCGGCATACGTCTTTACCGGCGCTCCCGGCCTGAAGCCGCTCACCGAGATTGCCCCGACAGAAGAAGAGGAGGCCGATGGCTGGTTCTACCACGGAAAACACCTGGACATGTTTTGGACGTTTAACGAAGACGGCACCTCTTACCTGGATGAGAAGCTCAAGGAGCACGATATCGACACCATCGTCATCGTGGGCCTTTGGACGGACGAGTGCGTCCTGAGCACCGCCTATGCCGGAAACTCCCGCGGGTACGATGTAGTCGTAGTGGGCGATGCAGTTGCCACGGCCACCGCCAATCAGGAGACCGCCCTGACCGTGGCCAACAGCACCGTGGCGAAGGTGCTCTCAACTGATGACGTCGTGCACTATATGAGACACGATTTCGTTGCGGGAAAACCGGGTGCGGTCAAAGGCACACGGTATCCCGACGGACGAAAAGACGACTGATCTGGTGACTGCCGCCAGCTCTTCGTGACCGGCGGCACCATCTGCGCCACGGTACAGTGGCGCTCCTATTCTTCCAGGGCCGACGCAAGTTCCGCCCGGAGCTCCGGCCAGTTCTCATCAGCCGCGGCGATACTCCCTGACAGATCATCTCGAAAACGTCGCTGGAAGCGTTCGTTCAGATTCAGGTAGAGCCGGTCCTCGTGGATTGTCCACAGTTCCGGGTCTCCCTCGGCGACCTGGCCTTGGGAAGCTGCATACGCACAGTATCCACCATACTTGGGAGCGTACCGCTCCGGATCGTCGGCGAACATTTGGCGATGCTCCTCGGAGCTGAACCACCAGGTGGCGTCATCCCATTCAACGGTATACTCGGCACTTCCCTGAACCGGCTTCCCCTCGGTGAAATATGCAACGGCGTCGTATCCCTTGATCGCCACGCCGTCCTCGTTGGTGTTAACTACGCCCTCGTTTTGTCCACCGGCCATAACCAAAGCAACCGGCAGTACCAGAAGCATCATGACTATCGCTATCTGAAATTTTCTTGTCATATCCATCCTCTGTTAATTGTAGCTACATCCAATATAACTTGGATATTCCGGATGTACAACTCATTTAACACTCGGGAATGCGCACGGACACGTTGACCGCGAGACCGCCGAGGGAGGTCTCTTTGTAGCGGTCGTTCATGTCCTGGGCTGTGGACCACATCGTTCGGACCACCTCATCGAGGCTCACCTTAGCCAGGGAGCTATCACTCTCCAGAGCGATATGGGCGGCGGTGATCGCCTTAATGGCGCCCATGCTGTTGCGCTCGATACAGGGAATCTGAACCAGCCCACCTACCGGATCACAGGTGAGACCCAGGTGGTGTTCCATTGCGATCTCCGCCGCCATCACCGCCTGTTGCGGGGTACCGCCGAGACCTTCCGCCAGCGCCGCCGCCGCCATGGCGGAGGACACCCCGATCTCCGCCTGGCAGCCCCCCATGGCGGCGGAAATGGTGGCGCCGGTCTTAAAGATGCCGCCCATAATACCCGCCACGAGGAGAAAATCGATCACTTCTCGCGGTGCGCCCGGCGGCCGGCGCGCTGCCGAGCGGTTTGGGGACCGGAGCGTTCCGGAACCTTCGGTTCGACCTGAAAAATATCGGTAGTAGAGCAGTACCGCCGGGATGACTCCGGCGGAGCCGTTGGTAGGGGCGGTGACAATCCGCCCGAAGGAGGCGTTTTCCTCGTTGACGGCCATGGAGAAGCAGCCCACCAGCTTGAGCACCCGGGAGAAGTCGTCGGGGCTGTCCGCCAGGGCGGCGAGCCACTCCTCGGGGTCATCCGGCACAGCCCGTTCCGTAAGCCGCGCGGCCATGGAGGGGGCCCGCCGCGTCACCTTCAACTCGCCGGGTAGGATGCCGGAAGTCCGGCATCCTCGGTGGACCGCGTCGCGCATCACCCGCCAGATCTCTCCTAGTGCATCGTCGATCTCGGCGTCGCTGCGAGTTGCGCGCTCGTTGGCACGGGCGATTTCGGCGATGGAGCAGCTCTCGCTCCGGCAGGCGGCGAGCAAGTGATCCCCGGTGGAGAGGTCATGAGGCCGCGCGGAGGCGGGCAGATTGTGCTGGGAGCGTTGTCCATCGTCGGGACTCTCGTCCCACATGACGAATCCGCCGCCGATGGAGTATGCGGTTCGTTCGAGAAGCGGCGTCGCTCCGCCGTCGTCCCACGCCTGAAAGCGCATGCCGTTGGCGTGGTCCGGAAGGCGTTCCTGACGGCGATACTCAATGTGGATGTCGGGATCGAAGGAAATCGCATGGTCTCCGGCAAGCCGTAGCGTACCGGTCTCCCGTATGTGCCGGGGCACGTCGTTCACCTGGGGCAACGGGACGGTAACGGGATCGGTGCCGCTGAGCCCCATCATTACCGCGATGTCGGTTCCATGCCCCGTCCCGGTGAGCGCCAGGGACCCGTAGAGCAATACCCGGACGCCGGTGACCCGGGGAAGCAGGTCGGCAGCGGTGATCCGTGTCACGAACTGTTGCGCCGCACGCCAGGGCCCGAGGGTGTGGGAGCTCGAGGGGCCGATCCCGACCTTGAGCATCTCAAAGACGCCGGGGGCGGCGCCGGGAGCAGTGCCGGCACTCCCGGCACGACCCGCACTGCCCGCACCGGATGTCATCCGTCGGCTACCCCGGCGGTGAGCCGCACCGCCAGGATATCCGCGTGGGAGGCGGTAACCTCGCTGATCACCTCCGGTGAGGGCGCATGCTCAACCTGAATCGTTGCCAGCGCTCCTTCATCGCCGGAGAAGAGGTGATTGGCCATCCCCCGGACGTTGATACCGGCCCGTTCGAGCGCGGTCAGCGCGTGCGCCAGCACACCTACCCGATTTCGGTGACGGATCTCGAGGACCGCGGCATCGGCGGGGGCCGGCGCGTCGCGCTCGGGCACATTCACCAGGGAGGGCACGGCCTCACCCGCGAGGAACGCGCGGATCCGCTCCACCGTGGCCGCGGCCACAGCGTGCTGTGCTTGCTCGGTGGAAGCTCCGATGTGGTGGGTGCCGTAGATGAGGCCGGCGGCGGCCTCCGCCTTTGAAGCGGCGAAGAGCGCCGGGTCCACCTCGCCCTCTCCACCGGAGGGCTCCCCGTCAAAGACATCGAGACCGGCGCGGAGGCCCCGCTCTCGCACCGCGCGGCGCATCGCCTGGTCATCGACCACCGTCGCCCGCGAGGTATTAATGAACAACGCCCCTTCCGGTAGCTCCGCGAAAAACTGCTCGTCCAGAAACCGTTTCGTCTCGGCGGCGGCGGCCACATGGACGGTGACGGCATCGCTCCTGCGCGCCACCTCGTAGATATCTTCCGCGCGGCGGACACCCAGCTCGTCGGCACGCTCCGGAGTGAGCGAGCGGCTCCAGGCGACGATCTTCATGCCGAAGGCCTGCGCCCGGGAAATCACCTCAACCCCGATGGAACCGGTACCGATTACCCCAAGCGTCCTTCCGGCGAGGCCCCGGGCGGCGCTATAGCCCTTCTTGTTCCAGCGGCCCTCGCGAAGATCTGCCACGTTGTCGGGAATACGACGGTCCAGCGATAGGAGGAATCCCATGGCCAGTTCCGCCACGGCGGCGGCGTTTGTACCGGGACAGTTGGCAACGCGCACCGCCCGGGCTGAGGCGGCCTCGAGGTCAATGGTGTTCACTCCGGCGCCGGCGCGAATCACCAGCTGCAACGCCGGAGCTCGCTCGAACACCTCCGCGGTTACCTTGGTCGAACGCACTACGAGAATCGTAGCCTCCGTAGATACCGCCAACTCCGGCAGGTTCTCGGCGGTCGCCCCGGCCTCGTAGTGAACCGTGGCCCCCAGTTGTTCTATCTCTGCACGACTATCTTCGGGAAACGAGTCGGCGATGAGTACGTGTGACACAGCTTACCTCCCGCCTGCGGGACACCACAAGGAGCCGCAGGGTGAGTTTAGCGTACCGTGTGACTACGGTCTCACACAATACGGAAAACCTGAAGGAAGCGGGCGCCAATGGGCGGAAGCGGGCGCCGATCGGCTGCGGCGGGGTGTCGCGGCAGTGCTACAGTGACGCAGGCATCGCCCCTTCCACCGCGGCCTGCCACTGCGTCGGGCTCATGCCGGTTTTTTTCTTGAAAAGGCGAGAGAAATAGTACTGATTGTCGAAGTTCATTCTCGCCGACACCTCCTTCACGGTGATCCCCGGTTCCCGAAGCAGCTCCCGGGCGCGGTGAATGCGCAACTGCAGGTAGTACTGGTACGGTGTAAGACCGGTGTACTGCCGGAAGATACTGAGCAGGCGCGTGTATCCAAGTCCTACTCGATGCGCAATCTCTTCGACACTAATGCTGTCTTCCACATGCTCCTGCATGATCGCCCGGGCGCGCTCCACCATCGGTCGATCCCCGACTCCGGTGCGGGAGGTGATCTCGATCGCGTGGATATGGGCAAGCAGCTGCAGCACCAGCGCCCCCAGGCGAACCTGGAAGCCAGGTGTCTGACCACGGCAGAGCCCCACGATCTGCTCATAGTCGGCGATGATCTCCTGGTTCAGACCGATGTGGTGAATCGGTTTCTGTGGGGTAAAGAGGCCGTGCCGTGACAGGCGGTGCGCGTGCTCACCGGAAAATCCTACCCAGTACTCGTTCCATCCCGTTTCCAGCCGGGGCCGGTAGGCGTGCCGTACTCCTGGAAAGAGAATCATCATATCCCCAGCTTCCACACTGACGGTCCCCGACGGGGTAGAATCGAACCAGCCGCTGCCGGAGGTAAGATAGACGACCTGGAACTCGTCGAGAACGCGCCCCGATACAACGGTGGCCGCGTGAGAGGCGGGATGAGATTCCGGCCGCGGCGGATAGGCCGCATACGGCGGCACTCGCGTGTATCCGGCGTCGTTGCACCAGATTTCCCACCGGACCGCCTCTGAATTGACGGGAAGGTACCGGGAAAAGCTTGTAGCATAACCGCTCATAAAAAAAAGTATATCACACTCACCGTTTTGTACATTCCGCGTTTCCCGAAACCGGGTATAGCGTAACCTTATGAAGGCGCAGCAACCACTGACGATAGGTATTTTTGGAATCGGACTGGACACCTATTGGCCGCAGTTCACCGGTTTGAAAGAACGGCTGGAGGGCTACCAGAAGCAAATCTCCGGAATCATAGAGGCTGCCGGCGACGTGGAGCTCGTCGACGTGGGGCTTGTGGACAATCCGGAGCGGTCGCAGGCGGTGGGGTCACTTTTTCGGCAGAAGCAGGTGGATGTCGTTTTTTTGTATATCTCGACCTACGCCCTGTCCTCTACCGTACTCCCGGTGGCGCAGGCGACGGGAGTTCCCATTATCGTCCTCAACATCCAGCCGGTGGCAGCGATCGACTACGACGGTTTTAATGCGCTGGGTGACCGGGGGAAAATGACCGGCGAATGGCTCGCTCACTGCCAGGCGTGTTGCGTGCCGGAGATCGCCAGTGTGTTCAAGCGGGCCGACATTGACTACCACCTGGTCACAGGATACCTCGGGGAACCAGAGACGGAAACGGCGATCGGCGAGTGGATCGCCGCCGCCCGCGTTGCCCGGGTGATGCGCACCAACCGTCTCGGCGTCATGGGTCATTACTACGCGGGCATGCTCGATGTGTATACCGATATGACGCGCCAGATCGCCCACTTCGGTGGCCACATCGACCTGATTGAGATCGACGAGCTCGCCGAGCTCCGCGCCGGCGTAACGAAAGTGGAAGTTGACGAGAAGATCGCCGAGTTCAAACAGAAGTTTGACGTATCCCGGGAGTGTGAGACGGAGGAAATCAACCGAGCCGCGCGGACCTCAGTGGCTCTGGATAAGCTGGTCTCCAGCCATCGGATCGGGTCACTGGCGTACTACTACGAGGGGACCTCCGGTTCCACTCACGAGGATATCGTCACCTCGATAATCGCCGGGAACACCCTCCTCACCGGAGACAACGTCCCGGTGGCCGGAGAATGTGAGATCAAGAACGCCCAGGCGATGAAGATCATGGACAGCTTCGGCGCCGGCGGGTCATTTTCGGAATTCTACGCCATGGATTTCAACGAAGGAGTGGTGCTTCTCGGACACGATGGCCCGGCGCATCCCGCAATCGCCGAGGGTCCCGTGGGACTGGTACCGCTGCCGGTCTATCACGGCAAGCCGGGAAAGGGCCTGTCCATTCAGATGACCGTGCAGCACGGACCGGTAACCTTGCTCTCCGTCTGCGAGGGACCCGAAGGCGTCTACATGATCACCGCGGAGGGCGAGAGCGTTCCCGGTCCCGTCCTGCATATCGGAAATACGAACAGCCGCTACCGTTTCCCATTGCCTCCTCGGCAATTTGTGGAGCGTTGGTCGCACCTGGGACCGTCGCACCACTGTGCCATCGGCATCGGGCACGTGGCGGATCGCATCCAAAAACTCGGGAGCCTTCTCGGCATTCCGGTAGAGAGAGTGTGCTAATATGAAACGAACAGCCTTTGCGATGCAGCTCAAACCGGGCGTCCGGGATGAGTATAAGAAACGGCATGACGAGATCTGGCCGGAGCTGGTATCTACCCTGGAGGCGGCGGGAATTCGGGACTACGCAATCTATCTCGACCCCCGCACCGATACGCTGTACGCCTCCCAGAAGCTTACCGAACACAATACCAGCGATTCGCTCCCGGAGACCGAGGTCATGCGCCGGTGGTGGGACTACATGGCGGATCTGATGGATACTAACCCCGACGGCTCACCGGTCGTATACCCGCTGGATGAGATGTTCTACATGGACTAAATCCGAGGAGGATTGCTTTTGTCCGACGAGACAATACTTGAACTGAAAGGTATATCTAAGCTCTTTCCCGGCGTTCGGGCCCTGGACCAGGTTCACTTTGACCTGCGTCCGGGAGAGATTCACGGACTCATGGGAGAAAACGGTGCCGGGAAGTCGACGTTTATCAAGATCATTACCGGTGTCCATACTCCGGATACCGGCGAGATGTATATCGATGGGCAGCCGGCACAGTTTAAGAACCCCATGGAGGCGCAGCGTGCCGGTGTTGCCGCGATTTACCAGCACGTCACATCCTACCCGGATCTCACCGTGGCGGAGAACATCTTCATGGGCCACGAGCACGTCCGGCCCCTGACGCGCCGGATCGACTGGCGCAAGATGCATGAGGAGGCGCAGGCACTGCTGGAGAAGCTTGACGCCAATTTTACCTCCCACGAGCGAATGGGATCGCTCTCGGTGGCGCGGCAGCAGATCGTGGAAATCGCCAAGGCGCTGTCCACCAGCGCCCGCATTATCATCATGGATGAACCCACCGCGGCGCTGACACACCACGAAAGTGATGAGCTCTACCGCATCACGGAGGGGCTGCGCGATTCAGGTGTGGCGGTAATCTTCATTTCACACCGTATGGAAGACATCGAGCGGCTCGCAGACCGAGTCACGGTGTTCCGCGACGGGCAGCACGTCGGCTCCTGGAATGCGTCCGAAATGGATCAGCACGCGCTGATCGTGGCGATGGTGGGTCGCGAGATCTCGCAGATGTATCCCAAACGAACCATACGCATCGGGGAAGAGGTACTGCGGGTGGAAAACCTCTCCCGCACCGGATACTTCCGCGATGTGTCGCTGGATGTTCGTACCGGGGAAATCGTTGCGCTCACGGGGCTCGTGGGTGCCGGCAGGACCGAGGTATGTGAGTCGATCTACGGCGTATATCCCCCCGATTCAGGTACGATTTACCTCAACGGTGAGCCGATTGCACCGCAGTCGCCGATGGATGCCCTGGAGCTGGGAATCGGGCACGTGCCTGAAGATCGTCAGCTACAGGGACTGATTCTGGAGTGGGAAATCGGCAAGAATATCACCCTTCCTTCGCTGGCGGACCTCTCCGACCACGGTTGGCTAAACGAAGAGCGCGAGCGTACCCTGGCGGGCCAGTTGTCGGACAAGCTCACCGTAAAGGCGAACTCGATCTTCACCACGGCCACAACCCTCTCGGGAGGGAATCAACAAAAAGTTGTGGTGGCGAAAGCGCTCAGTAGAACTTTGAAGCTGATTATCCTGGACGAACCCACCAAGGGCGTTGACGTGGCGGCAAAAGCGGCCATCTGCGAAATCATCGGTGATCTGGCGGAACAGGGATACGGCATTCTTCTGGTATCTTCAGAAATGCCGGAGGTTCTGGGCATGAGTGACCGGATCGTCGTCATGAAGCAGGGACACGTCACCGCCCACCTCACTACTGCGGAGGCGACGCAGGAGGAGATTCTGAACGCAGCAATGGTTGTGGCAACAGGCGCTACCGGCGCTACGGGGACGGAGAGCGCGTAATGGCGAAGAGACGAATAGTACTTACGGAGAATCTCCGGGAATTGGGACTCCTCCTTTTTATCGTGGTATTGGCGCTGGCGATTCAGGCGCGAAACCCGGCATTTCTCACCCTCCGAAATCTCACTGCATTGCTCACCAACACCTCAATCCTGGCGATTCTGGCGGTGGGAATGATGCTCGTGCTGGTGACGCGGGGCATCGACCTGTCGGTGGGTTCGCTCATGGCGTTCACCGGCATGGTGACAGCCCTCACCGTAGCCGGGATACCAGATATTCCGCCGGTCCTGGCGATCGCCCTGAGTACCGCTTTAGGGGTGGTGATGGGAATGGTAACGGGACTTCTGGTGGCCCGCTTTGACGTACTGCCGGTTATCGCCACCTTGGGTATGATGAACGTGGCCCGGGGCCTTACCTACGTGGCAAGTGGTGGCCAGTGGGTCAGCTCCTACCAGATGTCCACTGAGTTTAAGGCGATCGCCACCGGCAAGACGCTGGGGATCAACAACTTGATCATGATCGCCGTGGCGGTATATGTGGTGGCGGCCTACTTCATCAACCACACCCGCACCGGACGCCGTATTTATGCTGTCGGGTCAAACCCGCTGGCGGCGGAGATTTCCGGTATTCCCAAACGACGACTTATTTTTCTGGTGTACTCGATCATGGGTGGCCTCGCCGGTCTGGCAGGCGTTCTGTGGGTGGCGAAATTTGCCTCAGCCCAGGGAAACACCGCCATCGGGTATGAGCTGCAGGTAATCGCCGCGTGTATCCTCGGTGGCGTCAGTATTACCGGAGGCGTCGGAAGACTATCGGGCCTCCTGCTGGGAACACTGATGCTGGGTATCCTGGCCAACGCGCTGCCGTTGATCAATGTGTCTCCCTTTTGGCAGCAGGGAATCCAGGGATTTGTGGTCCTGGCGGCGGTGATTACCAACGTCATGGTCCGCAGGAACACTGAACGCAACGCGTTGCGTCGGCGGGCAATTTAACGGAGGCATGCAATGAGCGATCAGATACGGATCGGCATCACCCGCGAGCGCAACTGGCGGGAGTTTTTCTTTCAATGGGAATGGATTCTGGTGGGCGTACTCCTCCTGGTGATCGCCGTGAACACCTGGATTTCACCGTACTTTCTTAATTTCAACACGTTTATCAGGACTCCGGCGACGTTTTTGGACAAGGCGTTCATCGTTTTTCCGATGATGTTCGTTCTGATCCTGGCCAAGATCGATATTTCCGTGGGATCCACGGTGGCGCTCTCCGCGGTGATTATGGCTACCGCCTACAACGCCGGCCTCCCCATGCCGCTGGCGATGCTCCTCTGTCTCACCGTAGCGGGCATCGGCGGTGCCATCAACGGCTGGCTGCTGGTCAAATTCAAGGAGCTATCCTTTGTAATCGTCACCCTCTCCACGATGATTATCTACCGCGGAATCGCCTATATCATCCTTGGCGACCAGGCCGCTGGAGGTTTTCCGGAATGGTTTTCCTACCTTGGCTGGGGGGAAATCTTCGGGGTTCCGTTCATTTTTCTGGCGTTTATCGCGACGGCGATCGCCTTTGGACTGCTCCTGCATAAGACGACGTTCGGCCGAGCGGTATTCGGCATGGGACGGAACGCACTGGCGTCCCGATATTCGGGGGTCAACGTAGACCGGGTTGTGTTTACGGTGTTTATGCTCAACGGCCTGATGGCGGGCGTGACGGCGCTGTTTCTCACCTCCCGCATGGGGAGCACCCGGCCTAACGTGGCCACGGGGTATGAGTTGGAGGTGATCGCCATGGTGGCGCTGGGCGGAGTCAGTACCAGTGGTGGTATCGGCCGGATCGGGGGTCCGATTTTGGCGGTATTTATCATCGGATTCTTGAGCTATGGCATGGGGCTGGCGAATCTCCGGGCACCGATCGTGCTCGTGGTCATCGGGTCGTTGCTGATCGCATCGGTCCTGGTCCATCGAATCCGATTTCGAAGCAAAAAGAAGATTAACTCGACGGTGTAGCGTTGCTATGAAAGTCGAGAGAAAACAACAGGAGGTATCCCTATGAGAAAAGTAGTAATTTCACTACTTATTGTAATGCTGGCGATGGCGCCGGCGGCGGTGCTGTTCGCAAGCGGAAGCGGTGAGCAGGACGGAGCAGAACGCCACGCGTTCGTCTTCAAGAACACCGGTAACCCCTACGGCGATAAGCAGATGGAAGGGTTTGAGGAAGGTATCGTTGAGCAAGGTGGGGAGGCGATCCTCCGTGCTCCCGACCAGCCCACAGCAGAAGCGCAGATCCAGATCGTCGATCAGCTGGTAGCCCAGCAGGTCGCCTCGATCAGTATCACCGGTAACGACTTCGACGCGTTGGAGCCCGTGCTCTCCCGCGCGATGGACGGTGGTATTTCGGTTCTGTCTGCCGACTCCGCGGTCAACCCGGACAGCCGCATGGTTCACATCAACCAGGCTGACTCCGAAATGATCGGACGGACGCTGATCCAGGCTGCCTACGACATGGCCGACGGCGCCGGGGACATTGCCATCCTCTCCGCCACCAGTCAGGCGTCCAACCAGAACCTGTGGATCGAGTGGATGCGCACTGAGCTGGAAGAGAATCCGGACAAGTACGCCGACCTGGAACTGGTACGGGTAGCCTACGGTGATGATCTGCGCGACAAATCGGTGAGCGAGACCGAAGCGCTGCTCCAGAGTTATCCCGACCTGGAAGTGATCATCGCTCCCACCACCGTTGGTATTGCCGCGGCGGGGCGTGTGATTACCGACAGGGACCTCATCGGTGAAGTGTATGTAACCGGTTTGGGTCTTCCCTCGGAGATGGCGGAGTACATCCAGAACGGTGCCACTCCCTATATGTTCCTCTGGAACCCGATCGACGTCGGTTATCTCACCGCCTATGCCGCCACGGCGCTGACGTCCGGTGACATCACCGGTGCGGTGGGCGAAACGTTCTCCGCCGGTCGTCTCGGTGAGTTCGAGATTGTGGAATCCGGTGACGGTGGAACGCAAGTGCTTCTGGGCGCTCCCTTCCGCTTCGATCCGGACAACATCGACGAATGGAAAGACGTGTATTAGACACGAACCGTCCGCGTAAGATGTGAGCGGCCGCCCTAGGGGGCGGCCGTTTTTTGTGGCCGTGAGCTCAGCTCAGAACGGGCCGTTCTTTTGTGCCGGAACGCCGTCACTCTTCGATCCAATCTACCTTGTACAGATCGAGCCGACGATCCTTATAGTTGGTCACCGATCCCTCGTACCGGAGCTGCTTCAACTTATCCAGGTCCAAATCTACAAGGAGCGTCATCTCGGTATTGGGGGTACTCTCGGCCATTATCGCGTCGTGGGGGAAGGAGAAGTCCGACGGGGAGAACACCGCCGCCTGGCTGTACTGAATGTCTACGTTATCTACCCGGGGAAGGTTTCCCACACTTCCGGTGATCGCCACGTAGCACTCATTCTCGATCGCCCGGGCCTGCGAGGTGCGGCGCACCCGGAGATACCCGTTCTTGGTATCGGTCCAGAACGGTACGAAAAGGATTTCCAATCCTCGCTCGCCCATTACGCGGGCCGGTTCAGGAAACTCTACGTCATAACAGATGAGAATTCCGATCTTGCCGGCATCGGTATCGAACACACGGAGGCTGGTGCCGCCGTGCATCGTCCAACTCCAGTGTTCCTGGGGTGTGATATGCAGCTTGTACTGAGCTTCAATTTTTCCGTCCCGGTGAAAGAGATAGCCCACATTGTACATCGTTTCCGAACCGTCCTCTTCCACCTGGAGTTCCGGCATGCTCCCGCCCACAATGTTCACGTTATAGGTCACGGCGAAGTGCGAAAGCGCATCGCGCATCTGCGACGTATACGTAGATAGGTGGCGCACTGCAGCCACGCTGGTCTCCTGGTCTCCCAATCCCATGAGAGCGGCGTTGAAAAACTCTGGAAACACACAAAAATCACTCTGATAGTCAGCGATCGCGTCGACAAAGAACTCTACCTGCTCCAGAAACATCTCCAGGGAGGTGACATGCCGCATTTGCCACTGCACCAAACCCACTCGGACGTTGCGCTTTGGGGCATTTACCAGCGCCGGCTGGTTGCGCTCATAAAAGATGTTGACCCACTCCAAGAGCGTAGCATTTCCGTCGGACCGGAGGTCATCAGGGTTGTAGTCCTCCAGGACGCGCTTCACCTGAAAGTCATTGGCCAGCTGAAACGTCAGGATCGGATCGTAGAGATCCTGCCGTTTCACCTTGTCGATATACTCCTGGGGACTCATCTCCGCGGCGTGCTTGTGGTACTCCGGAATGCGTCCCCCGGCGAGAATCGCCCGAAAGTTCTCTTCCCGGCATAGTTCTTTCCGCGCGTCGTACAGCCGGCGTCCCAGCCGAAATCCCCGATACTCCGGATCAACAAACACGTCGAGACCGTACATCGCGTCACCGTCGGGATTGTGGAGCACCGACGAGCTCCCTTCCAGCAGCTCCTCATAACTGTGGGCTGCGGAGAATCGCTGGTAATCCACGCGAACGGTGAGAGCAACCGCCACAATAGTACCGTTGTCCTCAATTCCGAACTGCGCTTGGGGAAATCGCTGAATCAACGCAGCGATCACCTGTTTCGGCCACGCTCCGTCCAGGTCGGGATATACCTTGTCCATGAGCCGCTTGACCTGGGGATAATCGTCCATGCGTAGATTTCTCAAATCCAGACGGTGCAGATCGTAATCGCTTTCGTTTTCCATGCTGTGTTCCTTATTGGTTGCGTCCGACCGCGCCGGCGGCCGGCGGCGATGCTGCCGAGGCTGTAGATACCGCAGAGACCGCCAATCGGTGGTCGGCGCGCCAGCGGCTCGGTCGAACCGTGGCAATCTCGTAGAATACCCGGGAGAAATGGTACTGATCGCTGAATCCGTACGTTCGGGCGATCTCCTTAATCGTATGGCCGGTATGGGCCAACTCCCATTTAGCGGCATTGACCTTCAACCCCAGGTAGTATCGGTACGGAGACGTCCCTGTGCGCTGCAGGAACAACCGATGCAGTGTAGACCGGCTGCATCCCACGCGCTGTTCCAGCTGCGTCGTTTCAATATGGCTATGAAGCCGTTCCAACATCAACTCCCGGGCTCGTTCGAAACGGTGATCAGACCGACTGTCGATCTCAGCTACCGGCAGCGCTCGTGCTATACGTGCCAGCAACTCTTGCAGAATCCCTGCGAGCTCCACCTGCTCCGCCACGTCCGGCTGCACCGAAAGGCGGAGCCCTCGCATAAAGAGCTGATTCAAGTCCTCCTGGGCGCTGGGGCCCACCACCACCGACCGCGTGTCACCAAGCGCCAGCGTCCGCCAGATGCGGTCAACGTCGCTTCCGGAAAAACCGATCCAGTACTCCTGCCATCCCGAATGACTATCCGGAGCGTAGCGGTGCCAGTCGGCGGGGCGCAAGAGGAAGACGGTCCCCGCCTCCACCGGCTCGGTGTGGTGCGTAGCATTCTCGAACCATCCCGTGCCTCGCGCGATGTATACCACCTGGTACTCCGTGAGGCGCCGCCCGCCGGCGGCGACGGTGCGATACTGCCGGGGATGCTGCTCCGGTACCAGCGGATAGGCGAAGCCCGGAGGAGTCCAGGCAGCGCCGGTATCGAGGCAGTGGATTCCCAAGGCGCGTACCTCCGGGGGAGGAACAAAATACTGAACGTGGTTACGGGTGAGCTCAGGCACGTGACAAAAACGTACATCGATTCGGCACCTTTGTCCATCGCGAGACGGCCGGTGCCATGGTAAGATCTCCGGTGTAAGTTACGGGAGGTCACCATGGCACATTCAAACATTACCACTCGCTACGAGGATGCCCGCGCGCAATACGCCGAGCTGGGGATCGACACCGAGAAGGCGCTGCGGAACCTGGAAGAGGTTGCGGTAAGTATCAACTGCTGGCAGGCAGATGATGTCGGTGGCTTGGAGGGTGTGGGACAGATCACCGGCGGCGGGATCCTGGCCACCGGATCCTATCCCGGTAAGGCGCGCACCGCAGACGAGATCCGACAGGATTTCGAGTTTGCCTCCCGGCTTATCCCGGGGACACATCGCTTCAACCTGCATGCTATGTATCTGGAGCACGGCGGAAAGAAGGTCGACCGGGACGAGATCGAAGTATCCCATTTTCAGACCTGGATCGACTGGGCACAGCACCTGGGCATTGCCCTGGATTTTAATCCCACCTTTTTCTCACACCCCAAGGCCGACGATGGATTCACGCTTGCCAGCCGGGATGCGGGAACGCGCCATTTCTGGATCGAGCACGGTCGGCGCTGTCGGGAAATCAGTGCCGCCATGGGTCAGGCGCAGGGTACTCCCAGCACCAATAACTTCTGGATGCCCGACGGCTGGAAAGATCAGCCGGCAGATCGCCTGGTACACCGACAACTCCTCATGGAGTCGCTGGACAAGATCTTTGAGACACCGTATGACCACGCCTTCACCCTGGACGCGGTGGAAAGCAAACTCTTCGGCATCGGTTCCGAAAGCTACGTCGCCGGAAGCCATGAGTTCTATTTGGCGTACGCCCTTTCGCGGAAGATCCTGTTCACCATGGACGCCGGCCACTACCATCCCACCGAGGCGATCAGTGAAAAGATCAGTGCCCTCCTTCCCTTCCTCGATCAGCTGATGCTCCACGTCTCCCGACCGGTTCGCTGGGACAGCGATCATGTGGTACTCTTTGACGAAGAGACCAAGGCGATCATGCGGGAGATCGCCCGGGCCGACGCTTGGGATCGGGTATTCCTGGCGGTAGACTTCTTCGACGCCAGCATTAACCGCATCAGTGCGTGGGTGATTGGACTCCGTTCTTCGCTAAAGGCGGCGCTCTACGCGCTCCTCGAGCCGAGGCAGCGTCTTCTCGATGCCGAGCTCAACGGTCGTCTCGGAGACCGCTTAGCGTTGCTGGAGGAAGCCAAGACGCTGCCCTTCGGCGCCGTCTGGGACATGTTCTGTGAACGCCACGAGGTACCTGCAGGGCCGGCGTGGCTGGATCAGGTAAAGAAATACGAAGATCAGGTACTGAGTACCCGCGACTGAGTACGAAACAGAGGAAACACACACGCTATGAATGCAGTAGACGAGATTGTCGCGCTGTCCCACCGGTACGGCGAAGGTTATGATTGGGTTATCGCCGGCGGGGGCAACACGTCCGTAAAAGATGAACACACGATGTGGGTGAAGTCATCCGGCACCACCCTGGCCTCAATCGCGGCGGAGGAGTTTGTCGCGATGGATCGCGCCAAGCTCGCGGCGATCTGGGACACCCCCTACCCCAGTGAACCCGACGCCCGCGAGCAGAAAGCTCTGGAGGACCTAATGGCCGCCCGAGCCGAATCCAGCCGCCCCGGCAGCGACAACGCCCGTCGCCCCAGTGTGGAGACGCTGATGCACGCACTCTTTCCGCACCGCTTCGTGGTGCACACCCACCCCACGATGCTCAACGGAGCGACGTGTGCCCGCCGAGGTGAGGCTGCCGTGCGGGAGATGTTTGGTGATACCGCGCTCTGGGTGCCCACTATCGATCCCGGTTATACGCTGGCCCGGGATATGAAGAATCGCGTGGACCAGTGGCTTGCCGATCACGACGGCGAATGGCCGACGATCGTAGTCATGCAGAACCACGGACTGGTAGTTGCAGCGGAGACGATTGAGGAAATCGACGCGATGCACGAAGCCGTCAATGAAAAAGTCAGCTCGGCGATCGGCCGCGTCCCGGAAATGGCGCCGGAGGAGCGGGACTCCGACCGGCTGCGGGAACCGGCGGAAGCGGTAGCCCGGGCGATGGCGGAAATGTACGCCACTCACGGGAACGCCCTGGAACGGCCGGTGGTCACCGCGTTCACCAATCCGGAGCTGCAGCGCCGAGCAGCCTCATCGGAGGCGATGAAGCCGATCTCCTCCGCGTTCAGCCCCGATCATATCGTGTACAGCGGCCACCGGCCGTGCTACGTAGATCTTCCGGACGACACCAACTCACCACAGGTACTGCAATCGGAGGTACTTCACGCCATCCACGACTACTGGCACGATGAGAACACCGCACCCAAGATTGTGGTGATTCGCGGACGGGCGGCGGTGGCGGTAACGCAAACCGAGCGGAAGACGGAGATTGCACGACTGCTCTTTCTCAACGCCCTGCAAATCGCCGCCTACGCCGAGAGCTTCGGCGGATCACAGTTTATGCCGCAAGACCAGATCACCTTCGTTAGAGGCTGGGAAGTGGAGAAATTCCGCGAACAGCACAGCACCGCGTAGTCGTTGGTTGGGCGGGCACGCTACGTCTTTCGTCGCAACCGCCCCAGCCGGACCTGATTGCGGCCGTGATCCTTGGCGGCGTATACCGCCCGATCCGCCGCCTTCAGAACGTCCAGAAGCGGCTGGTCGCGTTCCGTGCGGATTGCAAATCCGATGCTGCATGTGACGGAGACCGTGTTCTTCCGATGCTTTACCGGTGATGCTTCCACGATCGAGCGGACCGCCTCGAGCAGATCCCGAAACTCATCCGCCTCCACATTCGGCACGAAGACGATCAGCTCTTCCCCGCCGTACCGGGCGACGCTACCCCGGGGAACCACCTGCAACCGAATCCGCTGGGCGATTTCTTGAAGCACCGCGTCTCCCATGTCGTGGCCGTGGGTGTCGTTGATCGTCTTGAAATGGTCCAGGTCGATGAGACCGATACCCAAGGGCGGACGCGTATCAAGGCGACTCTGCTCGGAAAGCACCTCGTCACACCAACCGCGATTGTAGATCCGAAGCAATGGGTCGTAGGAGGCGCGATTCTCAAGCCGCTGGAACCAGTGGAACAGCGTCCCGATCGCGATTACCACCGGCAGCCACGCCAGCACCATTCCCTGCAGGAGAAGATCAGCGTTCGGCGGCAGCCACCCCACCGCGAGCAGCAGTACCGAGCCCGCGTGGATTCCCCCGAGACCGAAGCTGTGCGCTTCGGTGAAGAGAGATAACAGCAGTACCGCCACCGCCACGGAACTGAAAACCCAGAACGCGGTTGATCTCAGGTCCCGGAGCATGAGCAACTGCTCCGCCAGCACAACTCGCACCGCCGGTACCAACAGTCCCACCGCAAACGCCCCGGCGATGATCCCCACCATCGCCATCGTCATTCGTACGGTAGTTCGGTACCCCACATACTCCGGCGCGATGACGGTGACGAGCAAGACGAACAGCACCGCCGCGTATCCGAGAAACACCGCTGCCGGAAAGATCGCGGTACCGGTGAGATCAACCACAAGCGGCAGTCCGAACACCAGAATCACCGCGACCACCGAGACCGCCGCCGCGCCGATTCCCAAGGCGTAGATCTTGAAGTTGTGCACCCGCGGATATGAGACGTGCCCGAACCAGGCGGTCGCCACCGCACCGGAGACTCCTACCAACGCGAGAATCCGGTCTCGCTCAGTTGGATCCGCCCCGGCGAAACCGCCTTCCCACAGTCCATACACGACATACGCCGAGGCGAGACCGATAATCAGGGCAGCGAGGCCCCAGGACCGCTGCTCCCGGTGCACTATCGCCACAGAGAGTTTACCTCGTCGGCGATGATCTCGAGGCCGATCTGCGTGTCCGCCGGTTCCTGCCCGTAGTTGATCCGCAGGCATTGGCGCGCGTGGCTCCAGCGGTTGATCTCCGGATCGCCGAAGAAGAAATACTCACCGGGGACCACGATCACATTGCGCTGCTTCAGCCGCTCGTACAATTCCCGGCTAGTGATCGGCAACTCCGGGAGCCACAACCACAGAAAGAGCGCCCCCTCCGTCCGGTGCAGCGAGAACGGCACGCCGGGGTCAAACGCTTCTGAAATCCAGCGTCGCCCGCGTTCAGCTCGCTCCCGATAGAACGGTCGGATTACCGACCGGGATAATTCAAGGATACGCCCGTCCCGAAGCAGCGGTTCCACCAGAACCTGCCCTACCGTGGTGTTCGCCAGGCTCAGAACGGCATTGGCCCGACTCAGGGCCTCCACGATCTGTCGGGAGCCGATAATGATGCCGGTTCGCGTCCCGGGGAGGCCGATCTTCGACAGACTCATGCCGAGGACGATATTCTCATTCCACATCGGCTGCGCCGGGCCCGATACCACGTCATCAAAGACGATGTGCGGAAAGGGCATGCCGTAGGCGTTGTCGATAATCAGCGGTACTTCGTGGTGCTGCGCAAGGCGGTCAAGCCGGTGCAACTCCTCGTCGGTGAGAACGTTCCCCGAGGGATTGGTCGGTCTGGAAACGCAGATCGCGGTGATCGGCGCCTCCGCTCCGCTTCGGGCGGCATGCAGCTGCGCCTCAACGGCTTCAAAATCGATATGGTACTTGTGCGTGTGGTCGTCGATGCGTTCGATGTGAGGGCGGCACGCCACGAACGCCGCCGGGTCCAGCCCTTGATCGGCGTACCCGATGTATTCCGGCATCAACGGAAAGAGAATGCGCCCGCCGGCGCCCCCCGCCCCGGCACGTCCGCCGTTCTCCGGGGGGCCGCTGAGCATATTCAGCAGAATAAAGAACGCCGTCTGGCTACCGTTGGTGATCGCCACGTTCTCGGGAGTTAGGTCCCAGTGGAACTCGCGATTGAGGAGTGCTGTTAACGCTTCAATGAACGCCGGCTGTCCCTGGGGCGAGTCGTAGTTCCCGAGCATCCGCTCCACGGCACCGTCCTGGTCGAGAATCTCCTGCATGCGCTCTCGCCACACCGCCTCAACCTCCGGGATGTGCGCGGGATTGCCACCGCCGAGCATATACTTCTTCTCGGAACCCGCCAGGGCGCGTCCCATGTCATCCATAAGATCCATGATCCCAGTGTGGCCGCCGAGCGTAGTTCCGAATCGCGAAAACTGCATGGCGCGGAAGTATAGTAGAAAAGGCGGTCAGTTGAAACTGACGGGGGAAACGTGTAGCCTTCCTCCGTAATGGCACGTATCCGTACATACAATAAGATCGTCCCGGAAGGGCTTGCGATCCTGGAAAACCGGGGCCACCAGGTGGGTCCCGATGTTGAAGATCCCGACGCGATTCTCGTGCGCAGCGCCAAACTGCACGATATCGAGTTGGGTGCCTCCTTGAAAGCGATCGCCCGCGCCGGTGCCGGAGTAAACAACGTCCCCGTCGACCGCTGTACGCACGCGGGGATCGCGGTGTTCAATACCCCAGGATCCAACGCCAACAGCGTGAAGGAACTGGTGGTGGCGGGGCTCATGCTCTCCAGCCGCAAGATCATCGACGGGTATGCGTGGACGCAAAGCCTCGATCCCTCCACCACCGACGTGGCCAAAGAGATTGAAGCGGGGAAGAGCGCCTTTGCCGGACCGGAAATCGCCCGCAAGAAGCTGGGCGTCATTGGCCTGGGGGCGATCGGGGTAATGGTAGCAAATATCGGCGAGGCGCTGGAGATGGAGGTAGTCGGGTACGATCCGTATCTATCGGTGGAAAACGCGTGGGGGCTCTCCCGCTCGGTGCGGCGCGCCGGCAGCCTGGAAGCGCTCATCGCTGAGGCGGACTACGTTACCATCCACGCTCCCCTGAACGACGCTACCCGGAACCTGATCAGCACGGATCTTCTACGCCGCGCCAAGCCTGGAATACGGATACTCAACTTCGCCCGGGGAGGCTTGGTGGATGACGCGGCGGTCCTCGCAGCGATACAGAGTGGTACGGTGAGTCGTTACGTCACCGACTTTCCCGAGGGGGATCTGATCGGTATTGACGGGGTGATTACGATTCCGCACCTGGGAGCATCTACTCCCGAGGCGGAGACTAACTCCGCAGTAATGGCGGCACGGCAACTTGCGGACTATCTGGAAAAGGGCAACGTCCGCAACGGCGTTAATATTCCCAACTGTACCTTGGACGGCAACGGCGGCGATCGCATCATCTTTGTTAACCGCAACGTCCCGAATATGGTGGGACAGGTCACCACCCTCCTGGCGGAGGCGGGACTCAACATTTCCGATATGATCAATCGCCACCAGGGCGAGCTGGCGTACAACATTATCGATATCGACAGCACGGTGGACTCGGCGATCGCGGAGAAGATCCGCTCCATTGAAGGCATCGTCCGGCTCCGGGTGATTCCGGCTCAGGAGGCCACACGATGAGGATGCAATCTCTGCTACGCCTCGCACTGACGGTCGTGGTATACACCGCCCCGTTGCAGACCGCATGGACGCAATCCGCCGGCGAAGATCTCGAACCGGGTCTATACGCGCGGATTGAGACGAGCCGCGCCGTGGAGGGGAGCAGCGCGATACTCCTGAAACTGGAATACGAGAAGGTTCCGATGACTGTGATAAATTTCGTGGGCCTCGCGGAAGGCACGATCGAGCATTCCCGCGACGATTCTCAGCGCTTCTACGACGGCCTTACGTTTCATCGGGTTATCGATGGTTTTATGATCCAGGGTGGAGATCCTGAGGGTACCGGCCGCGGTGGCCCGGGCTACCGGTTTCCCGACGAGTTCGATTCCTCCCTGCGTCATGATCGTACCGGGACGCTCTCCATGGCCAACGCCGGCCCGGACACCAACGGCAGCCAGTTCTTTATCACCCACGAACCAACCCCATGGCTCGACAGCCGCCACGCCGTCTTCGGACATGTGGTGGAAGGACAGGAGGTGGTGGACGCAATCCGCCAGGGTGACCGCATGCAGCGGGTAGAGATCATTCGCGTCGGTGATACCGCCCGGGAATTCGAGACGGATCAGGCGGCGTTTGATGCCGCACGGCAAAACGCCCGGTAGCCGATAGACCGGAGAACGGCTAATCGAGCTCTTCGTACGCCTCGCGCAGGTCGCTCAGGTACCGGCTCAGGTCGGTACTGCGCGCCCGGAGGTCCTCCAGGGAACTTTCCGCCACGCGACCGCGACTGCTTCTCGCCCGCACCACATCGATCTTCAGTTGCTTCAGGGCGCCCACGGCGGTGTTGGTGCGTAGCGCTAACATCTCTCGCTCCGCCTTCAATTCCGAATATGACTGCCGCTGCGTATCGATCTGCTCGATACTCCGGCGGTATTCCGCCGCCAGCCGCCCGTCGCTGCACTCCAGCAGCTGCTCTTCCAGACGACGACGGTCCGCCTCCAACTCGGAGATCGGAATCCCCGCAATGAGCGCATCCACTTCCCGGAGGGCGGTGACCAACGCCTCAACCTGATCCACGTACGTGTCCAGGACGTTCTTAAAATCACTACCCAAAGGACGCTCGGCTTCCTTCATGGATCGCAACTCCTTCAGGAGTTCTCCGCGAATCGCCTTGGCCTCCCCCGACGGACTATCAGAACTGGACTCCGGGGAGGCCCATCGACGGCCACCGCTGGTACGAGAGTCTTCCAACGCCCATCCTGTGGCTTCCAGTTCCTGAAGTACGTCCGCCTCTTCATCCCGGCTTTTGCGCCGGTGCGCCACAAGACCCATACCCATGAATCCGATCGGAATCAGCGCCCAGGGGAACGGCCCGCCGGTAATAGTGTTAATCGTGGCCAGCAGGACCATCGTCATGCCGTTGCTCGCCAGATGACCGCGAAAGCCGCGACGGATCTTCCACAGTTTCCGATGGAGCTGTAGTTGGCGACGGGTGGGAGAGCGCGCCGCTTCCGCCTGCTCAAACTCACGTTCACGGCTCTTTACCGTGACGCGGTGCGATACATATCCGATCCCCCAGCCCAACGCCGGAATCAGAAACCACGGAAAGGAAGTGCCGCTCCACGCCCACAGCCCGATGAGCAGCGTATTCACCCCGATATAGGCGGTGGTATGTCCCGCGAGGCCGGCGCGCTCAGCCTTCATTCGTCGGGATAGCTCCTCACGGTAAGCCGCCGCCACATCGGCATCGGAGCCGCCGGGCCGGCGGAGAATCCGCTTCACCCCCCGGCGCACGACATCCCCCAGAGCACGTGCGGCGTCAAACTCGCTGTCGTCGTCCCGGAACTGAGCCCGGTCGGGGCCGGCTGCGTCCTGCTCCAACTTATCCGGACGAACGAGGCCCTCCCCAACCAGACGCGACACCACGTGCGGGGACGGCGGCGCGGACAACCCTACCTGGGTGGAGAAATGCGCCTGCTCCGGGCGGGCACCACGGCTCTTGATCGAATCAAGTACCTGCCGGCGGACAACTCGGTACTCCGCATCAGGGTCCGCATCGGAGCCGGAGTCCGCCTCGGGCGGCGACTCTGCGTCCGCCGGCCGTTCTACGGCGTTCCGGCCGGAACGGTCAGAACGGTCGGATCGAGTAGTGCGGGGCCCGATACCGAGGTTCAGGACATCCAACTCGTGGGCGGAGACGCGCTGCTCAAGGGATGAAAACTCCTGCACCCCGAGATCCGCTACCGGAGTACCCTCGAGCTTGGGCCGAATCTGGTTGTAGAAATCTCCGGATACCACCACATGACTCGGCCTGGCAAACTCGGTCAGGGCCCGGACGATCTCGATCCCGGTCCCCAGAGCATCGTTCTCTCGAAAAAACACATCCCCCACGTGTAGCCCGATACGGGCACGGAGCCGGCTCCCCGGAGACTCGCCGGGGACCGGACCAAGCTCCCCAATCGCGGATAAAATCGCTCCGGCACAGCGATACGCCTCCACGGTAGTGGGAAAATCCAACAGCAGCCGGTCACCGTCGGTCTTGATCACCGTGCCGTGGTAGCGTTCGGCCACCGTAGTCACCCGGCGGGTGGACTCCGCCAGAAGTTCCAAGGTGTTCCGCTCATCGGCTGCCATCATCGCGCGAAAACCTACGATGTCCATGTATAGCACGGCGGCCAATCGGTAATCGGTGTGGTCCATGCGATCATTCTTCCCGGCAGCTCGCCGGTCGTCAAGTTACCCGGTGCCAGGTACACTACAGCAACCATGGCAAAGAAGAGCAGCTACTACGTGTGTACATCGTGCGGTCACCAGGAAGCCAAGTGGCTGGGGCAATGTCCCTCTTGTGGTGAGTGGAACACGCTTGTGGAGCGCGTCGCCCGGGGGTCCTCCCGAGGATCTACCCCGGGGGCCCCTTTCAGGGGAAGCGGGTCGCACGCCACCGGCACGGACGACCGACGCAGCCGCCGAATGCGAGAGATTTCTCCGGAGCACAGCGCCCGTATCTCCAGCGGCCTCGGCGAGTTGGACCGCGCCCTCGGTGGGGGGCTCATGCCGGGCTCTACCGTGCTCATTGGTGGTGAGCCGGGAATCGGAAAGTCCACGCTCATGCTGCAAATGGCCGGCAGCGTACAGGGAAATTCGGTGCTCTATATATCCGGCGAGGAAAGTGCATCGCAGATTCGCCGGCGAGCGGACCGCCTGCAATTGCCGGTGGAGGGGACGGCGGCGGAGCTTTCGCTCCTGTGTTCGTCGGAACTGGAGGACGTACTGCACGAACTGGATCGAATCTCGCCACGGATCGTGGTGGTGGACAGCATACAGACGATGATAAGCGCCGACGCCGGCTCCGTCCCGGGCACAGTGAACCAGATCAAGTTTGTTACCCACGCCCTCACCGAGTGGGCCCACCGCACCCGCGCCTGCATACTCATGGTCGCCCACGTCACCAAGGAGGGGCAGATCGCCGGTCCCAAGGTGGTGGAACATATGGTCGACGCGGTACTTCTCTTTGAACACTCCGGGAGTGATCTCCGCTTTCTTCGGGCCACCAAGAACCGTTTCGGCGCGATCGAAGAGGTGGGTATCTTCACGATGGAGCATCAGGGACTGGTAGAACTCACAGACCCGGGGCGAATTTTTCTCGGTGGGGAACGTGGCGTTCGCCCGGCGGGAGTGGTGGCGGCACCGTGCTACGAAGGCACCCGGGTACTAGTCGTGGAAATTCAGGCGCTCACGGTGGGCGCCAAGGGGTCGGTCTCCCGGAGCTTTTCCGACCGAATCGACAACCGCCGCGTCAGTCGAGTTGCGGCAGTTCTGGAAAAACACGTGGGGCTGCGGTTCTCTGATCAGGACATATACGTCAACGTTGCCGGGGGGATGCGGATTCAGGATGTGGCGATCGATCTTCCCCTGGCGCTGGCACTGTACTCCGCCCGGACCGGACTCACCCTGCCGGCGGGGACCCTCGCCACCGGTGAGCTCTCGCTGGCGGGAGAGATTCGTCCGATTTCACACCAACCACAGCGAGATCGGGCGGCACGAGAAATGGGATTCACCCGTCTGGTAGGTCCGGAGACGTCCACCCAGGGTAGCACCAAGACGACCGGCGGCGCCAACGTATGGCAGAGCGTTCGCTCGCTCCCGGCGGCAATTAAGGCGGTGTTTGATACCGAATAGGCGCACCCGATGCGTGCCGCCTACGGAAACCTACCGAGACCTACGGAAACAGCAGGGGCAACGCGATAAACGTCCCCACAGCGCTTCCCACCGTGGAGAAAAGGAACACGAGTAAGATTCGAGTAAGGCGATTGCGATAGACACCACGAAGGCTGAGGATGTCGGTGTTGAGGTTCTCGAAATCCGTGACCCGGGGCTTCCGCAAGACCGCCTCCAGAAGGCCGCTCACAAAGCCCACGCCCACCGTGGGATTCATTGATGTGATCGGCGCAGCGGCAAATGAAGCGATCACCGTCACCGGATGGGCCAGGGCCACCAGGGCACCTGCGGCGGAGAGCGTCCCGTTCACCAGAATCCAGCGGGTCAACGATTGAAGTCCTCCCTCGATCCCGCCCCGGAAAAAGCCCCAGAGGATCAGACCTGCTACAACTGCGGGAATCACGTACGGGGCGGACTTGCGCAGGATGCCCGGGGGAGGAATCACCTCCAGGAGGCTCTTGTCCACAAGAGGTGCTTTCGAGGACGCTTGGAAACCACCCTCGTCGGCTCCGTCGGACTCGCCATGATACTCATCGAGCTTTGTGAGCCACTGGATAATGCCCGGAACGTGACCGGCCCCCACTACCGCCAGAACACGATCGGAGGGAGATTCCCAGATGCTTTGCGCCAGATACTGATCGCGCTCATCGATGAGTACCTCCTTCACGGAAGGAAGGTAATCGGCCAACTCCTGGAGCATCGCTTCCAACTCGTTCTGTTCCTGAAGTTTCTTCAAGTCCTCTTCGGTGACTTTCTCCCGGGAAAAGGCGCTGGCCAGTAAACTGGCGAGGAGCTTATTCTTTCCCCAGAATCCCGTCTTGGCCCACGCCCTGCGGAGTGTCGCCGACACCGGGCGGTCGCCGAAAGAGTATCCGATATCGGCGCTCTTGGCGGCGTTTACGGCGGCGATCATCTCCGATCCCGGCGTCACCCCGGTGCTCTCACCCATCCGCCGCTGAAAGCTACTGAGCACCAGATTGCTCAACAGAAGAAACGCCTGCCGCCGTTTGATCACCTCAAATATATTGAGCTGTGACCAGTCTTTCTTCCGTGCCACCGACCGGTATCGTCCCTCGTCGATCTCGATACACACGTGGTCCACATCGCCGGATTGGATCGTTTTCTCCACGGCGGTGACGCTGTCGGCGGAAACGTGGGCGGTACCCAGGAGATAGAAGGTGCGGGAGCCCAAGGTCACAACCCGGATACCATACTGGCTCGGGTCGAAGGAGGTCTCCGTTTGGGATTCATCACTCATCAGTTGATTGTTCCTTTTTGTCGAAGCCAAGAGCGGCAATAAATCGTTTTCGCAATCCTTCATCACCGGGATATAAGTCTCGAGGTATGGCTCCTCCACCCATGTGAATATGTCCGCCACCGGCACCGACCCCGTCCAGAGCCTCATGGATCACCACGTCACAGGCGTGGTCCGGGTGTTCGCTTCGCACCGAAAGACGGTGTTCGTCACGCTCTCCGCTAACAACCACCACAAACTGAATCTCCCGCAACTGCAAGAAGAAATCAGCGATGAGCGCCATCACCTCAGCGGTGTATTCACCTTGCAACGCGATGAAGGCAAAATCCCGCGCCACCACGCACGCATCGATCGCCTGCCGGAACGCCGCGAGGTCCTTGAGGGAGAGCGAGTTCCGCAGCAGCCGCGCCGCGCGCTTCCAGTCTCCCTGGCGAAACAGCACGCCAAACGCTTCCAGATCCACATCCGCCACGCCGCGGGTCATGAAGGCGGTGTCCATCATCACCCCCATGAGGAGCGCGGTGGCCACATTGTGGGTCAACGCGACGCCCGCCGTGCGGTAATAGTCGTAAAGAATCGTCGAACAGGATCCGTACTCATCACGAATATCGACGTAATCGCATTGCGCCGGATACGGCGGTGGATGGTGATCGATGACGGCCACTACTGTCCCCGGAAGCGTCGTCATATTTGAGTTGCCCACAAAACCATCCACCACGATGAGTTGCGCTTCATCCGCCAGCTCGAGCTGTCCCACCTGATGAATCTCGATTTCCAACGCCGTGATCGCATCCCGGAGCGATTCACTCTGGATCGTACCGCCGTAGGCCAAATAAACCGTCCACCCCTGCCGCTTCAGCAACTCCGACAAGGCGTAGGCGGTTCCCACCGCGTCGTGATCCGGAAAATCGTGGGCCTGGACTACCACGGTCCGGTCCTTGTCCAAATGTGCTTCCAGGCCCTCTAATCCGATCATAATGGTACCCCCCTACTCGGAGGTGCTTATCCTCTCATAGCGGTGTCGCGCCAGGCGGGTTTCAACAAAACCCACGAGCTCCGTATCACTCACCCTACGATACAACTCCCGAGCACTATTGATCTGATCCAGCGCCTCGAATTGCCCTCCCAGGTAGAACTGCATCCGCGTTTTCAGCACGTGTTCCTCTTCATCTTCCACAGCCCTGGTAATGCCACCCGCGTAACCGGGACGCAGATAGTACCGGGCCATATCGTACCACACACTGGGCCGGGGAAGCTCCGCCGCTGCCTCTTCCATGAACTGATCGGCCCGCTGCGTCTCTCCCGCCATCTTCCACGACAGGGCGGCGAGGAAGGCGTTTCCATGGTCGCGAGGGTCGGCAGGATCGCCTTCTTCCCACGCCTTTCGGAAATAGCGTCCGGCATCAACAAATCGGTCATCTTCGAAGTACAGCGTCGCCAGCGGCTGAAACCCGGGATGATAATCCGGACGCTTCTCAAGAGCGGTTTCATAGTCGGCGATCGCCTGCTCTCGGTTCTGCTGCCGATCATACGCCCGCGCGCGATACACGAACGTCAGGAAGATCGAAGGATCCCGTTCTATCACCCATTTGAAATCCTCGATCGCTCCTTCCAGCCGGTTCCGCTCCAGGCGCACCAGACCTCGGTCGTATCGGTGCCACAGATAGTCTTCTTCCAGGGCAACCGCTCGGTTGAGGTCCTCCTCGGCACTCTCCAGTTCATACCGCATCGCCCGGGCACGACTGCGGTCGGCATAGGCGAAGCTGTAGTCCGGGGCGGTGTCGATTGCGCGCGTCAGAATCTCTTCCGCCTGCTCCGGCTCGTCGGTGCGGAGTTTAACGTTTCCCATGCCGATCAACGCTACGAGGTTATTCGGATCTGCCTCGAGGCTGGCGGAAAACGCCTCTTCCGCCGCCGCATAGCGACGATTACGCAACCGACTCTCTCCAAGAGCGGCCTGCGCCTGCGCGTTCTCCGGATCACTCTCAAGGGATCGTTCCAACAGCTCTCGTTCCCGATCCGAGTTACCGGCGCTGCCTTCAAGAAGCGCCATCAGGAACAGCGCCTCCGCGTAGTCCGGGTTGTCTTCGAGTACGGCATTCAGGATCGAACGGGCTGATTCCTCATCACCGGCAGCAACATACAGGTTGGCCAGGAGCACCCTGGTTTCCGGGGCCTCAGGATCTTCCAGCTCAGCATCCTGATACGCGGCGATCGCCTCTTCCGGATCGCCCAGAGACATGGCCAAGCTGATCGAGTCGTACGCTTCCTCTGTGGGATCGAGAACCGGTGCTTCTTCAGGTGGTTCTTTTGGTTCTTCGGGGGCCTCGGGCGCTCGCTCCGGGGCGGTAGAACACGCACCGAGGATGACCGCAAGCATCACTCCGGCGAGAAATATTCGCATAGGGCGGGAGTATAACAGATGGAATTGGGTTGGGCTACAAATTGAGAACGGCCCGGGATATGCCCCCCGGGCCGAATCGTATGAGAGATCAAACGCGGAGATTAGCCGCTGAAGGCGCTCCAAAACCAGCGCTGCTTCTCGAAACCGCGCAGCATCTCAACTCCAAAGTCGGCGGTACCCTCATCGTCGTGCTCGCCGGCGGTGACGATCAATTCGCGAACTGAGGAAATCTGGTGCTCCAGGTCCTTGAGAACCAATTTCGCCGCCTCATCGGCATTGTACTTGCGGCTGGGCAGCTCATCCAGAGAACTCGTCTCCAGATATTCCTTAAACGTGGTGGCCGGGCGGTTGCCAAGGCTGAGAATCCGCTCCGCCACGTCGTCGATCTGCTCAGCGAGGCTGGTATACATCGTTTCCAGCTCACGGTGAACCGTAAAAAACTGCTTGCCCTCAAGGTTCCAGTGCAACGCATGGAGGTGGCCGTAAATCACGTGGTAATCGGCGAGCAGCGTGTTTAGTTTCTTGGTTACCGCCTCGGTGGCAGCTTTGTCTAAATCAACGTTAGTCATCATAGTGTGTGTGTACTCCTTTCATCTAACTAAGCAGAGTATACCAACAAAACGGCTAACGGGCAAGTTATTCAGAATCATTCTTAATAAATACCGCTTTGTCCAACGGCCGTATGACTCGAGCAAACGTATTGCCTCACCGATCTGCTCATGTTATCTTACAGTTAGCTCAACCAAACTTTATTCGGAGACCATTATGGATAGCGATGCCGTAACCTACATCGAAATCGAGGACATGATCGCCCGCCGTCACTTCTCCTCGGCAATTGCCGTTCTTTCCGGCATCGTCCTGGAGAACCCCACTGATTCCCGCGGCTGGTCGCTGCTGGGGCAGGGCTACACCGAAGCTGGTCACCAGAAGACCGCAGTGGCAGCTCTCATGCGCGCGGTACTCCTCGACGATGAGAGTCCCGCCACGTGCGAGGCGCTGGGCGTTGCCTGGTTGCGTCAGGGTGATTTCGATACCTCTCGGCAATGGCTCCATCGGGGACTGGCGGCGTGCCGAAGCGGCAACCACGACGACTCAGCTCATCAGCGCGGTTCTATCCTGCGGAATCTCGCCATGGGGCTGATCATGGAACAGCGGTTTCCCGCGGCGGAGTTTCTCCTGGAAGAGGCGATTGAAGAAAGTCCGAAAGACCTTCTCACCCTCCACGCCCTGTCCGCGCAGTACATCAACAATGAGCGCTACGACGATGCCTCGCCGCTGCTGGACCAAATTCTCTCCCAGCCGCAACTCCCGGAGTGGCTCAGGCAAGCAGCCGAATACCGGCGCGACATAATCGCCGGCAACGCCTGATATTCAGTATGTTTTTATCGATATAGTTGACACGAAACGGCTCGGACGATAGATTTCTCCCTACGGGGTGGGCCCCTTCGGGGGCTTCCCGTTCTTCACTCTCACCGCCCACCTACAGCCAGCAATCCCGGTAATCGTGGATAAACTCCCGTACTGATCGAGCGCCTTTCCCCAGAATCCTTCGTAAATCATCCGTTACCCGCTGCGACAATCCCAGACGTATCGTCAGGTACAGCCTGGCCACCAGCCGAGCGTACGGGCGCTCCCAACCACGCTCCGTGGCCGTGCGAATAAACGCGAAGTACCCGGGAGCATCATACTCGATCGGTTGGTCGAGCTCCTCGGACATGATTGCGGCGACCTCTTCATGGGTCAGCGCCCGGGAGCCGGTTACGTCATGACCTACGCGTTCGTGCCGCTGCCGTCCCCCTACCGTCACCTCGCCGGTGAGAAGCAGTGCTGCAGCGCGACCAATGTCGCGGGCGTCCACGAAACTCGCCGCTCCCTTCCCCGCCGGCACCACGATCCGCCGTTCTTCCCGGATCCAATCGCCCAGGGGGGACACCAGATTCTGCATGAAAAACCCCGCTCGGAGAAAGTCCGCAGTGAACCCGATGCGGGTGATTTCCCGCTCAATCTTGTAGTGAGGGATCATGGGAATGCGGTGGGCTCCAAGAACGGATACGAAAACCACGTGCTCCACTCCCGCCGCATGCGCTGACGCCAGGACCGGGACGATATACCGGCCGACATTGGATATCGCCGGGGGACGTACCAGAAGCATCGCCTTCACATCGGTCCACAAATCGACCGGCGGCTCATCCCGGACGAGATCGAAGCGGTGCCAGTCTGCCTCCGGAAACTGATCGCGATTCTTCTCCGGATCACGGGACTGCACCCGAACCGGTTCACCCCGATCGATGAGCTCCTGAACGCAGGCCGATCCCACCTGGCCGGTGCCGCCAATAATTACGTACGCCATGCCGGCAGAATATTGACGAACGTCCAGTTCTGTCAATATAGTTAGCACTACGAACTATTATGAGTACAGAGCACACTCCCGCACAGCGCACAGACCCTCCGCAACCGTTAGCGGAACTTTTGCTGGAAACCTCGCCGGCGTTCATGGATTTTGTTACCAGTTACCTTCGCCGGCATTCACCGATCGACAACGGAATTCACTTTGGTCTGTTGCGCGCGTTGCGGGAATCGCCTCGTGCACTCCACCAGCTGGCCGCACTCCACTCGGTGCGTATGCCCACCATGTCGCGTACGGTGGCCACCCTTGAGCACCGCGGCTGGGTCTCCCGCACCCGGTCGGAGGAGGACCGCCGCTCGATCACCGTCGAGATCACCGCCGAGGGCGTTTCAGTTCTGGAAACGGTACGTTCCATGGCCAGGAATCGCGTGGACAAGCTCCTAAAACAGCTCACGCCGGAAGAACGGGACGCCCTAACCACAGGATTCCGGGCGCTCAATCGAGTCACCTCACACCTGCACCCTGAACAAGGAACACCATGCCCAGACCATCAATGACGCACGATCCCGTCGCCCCTACCCTCTTTCGCCTCATGGGGGCCGGTGCGAGCACCCTTCCCCTCATCCGCGAGTATATGGTGGTGTGGTTTGTGGGGCTGCCCTTCGTGGTGCTGCCGATGATCGGCATGAACGTTCTGCAATCCACGGGAGACACCACGATTCCCGGCATGGTGCTGACCTCCACGGTGCTGCTGAACGTCGGTCTGGATCCGGTCCTTATCTTCGGGCTGGGGCCGTTTCCGGAAATGGGAATCGCCGGGGCCGCCTGGGCCACCGTGATCGCCCGGGGCTCCAGCTTCGTCATCGTCTTCGCCGTGATCGCGCTTCGTGAGCGCCTTATCACCTCTCGCCTGGGGCCGTGGCGCGAGATCACCACCACCTGGGGCCGAATTCTGAAGATCGGAGTCCCCGCGGCAGCGGCTAACATTCTGCTTCCGATCTCGATGGGAGTGGTGACACGCATGGTCTCGCAGTTCGGAACGGAAGCGGTAGCCGGTTTTGGGGCGGCCACCCGGATCGAATCGTTTGCCCTGGTGTTTACGTTGGCGCTCTCCATGATCGTGACGCCCTTTGTGGGGCAAAATCTTGGGGCGGGAAAACCGGAGCGGATCGGGAGCGGCGTCCGCGTAGCCTCGGTGTTCTCGCTTTCCTGGGGCGTCATGGTGTTGGTGGTGTTCCTCTCGGCGGCCCCGCCGATCGCCCGCGCCTTCAACAACGACCCGGCGGTGGTGACGGTAACGGTCCGGTATCTGCGGATCGTGGCGCTCAGTTACGGACTATTGGGTATCGTGAACCTCGCGGCGGCGGCGTTTAACGGACTGCATACCCCGGGCCGGGCGGCGGCCGTGGCCGCGACCCGGCTCTTCGTCTTTCTCATTCCACTGGCGTGGGCCGGCCGCGCCGTCGCGGAGCTCCCCGGTTTATTCTGGGGCGTCTCCCTGGGCAACGTAGGAGCCGGCGTTGTGGCCTACCTGTGGATTACCCGGCGCGTCAGGAGTACGACACTCCGATCTGCCGCCGAATCTCATCCATCGTCGCCATAATCTCGATCGACTCGTTGATCGGCATCACCGAACTCTCCGTGAGGCCCTCCCGGATGCACCGCTCCACCTCCAGCGCCTGGTACTGCATGCCGCGTCCCTCGATTTTCTCGTCGTAGCGTTCAACTACTGCACCAGCCTGGTCGTAATGGGTGAAACCGGTCTGGGTATACCACACCGCATCGATATCTATTCGACCTTCCGTCCCGATCACCGACGCCACATTGGGCCCGGGAGTAAGAAAACCGGTGTGCATTGAGGCTTGCGCTCCCGACTCGTACTCGAAGATCATCGCCGTGAGCTCATCGACCCCGAGATTGGTAAGCGTTCCCTTCGCCGTGACCGTCTTCGGACGGCCAAAGAGATACGACGCGAAGGATATCGGATATACCCCGAGGTCCAGAAGCGCTCCGCCGCCGAGCTCCGGCTCGTGGAGCCGCGCCGCCTTGGAATACGGAATGTACTGGTTGTGGTCGGCCAGCAGCACCCGCGGCTCTCCGATCACGTTAGATCGAATCAGTTCCACCGCGCGCACCATGCTCGGGAGAAAGCGCGTCCACATCGCCTCCATCACGAAGACATCGTTACTCCGGGCGGCATCGGCGATGCGGCGCGCCTCGTCGGCGTCCACGGTGAAGGACTTTTCCACCAGGACGTGCTTTCCCGCCTCGATCGCCAGCAGCGCGTTGTCCGCGTGCATCGGGTGCGGCGTGGCCACATATACGATGTCCACCTCAGGGTCGGCGCAAAGCGCCTCGTAGCTGTCGTGCCGGTTGGGTATATCGAACCTGTCAGCAAAGTGGTCGGCGCTCTCCCGGGAACGGGACCCGACGGCCGTGACGGTGAGCCCCGCCGATCTGAGGTCTGAAGTTTGAAGATCCGCGATCAATCCGGTGGCAAGAATGCCCCATCTCAGTGTATCTGCCATTCCTTATTATAGCGCAGAATCGAGCAGCACGCGAGGCAGGACGGGAAACTCCCGTCCGGTGAGCCGATGTGAGGGAACGGGTAGAGCTGCTGTATCCCGACGGATCAGTCGTCCCAACGGCGAGGGACGTCTTGGACGCGCGGTCAACGCGATTATCGCCCACGCTCTCCAGTGACCGCTTGCCTCGGCACACTCGCTTACCGACATGCTCCTGGAACACCATGACGAAATAGAAGAGGCGGAGACCAAGTCGATCCCTCCGTTCGTCGACATCCCGGACGTAACAGCCACCGCCGATCATGAGATGGTCAGTTTTGTTTTTCGCAACCTGCTTTCTCACGGAATCAAGTTTACCCCTCGGGGAGGATCTGTTGGCGTGTCGGCAACGATCAGCGAGGGCAGCATCGGCAGTATTCGCTTTATCCTCAACTTATATCCCGATTACTCGCTCCGCCCGCTATGCCGGGTATAATTTTTCCTTTACCAGGATACCGACAACAAGGCCCTTCAAATCGAAGCTTTCTATGAGTTAAACAGAGGGAACTTCGATTATGTCGCCTTATTCGTACAAAAATAGTAATAAATACGCATTTATAGATTTAGTTGGATTATTTTCGAGGAAGGTATACGCTATAAATAAGACGCTGACGAGATCCTTGAGCGGCTCACTCGTGACTTACGATAGGGGGCACATGAAACGGGTTCTGGGCACATGGCTTATCGCGATAACCTTTTTTGCCTTGGCTGGATGTGAGGATCTCTTTACCGAACCGGTCAAAATGACAGCCATAACCAGGCATCAAATCAACTGGGATCAGAATGAAGGAATACCGCGTTCCATTGAGCTCTGGTGGGACTGGGCCGAACACACGGACGAGCACATCCTTGAGCGTTCGGCGCCGGACGACGGACTTGGTTTCGTTGAGTTGATGTGGGACGAAGACACGTATTACTGGGACGCGGGACATGGTCTTCCTGACGGGAAACTCACCCCCGGACACCAGTACGTCTATCGCGTTTGTGGCCATGCTTCAAATGAACGCGGCCCATGGTCTTCTGAGTATACGGTGTCGGTCCCACCTTTTCTCCCGCCGCAAAACGTGAGTGCTGAATTGCTCGATGTCACACCGGTTGAGTACTCTGAGGATTACTACAATGTCCGTGTCCGGATTACATGGGATAGTGTCAGTGTAGACAACGTACGGTACCGAGTGTTCAGAGACGAGAATCTGGATGGCTATTATTCTATGACTGGTAACGATACCGATGAATTGGTTTTTGAGGATGAATTCCGTGTGGAAGATCGTGGTCAATCTATTTCCCGCTATTACAAAGTAGCCTCCCTACACGACGATTACGGGCAGACGGAAAAGAGCTCGGTTGCCGTCGTTGATATACGTATTGGTGACGACGGCGGCGGAGATGAGGATGGCGATACCGGCGGCTCCGGCAGCTGGGTTACCCTCGGCACCGACGGCTTTGCGAGCGCATCGGACGAGCTGGCCGCCGCCACAGTGGGCTCTACCCTTTATGTCGGATTTCCCGACGAGACCGATACCGACAACCGTATACGGGTGATGCAGCACGACGGCAGCGACGGCGGAAGCTGGAGTGCGGTCGGCGACCACCTTTCTTTGGATGCGGTGGAATGGGATGAGCTCACACTTTCCGAAATCGGTGGTGCGCTGTACGCCGGCTACGCGGATACCGATGACTCGGTTACCAGCGGCGGCTCTTCAAGAATCTTTGTCAAGAAGCTCGTCGGGTCCAGCTGGAGCACCATCGGCGACTCCTCCTTCGGCCACCTTCCGATGCTCGCCGGCAACGGCACCGACCTGTACATGGTCTACCCCGGCTCGTCTTCCGGTTTGTTGGAATCGCGGAAGTATGCCGGAAGCGGTACCACCTGGAACCTGTACGACGACGCCTACTGGTTTGACAACGGCCCGGTAGCATCCTACACCCTCGCCCTCGACGTAGACGGAAGCGGCAATCCGGTGGTGGCGGTCGGAACGGGCCAGGCGGCGGATTTGGGCTACGCTCAGTTTGACTTCTACCGCAACGGCGGCAGTTGGGCGCCACACTTAGGCACCTTCACGCCCAGTACAGGATCCACCCTCCTTGAGCTGTATGGCCTCCGCTATGAAGGCTCCGGCACTCCCTACTTGGCCTACTCCAACGCCGACGGTTCGGGCGTGCAGGCAAGCTGCGGCTTGGCAAAGTGGAACGGTTCAGTCTGGGAAGAGCTCGACCTGCTCGCCGAGATCGGCATCAGCGACGGCTCGGTACACGATTTAGCGATGATTCCCGCCGCCTCGGGTAACGGCGTCCTCGTCGCCGCGGGCTACCGCGATGGAACCGCTCTGCGGGTAGAGCTATGGCACTACAACGGATCGGACTGGCAGCAGATCGGGCCGGATATTTCCGCCGGTACCAGTACCAACTACCCGATCCTCACCGTTACCGTCCAGTATGACGGCAGCGGAAACCCGGTGGTCGTCTTTGCCGATAATGAGAGCGGCAGTATCAGCGCGCGCGGCTTCCGCGAGTAGAATGAGCGACCGGCAAACTGCCGGTCCATCAAGTTACGCTCATTGACCCCGTCCGCTACGGAGACTACAGTTCTTCGCATGTGGAGTGCTGAAAAGACCCGTGAGGCCGCGCGACTCAGAGGTGAGCGGGACGCTGAACGGGAAAAAGAGCTCGCGATGCGGCGCACGGAAGCACGTCAACACGGTGAAGAACTGGCTCGGTCTATCGCGGAACGCGACAAAGGGGTAGTCAGGATCATCGGATTCGGTTCCGCCTTCGACGAACGGTTGCCCTTTCGGTTCTCATCCGATATTGATCTTGCGGTAATGGGAGGCACCATCATCGGCTGGAAGATCACTGAACAATCGCCATGGAAGGTCGATTATGTGGAACTGGAGGACCAGGAACAGTCAATGGTAGACGCAATTACTGCGGCGGGTGTTGTGCTTTATGAGCGATCGTGACCGGCTTCGGCTGCTCCGGGCGCAATTGGAGGACGATTTTTCGTTTATTCAGGATAACCTCCAACGCCACAACGACATGGCCGCACGTGCGTCCCGGTCGACCGACGACGAGATGGCGACGATGGCCGTCGCATATCTCCTTCACAATCAATACACCGCTCTTGAAGGATACTTCTACCGCGTCACGAAACATTTCGAGAATAGTCTTGACGATAGCTCCTGGCATCGGGAACTGATCGACCGAATGAAGATCGATGTTCCCGGCATCCGTCCCGCCCTCATCACCGTGGACATGGTGGAACCTCTGGATGAACTGAGACGGTTCCGCCATCTCTTCCGGAACCTGTACAAATCGAGACTAAAGTCCGAACGGGTAATGGAGATCTCCAGTACCGTCGCACCCCTCATCCAAGATTTTACCCGCTGCCACCAACTCTTTGTTGAATGGCTTGACCGGTTGATTGAAACTGAAGAGTGAAAATAAGTGCGCGCAGGAATTGAGCACACGATTGACGCCCTGCAGACATGGCGCTTATCATGATAATCGCCATGTCTGATAGCAATTTTCAATATGTCCGCCGGGCACTGGACCTGACGTCCTTGTTGCGGGAGCGTACGGTTATGCTCTTCGGACCGCGCCAAACCGGAAAGAGTTCGTATATCCGTTCACAGCTTGCCGAGGCGCCGGCGGCGTTCTTCAGTCTTCTGGATCAGCGATTGCTGTTATCCGTCCTCGCCGATCCCACGCGCATTCGTCAGGAGATTGAAGCGCGAAACATTCGCGATGACGTGGTGGTCATCGACGAGATTCAGAAATGTCCGGCCCTTATGGATGAAGTGCACCTGATGATCGAGGAACGGCGTATTCGCTTTCTGCTTACCGGTTCCAGCGCCCGGTCACTGCGTCGATCGGGAGTTTCGATGCTCGGTGGACGTGGAAGCGATCGGCATATGCACGTGTTTTCCCGGGAGGAACTGAAGGATCATGGATTTGAGCTTCACCGTGCGATAAATGCGGGACTCTTGCCGCCACACTATCTTGCCGCCAACCCGGACGAGGGACTGGGCGCCTATGTGGACCGCTATTTGACGGAAGAGATCGCCGCCGAAGGTCTGGCACGCAACCTTCCCGCCTTTGCCCGCTTTCTGGAGACAGCCGCCACCGCCAACGCCGAGTTGATTAACTACTCCAACATCGCCCGAGACGCCCAGGTGGCGCGACAGACGGTCGTGCAGTGGTTCACGATTCTCACCGATACGCTCCTCGGATTTCTGCTCCCCGCATATACCGGAACACGCCGCCGCAAGGCGATCGAAACGGCGAAGTTCTACTTCTTCGATACCGGAGTTGTTCGCACGTTGCGGCGGCTCCCGGAGGTCTACGAAACCTCGGCAGATTTCGGAGCGTTTTTTGAGCACTACATCTTTCTGGAGCTGAAAACCTGGATAGACTACCGTTCGCCCCGTTCGACGCTGCACTACTGGCGGTCCCGCTCGGGGTTTGAGGTGGACTTTTTGCTGGACCGACGGGTCGCTATCGAGGTAAAGGCAACGCGGGCGGTCCATGACAAGCACCTGAAAGGGCTACGAGCCCTCCGGGAAGAGGGCGGAATTGAGCGCGCGATTGTGGTATGCCGGGAGGAACGCCCCCGCCGCACGGACGGAATCGACGTTCTTCCCTGGGAGTACTTCCTCGACCAGCTATGGGCCGGGACGCTGTAGGGGGCCGCGTCCGACGCAGCTCGTGCCCGGCAGGGGTTTACAGTTCCGGAGCGTGCGCTCCGGCAAGAGAATTCTCCCGTCCTGACTCAATATCCTTCGCCATCGTACGAATCAGCGTCTCCGTTTTCTGGATGTTGGGAGCGGAGCTGCGGTACGGGACATCTCGTAGCATCGGTACCGGGAAGGTCGACAGTCGATAGGCAAGCTCCTCGCGGTCGAACTGCTGCTTTTCAAGCGCCTCCTGTAAAACGGCGAGCCAGGAAAAGCGGTACGATCGGCTTATCTGCACAAGATCCGCAACGTCCCGAGCCTCATCCCGGGAGATGACGGCTCCCACTTTGTTGCTTAGAATGTTCCGGACCCTATCCACGTACCTGCCGTCGCGGTTTTCCGGAACTCCAACCCGCGGGGCACGATCGGCAACAAAATCGATCTTGAGTGTGACGTCGGCCCGTTGAACGCGCAGTCGTTTGAACTCTCGAGCATCGACTTCCACGATGACGGGCGAAAAGAGCTCTTCCAGATCGGAGCGGACCATGCGGACCGCGTCACCGAATGAGTTGATCTCGTGGGTAAAGAAACCCAGGTCGTCGCTGTAGCGGTGGTTCAGGTGGAATCGACTTAACGCCGTTCCACCGGTCAGGTAGAAGCCCAACTGGCGAGAAAACACGGCGCGCATAACATCATCCTGCAACGCGTACAGTTTGTCGTACTTATGGAGCACCATCACCGTCAATCTCCCCGCTTCCCGACGGCAATCGCCAATCGAGTTCTGGAATCGGCTCGCGTGTCCCGCAGTACAGCCGCCGCCAGACTTTCCGTCGCCGTTCCACATGCGCCCGCGCCACGGGCCTGACCATGTGAGACAGATATTCGCGGATCTCGTCCCGACTAAAAAGGTTGCGAACGTCACTTCCGTCGGGAGATTCGAAAAACAGGTGTTGAAAGAGGCGCTGCTTGCGCTCCTCATCGTCACTCGCCAGTATCCGCTGCCACTCCTCGGCATCCGAGGTCGTATTACCCCAGGTGGTCCGCTGAAATGCGCTCTCAATGTGGCCGGACCGTTCCTTACCCATCATTCTGATGATATTCCACCCGGCACGGGATAGACAAGGAAGCGAGAGATCGCCCCCGCCGCACCGACGGGATCGGCATTCTTCCCTGGGAGCACTTCCTCGACCAGCTTTGGGCCGGGACCTTCGCTGTGCCGTGATAAATACCCGCATAATTTCTGCGGGAAATATGCTTTTTCTCGCATCATAATTGCGCGTTAACGCCTTCTGCGGTATCTTCTGATTATGTACCTGGATCGAGTCATTTCGTTGGAACACGATCTTCGCAGCCGGTCGGTCTTTCTTTTTGGTCCGCGACAAACGGGGAAGACGACGCTGCTTCGACAACGATACCCCGATGCGTTCTGGGTCAACCTTCTCGACGGGCGCCAGTTTCTGAAATACAGTGCGGAACCGTGGCGTCTGGCTGAAGAAACGACCGCTCTCACGGCCGGATCGATCGTCGTCATCGATGAGATACAGCGCCTCCCCGTTCTGCTCAATGAGGTTCATGACCTGATCGAAACGCGAGATTTTCGCTTCGTGCTTACCGGCTCAAGCCCGGTCAAGCTCCGCCGCGGGGGCGTTAACCTCCTCGGCGGACGCGCCCGGCTACGGTATCTCTCTCCCCTCGTGTTTCCGGAGATTCCCGAGTGGGATCTTCACCAAATCGTGGTGACCGGCACGCTCCCGTCGGTGTACCTGTCCGATGAGCCGTGGGAGGATCTTCGGTCTTATGCCGGTCTGTACCTGCAGCACGAGGTTCAGGCGGAAGGGTTGGTGCGCGGGATCGACGGATTCTCCCGCTTTCTTCATACCGCCGCTCACTCAGCGGGCCGCCAAATCGTCTTTGAGCAGACAGCCTCCGACGCGCAGGTGCCGGCACGAACGGTGCGGGAGTACTTCGGTATTCTTGAGCAAACCCTGATCGGACGCATGGTTGCCCCGTATCAACCGGCGGCATCCACGTCACGAAAACCGGTAGCTCGGGGAAAGTTTTTCTTCTTTGATGTCGGCGTCGTTCAGGCGCTGACCGGGCGCCGTACAGTAGCGGCCGGAACGCCGGAATACGGCAGCGCAGTGGAGCAGTATCTCTTTACCGAGCTGGAGGCGTGGGTGCGGTACCAGCGTCTCGACGCAGCCGTTACGTTCTGGCGAACCGTCGGCGAACGGGAGGTCGACTTTGTTATTCCCGACCGCTTTGCGATTGAAGTGAAAGCGGGCGGCTCCGTCGGCCGCGGTGATCTCAAGGGACTCATCGCACTCCGGGAGGATGCACCGGAATTACGACCGATAGTCGTCTGTGGTGAGGATACCCCTCGCGTAATTGACGGGATCGATGTGCTGCCGGTGAGGATCTTCCTTGAACGCCTGTGGGCCGGGACGCTGTAGGGTCCGGGGGTGCTATAACGCGGTCTTGCCGGCAAGTTCCTGATACAGTACCATATATGTATGAAGATGATAACGATCAACGTTGAAGAGGCCACGTACCGACGATTCCAGGAGGTTGCATCCCGGAGTTCGCGAAGTGCTTCCGAGCTAATCCGAGAAGCGATGAGCGAGTACGCCGAACGGACTATCCCGAACGACGTCAGTATCTTTGACAACGCCCCCGTTTCGGTCGGCACGATCTACGCGCTTCCATCCGCGGACGACGACCTGTTGGACGAGATGCTCCCGTGATCGGAATCGACACGTCGTTTCTCGTCGCGTTCGAAATACGTGAGCACCCGCGGCACCATGCGGCCCGCTCCCTGGCGGACACCCGGCGAAACGAAGGATTCGCCCTCTCGACGCAGATACCGGCGGAATTCCTACATATCGTCACCGATCCTCGGCGTTTTGAACTCCCACTGCCGATAGACGATGCCATTGAGAGGATCGAGCGCTGGTGGCGCGCGAGGGAGGTCCGGATTATCCCGACCGGCGAGGTCGTAGGGATGCGGTTTATCAACCTGATGAGAACACACCGGCTCGGCCGCAAACGGTTACTCGATACCCTGCTTGCCGCCAGCTATCTCGAAGCAGACGTACACGTGATCGCAACAACCAACGCACGAGATTTCACACGGTTCGAGGGGCTGGGGGTGTTACCGGTTTGAGGAAGAACCGCCTGCACGTCCGCGAGAGAACACGGCGCGCATAACATCATCCCGAGTAAACAGATCACGGACCTCACTTCCCTCGGGAGATTCGTCTGTAGGGGCACGTTTGATCAGGCCCGTGTATCGGATTAGTATTGGACCATGCGAAGCATCATGAGTCATGAGACGGAGCGACTCAAGAAAATGTTTGAGCTCACCGAGATGCTCATTAAGCTCAACATCGCTGCGGACGCGACGGCGCATCCGGACACATCCCAGGCAGAACTCCGTCGCCGCTTTCAGCGCAGGATGCGTGCCACGAAGGATCGGCGCTCATGATCGAGGAAACGTTCCTGCGGCTCGCCCGCGCTTTGTCCAACCGACGCGTGACGTGGGGTCTTGCCGGAGGATTCGCCTTCAGTATGTATTGTCGTCCCCGCGCGACGGTAGACATCGATGTGGTGTTCATCGGGGACCTGGACGCGATTGAGAATACCGTTCGCGGTACGTTTTCGTCGGTCTATCGAAACCTTGAGACGATGCGCTACCCGTTAGTTGAAGTGAATCGATTTTTGCTGATCGACACGGATGATGAGACGGTCCTAGATGTTCTCCAGCCTGCAGAGGATGCGTTTGCTCGATGTGTTTCGGAGAGCCTCCGGGAGATCGATTTTGACGGATCTCGAATCCCCGTCGTGGCACCGGAGATTCTCTACGCCCTCAAAAAAACCTCCTCACGGCAGCGTGACATTGCGGATGCCGCAGAACTGGAGTCCTGTCTGGGAGATTCCCTCAACCGTAGCGCAATAGCGCGGTGGCTACCGCAGGAGTGACCCCGCCGTTCCGGTCTGTCGTCGCGAGACATCCCTCCTTTCAGTGGCTATCGCGGTGAAGGCGACACGGGCGGTTGTAACGATCGACCGCGATAGCGGGACTCACCCTATCAGCCGCCCATGAACTCCCGCACCTTCCCAGCCAGGACGGTTCCCAGCGACCGCTGCCCGGCAACAGTCAGGTGGACACCATCGGAACCCACCTCCGCCACCGGTGCGGCATCAAAGAAACCGGTCCCCATCTCCTCGGCCAGCCTTCGGTACACCCCGGCCAACTCCCGAGACACCGCCATGGCACGCTCCTGCAGGGCAAAGTGCGGCCGCATGTCGTCGTTTAGGTCTCCAATCGGCGCCAGCGCCACAATCAGGAGCCGGGGTACCGAGCGCGCGGGCGGCCAGATCGGCCCAGCCGCAACGGCATGACCGCGCGCCTTCGAACCCGCTCCCGGATTCGACACCGCGCCGGCATCGCTCACCGCCTCCACAGCCGCATCCGCTCCCGGACCCGCGTCGCTCACCGCCTCCACAGGCGCTCCCGCATCAGCCAGGGGACGTGAGTCCGCCACGGGACCCGCTTCACTCACCGCAACCGCCTCCGCCAGACGCGCCATCCCCCGCGCAATCTGCTCGGCGCTGACCCCGAAGAAGTTCTTCGTATCGTTGGTACCCAGCATGATAATCACCAGATCCAAGGGAGCGTGCGTGTCCAAAAGCATCGGCAACGCGGCGATCCCGGATCGTCCCGGTGAAAATGGGTCATCGAAGACCGTCGTCCGGCCGTTAAGGCCCTCGGCGATCACCTGGTAAGCGCGACGTTCTCCGGCCTTCGTGTTCAGCGTCGCCTCCAGAACGCTGGGCCAGCGATCATCCAGCGCCGCACGCCCGCCATCACTCCCCGGAACGTAGGCCCATGTGTTGGAATCACCAAAACACAGAATCGTTTTCATACAGTGAGTATGCGACAAGATGCGCCCCACCGAAACCCTCCGCCAAGGTCGCGGGCGTGCTACGCGAACTATAAAGAATTGATGCCATGATGCGATGATGCTATATTCAGGCTATGAGAACGACCGTGAATCTGGACGAGGACATCATCGAAGTCGCCAGAAGCATGTCACTGGCACGGGGTATATCCCTGGGAGCGGCGCTCTCAATTCTGGCGCGTCGAGGAATCCGCCGGTCCGCCGGGCACTGGACGAGGATTGACGCCGTGATCGCGCTACCGGATGTTAACACGCTGGTCGCGGCGGCGTGGCCAAACCACATTCATCACCATATCGCTCGGAGGTAGTTGCTGTCTGAGGCGACCCAGGGCTGGGCCACGTGCCCAATCACAGAAGCCGGCTTCCTCCGGGTTTCCATGAACCCCACCGTGGTGGGCCGGGAAATCCGCTTCTCCGACGCCCTCGACTCGGGAATCTCAACTCTTATACCCTGGGAATACGCCGATCGGATCCAGCTGATTCATCCGTAGGTACGAAATTGTCGTCCCCGCGTGACGGGAGCGCGGTGGCAGCGGCACGAGTGACGCCACCGTTGCGGTCCGCAGCCGCGAAACATCCCTCGTTTGAGCGGCTCTTTCTCGATACAAGAGCTTGACACCCGCCGCCACTCGACCCAGACTACACGCGCAAACATCAAAACATCTGCTTCAAAGGAAGAGGGGTGAGAATCCCCCGCGGACGCGCCACTGTGAGCGATCACCGCGCGATGCCAATCGGCCACTGGGTCACGGATCTTCGGATCACGCACCTGGGAAGGCGGCATCGCGAATATCGCAAGCCAGGAGACTTTGGTAGATGGATTGGTATCCAAGCTTCGCGAGAAGAGCTTGCTGATACGTCGACGCGGCCACATGGGGTGGTCGCCCCATCGTACACGCAAGCCTCCGCACCCAGGAGGTTTCCATGGTTTCTCTCTTTTCTTTATTTAGGTCGAACGCCCAGCGTCCCGCGCTGCGGCTCCTCTCAACGGTGCTGCTGGTCGCCGGCTGTGCACCTGCCGTTCTCTGGGCGCAAACCGCCCCGGAGGGCGATCCCGGCGACGAGCCGATAGAGGTGATCGTCACCGCCGATCGCTTGGACACGGCGGTGAGCGCGGTGCCGGCGCTGGTCTCAGTGATCACCGCCGAAGAGATCCAGGCATCCGGCGCTACTTCGGTGGTGGAGCTCCTTGAACGCCACACCGGCGTCTCTTTCGCCTCCTATTCGAACGAAGCCCAGGCCCAGGTGGACATGCGCGGCTTTGGTACCGGCTCAGTGGGCCGGGTGCTGGTATTGGTAGACGGCCGCCGGATTAACAGTCCCGACCTCTCCGGCGTCAACTGGCCCTCGATACCGATCGATTCCGTGGCACGAATCGAGGTGGTCCACGGCAGTGCTGCCGCGCAGTACGGTAATCACGCCGTAGCCGGAGTGATCAATATTATCACCACAACTGCCGAGGCACCGCTGGAAGTTCGCGCCACCGGAAGCGTGGGCAGCAACAGCGCCAATCAGCAGCGTGTGGGCCTGGGACACGCGGCTCCATGGGGTACTCTGAGTGCCTCGGCGGAGCGGTTTTCCACCGACGGCCACCGCGATCGCAGCGCGTACTCAACCCTGGGGTTCGACCTGAAGACGGAAACGATGATCGGGTCCGCGCTACAACTGACGCTGGCCGGTCGCTATGCGGAGGTGGACTACGAGCTTCCCGGCGCGCTCGCGGAGGCGGAATACGAATCCGATCCCTTCCAGGCTTCCAATCCCGCGGACGAAGCGCGGGTGTCGCGTCTCGGAGGAGCCCTCACCGCTGAGTGGCAGGTGGCACCGACGGTTACTGCGGAGCTCGTCACCGATTACGCCTTTACGGGAACGGAGAACGATACCGCCAGCTTCCCGTCTTTCACCAGTCGTGATCTGCACACGATCGCCGCCTCTCCGGCAATAACCGCGGAGTGGGGAATCGGCGCGATACCGGTGCGCTCCCGGATAGGCGTGGACTGGAGTCGTGCACGGCAGGAGAGCACATCCTTCGACTCCGTCGAGCGGGATACGGTCGACGACGAGTCGGCCCTGACGCAAGACACGATAGGCACGGTGCTCTCCTCCACATTCTATTTGACGGAAGCGCTCGACGTGGATCTGGCGGTGCGCTACGACCGCAGTACGATCGGTGCGGAAAAAGAATCGGCCGGAATTGATGAGGATACCATGCACCAAGCGGTAGTCTTTGACGCCGGTGCTGCGCTACGCCCCACGGAGACGGTCAAGCTGTACCTCGCCGGGGGAACCCTCTTCCGCTACCCCGCCATAGATGAGCAGGCGGATCTCAACTTTGCTGATCAGTTTGAATCGGACCTGGATCCGGAGCGGGGCTTCACGGTGGAAGCCGGAGGTAGTATCGCCACCGGACGCCGGGGTGAGATTTCACTGGGCGCCTACTGGCTTGAGATGCGAGACGAGATCCAATACGTCACTGACCCTGTCACCTTCCAGGGAGCTAACGAGAATATCGGCGCCACCCGTCGTCTGGGGTTGGACGTGTCCGCCCAGATACACCCCATTGATCTCATCGGATTCACCGCAGGATACAGCTTCGTCAGGGCAACCTTCGCCGACGGAGAACATGAGGGAAAGATGGTACCTCTGGTACCCTCACACTCCGTCAACGGCGAGTTGACACTCAACCCGATTCCAGCAGTGACGATCGGGCAACGTGCCACATACCGAGGTGACGCATACCAGGGCGGTGACTCAGCCAACACGGAAGCGCTGGTTGCGGGTGTGTTCACTACAGACGTGTTTGTGCGAGTTGAGCCGAACCGCATGGTCGAGGCGTTTCCCGGCGAGCTCTCCATCACTGCAGAGATTACCAATCTGGCGGACGTGACGTATGCGCCGGTGCAGTTTCATTACGGAGCCACGTCGTACTACCCGGCTCCCGGGCGGGAATGGCGTGTGGCCGCGTCTTACCGGTACTGACCATTCCAGCGCAGGAACGAAGGTAAACGCAGGCATGAGGAGCAGCTTTGTAGCCGGACGAGGAATCGCAGCTATTGTCTCATCCCGACTCACCGTGGCGGTGGCGGTATCCGCGGGTATCCACGCCGCTGTTTTCGGAGCCGTCTCTCTCATTCCTACCCAGAGCGGAGAGTCCGTCCCCGTGGGCAAGGCGGACTCTCTGCGGGTGGAGTTGAATGCCGCACCGAGCGTTTCATCCTCTGCCGGAACTCCCACGGAGGAATCGGTTGAGCCCTCTATCGTCGACGCGTCTGTCTCGGCGCCGGAACCGGACACCGCAACCAGACAGGTTTCGGCTTCCGCCACGCGAGCAGATGAGCAACAGGAACCCGCTCGTGACCCGGTTTCCGAGGGCACACGAAGTGAAGAGGCTCCGTCCACGGAGGACGCCCAGGCGTCGGCACGTGAAGCGGAGCCCGCAAGCGAGGTCGTCTCGCCTTCCACGGCGCCGTCGACAGGAGCGACAACAGCCCCTGATCGCACTCCGCGGTCATCCGTCTCCGCCGCGACGATTCGCAAGCCCCGACCTCGCGCACCAATCAATCCCTCGTATCCCCGCCGCGCACGGCGGCTGGGGTGGGAAGGAGTTACAGTGGTCCGGGCCACTGTCGAAGCCGACGGATCTCCGACGGCGTTGCACATCGTCGCCTCATCCGGCTACGAGCTTTTGAACCAAGCCGCGCTGGAGGCGGTGCGGTCCACAACGTTTTATCCCGGCATCGTGGGAGCCTCCCAACGGCGTCGAATGAACGTTGATCTTCGTATCGTATTTCAACTCGTGAACAAGGAGTCTTCATGATTCGTAATGGCCGTTCTATCTGGTGCCTCGTAATCTGGCTGATAGCGGTCGGTTTGACACCCGCCCCACTTCCAGGACAATCATCCGGCCTACACGTCGGGAACACGACCCACACCTCCTCCCTGGATATTTCAGCGCGGGAGCACGGGGTAACCGTGACCATCTCCAACGCCTGGGACGGGGCACCGGAGCTTACCTATGCCTTGGTTCTTCCTGGTGCATCGGAGCCCTCACCGGATACCCGGGATTCCCTGGAGGCGGTGGTGGAGCTTCCCGTGCGCCGAATCGCTTCGCTGGCTACGCCGGCCTTGGCGCACCTGGCAGATCTGGGCGCCCTGGACCGGGTGGTGGCGGTGGATAATCTGCAATACGTCTATAGTCGCCGGGTGTTGGAGGCGGCTGAGGCAGGGAGAATCGTGGAGGTCGGCAGTGGCGCCGAACTCAACCTGGAGCGCCTGATCGCGGCGGAACCGGATGTGGTGATCGCCTCGGCCTATGGCACCGACGATCCCACGGTGGCACGCATTCAGGCGACAGGCATTCCGGTAATCGTCTACGCCGACTGGCGGGAGCACGATCCCCTGGCTCGGGCGGAGTGGATTACTCTCTTTGGAGTTCTGGTGGAGCGCAGCGACCGCGCGGAAGGGGTCTTTGCCGAACGCCGGCGCCGCTACCGGGAGCTCGCCGAGCTGGTGGAGGAGTCCATCGCGGACCGTCCCACCATCATGGCCAACGCCCCGTGGCAGGGCAGCTGGCCGGTTCCCGCCGGCGACAGCTATGTGGCGCGGCTCTTCGCTGACGCCGGGGGTGATTATCTGTGGGCGGACCGTTCCGGTACCGGTTCGCGGTTTTTGGATCTGGAATCGGTTCTCTCCCGGGCGGCGGAGGCGGATTTCTGGATTAACCTCAACATGGGGTGGACCGGTCGAGATGATGTCCGTGAGGCGGACCCCCGCTTGGCGGCGTTTGCCCCCTACCAGTCACGCCGGATGTATCACCATAACGCTCGCGTTCGCCCCTCCGGGGCCAACGACTTTTGGGAGTCGGGAGCGACGAGGCCGGATCTCGTCCTGGCGGACCTGGTCCACATCCTGCACCCGGACCTCCTTCCGGATCACGATCTGACCTATTACCGGAGGCTCGATCGGTGAGAGATTCCTTGGTCCACACCTCACCGGGTGCACGAATCCTCGCCGCCGTGGGGGCGCTGATGCTCACGGCGGTCCTGGCGATTGTCCTCGGGTCGGTTTCGATCAGATTTCGGGAAATTCTCGCCGCCCTTGGCGTGGGACCGCAGCAGGAGGTGAGCGTCGCCGCGGTACACATCGTGCGTCTGGTGCGGCTGCCCCGGGTTGCTACCGCCGCCGGAGCCGGCGCCGCGTTGAGTCTGGCAGGACTCACGATGCAAACGGTCTTCCGTAACGCTTTGGCTGGGCCGGGAGTGCTGGGGGTGAGCGCCGGCGCCGGGCTTGGCGTGGCGGTGGTGCTTCTCACCGGCGTCGGAGTTTCCGTTTCCATGGCTACGGTGCCGGCGGCTATGGTGGGCGCCGCCCTGGTTTTGGTGGCGGCGATCGCGGTGAACCGCGCCGTGGGCCACCCGGTACTCCTCCTGGTTATGGGACTCCTCTTTGGGTATGCCGCCAATGCGGTGACCACCCTGCTTCTGGCTTCGGCGCCGGGACAGGGACTGGAGCGCTATATCGTGTGGAGCTTTGGCTCCTTCGCGCTTCCTCCGGGGCCGGGACCGATCCTGCTCCCCACCGCCGCCGTTCTCACCGCGGTGGGTCTTGCCGTTGCGGGACCACGGGTAGACGCCCTCCTTCTCGGCTCGCACTACGCTGAGAGTAGCGGCATCCACGCCCGGAGAACACAGGGAATCCTGATCGCGGTGGCGGGGGGACTCACGGGGTTGGTGACTGCCTATACCGGGCCGATTTCGTTTCTCGGCGTGGCGGTTCCCCATATCGCCCGGGGATGGCTCGGCCGATCTCAGCATCGCCTGCTGGTGCCGGCCACCGCGATTATCGGCGGCTGGTTGGCGATCGCCGCCGACCTGGTAGCCCGACTCCCCGGCAACGAGCGCGTACTTCCATTGAACGCGGTGATGGCGCTGGTCGGGGTGCCGGTGGTTCTGTTTATCCTCCTTCGGGGACGCCGCTCCGGTGACGGCGAGGGACTGGGACTATGACCGACGCTCCGGTGCTGATCCGCGATCTGAGGCTTTCCTACCCAGGCGGTCCCACCGTGTTGGCGGCAGATGTCCTCCCGATAGGCAGTGGCGTACTTACCAGCCTCGTCGGCCCCAACGGGGGAGGCAAGACGACGTTGCTGCGGTGCATGGCGGGATTTCTCCCGCCGACGAAGGGGTCGGTGGAGCTTGCCGGTCTACCGGTGTACGGCCGCGGTGCGCTCTCCCGGCGTCGGCGTGCCCGTATGCTCTCCGTCGTCCTCACCGACCGCGTGACTCCCGCCTATCTTCGGGTGGAGGATCTGGTGGCGCTGGGACGCATTCCCTACCGCTCGGTGATCGGTACGGCCGACGCTCAGGATCAGTACGCCGTACGCCACGCGATGGAACAAACCGGCGTCACGCACCTGGCGCAGCGCACCGTGGGTCGTCTCAGCGACGGCGAGCGGCAGCGGGTGATGATAGCCCGCGCGCTGGCACAGGAGCCGCAGATTCTTCTGCTCGATGAGCCGGCGGCGCACCTGGATCCCCCCCACCAAACGGCACTGTTTCAGCTGCTGCACCGCCTGGTTTCCGAGGGAATCGTCACCTCGGCGGTGGTTGCTACGCACCACGTACACCTGGCCCTGCATTTTTCCCATGAATTGGTGCTGGTGGGAGGCGGAACGGTGCGCACCGGGACACCGCACCACCTGCTGGAAAGTGGAGATCTGGAGCACGCCTTCCTGCACGGCCTGGACGGGGAGGACGCCCCGGTTCTGGACCGCAATCGGGGGTGGTTCGTGCCGAAGGACGAAGGCGGCAGCTGACACAACCGGGATGCTCTGGTAGATTCACACCATGCATACGCGCAAAGTCCGGAGATATTTTATCGTTCCGATCGTGTATCTGGCGGCGATCTTCGGACTTCTGTATCTGCAGTTCTCCGGCACACTCACCGTGCGTCATACCATTGGCGATCTTCGGTTCTCCGGAACTCTGATTCCCGGCGCCGACGAAACCAGCCGTCGGATCACGGCGGTCCGGGCGGAATACGAAGGATTGGTCTTCGAGTTCTCCCAAGACGATCCGATCATTATCGCCCAAGACAGTGGCCAGGACATTCGACTCCAGCCGGAGGAGTTCGAGGTTAATGATCAACAACTCCTCGTTTCCCTTTCCGACGGCAGCGTACTTCGATTCGAGGTGATTGCCACTGATCCACCGGAATTGCACGTCTTACCTATGCCCACCCGTGATTGGCCCGAGGAAGGACAGCTGTTGCTCCCATATCGAGTATCCTCCGCAGCGCGCGCCGGGGAGTCCGAGAACGGTGGTCCCGAGACCCAGGCGATCGTCTTCGAAGAGCGGGAGTACTTTCTTTCCACTCCGCCGAGGACCGTGTTCGATAAGCAGCAGGAGCTGATGATTCTGCCGCTGTCCGCATCTACTCAGATGGTAAGATACGCCGAGGTAACGACGGAGCGGCAGGATGTAATCGAGTCCGCCTTCGGCGAAGGCCAGAACCAGATCAGTACGGCAACCTATCAAAGCACCCTGGACGAATATATTCAAACCTCCTATGAGAGCTGGGGTGGATCCCGCTTCAACGGCGGCTCAGGCACGTGGGAAATGCGGGATCGAGCGCCACGCTTCTCGGAGGAGATTCTCACTGCGTATCTCGCGGAGGCGTGGGACCGGAACGAATACACCACCGCGTTCAATCAGATGCGACGCGCCGCGGATATCCACCCGGAACAGGTCGGGTTGAAGTCGGCGGTCTTTCTCGGAAACCTCCGGTCCCTGACTCCACGATTCCTGAGTCAGGATCAGCAACGAACCGCATCCCTGAGCTCCCGGATTCAGTCTGGTGACGCCACCGTCTTCCGTGAAGAAGACTTGATCGAATTCTCCGCGAACCGCGGGAGCGAAGAACTCTACCGCAGCCTTATTCAGTTTTCGGATGAGGTGGATTTCCGTACCGTGGATCTCTCCAGTGCGATCGGCATGCTCTCGGCAGCGGTGGATCAGCAACACCCCACTAAAGAAGTAACCACCGCCACGGAGCGGTTTCTTACAATCGTTGACGACCGGATTCTTCCGTCGGTTCGTCAGTTCGAGGACTATTTTTTCGTTGAAACCGCTCAGGCGGAGGTCGATGTGTACTGGTCGGTCCGAGCGGGTCAGCTGCTGCTCGAAATCGGTCGCATTCAGGGAAACCAGTTGTACCGAACCATAGGACGCAATCTGGTGGTCTCAGGGTTACAGCTGGCCGATGTCGACGGATTTCTGCCGCAGTTTCTATTCTTCGGTGATTCCGGACTGCAGAGCCGCGAAGGGAGCTTCGGTCCTGAGCGCCTCTATCCGCACCTGACGGATAACCCATCGTACCCGAGGCTGATTTCGTTATATGAGTCCCTGGGAACCGGTAGTTTCATTTGGACGGTGGCCAATTTTACGGAGGTCACGATCGGAGGGGAGCAGTTTCGGTTTACTCTCAGTTATCCGGAGAATCGCACCCACTACATCCTTATGCAGGGAATCCCCCCGTTTCAGTCGATGCAGCTCTTCGGTCTCCAGTGGCGGAACGACCCGCAATTTGAATCGTATATCAAGGGCCGACACTATGAGAGCAGCAGCAATACGCTCATGATCAAATACACCGACGACAGTACCGAAGAAGAGATTATCCTCAACTACTGATTCCGCAGAGAGGCACCCCGATGAACTCGTTCCACCAGATCATGACGGAGCTTACCGTACCGGCCACGTTCTACTTCATACGTCACGGGGAGTCGGAGGGCAACGTAGCGGGGAAAATGCAGGGGCATCGAAACCACCCCCTTACCGATCTCGGCCGTGAACAGGCGTTGGCCACGGGACGATGGTTTGCGGAGACCGAGGTACGTATCGATCGGGTATTTACTTCACCACTGGATCGCGCCACAGAGTCGGCGACGATTCTCACCGAAGCCGCCGGCTTTCCCGCGCCGGAACCCCTACCCGCGGCCAAGGAGCTTCATACCGGTTTGTTCACGGGGCTCTCGTTTCCCGAGATTAAGGACCAGTATCCCACGGAATACGCGGAGTTTATCGTGGGAAGTTGGGAGGCGGTCCCGGAAGCGGAGTCGGTGCGGAGCCTCACCGCACGGGCGCTCGAGACGTGGCAGTCAGTCGTTACCGCGGCAAATGAAGCAGGCGCGGACGGCCCGTCCATCCGCGGAGACAGTCCCAGCAGGGAGCCCTACCGCGCCGCCGTGATGACGGTCACCCACGGTGGCATGCTGCAATGGATCTTCAAGGCAAGTTTCGGCGCGACTCCCGACGAGGCACACCCCTGGATGCCGCTGGTCCTCGCCTCCAACTGCTCCGTCTTCGAGTTCAGCGCCCGCCCCGTGACGAGCACGGATCGCCACGGTAAACCGCTGCGGTGGTACTATGGGCAGTGGTCCCGGGTCAATTTTACTCCCGCCGATCCCTCCAGCCCCGGCTCTATAGCCCGCGAGCAGTTTCACACCGGCGGTGACCAGGCACGCTGAGCGCCGAAGCCAGCGATCTACCGACGATCCAAGCGAATGTAGTCGACCAGCGCCTCACCAGACTCGCCCGTATTGTCGGAATCACTCATGATGCCGATGAATGCGGTTTCCGGGGGCGGTTCTCCGAAGAGTCGCTCGTGATCAGCCCGAACATCAACCTCTACCGTCTGCCACCGCTCAGAGGGGGGACGATCCTCAACCGGGACGATCTGAATGCGGTCTGTGTAAGGAATCGGAAACGAAGCGTCCTCGTGCGGACGCGCGGCCCAAGCATACATGATGGCGCTCGTCGGAGGAACTTCACCGTGGCGACCCTCCTGGTGGGCCGCCCATATGCGCAGCCACCACGGCAGGTCTTCCAGCGGGTTCCGGAAGGACACAACGACCCGAATCGCCGCATCTTCAAAACGGCGCCTGCTCAGATCTGCACTGTCCAGACCGTCCACCAGTTTCCAGCGCCAACGCAGAATCGCCGTTTCGTCGATGTCCACCGGCTCTTCCAGAACTATCATGGACGACCCGCCTTCGGTGCGAACCCTCAGAATCGACGTTGCATCATCTGCGACCACCGGTTCGAACGTGCTGGGAAGATCGCCTTCCTGGAATAATATCTCCCGCCAACCGGCCAATTCGGAGAAATCAGTGACATCCACCGGCGTCTGTGCCTGGAGTAAGGGATTCACGAAGATAAGAACGGCCAATATCAGGCCGGTGCCCATAGGCCCGGGGACACCCCGCGGGCGCTCACGCTGTTGTGACCGCACCCGCAGCTAACGAGCTTCCCGAATCACCCCGTCCAGCACCGATTTCCAGTGGCCAAAGGCGTCCTCATACGCCCCGGCCGCAGCAGAATCCGGCTCGATCCGCTCCCGCAGATCGAGCCCGCTGAACGCTTCCTCCGGTGAGGAAAACAACCCCGCCCCGTATGCGCCACCGCGGGCGGCACCTTCGGCTCCGTCGGTGTTGTACAACTCCACCGTGGCTCCGGTTACCGTGGCAAAGGCGCGACGAAAGAGCGGGCTCAGGAACATGTTGGCGTGCCCGGCGCGGACGGTCTCCACCGAGAGTCCCATTCCCCGCATGATCTCCAGGCCGAACCCCAGGGCAAATACGATGCCCTCCTGCGCCGCCCGCACGATATGCGGCCGTCCATGGATATTAAAGTTGAGTCCCTGCATCGAGGCGCCGTAGTTCACGTTTTCCAGGATGCGCTCCGCGCCGTTGCCGAAGGGCAGAAAGGTAAGCCCGGCGCTGCCGATGGGAGCTTCCTCAGCGAGGGCATTGACGCGGTCATACGGCACCCGGGCCGCACCGGCCCCGTCTCCTTCGGCTCCAACGCCGCCGGCTCCGGACAACGGATCCAGCACGTTCTCCCGAACCCAACGATTCAGAATCCCGGTGCCGTTGAGTACCTGCAGTACCCCGTAGCGCGCCAGGTCTTTGCGGTGATTCACATGGAGAAAGGTGTTTACCCGACTCTTCTCATCCCACACCGGCGAGTCCACTACGCCGTAGATGACACCGGAGGTGCCGGCGGTGGCGGCGATCTCCCCCGGGTTGAGAACGTTCAAAGAGAGCGCGTTATTGGGTTGGTCTCCGGCACGGTAGGCCACCGGCGTCCCGGCGGGAATCCCCAACTCCCCGGCCACCGCCTTATCTACGTGGCCATGATCGCCAAAACTCTCTTTCGCCTCGGCCAACATCTGTCGGTCAAACCCGAAATGGTCCACCAGAAAACCGGCGGGTTCGTCCTGCTGGAAATCCCAGAGGATCCCCTCCGACAAGCCACTCATGGTGGTCACCACCTCGCCGGTGAGGCGATAGCCCACGTAATCACCGGGGAGCATGATCTTCCAAATCTTGCCGTACACCTCGGGTTCGTTGGCCTTGACCCACGCCAGCTTGGCCGCGGTGAAGTTTCCGGGAGAGTTGAGCAGGCGCGGCAGCACTTTGTCGGCACCGCCCAACGCCTCGAAGGCGGCATCCCCATAGGACACCGCGCGACTGTCACACCAGATGATCGAGGGCCGCAACGGGTTTCCGTCGCGGTCGATCGCCACCAGTCCGTGCATCTGGTAGGAGATTCCGATAGACGCTACCGATTTTAGATCGAACTCACGGCTGAGCTTCTGCGTCGCCTCAACCACGTAGCGCCACCACATCGCGGGGTCTTGCTCCGCCCAATCCGCCTGGGGAGCGCTGATCGGCATTTCCGTTTCGGGGGCGCCGGCAGAGCCCACGCGCTTCCCCGAGTCGACATCCACGAGACTCGCCTTGATCGACGAACTTCCAACATCCAAACCCAGAGCGTAGCGCGCCATTGTGAGCTCCTTTCGAAAGGCGGATCGGATCCGTCCACCGCCGGACTCGAAGCCCGGCGGAGGCACCACCGCGTCCGCCGTGTCAGCTATGCGTTCTTAATCATTTCCGCCAGACGCGCCGCGGTAAACCCGAGGTGCTCGGCGACATCGTTGCCGGGTCCGCTCTCACCGAAGCGATCGATGGAGAGGATGCGCTCCCGCGGTGCGAGAAACTCCCAGCCCTGCCGGATACCGGCCTCGGCGACAACCACCGGAACTCCGGCGGGAATCACCTTCTCCTGCTGGGCGCGATCCTGCGCCTCGAAGAGCTCCCGACTGGGCATCGACACCACGCGCGCCTTCCGGCCGCTCTTCTTGACAGCTTCCTGCGCCAGCGAGACTTCGCTACCGGTGGCAACCACCACAACTTCCGGAGAGTTCACATTATCCACGATGTAGGCACCGCGGCGCATGGAGGCTTTCCAGTCGGCGTCCGCCTTTTTCAGCGTGGGCAAGCCCTGCCGCGTGAGCGCCATCACCGTGGGTCCATCGTGCTCGAGGGCCATGAGCCACGCCTCGTTTGTCTCCTCTCCGTCGGCGGGGCGCAAGACGTGGAGCCCCGGAATCGCCCGCAACACCGCCAGATGTTCCACCGGCTGGTGGGTGGGACCATCCTCTCCGAGGTAGACCGAGTCGTGGGTCATGATGTAGATCACCGGCACCTGCATCAGCGAGGAGAGACGTAACGCCGGTCGCAGATAGTCGGTAAACACCAGGAACGTCGCAACAAACGGCCGCAGGCCTCCGTGGAGCGCCATACCGTTACCGATCGCCGCCATGCTCAATTCGCGTACGCCGAAGTGCAGCGTCCGGCCGCCGGGGTTGTCCGGTCCGAAATCTCCGTACTCCGGGATAGCGGTGTTATTAGAAGGCTGCAGGTCCGCGGAACCCCCCACCACGTTGGGCAGCATCTTGGCGATCGCCTGCAGTGCGCCGCCGCCGGCCTTGCGGGTGGCAACTGTCTCGCCCACCTCATAGGTGGGAAGCCCGATGTCTTTCAGCACATCCCGGTAGCCGCCGTTCACCGCTTCGTTCCACTGTGCCAGGAGGCCGGGATTGTCCGCTGCCCACTGATCGAACATGGCCTGCCACTTCGCGCGGCGTTCGTGCAGTTCTTTCCGGTATTTCGCGAAGAACTCCGTGGCGCCCGGATCGACGTAAAACATCTCCGCGGGGTCTACACCGAGTTCCTTCTTGGTGAGTACAACTTCCTCGTCACCCAAAGCAGCACCGTGTACACCGTGAGTTCCCGCCTTGTTGGGCGAGCCGCGACCGATGGTGGAGCTCAAAACGATGAGGGTGGGATGAGTGGTATCCTTTTTTGCAGTGTCCACCATCCGGCGGATTCCCTCGGGGTCGTACGCGTCCCCTTCCAGAACCTGCCACCCGTACGCACGGTATCGGGCGGGGACATCCTCGGTAAACGCTAGTTCGGTGGAACCTTCGATGGAGATCTTGTTGTGATCGTAGAAGGCGATGAGCTTGCCGAGCCCAAGATGTCCTGCCAGCGAACTGGCCTCGGAGGTGATTCCCTCCATGAGGCATCCGTCACCGACGATGGCGTAGGTGTGATGATCCACGATTCTGTGATCCGACGTGTTGAATCGGGCAGCAGTCATCCGCTCGGCGATAGCCAGGCCCACGGCGTTGGCGAGCCCCTGGCCCAGCGGTCCGGTGGTGGTCTCCACTCCCGATGTCAAACCATATTCCGGATGCCCTGGGGTCTTGCTTCCCACCTGGCGGAACTTCTTGATTTCATCCAGCGGCAAACCGTATCCGGAAAGGTGAAACAGACTGTACAGCAACATCGATCCGTGACCGGCGGACAGGACGAACCGGTCGCGGTCGGGCCAACTCGGGTCAGCGGGGTCGTGTTTAAGAATTTCTCCGTATAGCAGTGCTCCGAGTTCGGCCATACCCATGGGCATGCCGGGGTGTCCGGAGTTCGCCGCCTGAACGGCATCGATCGTTAGTGTGCGCACTGACAGTGCGACGGCTTCAAGAGCCTTGTTATCCATGTGAAACGTTCCTCCCGTCTCTGATTATGGAGGGAGTGTACCATAGCAAACGCACCGAATGCAAAACGCAGGAGGAGTAGTTGTCGGATGTGTTACTGGGCGGCGGATTTGTCCACGGCACGGTTTTCGAATCGATTCCCGAGGCGCTCCCACCGTTCCCGCAGCACCTGCTGGGGCAAGAAGCTCAAGGTAACCCCGAAGAACGCATTTAACTCCTGCTCGCGCAGAAGGTAGTTAGTGCCCGCCAAAAGACTGACGTTGGTCTGGGGCAGGTTGAGGATACCCAACGCTCCGAGCGATCCCGCCGGAGAAAACGTTGCCCCCAGCTGAATAAGGGATTCCTCTTCGGTACCGGCGATCACCGTCTCCAGGGTGTCAATTTCTTCGTCGAAATCAGCTCGCGATTTGGCAAGGGCCGCCTTATAACGCAGGGCATCCTGCCGTTCGTCGTCGAGCGCCCGCCGGAGTGCCTTGTGCTCGTCCTCGGCAGCTTCAAGCTGGGCCAGAACGTGATCCAGCTCTTGCTGAACTTCGACAACGGCGGCGTCCAGCTCTTCCTGGGTGTACAGCTCGGCGTTGCGCTCGATCTCAGCGCGCAGTCGCCGGCGCATTTCTTCATAGCGCTCCACCAGATCCAGCACTGCCGTTTCGTAGTCTTCGGGAATTTCTTCGGTCTCCGAGATAACAAGCTCAGGGGTCTGTGCCGCTAAGGTCGCGGACAGTACGAACAGCAGAGCGAAAACCGACACGATGCGCACGAAGGCTACTCCTTGCTACATGTATCGGCCGGCGGTCGCCCATCTTGAGAGTTCCAATTTATGGTTGACCGATACCCACGATCTCTCGTAGCTCCACAAGACGGGTAACACGGTACGTCGGCGTCTCACCGGCGGCAGGTGTTGGAGCTCTTTCCCCGAGCATCTCGCTGCGATCAAACCAGACGGTGTCCATGCCGGCGGCGTTTCCTCCGGCGATATCGGAGCTCAGGGAGTCTCCCACCACCAGGCACCGGGCGCGGTCCGGGTTCCCCAACTCCCGCAGGACGTGGTCGAAGAACGCCGGGTGCGGTTTGGCCACGCCGATTTCCTCCGAGATGAACACCCCGGAGATATACGGCAACAGGCCGGATCCTTCAAGACGGGGACGCTGAACATCGGCGAAGCCGTTGGTGATTACCGTCACCGGTGCGATGGACGCCAGCACCGGCGCCGCCGTGGGCACCACCTCCGGACACTGCTTCAGGCGCATAATGAACTGCAGGTTGAGAAACTCCGGTGCCACCGGCCGGGAGAGGGCGGTAAAATCCAAATGCGCAATAAGCCGCCGGAACCGCTCGATCTTGAGCTCATCCGGCTCGATCTTCCCTTGCTCCAGATCCTGCCAGAGAGACGCGTTAATCCGACGATAGGCCGCGGTCAGGTCCTCTTCATCGGTGGTCCGCGGCATAAAACCGAACTCCCGGGCCATCGTCTCCAGGATGCGCCGCTCGCACACCGCGAAGTTCAGAATCGTGTTGTCCGCATCAATAAGAATATGCTCGTATTTTCGTTGCGCCATGGCCGCAAGCATACCGCCGCCGGTTGGTGGTTGGCTACCGCTCGCTATACGTACGAGCGGGGGGATCTATGGCCGTGTCGTCGGCACTCGCTTGGTCCATACGTTCTGCCCGGATTTATTTATTGTCGCGTCCCATCATGCGCTAAATTCCAAATTGTGGGGTCAGCGAGTCTCTCGTTCCTCGACAATCGCCCGAAACTGATCGAAATTTTCACAAAACACGTCCACAAGATTCGGATCGAAGTGCTCATCCCGCTCACGTTGGATCAGCTCGCGTGCTTCATCGGAGCTCCAGGCGCGCTTGTAAGGGCGTTCTGAGGTGAGCGCATCGAAAACATCCACGATCCCCACGACCCGACCCTCCAGGGGAATCTCGTCACCAGCGAGGCCAGCAGGATATCCCCGTCCGTTCCATTTCTCGTGATGTGTCAGCGCGATATCGGCTCCTTTCTGCAGATAGTCACTGTGTGATCCATCTAGAAGCTGAAAACCGATCGTGGTGTGCCGTTTCATGAGATCAAACTCCTCATCGGTGAGCTTACCGGGTTTCAGCAGGACACTATCGGATATTCCGATCTTCCCGACGTCATGGAGCGCTGAGGCTCGCCGAATCATGAGCATTTCCTCCTCACTTTTTCCAAGCAGACGGAACATGAGTTCTGACAACGCGCCGATCCGGGCCAGATGTTGGCCGGTCTCCTGATCTCGAAATTCCGAGGCCCGCCCGAGAAGGAGGAGTGTCTCCTCTTCCCGGTCAATAGCCAGCCGACGAGCATCTTGCTCGGCTATCATTGTCTGCTCCAGTTGTGCGTAGTTAGACTGGAGCGACTCCACCATCCCATTGAACGCATCGCCAAGGAGTCCCACCTCATCCGCGTATTCGATCGCAACGCGCTGCGACAAATCCTGAGTTCTGGTGATCTGTAGCACTGTCCGGGTGAGTCGCTCCACGGGCCGGATCAGAAACCCCAAAAAGAGCCACACAAAGAGAGACACCGCCAGCAATGCGGCCAATGAAATCGCTATGTGAGTGCGAACGATCTCCTGGGCATCGGAAAAGAACACCTCTTCCCGTTCGGTGACCGCGACTTTCCATCTAAACGGCTCCAGGCTAAACACCACCCCAACGCGGGATCGTCCGAGAAACTTCTCCGACAACCAGCCCACCTCCAACTCACCATAGTCCGGCGGTTCCCTGTTCTCATCCATGCTCTGAGCATCGATAGACTCTGCCGCGCCGATTTGCATGACTACCCGATCGGTGTGATCGACCACAGCGATAAGCTCCGTATCACTTCGGATGATGGAGGTAGCATAGGAACGGAACGACTCTTGGGCGGCGAGACGGATCGCCTCATCGTCGTCTAGTTCAAGGGACTCCACCGTTTCCCATTCACTCAGCGTGTAGTCCCGAAGCTGCTCCGCCTTATACGCCATGAGGCGCGTGGCAACCGGAGTTAATGCCGCTCGGGACGCGAGGACAGACAGAACTCCGCTTAGCAGTACAACCACCAAGACGAGCGGGAGGATCATGGTGTACAATCGTGTCCGCAGGCCAATAGTTTTACGCACCATTACACCCTATCATGCCTGTCCGGGAAATGAGATCAAATGGCGGACGATACCAATACTGCGCGCCCACGGAACGGTGCGGCGTTGCCGATCGTAACCAATACGATTCTGCTCCTTTGTACAGCCGGGATTCTGTGGTGGGCTATTACTACCTACCGGGAACAGATTCGCACGGCCACGCTCGAAGAGAGTCGGTTTGTTACGATGGAATGGAATCTTCTGCAACAGCTCAAAGCTCAGACCGACCAGCAGCTTTCCCAGAAAGATAAAGAGATCGCTGAACTCCGTCGCCGCTACCAGGAAGCTCTCCGAACGGATAGCAACGCGGCAGAGAGAGACGCGTTGCAGACTCAGATACGCAGGGCTGAGGAAGAACGCCGCGTCATTGTGTCTCAGCGACTCGAGACGAACGGCACCACATCCGATGCCGCGCCAATGGAGACGGAGTCGGACGTACAGGAAACGTCGGCTGTCCTTCCCAACTTGGATGCTCTGGTGCGCTCCGACGCCACCCCACTTATGGACGCGCTCCAAATACAATTGACAAGCGTCCGGACGCAGTTGGCGGAGCGTGATAGCCGAATCGACTTCCTGCAAGACGAAATTGAACGGCTTCAGAACGTTGTTTCCGAAGTGCGCGAACGGTCGTCCGTACCGCCGGCGGTAGTGCAGGCGGTTGAGCGTAGTACTGAAGCGATCACCACATCGGAAGCAGCTGAAACGGCTCCGATGGACACGGTGGATCTCCTCAATACTCGAACACTGATCAAGGCGATCCTTTCCGCCCCCGAAGTCCGTACCGATTTTCCAGGCCTGGTGGACCGACTGGATCAGTACACCGCAACCGTGGAGTCGCGCGCACACCGGGACGGCAGAACTCAATCCCTGCACGTCGCGTCCACGGCGATCGAGACAGCGGCACGGGAACTGAGGATTCCCCTTTCTCATACGACTCCCCCCGACACGCTGGAGGGATATACCAATCGGCTGGTGAGCCTCATCCAGGGGATTTCGGAATCGATAGCAACCCAACCGTGAATCGTCCTATGGATTCTGCTGCGCCAGAACTGCCCGCGGCACCGTGAAAGCGGAATCGTACGAGGCGTTGCTGGTAACCGCCGTGATCCGATACTCGTAGAATTGGTTGTTGATGGTGGTCTCGTCGGTGTAGTCATAGTTTCTCGCTACCGGATCCGAAGCACTTAGTTCAACCAGTTCACCGAACGTCGTGTCGCTTTGGCGTCGCTCCACCCGAAAGCCAGTCACCCCCGATGTTCCGTAGTCCCACGTCAGCCTCACCTTGGCGCCCGTCACCGCCTCAACCGCGAAATTGGCGGGGGTGGCGGGGAGAACCTTCACCTCCTGGAAAACGGTAGAACTGTCGCTGTCCCGAACCGTGATTTCCACGACTCCGACAAAATCTCCGGGCTGGTAGCTATCATTGACGACATAACCAACCCCACTATCTCCCCCGGCATACACCGTCTCCACGGCAGTCACGGAATATGAGTACGGCGCCGCCCCGCCACTGGGAAACAGTCGGACCGCGCTTTCCTGCTCCGTCGTTCCTGCCTCCACGGCCAACTCAAGAGCCGTTGAGCCAGGTTCACGCACGTACACCTGGGAGCTACTCGACCGCCCGTCCTTGTCAGTCACGCGAACCGTACCCTCTGCCGGCTCTTCTCCGGCAGTGAACAGTCCAGGCGTGTCCGGGTCAAACGTTCCGATCGCACCCACAACAACAGTGAACTCATACGGCGCGGCTCCTCCATACACCGAAAACTGGTGTTCTTCGCCGGTCTCCACGGTGAGCACGCTGGGTGAAAGACTATACTCCCGTGGCAAAGACACGAAAATCCCCGCGTCGACAGATTTTCCGACGTCGTCGGTAACAGTCACAGAGAATTCTCCCTCAAGCTGGGAGGCGACGTAGGTCCCGTCATGCTCGTCGATTATACCGGCGGCGGTGTCGGACAGTGAAAACGCGTACGGAGATGTACCTCCGGATGCGGAAAATTCCACCGATTCGTCGGGCCGCACCACCGCAAATACTGGTGAAATCGTCAGTCCGGTGTCTCCCGTAGCCACTGATCGGGCCTGATACTGCTCCGCGAGATCGAACGTGTCACACCCCCCAATGAGAAGCATAACCATGACGCCGACGATAGCCATAATAGCCGGGTTCACCTGTTTCATCAGTTCTTCCTCATAATTCAAACGCCATCCGGACTTCCGGAACAATTCCAAATAACGGGAGGCTGGCCTCGTAGACCGCAAAAGAATTGAGACCAAATCCGACCGATATCCGCGAACCCACGGCAACGCGTGCGGTGATCCCGGCGGCTGCATGGGGCGCCACCTTTGTCAGGCGAGCATCGGATTTGACGATGCTCATTGCAACAACACCGGCCGATACTCCCCCGCCCAGTCGGACCGTCTCGGGGTCGCCGTAATCCAGGCGGATTTCCGGACCCATTGCCAGCATATCCAGAGCTCCACCGGATATCCCATCGTCCGGGAAGAGCCGACAGGCCGTTATATGAGCCCCCAATATTACCTCCACTCCGCTTCGAGCCCGGCCGAAACCGGCAGACAGCCCACCGGCCACTCCCCCTCGAAAAACGGTATGTGCTTCGCCCAACGGGAATACCGATCCACCAAACAACGTAAGCCGCAGCCCGGACGACCGGTCCAACTCAGCCACAGACTGATCCGGCGGGTTCTGTTCCTCCGGCGATTCTGGGGTAGGCGGCGATGCCGAATCATCCGGCAGATCATCTGTCCTCGAAGGTTCCAGTTCTTCACGCTGATCCGGCTGATCCAACTCTTCCGGCGGTCGCATCGATTTCGGAAGCCGTTCCTGACCCGGCTCGTCACCCGACGCTGAATCGGCTACGCCAGCCGGCGCTTGTGAGTACTCGGCAATCCGCGCTTCCTGATTTGGCAATCGTTCTACCGATGCTGCGGCAAGCAGCCGCTCGATCGCTCGCCCAATATTGCCGTCCAGATTGGAATCCAGTGACACTGTTATCGATAGCTCACCAGCTCCCACACCCGCTTCAGGAGGCTCCGTACGCTGCAACCGATATCGAAGTTCGACCGTCTCGCCGGTGATCCGATACACCGTATTCAATACATAATCCGCGCGATCCACGTCTGCGGTACGACTACTTGATAGACCGGCTTCCACTAGTTCTACACCGGCGGTGAGATAAAGGATTTCCTCAATCTCGTGACTGGGAGTTGCGCTCGTGAACCGGTGCAAGACCAGTTCCTCCGCCCCCGCCACGTGTCCACTTGTCAGTAATGCCAGCACACCGCCGATCCAGCGGACGGCCTCCCACCGGAACCGCAACTTCTGCACTGTCGTCAGCCCGGGGCGAATCGGATCGAGAATAGCGGATGTGGCGCGCGGATATCCCGTTTTGCATCCGGACCATGGAACAGAGAGACGTTGTCGCGTCGCAGTTCCAAGAGAATTGGCTCGACGGCACCCTGTTCGGCGATACGGGAAACACGCTCGGTCCCTTCCCAGCCATCGCACTGCGTTTCGTCCACAGTTGTAACTCCTACCTCTCGGGAGGTTAATGGAATGTGAGTCATCACTTCGTCAGTCGGAAACTTTTTGGTGTCTCGCCGATGCGAGAAAAAGAATGACGGGATAGCAAGGCAGGGGACGAATCCGATTTCCCGATGATAGACATTATTCTACCACCATTTTCGCAGCTTAACAAGCACGCCGCCACTGACGGAGGTCGCTTCTCCGCCACGGCGGGTCGGCGGGTGGGCGTTACTCCGGTCCGCGTTGTCGATCAGTTTCGGAATCCGGTAACCGGAGCCGGTATGATACCACCCCGCCGAACGAACCCCGTACAGGAGGCGCGATTCACCGGCATCACCGGTGCGCGCCCCAGCAACCCGCCGAACTCTACCCACTCACCGGCGCCCTTACCGGGAACGGGAATGATCCGCACGGCGGTGGTCTTGTGATTCATCACTCCGATCGCCATTTCGTCGGCGATGATGCCGGAGAGCGTATCCACGGAGGTATCACCGGGCACGGCGATCATATCCAGCCCCACCGAACAGATCGCAGTCATCGCCTCCAGCTTCTCCAGCGTGAGTACTCCCATTTCCGCAGCGCGGGCCATCGCCTCGTCCTCACTGACCGGCAAGAAGCTACCGCTGAGCCCCCCCACGTGAGAGCTGGCCATGAGCCCACCTTTCTTTACGGCGTTGTTCAGTAGCGCCAAAGCCGCCGTCGACCCCGGGGCCCCAGCCATCTCGAGCCCCATCTCTTCCAGAATAAGTGCCACGCTATCCCCCACCGCCGGCGGAGGAGCTAGCGAGAGATCCACGATGCCTCG
>JBBDTM010000070.1:0-5184 GCA_040904425.1 Alkalispirochaeta sp.
CGCGAACTGCTGGCGGTGTCCAACGAGGTATTTGCGCCAAACGACCGCCTTCCCGTCTCACCCGAGAATCTGGATCCCCACCGAATGGCACTCTACGAACTGTGTGGATTGGAATACCTGGAATCTCCGCCATTCGACGAGGAGTCCCCCGACCGGGGACGGGAAGTTTCATGAGTACCGGGAAATCGATTCTCCTGCTTCATTCTCATTTGCCGTTGGTTCGTCATCCCGAATATGATTCGTTTCTGGAGGAGCGGTGGCTATTCGAAGCGATCAGCGAGACGTACCTGCCGTTGCTGCGAGTGATGCAGAATCTGGAAGCGGACAACGTTCCCTTCGAGTTGGCGATGTCGTTCTCTCCGACCTTGAGTTTCATGTTGCAAGACGGTTTTCTCCTCAACCGGTACGCGTCCTACGTAAAGCAAAACATCGAACTGGCGGAGCAAGAGCTGGTTCGTACCCGGGCTGATCCGCACCAGCACCGCCTCGCCGAGATGTATCATGGCCGGTATTTCCAAGACCTTACCGATTTGGACGAGACGTACGAACGGAACATCCTTAAAGGTTTTGACTACTTTGCAAAACGGGGTCACATAGAACTACTTGCCACTGCCGCAACTCATGCGTTCTTGCCCAATTTCCGTAACTATCCGGAAACGGTGCGGCTACAAGTAGAATTGGGTATCGAGTGTCACCAGAAGAACTTCGGCACTCATCCGCGGGGGTTCTGGTTGCCGGAATGCGGCTACTACGAAGGGCTGGACGAGATCCTGGCGGATTCCGGGGTAGACTATTACGTTAGTGCAGCCCACGGTGTGCTCTTTGGTGCACCTTCTCCGGCAAACGGTACGTATGCTCCGGTAACCACCGCCGGTGGGGTAGCGGCATTCCCGCGGGATGTGTACACCGCAACGTGGGTGTGGTCCTCGGAACAGGGGTACCCGGCTGATCCGGCCTACCGTGATTTCTATCGGGATATCGGGTACGATCTTCCTCTGGATTATGTTCGTCCATATATCCATGACGACGATATCCGTATCGATACCGGATTCAAGTACCATGCCATTACCGGTGATACAGACGACAAGGACTTGTACGATCCACAGGTGGCTCGCGTACGCGTACAGGCGCACGCCCGGGATTTTTACCATCGGCAGCGGGAACATGTGGGACGGTTGCGCGATGTTTTGCCGTTCGTCCCGGTAATCACCAGTCCCTTTGACACGGAGCTCTTCGGGCATTGGTGGTTTGAAGGCCCGCAGTGGCTGGAAGAACTTTTTCGCGTTGCCCACAGTGAGCAGACAGCTGCTGGAAACGGTGACGACGCCATGGGAACGCTTGAAATGGTGACGCCCTCTCGCTATCTCCGCGATCACGGTACTGCGGAGCGCGTGGATCCGACTTTCTCCAGTTGGGGTAGCCGGGGTTATGCCGAAGTATGGATGGATGGCTCCAACGATTGGATCTATCGCCACGTACACCAGGCGATCGAGCGTATGGGTGAGCTGGTAGCACGTTTCCCTGATGAAGGTGGCCTGAAAGAGCGGGCGCTCAATCAGGCCGCACGGGAGGTGCTTCTGGGGATGGCTTCAGACTGGCCGTTTATCCTGAACGCCCAGACGGTCGTACCCTACGCAACTCGTCGGATAAAAGAACACCTGCTGAATTTCACTCACGTCTATGATGCGCTCTCTCAGCGAAATATGGGAACCGAATGGCTCACCGCCCTGGAAAAGAAGCACCCCATATTCTCCGACCTTAACTACCGGCGCCTGAAGTTGGCGTCCGTAGAGACTATACGCCATCTGATGTAGACGAGAAATTCCCTCTACACCTTCGATCCACTGATTCCAGTCGGCACTCCCCCAGGGAGCCCGGCTTTTTTTGGCGTTTGGCCGGTTCTCGCGATTACCTATCCACCTGTTTAGTTGTTTCACTGATCAAACGATTATTCTCGCAGTAATTCTGTCTACAAACGTTGACATATGGCGGGATCGTTCTACTATATACATAGTGTGGGAAAAAGTGGGAAAACATAGGTGAAAGTGGTAGATAAGGGATGATCACTGGGCAGTATCGCAACGCTCTGGACGACAAAGGACGAATCATGGTTCCGTCCAAACTCCGTTCAGAGGTTCCCGGTAATACGCTGGTAATCACATCCGGTATCGACCGATGCCTGTGGTTGTTTCCACCACAAGAGTGGAAGCAGCTTTCCGACAAATTGATGGAAGCTGCATCTCCCTTTTCCCGCAGAGCGCGGCTGTTACAGCGGCGAATCATTGCGCCGGCACAGGAGGTGGAGCTGGACAAGACGGGACGCATACTGATTCCGCCTTTTCTTAAGGAGACGGCGGGACTTAAGAAGGAATGCGTCATGCACGGGATCAAAAAATACATCGAGATATGGGATGTGGATGAGTACGCAGCGTACCTTGACGAGAGTGAAGATGAGTTTCAGGAGGCGGCCGAAGAACTGGGAGGGTCCGTCTCTTTCTTCTAAAGATGTCTGTTGAGCATTTCCCGGTCATGTTGGATCAGGTAATGGAGTATTTCACTCCTTTTCCACCGGCAGGCCGGATCTGTGACGGGACATACGGAGGAGGCGGCCATACGGCCCGTCTTCTGGAGCTCTGCTCTCAATGTACAGTTACGGCGATCGACGCAGATGGCGAGATGATTCGTCGTGGGCGGGAGCGCTGGCGCGACACGGAACGCCTCACTTTGATTCATGGATGGTTCGACGAGGTATTGCCGGGTTTGCCGCCGCAGGACCGCGTGCTTCTGGATGTGGGCGTTTCCATGTTTCATCTGCGGGAAGCGGATCGTGGATTCTCGCTCAAAGAGGACGGACCGTTGGATATGCGGCTGGACGTTTCCGGTGATGGAGAGACAGCCGCCGAGCTGATCGGCAGAATCGGCGAGGCGGAGTTGGCGGACGTCTTGTACCTCTACGGTGAAGAGCGCTACGCCCGGCGAATCGCCCGGGCGATCATCGACGAACGTCTCACCGGTATCGAAACTACCGGTAAACTGGCGGATGTAGTGAAGGGCGCAGTGCCCCCGAAATATCGCCACGGGCGAAATCACCCCGCCACGCGGACGTTTCAGGCGCTGCGGATCGCGGTTAACGACGAACTTCGGCGCATCGAGCGGGCGGTTCCGGCCGCCGCGAACCGCCTTGCGCCGAATGGGCGCCTCGCTGTGATTACCTTCCATTCTCTGGAGGACCGGATCGTGAAGCACGCGTTTCGGCGTCTCGCAGGTCGTGTCGGCGACGCGGAACAGACCCCTTTCGTGCGCCATCCAGCTCAAAAGGGATCGACTGGCGGCCGTCGAACGCCGATGTATGAAGAGGGGGGACAGTTTCGGTTGCTCACGCGTAAACCGGTTGTCCCCACCGAGCAGGAAGTTGCGTCCAATCCAGCGTCCCGAAGCGCCAAGCTTCGAGTACTGGAGTGCACCACAGGAGAAACGCCCGAATGAACGACATGCGACGATGGATAGCCGGGTTCTCACTTATCGTAATCGTGCCCATATTGTTTGTGGCCAACGTGTGGCAGTCTCATCGGTTCGTTCGCCTGCAACATAACTTGGAATCCATTCAGAACTCCCATCTCCAGCTCCTGGAAGAGAACAAGCGCCTCGTGGTTGGTATCGCCGGTTTGAGGTCACCTACTCGAGTCCGAACGATCGCAGAAGAGGATCTGGGGCTCATTCCGGTATCAGCAGATCGCATCCGCAGAATCGAGATCGACGGAGGTGGCCGTGGGCAGTAGCGCGTTCCCCTCTTTGGAACAGCTCCCCGCAATCCTATCCACGGCGAATGTGGACCACGTGGATTCGGTTCGTCCGACCTCGATATGCATCGATTCTCGTCAGTGTCGCCCGGGGGCGCTCTTTTTCGCGCTTCCCGGCGAGCAGACTGATGGCCACCGCTACGTTGCGGCCGCCGCCGAAGCCGGAGCAAGCGCTGCGGTGGTTCGGGAACCGTACACCTCCGATGGGGGACGATGGCCGATCCCCGTGGTGGTCGTTCCTGACGCGCTGGCTGCACTTCATGACTTGGCGGCATGGTACGTGACGGAACATCTTTCTAACCGTACGATCCGCATAGGCGTCACCGGTAGCAACGGAAAGACCACGACGAAGGAGATGCTGGCGGCAATTCTTCGGGACGCCGACAGCTGCTTCGTTTCAGCGGGCAATTTCAATAGTGAAACGGGGCTCCCGCTTTCCGTGTTCGAGACCCCCCCCGATGTGCGGTACGCCGTGTACGAGATGGCGATGAGTCGACCCGGGGAAATCTCGGCTCTGGCTCGAATCGTGCGCCCCCACCATGCCGTAATCACACATATCGGTACCGCCCACATCGGATATCTGGGCAGCCGTCAGGCGATCGCCGTCGAGAAAAAGCAGATTGCGGCCTATTTCTCCGGCAATGAGATGCTCTACATTCCTGAAGACGATGATTTTCGGGAATTTCTCTCCGCCGACATAGTGGGAACTGTGGTAGAGACAGGTCCGATTTCCCAGACAGCGTCCCTGGAGGTTGCCCCCGATGACCATCGCGTAATCGTGCGGATCGGCGCCCGTTCTGCAAAGCTGCCGATTCCCGGGCGACACAACGGCCGGAACGCTCTGCTGGCGATTGCGGTGGCGGAGAAGCTGGGAGTCGACCTCGATTCCGCGTTAACCTCGGTGGAACGGACGATGCTACCCGAGGGGCGCAGCCAGAGAATCGTCCTTAACGGACTCACCCTTATTCATGACGCGTACAACGCGAACCCAGACTCGATGGTTGCCTCAATCGAAATGGCGCAGGAGATGGGTGCCACCATACTGATTCTGGGAGACATGCACGAATTGGGAGCGTTCGAGAAGTCCGGACACCGGGACGTATTGCAGGCTGCCCTCTCTTCTTCCGCCCGATTGATCTGTTGCATAGGAGAGCGCTTCCAGGCTGCCGTCGATGACGCCGCGGTAACGGATCGATCGGACCGCATCGTCGCCGTAGCCACGGCAACTGAGGCAGGTGAAATCCTGCGTCCGCAACTAAGAACAGATGAAACGATTCTATTGAAAGGTAGCCGGGCGGTTGCTCTGGAGCAGCTCATTGACAGCCTCTCGGAAGGAGGTACTGTCCGTGCTTAAGGAACTGCTTTTTCCGCTCACACAGTACTT
>JBBDTM010000071.1:0-5153 GCA_040904425.1 Alkalispirochaeta sp.
CAAGTTGGGGAACCCTCGCGTGGAAAGTCGGGGAAACGCCTCTTGGCGGGGAACACCATGGGACAACGAGCAGAGTGGATAAAGTCCGCGAAGTTCAAGGTTGCGCTGGCGGCGTAAAAGGCAGTGCAAGTTCCCATTCCTCGTCCCTGTGATTGAGGTACGCAACCTATTCGTTTGGAGTCCTTCTATGCCTCGCCATATTGGTGCGTTCCTCACTTCGTTCCGATACGCACCATGTTCTTGTTCGGGATTCCAGTGCGTCTCCGCTAAACCGACATCCTGTCGGTTTGCGCTCGCAGCGTGTCGATCTCGATGTTGAGCGAAATAAGATGGGCTTGTTTTATCCACCAGAACGCGTGCGAAAACGTGTACACAAGTGTTGATGGACGAATATATTTGGCACGGAGCCCTCTCCCTTACGGAGCAACTCGCTCCCCAAGTGGACGAAATGATCGCTACCCACCTCGAAGGTCTCTCGGGCGGAATGACCAATAAAAGTACGTCGCAATCACCGACAAGCAGTGAGACGGCAAAACGCGACCTCCGAGCCCTCCTTTCCCCATCGAAACGATAAGGGTACATTGTCGGCACATCTAATCGTGGAGGAGGAGTATTGTGGCCCAAATGAAGACGGGATATGTGGAAGTGGCATCGGGAGTAGAATTGTTCTATCGTGAGGCGGGCTCGGGGCAACCGCTTGTCCTTATTCCCGGGTGGACGTTCTCGTCTACCATTTTTGAACAACAAATGGAAGGATTATCTGATCGATATCGCGTCATCGCAATCGACCCGCGGAGTCAAGGGCGATCAACCAAGGCTGCCGTGGGTAACACGTACGGTGTCCATGGGGTGGATGTCGGCGTGTTTCTGGAACAGATGGATATCTCCGATGCAGTGCTGGTTGGGTGGTCTACCGGGTGTCTGGAGGTTTTTGCGACGGTACGTGCCCACGGCGTCGGACGCATAAAAGGCTTTGTCGGTATCGACATGTCTCCGAAGGCGCTTTCCAGTACTGATGGCGACTGGGTCGAGGGATCAATTGAAGAGATAGCCGAGGTGGCGACAAATATGCTTGGCACCGTTGAGGGGCAAAAGGCATTTGTTGAGTCGTACGCGACCGAGGTGATGGTCCAACGCACACTGACACCAGATGAACTCGATTGGATAACGGCGGACTCGCTTCAAACCCCCGCGTGGGTGGCCCAGTCATTGTGGGGAAGTGCAATGCTAACGGACTACCTGAAGGAAGCAGCGGAGCTGGACGACGCGCGCCCCACGCGATATATCCTGGCCGAACACTGGGCGCAAACCGCGCAGGCGTTTCTGCAGTCCCATATGCCCAACACCAACACAAAAGTGCTTGGCGGCCACATGATGTTCTGGGAACATTCGGAGGCGTTTAATGCGCTTGTGGCTGAGTTCGTCGATGGCCTGTAAGTCATGTCAATCGCCGCATCGATGGCGGGGGAACTTTAATTGTCGCTGATCATCCGTCAGCGGGATTCGATGGAATGAGGTCGTTCTCGTAGGCCCATCGAAGAGCGATTGTTCCCGCCGCCATGATCTGGTTGACGGTCAGAGCGAAGGCCCGAAGGTCTTTTTTGGTTACTTCATCAAGGCGTTTTTGTGGAAACAGTTTCTTCCAGTAATTCTTTATCGCGAGGCCTCGATCATAGCAGGTTCGACGCGTGATCGACTGGTTGTGAGCCAGCTTTTCCCGAATGTACGGTGACCGTTCGTAGTCCCAAAACTCAGCCAAAAAGTCCATGAATGGCGGAGCATCGTCTGAGGTAAGGCTCGCTGAGGCGAGCAGACTCCGATCCTGAAGGACCTTCACGAGGGAAGCAACGTCGTCACTCGTGATGTGTTCACTTCGTGCGAATGTGAGGATGGTATCAAGGGCAATGCGGTGCTCAACATTGAAAGAACCCGTATCCTCGGATTCCCCTGTCTGCTGCCACGTTGCGGCGACAGCCGCTGCCATGTCTCTCGTTGTTTGTCTCGTGCTTCTGCCGCTCATGTATTTCCCGGTAACGGGATTACGGAACTGGCAGTAGTAGTATTTGCCGCGCTTGTATAACGAAAAATGGCGCATTCGCTCCTCCGTTGAGGCTACCATCTGACAATGGCATCCTACAGTCGAGATTTGAATACGCCGGTATCTCCGGTGGCATTCTGGCTATTTCCTTCTATTAGAAAGAAATATCTATCGGGAGTGACGGGGATCGAACCCGCGATCTCCGGCTTGACAGGCCGGCGCGATAACCAACTTCGCTACACCCCCAACGCGATGCAATAAGCGTTTCTGCTGTTTGCGTACGACGGTCTTTTTATCCCAATTAACCGTTTCGTGTCAACCGGTGTTGAACGAGTGCATGTAGGGGCGCGTGCGCCCGATTTCGCTGAAGCCGTTGTGCACGAGAATCGGCATACTGGTCTCAGGGTTGGCGTCAACCATCAGCCACGGCAGTCCGCGCCGAAGCGCCTCCCCGGCGCGACTGACTACGAGTGCCCGGTAGCATCCATGCCCCCGAGCGGCGGGAATCGTCGCGCCACTCCATAGGCCTCCAAAGCGACTTCCAGGCGTTGCCTGAAACCTCCCGTATGCCACCGGTTCGTTTCCGAGATAGGCAACGTGAATCGAGCACACGGCATCGCCCGACCAGTATCCCCTGGCGATAGTGGAAGGCAGCTGACCTTCGCCCCAGACTTGGTTGTGCACGGTGTCGGCGGCGTTGAGGATTTCTTCCGCCTCGTCGCCACTGATATCGGTAACGGCACGTACGGTCGCGGCGGCTGCTTCCAACCCCCGGCTGCGGACGTCATCGGACCCAACGCCCCCGAGGCCGTCGGCAATAGCCCGAGCGTCGGCCACGAGAATCGCCTCCTCATCGCCCGGCGCGAATCCGGCGTCGCGCAGTGCCGCATCGCCATACCACGGAGCATCGCCGTCCCAGCTGAAACATTTCCACTCGAGCTCACCGCTGCCGGCAGCGCCCGCTGCCCCGATCAGCGCATCCCGTACCCGCCTCACCACTTCCGCGTCTCGCGGCGGCGGTGACAGGATCCAGCCCTGCCGGTACAACGGGCTCCAGAAGCCGCCGATACCCTCCGTCTCAAACCACAGCGCCTCCGGTTCATACGAATGAGCTCGTTCGTCGGTGTCGTAGGCGATGCGCACGGTCGAAAGGTCCGCCGGCCCACGCTCGATCGGCGTCGCGCCACCGGGCTCTGAGCCGGCGCCGCCGGGTTCTGATCCGGTGGCACCGGCCGGCCCGGCGCCGAGTTTATTCACGTCGCATCTCCGGTATTCCGGACTTGTCCCCGCATCGCCGCGCCCACCGCCATAATCACCATCGTCACCAGCACAAACACCAGGAAGAGATCTTTCTGTACCGCTCCCCAGATGATATACAGCGAACCGAGCGCCGCCAGCGCCGGCGCCACCACCCGTGGCAGGATCCCCTCGTCGGAGAAGGTACGCATCACCCACAGGTAGATCGCCAGATAGATCGCGTACAGGAAAGCGATCGGCAGTTCCGAGATATCCATAAATCCCCCGAACCACCCGGCAAAGTTGCCGTACCACACCACCATCCATCCGGCCGACAGCACGAGCCCCACCACCGCCGACCGCTGGGTACTGTTGGTCTGCGGCGCCACCCGGCTGAAGTAGCGCGGTGCCGGCCCGACGCCGCGCGTGGCGATCGCGTACATCCCCCGGGCCGAGCCCATGATCAGCCCGTTCAGCGTACCCAGACAGGAGATAATTACAAACGTGGTGAGCACTGCTCCGCCGATCCGCCCAAACACCAGCGAAATCACCGCCACCGGCGCGCCGTCGCCGGCGGCGAGCACCTCCGTATTGGAGAGCACCCCGGAGATTCCCAGGTAGTAGGTCATATACACGATCACTACGGTGATCGTTCCCGCCACCAGCGCCCGCGGCAGGGTGCGCCGGGCGTCGCGGAGTTCCGCGTTAATGGAGGTCGCGATGATCCAGCCCTCGTAGGCAAACGCCGTAGCCAGCGTGGCCACCGCCAGTCCCCCGGCACCGTCACCGACGTTGCTCGCCGTCTGTGCAAAGCTCTCAAACGTCTGTCCCGTGATCAGGCCGGTGACAAGTCCCACCACCGCCACCAGCACCAGCGGAATCAGCTTGATTACCGTCGCCGAAACCTGCCACTTTCCCGCCAGCACCGGGGAGTAGATATTGAGCAGAAAGAACCCCAGCAGATATCCCGCGGCCAGTCCCCACAACGCTCCCGCCGACGACCACCCCAGAAGACCGACGGTATAGTTTGCCGAAACCCACGCCAGCACCGACACCAGGGTAGGGTAGTAGACGATCGTCATGAACCACGCCACGTAGTATCCGGCGGTCTCGCCGTAGGCCGCCTCAAAGTAGTCCACGATGCCGTTTACCTTCTCGACACGGGTGGCGATCCGCGAAAACACGTACGCCGTGACCACCATAATTCCACCACCGATCAGCCACGCCAGGAGCGCCACCGGCAGTCGTCCCCCCGAGGCGAACAGCACGTCGTCCGCCTTAAAAAACACCCCCGACCCGATCACGATCCCCACCACCATGGCGGTAGCGGTCCAGAACCCATACTTCTTCTGCAGTTGTTCCATCTGTTGTCCTTACATGTGGTTTAGGTTGAACGCCCGGCGACGGCACTCCAGGGTCCCCGCTCATCGGGTCGGGCCGCACCGCCTGAGGCGGCGTACGTCGGCGGCGGGTATCACCCCTCCCGCGCAAAGACGAGCTCTTCGCCCTTGGCGCGGTGAATGAGCCGCAGTCCGAAATGTTCCTGAAGCCACGCTATCGTGCGCGGCGTAAGAAATACCACGTGCGTCGGATCTCGTCGATACCACCACGCGAGAAAGCGCTCCGCCGCCGGCCCGTTTCCCGCGGGGTGCGCGTCCGCCGCGGAGGCGTCCACAGTCGAACTGGCTGCCGGCGAAGCCGCCGTCGTCGAGATGCCTGTGGCTGGTGTAGTGCTCCCACGTTCCGCCGGTATGTCCTCCGCCGGGTCCCGGGCGTCAAAGACGCCGGTGCGTAGGATCAGTCTGCCCCCCCCAAGCAACAGCGACAGAAGCCGTTCCAGCTCCGCCCGGGGCTGGTGCAGGTGTTCAATCACCTCCAA
>JBBDTM010000072.1:0-5010 GCA_040904425.1 Alkalispirochaeta sp.
AGATATTACAGCGAGTTAGAAGAATCATAGTTACAAAAGGCTCGGGGAATTAGGGTACTACGCTTTCGGTTGGTTTCTCTTCTATCGCGATCCTATTCGGGACCGGATAAGCTATGCGCTTGGCTCAGGGGTCAATAACACAGCCATCGTGATAGTTCTCGCACACCTGTATTTTGCCCCAGAAGTGAGCATCTTCCTCATTGTCACGGAGTTTGCATGGGTAGGAAGCATCATGATGTTAAAGAGAATTCTGGCCGGTCGGGCATTGTAGCATCAAGAGGACCTCAGCGAATCAGATTTTTCGCCCAATTGCTGCGATGGTTAAGGAGAACGCTGTGAAGCGGTTTTCGGTGCCGGAAGAGGCTGGCATCGTCGATAGGGCTTAAAATGAAGAAATGACGATCGGCCGTACTCACAGGCTGATGTGGGCGGCGGAGCACATCATCGTAGTTAGCACACTCCATGGGCGTTGCTCGTCTGGTATCGGGATGACCTCGGTGTGACAATCAGGGCGTGAGACTCAGCGATCATGAGAAGCACGCAATTGAAGTCGCAGTTCACAGGGTTGACCCCGATGCTGAGATCTGGATCCTCGGTTCGCGCGTTGATGACCGGCGGAGTGGGGGGATGCAGATGAATATGATCGCTACGAAAACCTGACCTCCCGCTATGCGCGGGTGGCAGGTCTGATTGTTCACAAGGTGCTTCGCAGTATTGATTCAGTGGAGCTGATTGAGCCAGGGTCCCTTATGGACACCGCGAACAGAGCTGTGTCGCGGGGATTTGTCGATTCGGTAGAGATACTTCGCGGCTATAAAGATCTCAGAAACGACATTGCTCACGAGTATCAGACTGATGATCTGGCGGAGTTGTTTTCCGATGTTTTGCGGATGACTCCCGAGATCCTCGCTCTTGCGCGCGTGATCCTCGGATACGGCCGCGAGCTGATCGACGAGTGACTTTGCAAAGCAGGTGTCTCCCCCAGGCCTTGGTTTACTCTGGATTGGGCGGCAGGATTCGGCGGAATATTCACTGCATGGTCATTTTGGGCCTGCTCTCGGAGATAAGTTTTCCACCAATCGGGCATCGCTGTTCACCGCCGCGCGAAATCCTGGGAAACCGATTCAATCGCTGAGGTGAGACGGCGTATCTGACGTCGGCCGCTTCATGGATCAATGCAGCCGCCGGAATGGATAGCGTTCCAGGCAACGGAAGATGAACCGCAGGTAGTCCGCGGCAGGTCGGTAAAACTACGCTGGTTCACCATTACCTATCCACGGCGCCCGCGTTTCCCGGTGGCGTGATCACCCAAACCGGTGATGATATACCCTTTTCCAACCAGTTCTCCCAGTGTGATCTCCACTTTTTTCGTTCTACAATCCCGGAGTACAGCCTGTTCTTTATCGACGAGGCTCAAAGAATTCCCGAAATCGGCCGAGGGCTCAAGCTTATCGTCGACAATATCCCTGGTGTCAGCGTCTTCGTTATCGGTTCGTCCTCGTTCGATTTGCTGCAATCTACCGGCGAAGCGCTCACCGGGCGCAAAACGGTCGCGACCCTGTATCCCGTTTCGATTGAGGAGACCCTCTCCACCACGAACCAATGGGACCTTCCGCGATATCTGCCGGACTACCTGAGGTTCGGTATGTACCCGGTAGTGCTGTCCGCGGCAACCTACCAGGAGAGGGAGTCGAACGTCCGTGAACTCGCCGGGTCGTACCTGCTCAAGGACTCAAGAAAGATATTTGACGTATTGCGCTTGCTGGCATTTCAGGTTGGAAGTCAGATGTCCACTCAGGAGGTTGGAAACACCGTCGCCCGCTATCTGGATCTGCTGGAAAAATCCTTTGTGCTGTATCGCCTGGACGGCTTTTCCCGCAATCTCCGCAAGGAGGTCAGTAAAACGAGCAAGTAGTACTTCTACGATCTGGAAATCCGCAACGCCCTTATCTCAAACTTCATTGAAATCGCCCTGCGCAACGACCATGGTCAATTATGGGAGAACTTCATCGTCATGGAGCGGATTAAACATCTGGCGTACACCCGGCAGTCTGCGAACTGTTACTTCTGGCGTACGTACAACAAGAAGGAACTTGACTGGGTCGAGGAAACCGGCGGGCATCTGTACGGATACGAGTTTACATGGAAGACAGCCACAGTCAGACCACCCCGGGATTGAGTGGAAACGTACCCGGAAGCGGACTTCCACGTCATCCATCCCGAGAACTATCTTTCTTTTGTGACTATGACGTAACTATGCAGAAGACTGAAGTGAAGCCCAAGCGCGACGATGTGCAGCTCGGAACACTCCGCAAGGAGTGGGCCACACAGGAGGGTGTCAGCGCGGAAAGCTATAAGGGGAAACCGACCGAAACAGTTGTCGTTGAGAACAAGAACCGCTCATTGAGCTCATTGAGATGGTGGCGGAGGAGGCCGCTCACCCCGTCAATCGAACCTGTCCTGGTCCTCTACCTCATCCCTGCCTTGTTTGAAGTAATCGCGGATTGTGAGCCCTTCGTAGTACCAGTCGAACATGTCGCGACGGAGTTTGGCCATCCAGGTTTCACCTGCTGCCTGGCGTCTGAGATTGTAGAAGATGACACCCTCGGCGAAGATCTTCTCGTCGCTTCCCTTCTTTGAGGCAGTTCTGGTGAAGTAGCGGGAGTGCAGCCACTCCTTGAACCAGGCGCTCCAGTTGTCAAAGGTGCGTTCGTGTTCGTGAAACGATTTGTAGCGCAGAGCGGTGATCGCCTTGTGGAAGGGGTACCACTCGTGCATGTCGAGCCGGTAGGGATTGCCGTTCACCTTTGGGCCGATCAACTCGCCGGCCTGCTCGCCGTCAGGTTCGACATAGCCTTTGCCGATTGAGCGGAACAGCCCTTCGATCAGATGGGTGTTTCCCGAGAGTATCTGTAGCGGGTCGATGACGTTTTTGCGGTTTTGAAATGCGACAAGCCGCCCGTTTTCCGTTTTGATCTTGATGTTGGTACCGTCAAGCTTCTCCACGGCGAAGGTGTCGGGATCATCAAACACCCACTCGTAACCGGGGTTGATCCGCTCCACCACCAGGTATACCTCAGGTTTCCTCAGGTGTAATTCCCGTCCGTGGCGGTGAAAATCATCCCGATCAACGGGAAACGTTTGCCGGATGAAGGGACATTGCAATTTGGGAAAATCGGTGAGGGTTTCCATTTGGAGTGCTCTTCATCTGAGAGAATAACATGAAGCGGTGGTGTTGTGCGCCTTAGTAGAGCAAGTAGTCGATCGTTCGTGAACTGCGTGACCGGGGCCGGCCGGAACGGGACAAGTTTGAACGACGCAGTCATTGAGGCGATCAAATGCGAACTCGGCGTCACCGGTACCGGCCACATCTACAAAGATCTTGATGATCTCGCCGGCTCCTGGCACGAGGACGAGCTCTTCGATCGGGCGATAATCGAGCAGAATATTGTGGACGTCGACGCATGACGGTAGACATTGTCATTGACACACAGCGCTATAGCCGAGACGCCCACTTCGAGGAACTTCCGCAGTTACCACGGCTCCAGGATAGGTAGTGCTAATTGTAAAGTCGATTGACAATGTGCATAACTAACAGTACCATTCCGGGATGATAGGACGGCGTATTGAGACGACCGTGCAACGACTGCGCGAGGGATTCCCGATTGTCGGTATTACCGGGCCCCGACAATCGGGCAAGACCACCCTGGCTCGAGCACTCTTTTCGGAAAAGCCCTACGTATCGCTGGAAGATCCCGATACCCGACGGTACGTGGAATCGGATCCGCGGGGCTTCCTGGCGCAGTATAGCGACGGCGCGGTAATTGATGAGGCGCAGCGCGTACCGGAACTTTTCTCGTATCTGCAATCCCACGTTGATCTGGATGGACGGATGGGACGGTATGTGCTTACCGGCTCGCAGCAATTTGGCCTCCTCGCCGGCATCACCCAGTCTCTGGCGGGTCGCGTTGGAATGGTTACGTTACTTCCCTTTTCCTGGAATGAGCTGGATGCGAGCGGCCAGGCGGCGATCAGCCTTGAAAAAGCGCTATTTACCGGTGGCTATCCGCCGCTGTATGACCGTTTGGTGGCGCCCCGGGACTGGTTTCCGCAGTACATCACCACCTATGTCGAGCGCGACTTGAGACAACTCATCCAGGTTCGGGACTTGTCTGCGTTTCAGACATTTGTCCGCATGTGCGCCGGCCGGGCGGGGCAGATCCTCAATCTATCCGGACTCGCCGACGACTGTGGCATCACTCACAACACCGCAAAAGCGTGGATCTCCGTCCTGGAGGCCAGTTTTCTGGTATTTCTGTTACATCCGCAGCACCGCAATTTCAATAAACGGTTGATCAAGTCACCCAAACTCTACTTCACGGACACCGGTCTCCTGACGTATCTACTCGGTATCGATGAACCGGCGCGCCTTGCAACACACGCGATGCGCGGTCCGATTTTTGAAAACTGGATCGTCGCTGAGTTAATGAAGGGGAGATTCAATCGGGGGCTCTCCAGCAATCTCACGTTCTGGCGGGACCGCGCAGGGCTTGAGGTCGACGTAATTGCGGAACGCGACGGCACGCTTCAACCGATTGAAATCAAGTCCGGCGCCACCATTGCCACTGACTTCTTCAAAGGTATCACGGCGTGGTGCGCCCTCAGTGCGGAATGTGAGGGCGATTCGCGCCTCCAACCGACGCTCTTTTACGGCGGCAGCGAGCGGCAGCTTCGGTCGGCGGTCTCAGTCCTTCCGTGGTCCTCGGTCGGAGAGGTCGCGCAAGATGTGTGACCCGGCGCCGTACATATCTGGATAGTCTGCCGATCCCTGCCTGCCATTCCGGAATAAACCTTCAAGTATATGGTCACACCGGTGGCAGCAGCACGAAGTTGCCCACGTGCGTCTTTTTGAGGAACTCCTCTTGGGCAACCGCAATATCTTTCAGGTCGAAGGATTTGGCCACCAGGGGGCGTATTTCGTCCCGCTCAATGTACTCGATGATATTCGGA
>JBBDTM010000073.1:0-59737 GCA_040904425.1 Alkalispirochaeta sp.
ATACGCGCGCCGTGACGGTGCTCTTCCAATGCGGCAAGAAAGTCGGTTCGGGGAATATCCACCGCACCGAACTGGGCCAGGTTCTCCGTATACGACTGACAATCGATGAGCGGCACCCCAAGCGATTCCATAAGTCCCGCCAACGCCACCAGCGCGAATTTGCTCCCGTTTGATACCTCCGAGAACATCGACTCCCCAGCAAAGATCGACCCCACGGCAACACCATAGAGCCCTCCCACGAGCGCTCCCTTCTCCCACACCTCCACGGAATGAGTGAACCCAAGACGGTGTAGCTCAGTGTACGCCCGCTCCATCGCGTCGGTTATCCATGTTCCTTCGCCGTCGGTCTCCAGCCGAATTGTCCGACAGCGGTGTATGACCTGCTCAAAGGCGTGATCCAGCGTAATGGTCACGTCGGCGGTGCGCAGCGTCCGTTGGAAGCGCGATCCGATGTGAAACCTCGACAGGTACAGCACGAATCGGGGATCCGGGGAGAACCACACGATCGGGGGCTCTTCATACCACGGGAAAATACCCTGTTCGTACGCGGATAGAACGATTCCGGGCGAGAGGTTGCCCCCGTGCGCGACAATCCCCCACGGGTTGGCGCGCTCCGGCTCAGGAAATCGAATGCGCTCAGTGTGATCGAAGTACTCCACGGTCCCCGGCTACGCGTCGGCCAATTCCTTCTGCGGCGTAATCACGATCTGATCGTCGTCGACATCCGCCACGGCGATACCTCCGTCGGCCAGCTCACCAAAGAGCACCGCGTCCACAAAGTACTCCTTCAGTTCGCTCTCCACCGTCCGTGCGATATTGCGCGCGCCGAATTCAGGAGAGTAGCCCTTTCGCGCCAGCCAAGCTATCGCCTCTTCCGTTGCTTCCAGCCGTACCCCGCGCTCCGCGAGTTGTTCATTGAAGATCAGGATCTCTTTGCGGACGATGTCTTTCACTATCTCGTCATCGAGCCGGCGGAAGAGCACGATCTTGTCGATACGATTACGGAACTCGGGCGAAAAGGTTTCTTCCACGGCGTCGTTCACCGCCGCCTCCGTGACGTTCCGTTCGCCGAATCCGATCAGCGGCTTCCCGATGTCCCGGGCGCCGGCGTTGGAGGTCATGATCAGGATGACATTACGAAAGTCGGCTTTCTTCCCGGCGTTGTCCGTGAGTGTGGCGTAGTCCATCACCTGCAGGAGGATATTGAAGATATCCCGGTGCGCCTTTTCTATCTCATCGAGGAGCACCACCGAATGGGGCGTCTTGCGAATCGCGTCGGTCAGGAGTCCACCCTCTTCGTAGCCCACGTACCCTGGAGGACTTCCGATCAGACGCGAAACGGTGTGCTTCTCCTGGTACTCACTCATGTCGTACCGGTGCAGTGCTACGCCGAGCTGCTCCGCCAGCTGCCGCGCCAACTCCGTCTTGCCCACACCGGTGGGGCCGACAAAGAGAAAACTCGCCACGGGCTTGTCATGGTTGCGGAATCCCGCCCGGGAACGCTTAACCGCCGCGGTGACCGCCTCCACCGCCGATTCCTGTCCGAAGATCTGTTCCTTGAGCCGCGCCGAGAGATGCTGCAGGTGCGTCTTCTCGTCGGAGCTCACACTCTTCACCGGAATCTTGGCAATCTTGGAGACCACCATCTCGATCTCCGGCTCATCGATGGTAACCGGCTCAGCGGCTTGACCCGCCGGTTCGGTACCCTCTTCCAGTGCTTCTTCGTCGGTGGGACGTTCCGCGGCCGGCTCCTCCGTCTGCACTTCCTGGTCCTGCACGTCCTGGTCCTGCACTTCCTCCTCGTCGCCCTCAGATTCTTCCGGTGTATCCTCAACGGCGCGCTTAAAGTGCTTCATCCGCATGTACGCTCCAGCCTCGTCGAGGACATCGATCGCTTTGTCCGGGAGAAAGCGTTCATTGATATACTGAGCGGAAAGGCGCACCGCCGCGTCCAAGGCGGCATCGGTGTAATGAACGTTGTGGTGTTCCTCATACCGACTCTGAAGTCCCTTGAGGATGAGCACCGTTTCTTCATGAGTCGGTTCATCGATATCGACTCTCTGAAACCGCCGAGCCAACGCGCGGTCCCGCTCAAAGAACCGCTTGAACTCCCCAAAGGTGGTGGAACCGATGCAGCGGATACGTCCCGCCGCCAGCGCCGGCTTGAGCATGTTGCCGGCATCCATGGCGCCACCGGAGACCGCGCCCGCCCCGACGATCGTATGAATCTCATCAATAAAAAGGATCACATTGGGCTCTTTCTCCAGTTCTTTCATGATCGCCTTCATCCGTTCCTCGAAGTCTCCCCGGTAGCGGGTACCGGCGATCATCGCGCCCATATCCAGCGCGTAGAGTTTGTGGTCCTTGATCACATCCGGAACGGTACCGTCGGCGATACGCTCCGCGAGACCGTGGGCGATCGCCGTCTTTCCCACACCGGGCTCACCGATGAGTATGGGATTGTTCTTCATCCGGCGGCAGAGCACTTGAATCGTGCGTTCCAGCACGTCCTCACGGCCGATGAGCGGCTCCAGACGGCCCGTGCGAGATTCCGCCACCAGCTCGGTGGTGAACTGATCCAGAGCACGCTTCCGTTTCTTCTTGCGCCCTCGCCCGGACTCCTCTTCGTCGGCATCAACCCGCTCGTCGGGTTCATCATCTTCTTCCGCGGTAAACTCATCCTCATCGTCGCCGTGGGGACCGTCCGAATCCCGAAGCGGCTCGTCTTCACTTCGTGAGGGAAGACCGTGGCTGATCACCTCCAGGAGGTCGACGCGCTCCAACCCTTCTCGTCGCAGGTAGAAACTACTATGGGAGTTTGCCTCATCCAGGATCGATACGAGAATATCACCGATCTCCACGATCTCTTTGCTGGAGGCTTCCGTGTGAAACACCGCGCGCTCGATGACGCTCTGGAACCCCAGGGACTGGCTGGGATCTTCATCTTCCCCTACCGTGGGAATTTCCTTAGCGAGGTATTCCTCCAGAGCGTCCCTGATGGTGTCGGCGTTGACATCGCACGCCTCTAGTACATCGCGGGGATAATCAAAATAGAGTGCCGCATAGAGGATATGCTCCGGCGTCAGAAATTCATGCTGCCGTTGCTTTGCCTCCTGATACGCCGCGCTCAGAAGCGCTTGCAGTTCTCGATCAATGTGCATAATTACGGGGCCTCCTCCAGGGTGCACTTGAGCGGATATCCGTGCCGCTTTGCCATCTGCCGAGTTTGCTCGACCTTAGTAGCGCCGATATCGTAGGGATACAGTCCGACCAGACCGCGGCCTTTTTTGTGCACGCTCATCATTATGGCGTGAGCTTCCACGGGAGATTTGCGGAAGATCTTTTTCAGTACTTCCACGACAAACTCCATCGTGGTGTAGTCATCGTTATGTAATACCACTTGGTACTTCTTCGGTTCTTGTACCTTGGGGCGAGTCTTTGGTTTGAGTTTTTCCGTTCCTCCGGGAATCGTTGGATCACTCATACACGTAGAATGTATTTCAATTGGGAGCAAACGTCACGGGGATGAGGGACCAAAGAAACCCAGTTCGTCACGCCCGCTCCGCACAAAGAGCCGCGCTTCCACCGACATCTCGAAATACCGGCGTCCAAAATCGGGGTCCTGCCGGGCATCCAGCGTAATCCAATACCGGCCGATCGGACGACGGCGAAATGACTCAACCAGGGGGGTAAGTCCCTCCGGCTCATACAGATACCGAAGCGATCCCCCAGTCTGCTCCACCAGGTAGTCGATCTCCTCATCTGGAGACTGCTGCTCAGTGAGGACGGCGTGAAACTGAATACCGTTATTCACCAAGAACGCACCGATCTCTTCCACGCCGTACTCGTCGAAACTGCCGTCGGAAACGCGTCCGTCGCCAATGAGGACCAGATCCCGCCGCAAATCACCGTCGAGCATGGGAGTCGCGGCGGAACGAATAGACCGATCCAGGCGAATCCGATCCTCTTCGAAGAGATTCTGACCGTCCACCACCGCCTCGCGTACGACTCTCCGAATTCGTTCTACCGGAGCGGTGCCGGAGACAAGTTGTCGCGGTTGCTCGCCTGCCAGAACAAACCGAAGGCTGTCTTCCGGTTGCACCGCGGCGGCCAGGTCCGCGGTGGCGGTTCCCAGGTCCGCCCCGTAAGCGTCTCCATCGCCCGGCTGCAACAGAACCGACACATCCAAACGCTCCACGCTGCGCCCGCTGGAAATCAGTGTAATGTCGGACTCCGGGACGCCACCTCCGGAGACGATGAAGTTCTCCTCGGTGAGTCCCACCAGGGGATCCCCTTCGCGATCATGAACCGCGACCTGCAGTGCCACCCGAGGAAATTCGCGGGTGACGATACGCTCGATCTGCACGTCCAAGCCACTGTAAAGGCCCCCTTCCGGCTCAAATATCGCGATCTCATCGGCGTCAAAATCGGTGACGATAACGCGACCGTTGGCATCGCGGGCCGCTGAGCTCACCCGAGTCCGTTCCGCGTCGCCGATCAGCGACTCAACCGTTTCCGTCTCCGGATCAAATATCAGCACCTGCCGCCCGGCGGAGATCAGGAGGTACTGATCGTCATACCACGCCAGATCCTCCACCACGGCCCCGTTGATACTGTTCTCGGCGGCATCCTCCTCCGACAAAGGCAAGTCGATTCGCCGCAGGTGGTTCCCGCTCCCATCGAAGAGGTGCAGCGCCACTCCTTCATCGTCGGCGTCCGCAACATAGAGGATCTGATCCCGCACGGCGATGCCGGTGGGATGCTGCAATCCTTCAAAAAAACTGGAGGGAGTACCGATCGTTTGCAGGAACTCCCCTTCCGTGGTGAACTTGCTCACCCGGCGGTTACCCCATTCCGTGACGTATATGAACGCTCCACCGTCGATCGCGATGAACTGCGGCCCCAGAAGTTGGCCATCACCGAGCCCGGTCCCTCCAAACATCTGCTCTTTTCCGAATCCCTCTCCTAAGACGGCCACGCGGTCCGCGCCGTACTCAGTAACAAATAGGGAGCCTTCATGGTAGGCAACATCAAAGGGCCGATTCAGTCCCGAGAGCCCTCCGCTGATCCGCTCGCGGATCCGCCCGTTCGGGGTGATACGCAGGATCTCCTGCGTTCCCAGAGAGACCACGAACATGTCTCCTCTATCGTCAGTATCCACCCCCGCGGGACGCTGAAACAAACGGCGCTCCCCGACGCGTCCTTCCAGGAGCTGCGACCGCGCCAGGGTGAGATCCCGCTCCTTAAACGGCATCACTCCCTGCCGATAGCGGATCGTCTCCAGTCGCGACAACAGGTACGCCCCGGCGCCTCCCTGCTCCGCTACGATCTCCCACTCCGCCATGGCAGCATCTTCCAGCCCGCTACGAAAGTACGCGCGGCCAAGCCACTCCCGAATCGTCAGGTTCTGTGGCGTAAATGAAAGCGCCCGAGTGAAAGCCACGATAGCATCGTTGAACCGAGAGGCGTGATACACCTGCACACCGAACCGGAACTCTTCCCGGGCGTTGGCATCATCCAAATCGATCGGCTGTCCCCACAGGGACGCTCCGAATCCGGCCACCAAAAGAACAGTCATCGCGGCCCACCGCACGGAGCGGAGAACTCCGGCGATCATACCTGAACTCCCGCTTCCCGAAGTAGTTCCTTGTAGTGGTCGACGATCTCCGCCCGGCCGCGGGAGAGACGTACCGCCTGTTCGTAGAGCTCTTTGGCTTGTTGCAATTGGCCCTGCCGCCGATACACCAGGGCCAGAGAATCGAGATAGGCGGCGTTCTGAGGAAATCGCTCCACCGCCCGGCGGCAATACCGCTCGGCGATCTCCACCTTTACTCCGTTTTCGGCAAGGATGAACCCCAAGGAGTTAAGCGCGTTGGCGTTGTCCGGGTCGATCTTCAACGCCTTTTCCAGATTGGCGATCGCCGGCGCCGTCTTGCCTTGCGCGTACACGGCGTACGCCAGCGCTGCGTAGACTTTCGCCGATTCGTACCCATCTTCCAGCAGTCGATTCAATTCGAACTCCGCCAGCCGATGACGCCCGGTAACGGCATAGATATAGCCCATAATCATACGGCTCTGGTAGATGTGCAGAAAACCGATGTCGGAATTGACCACCTGTTCCAGATAGAGGAGCGCCTCATCGTGCTGACCGAGGTGAGTGTAGCACAGCCCCAGGTAGTAGCTGAGAGTAGATTGATCCTCTTCAGCAACCTCGGTGGCGAGGAGCGCGTTGAGCGCCTCTTGGTACTTCTTTTGCTGATAGAGCCGGATGCCTTCTTTCATTGCTCCCGAACAAACGACATGCTGCGGTACTTGGCCTCCACAGCGTGGTTAACCGGGTTCAACATGACCGGACTCACCGAGACCAGGCCATGTTCCACCGCGTGCCAGTCGGTACCGGCCTCGATCGTCGCTTCCGCCGGTTTCCCATCCACAAAATAATACGTTCCTCCCCGGGGAGGTTCAAATGGAAGCAAAGTGTCATCATAGCGGCGCATCGCCGGGGTGGTAATCGCCGTACCGCGGGGCTCTGCGAGATTGGGCGCGTTGATGTTGATAAAATGATCCTCGTTCCAGAGTGCCAATAGCTCGTCCAGGTTTGTTGCCAGAAACCGGGCTACCGGGGCGAAGTGAAACGGCGCGTGAAAGCTGTTCAGCGATACCGCGATACCCGGAATCGAGCGGTACGCCGCCTGCCTCGCCGCGGCGCACGTTCCGGAGTAGACGATGTCGGAGCCCAGATTCGGTCCAATATTTATGCCCGATATGACCACCTCCGGCATGACGGGTATCGCTCCCCGGGTCGCGAGAATCACACAGTCCGCCGGAGTTCCGCTACTGGCGTAGCTGCGTTCATCCACCTGCGTGCAACGAATCGGCTCGGAGATAGTAATGCTGTTGGAATATCCGCTGCGTTCGCCGTCGGGGGCGAGAATCCACACCTCGTGGTCTTGGGAAAACTCCTCTTGCAGAGCCGTCAACCCGGGACTATAGATGCCGTCATCGTTGGTCAGGAGAATCGTCACATCGAGACTGTAGCACCGGGGGTAAGGCCTGTCAAAGCCCGGGCCGGTACGGTACAATGCGCGCCTAATGAATGCAGTGCTTGTCCTTGTGTCGGCCGTACTTCTACCCGCCGCGCTGCCCAACGAGTTTCTCCCATGGGGAGCCACGCTCCCCGGATTGGTGGCACTGGTCCCGGCGTTTCTGGCGATCTATCGAACCTCATCGCGAAAGTCCGCTTCCCGCCTGGGCCTGCTCTTCGGTGTGGTCAGTACCGCTATAGGCAACTACTGGCTGGCTTTCTTTGGCGAGTTCTCCGTCTGGACGATCGGCGGCACAATCCTCGCATACGCCGGCTACAACTATATGCTTTTCGGCTTTCTCCATTTTATAGCGCACGACGGACGCCTGTCCGCGAACCCGCTCACGGCACCCCGCTGGACGATGCGTCCACTGGTCATCGCCGTGGCGTGGACAGGATACGAATATCTCAAATCGGTAGGATTTCTCGGCTATCCCTGGGGCCTGATCGGTTACCCTATTGCCAAAGGTGAGCTCCCGGCGCAGATCGCGGAACTCGCCGGCGTATGGGGTCTGTCGTTTCTGGGAGCCTACGTGAACACGGCGATCGCCGAGGCGCTGTACCGCTATCCCCGCACGCCTCGCGATCCGGCGGCACACCATCTGGGGGCGGTGGCACTTCTCTGTGTGGTGGCTGTGGGTTTTGGTGCGTGGCAGCGTCCCGGAGTCGTCCCCAGGGAAACGCGGTCGATGCTCCTGGTACAGCAAAACGTGGACAGCTGGGAGCCGGGCCGGTTCTCCGACGCACTGGCCCGCGCGCAGGAGCTCACCCTCCAGGGAATCGCGGAGTCTGCCACGGATATCAGCACTTTGGACGCTGTGGTCTGGAGCGAAACGGCGCTTCGCCGGCCATACTCAGCGGAGGATCCCTTCTTTGCCGCAGAACCTCGGGAGCTCCCGTTCCGCCATTTCCTACAGCTGATTGGCGTGCCGCTGGTGACCGGGGCGCCCATGCCGCAGGGGGCTTCCGGGGATGCCACCAATAGCGCCCTCGTTATCGCCCCCGACGGGGATCTTCTAGGGGAGTACGGTAAGCAACAACTGGTGCCCTTCGCCGAATCGATTCCATTCTGGCACGTTCCGGCGGTACAGACGTTCTTTCGCGAACGAATCGGAATCTACGGAACCTGGGTGCCTGGTACCCACAGCCGGCCGTTGCCGCTCCCACTCACCAACGGCGAAACGCTCATGGTGGGGACGCCGATCTGTTTCGAGGACGCCTTCGGCTGGGTTCCCCGGGCGATGGTGAACAACGGAGCCGACGTACTTATCAACCTCACCAACAACTCCTGGAGTCGGCAGAACTCGGCCCAGACCCAGCATTTCGCCGCAGCTCGATTGCGGAGCATCGAACTGCGGACCACCCTCGTTCGAGGAACCAACAGCGGGCTCTCCACAGTGGTGGATGCCCGAGGCAACCGCAGCCGGAGCCTTCCCATGTTCCAGGGAACCGCCGCGGTGGTCTCGGTCCCGATCTACCCTCAACGGTGGACGCTGTATCGGGCGTGGGGTGACTGGCTTGGAATCGTTGCGGTGCTGATTACGATGGCCACCTTGGTCCGCTTGTGGTGGCGTTCCGCCCATTCCCGCGCCCCGCAGGGTGGTCTAATTCATCAACAGCCGATACTCAGCCTTTGATATTGTACTTGCGACGGAACCGCTCAACCCGACCGGCGGTATCAACAAGCTTCTGCTTACCGGTATAGAAGGGATGCGAGGCGCTCGAGATCTCCACGTCAAACACTGGATACTCGTTGCCGTCTTCGTGCTTCACCGTTTCGTTCGTCTCGACGGTACTGCGAGTCAAAAACATCGTTCCACTGGCCGTATCACGAAATACGACAGGACGATATTTGGGATGGATCTTCTCTCTCATACTAATTTCAGCCTCCACGCTCTCATTTCAGCCTCAATCGGCACCGCTCGTGTTCATCGATTGCAGGAAGTCCGCATTATTCTTGGCTTTCTTCATCCTGTCAAGGATAAGTTCCAGCACTTCCACATCATCCATGGGGTTAACGACCTTGCGCAACACCCACATTTTTCGGAGCTCTTCGTCGGTGAGCAGCAGGTCCTCCCGCCGCGTGCCCGATTTTTTGATGTTGATCGCCGGATAGATCCGTCGGTCGGACAGGCGCCGGTCCAGAATGATCTCCATATTACCGGTACCCTTAAACTCTTCGAAGATCACCTCATCCATCCGGCTTCCCGTTTCGATCAGAGCGGTGGCAACCACCGTCAGACTACCGCCGTCTTCAATGTTTCGTGCCGCTCCGAAAAACCGCTTCGGCTTGTGCAACGCGTTTGAGTCGACACCACCGGAAAGGATCTTCCCCGATGTGGGAACCGTCTGGTTATATGCCCGCGCCAGGCGAGTAATCGAATCCAGAAGGATCACGACGTCTTTTTTGTGCTCCACCAGGCGCCGGCTCTTCTCCAGTACCATCTCCGCGACCTGCACGTGACGTTGCGCCTGCTCATCGAAGGTTGAAGCCACCACTTCAGCTTTTACGTTGCGCTCCATGTCGGTGACCTCTTCCGGCCGCTCGTCAATGAGCAACACGATCAGGTAGACCTCGGGGTGATTCTCGGTGATCGCGTTGGCGATCTTCTGCAGGATCACCGTCTTACCGGTTCGCGGCGGCGAGACGATCAGTCCTCGCTGGCCCTTTCCGATTGGACAGAACAGATTGATCATGCGCGTAGCGGAATCTCCGCTACGGGTTTCCATATCCAGCCGCTCATCAGGATAGAGAGGAGTAAGGTTATCAAAAGGAATGCGCGTCTGCGCCACCGAAGGATGATCAAAGTTGACGCTTTCCACCCGGAGCATCGCAAAGAACCGCTCTCCCTCTTTCGGAGGTCGAATCTGTCCGTAGACGGTGTCTCCCGTCTTCAGGTTGAAAAGCCGGATCTGCGATGGGGAAATATAGATATCATCCGGGCCGGAGAGATAGGAGTTTTGCGGACTACGGAGGAAACCGTAGCCGTCCGGCAAGATTTCCAGCGAACCGTACGCGTATATCGTACCGTTGCGCTCTGTGTGCGCCTTCAGTACGGCGAAGATCACCTCCTGCTTCTTGAGCGAAAGCAGGTTCTCCGAGGCGATGCCCATATCCGCGGCGAACTCCCGGAGATGCTTCATATTCATCACCGTGAGCTCGTTAATGCTCAGGCTCTTATCATCTTTCAGGTGAGAGAAATCGGTAGAGATCGCCTGCTGCCCGCTGGGCGGCCGACCGTCACTGCCGTCGTCAACCTGACCACGACGTTCCGCCATCTCCGCGGTCACCGTGGGAGGCGTGCCATCTCCACCGTTTCCATCCTTGTCGCCCCCATTGTCGCCGTCCTTGACGAGGGCTACGCGAACCCGCTTCTTCTTTGCCGGCCGTCGGTTGGACGAACGTCCTTTGTTCCCGCCGTTGTTATTCTTTTTCTCACTGTTTGCGCCGGACGAATTGTCCGAGCTCTGTTGTTCACGGTTGTCTGACATGGATTTCTCCAACCTATATAGGTATCCTACGGCGTGATACGCAAGCTCAGCTGAGCTCGCAAAGCCTATAAAATATTACCGGGTTGAGGGTAGTGCAGGTTTCTTATTGTAGGTGGTCACCCACCCTCTGTCAAGCGAATCTGCTCAACCGTCTGCGGTTACACGTTCCCTTGAACCTTTACTGTCTACGACTGGTCGCGACTGTCGATCATCGGTATCGCCTGTCGTCGCAACTCCTCCAACGGGGCGGAAAACACATCCAGGGACTCACTGTTCCTCAGCATCTCACACCGCCCTTCAAATATGACACCATCGGCGATGCGTACCCGCCCGGCGCGCACATTACCGTACACGACACATCCCGGCAACATTTCCACTTCATCCCGGGCCTCAATATTGCCGTGCACCGTGCCTCCGATGATAATTCGTTCCGCGGAAACATCGGCTCGTACATGGGCACCATCCTGAATGTACAGAAAGCCCCGGGCATCAATCTGCCCTTCATATTCGCCGCGAACCGTCACCGATCCTTTGAAACGCAACGTTCCCGAAAATCGAGTGCCGGTGCCGAGCCGGCTATCGGTCTGGTCAATCGAACGAGGATCTATGTGATATGCCATCTGGCACTGGTGCTCCTGATCATTTGCTGGTCATCACAAACACACCGTCCCAGTCCTCCGGCGGTGGAGTTTCAACGTAGTGCTTGCAACGAGCCAGGTATATTTTGGAAGGGCCGTCGTTGGAATCGATCTTGAGCGCTTGCGCGAAATACTTCTGGGCCTCTTCGAACTGCATCAACTTGTAAAGCTTTCTTCCGCGGGCAAAAAGGTCTAGAACGCGTTTCTTCTCTTCGCTGATCATCCCTTTCCTCCGTGGACGTCATGTAATGACGCCGCCGCATGTTTGCGAAACTTACTTTCCAGGTCTTCCAGCGAGAGTTCTTTGGACTTCAGCTCATCTCCCTGAGTCTGTAGCTCTCGCACCTCTTCTTCCAGCCCTTCCAATGTTGCCAGCGTCTCGGACGTCTCGGTCATGATCCGCTCCACCAGCTTCTGTACCGCTTCTTGATCATTGGGATCCAGCGCTTCCGCCATATCCCGCAGTTCACTGATCGGCGACTTAATGTGCCGAGTAAAATAGATCAGCGAACTATTGAGCGATTCCGTCAATGCCAGCCGTCGTTCCCGCCGCACGACTTGCCGTGAGAGCTCCCGCTGCCGAAGCACCGCCTGAATCCGCGCCAGGACCTCGGAAAAGTTGAACGGTTTGGTAATGTAGTCCTCTATACCGAGCTCAAATCCCTCGACTTTGTCCTCAACGTCATCCATCGCGGAAAACATAATGATCGCCGTATCACGAACGTCCAAGTAGTCTTCGTGCTGCTTGATGAGCCGGGTAATCTCCCAACCGGTCTTCCCCGGAAGAATATTGTCCAGGAGCACCACGTCGGGCCGCGTCTCCACAATCTGATCCAGGGCTGTATCTCCGTCACCGGCGGTGGTTACATCATAGCCCAACCGCGACAACATGACGTCGAAAAACTCTACGTTGATGTGTTCATCGTCAACCACCAGTATCTTTGGTGCTGCTTGTGACATACCGTATTGTCCTATGGTCGTCTTTGCTTTGTCAATTCACGAGCCTCGGCGACGAGTCGCCTTTCTGACAACTCCCAAGACCAGGCTCGCCCCCGCACTAAAGACAAAGACAAACGCCAGCCAGTCACCCCACGCTGTGTAGACTGTGGACGCTTCAGTATACACCGGAACGTCGCCGGCAAGATAGCCTTCTTCGAACGGTGGATACAAATCCAGCAGTTCACCGTTGGGGTCGATCATGGTGGTCATTCCGCCGTTGGTACTGCGCACGACGCTACGCCGATTCTCCACCGCGCGAAATACCGCCATTCCCATATGCTGCATCGCAGACGGTTCCGAATACGACCATAGGTCGTTGGTGAGGTTCACGATCACCTCTGCCCCTTCGCGAACGAACCCGCGAGAGAGATATCCGAAGGTATCTTCAAAACAAATCGGTGTAGAGAACTTCACTCCGTTGAGCTCGAACACAGACCACTCGTTACCCTCTTCCCAGAAGTTCGTGTTGTTCTCGACCAGCAGTCGATGCAACCAGGGCAACTGATCCTCGTAGGGAAAATGCTCAGTGAATGGCACGAGATGAAGCTTGCGATACGTCCCCTGGAGCTCTCCACCGGGCTCAAAGGTGAGGACCGCGTTGTAATCGACGCGACGGAGTTCTCCATCGGACCCGCGCCGCAACTGACCGTCGCTATTGCCGATCACGAACGGCACCTCCTGGCGCTCGAGGTAGTCCATGAGCTCCCGGACCAGGGCGTATCGCTCCTGATCGGTCCGATACCGCGTATGATAGTTGATCGACGGAACGAAGGAGGTTTCGGACCAGATCACCGCGTCTGGATTCGCCTCCTCCAGTGCCCGGTCACTCTCCCGGATGAGGACGTCGAGACTTCGTTCATACGCTCGGAATCCTCCCACCCAGGGATCGACGTTCTGCTGGACCAGCGCCAACCGCCAAGTTGGAGCCTGACTGTAGTCCACGACGGCCACAAGGCCGTAGACGACGATCGCCACCACCAGCGCCGCGTACCCGATCAACTCGGGAAGCCGCCACCTCAGAACCGCTTTCAGTCTGCGCCATGACACGAAGACTTGAATCTGGTGATCATTAATTATCTGGCCGATAAGAAACGAAGGAAGGATCACCATGAACGAAATGATCCAGACGCCACCGATATCGGCCGCCTGAATCAGGGCCGGCGCCGGAAAGAGCGCGTACCCCATGATTCCATAGGAATACCCAAGGTATCCCTGCGTCCGAAACCATTCGTACGCCATCCACACCAGCGCTTGAATGAGAAACGCCCACCGTCCGAAAAGCCCGTCCGCAAGCCGGAGAAGCGGGAAGACCACGAGAAAATAGCCGGCATATATCACCGGCACGATAAAAATCGCTAACGGGTGAAAAGTGGCGAGCCAATAATTGAACAGTGCGTAGGAGGTGAATCCGTACAGCGCCCCGTAGAGCGGAGTGGCCCACCACGGCATTAGCCGTACCGCCACAACCACCGGAATGAGTGCGACGAACGCCACGGGATACGCACCGAACCGTACAACGACGTTGGGAAAGGCTACCCAGAACAGCACCGCCCCCAGCAGCAACAGACCGATTGTCTGTACCTGCCGCAGGACCCGTTCACGAACCGAAGTGGTCGAATCGGCTACCATCGCGGCGCTACCACGCTGATCCAAACGTCACTTGCGAAGCGACCAGCTGGCTTCTTTGAGCTCTTTGCCGGGACGAAAGACGACAACACCATGGTTCTGTACGGTGACTTGCTCCCCCGTCTTGGGATTACGTGCGTGCTGTCTGCCTTTTCGGGTACGTATTTCGAAGGTACCAAAACCGCGGAATTCCACGGCTTTGTCGGTGAGCAATGCGGACTTCACCTCGCCGAAGAAGGAATCAATGATCGTGTGGATGTCCTTTTTACTTACATCCACCTCTTCCGAAATACGCTCAACGATCTCAGCTTTGGTGAGCTTGGAATCCGGCACTGTTCCTCCGAGTTAGGTCAGCTCTGAAGGCCGTTGACTTTATGAGCCATCCGCGACTTTTTGCGCGCCGCAGTGTTTTGGTGATAGACGCCTTTACGCGCAGCAGAATCGATCAACGCGGAATACGCACGGAATTCCTTGTCGGCTGTGGCCCGGTCTTGTGAAGAGATCGCGTTCAGCACCTGCTTGGCGCTCGTACGAATCTCACTTCTTACAGATTTGTTTTTAATGCGCCGCTTTTCGCTTTGACGAAAACGCTTGGCGGCAGAACCCTTGACTACCAAAGAATTTATCCTCCTGCTGTAATCTCGATAACAGACGCAGACGGTAGCAGATTACCCGGTAGGTGTCAACGAACTTGGTGGTTAACAGAAGGTCGTCGTTTCGGTAGGCTACACAATACCATGCGAACCGGTCTTCTCCTCGTGCTCATCGTCTTACAGCTGTTCTGGTGGGATCTCATCGATAAGGTGCGGATGACGGCAAACTGGGCGTGGGCGCGAAGATCGATAGACCGCAGCGTGGCGAATCGTGCGCGCCGGCTGCTTGCGATCGCCCGGCTCACTATTGGTCTCAGCGTTCGAATCGAAATCGACGAACGACAGATCCCCGACCGGTTCATGGTTGTGGCGAATCATCAGAGCGCTATCGAAATTGCCGCGATTATGGCGGCGTTCCGGTGTCACTCGGTCCGATTCGTGGCAAAACGGGAGCTTCGGCACTGGTTTCCGGCGGTCTCCCGGGTGTTGAGAATTCAGCGACACGCCCTGATCAGCCGCCACGGGGATTTTCCCACCGCAATGCGAGAGATCGAACGGCTGGGACGAACCCTGCAGCCGGGCGAAGGGGCGGTGATTTTTCCGGAAGGGACGCGATCTCGTGATGGTCGAGTACAGACGTTTCACAGCGGCGCGATTCGCCGGCTGGTATCGTCCAGGCCGCTTCCGATGGTGGTGATCGCCGTAGACGGCGGCGCCGGTTACTCCGGCCTGGATGATCTGGTCCGCATCAAACCGGGGCATGTGTTCCGGTTGAAGATGGTGGGAATCTTCCCCCCGGTCGCGGAAAAACGGGCCCTAATCGCTCAGCTTCGTGCAGCGGAAGCTCTGATCGCTCAGACGATCTCTCGGTGGCACAACTCGGTGGGGGCGTAGATGCTGTCGGAATTCAGAACGCTTCTCCCGCTGGTCCGCCGGTACCGATGGCACTACATCTTCGGTATTATCTCGCTGATCGTTACCAGTGGGGCGCAACTGCTGATTCCGCAGTTCATTGGACGCTCCGTGGACATTCTCAGTGAAGGTACCGGAGAGGTAGACCGCATCGCCGTACTGATGGCGGCGATGCTGGGAACGGCGGTGGTAATCGCCGTCGGACGCCTGGGGTGGCGCTTCTTCATTCATGGTTCCAGTCGTCGAATCGAGACGGAATTGCGGCGACAGCTGTACGATCATCTGCTTTCACTGCCACCGTCCTACTATCACGAAGCGAAGACCGGCGATCTTATGGCCCGCGCTACCAACGACATGAACGCGATTCGGATGGCCGTGGGTATGGCCCTGGTGGCGTTCATCGACGGGCTCTTTATGACGATCGCGATTCTGATTATCCTGATCGGGCAGAACCCGCGTCTTGCACTCTATACAGTCGCCCCCCTTCCGCTCATTACCGCCACGCTGATACTCATCGGAAATCGCATCGGTCACCTCTTCCGGGAAGTACAAGCGGGCTTCTCACACATGAGCGACCAGGCGCAGGAAGTTCTCAGCGGAATCCGCATCGTCAAGGTCTTCGTCAAGGAACAGTACTTCCTAAAACGCTTCGCCGACGCCAACGAGACGTACCAGGAACGCAATATGCATCTGGTACGAATCTGGGGATTGTTCTTTCCCCTCGTCACGTTCCTGTCGGGACTCACCCTGTTAATGTTGCTATGGTTTGGGGGACGGGCCCTGTTATCGGGAGAGATCTCCACAGGAGATTTCGTGGCAACCTTGAGTTATCTGCAGATGTTGATATGGCCGATGATGGGGGCCGGTTTTACCGTAAACATGCTCCAACGCGGTGCGGCGTCATTGGGCCGGATCAACGAAGTCCTGGATACTCCCCCGGCGCTCATCTCACCGGTGGACGGTCGCCGCACCGCTCCGGCGGGAGAGATAGAGGTGCGGGACGTAACACTTACCTTTCAGGGAATGGAGCAACCGGCGTTGCAAGAGGTAAGTTTCACGTTACCTAAAAGCGCAATGCTCGGTATTCTCGGACGCACCGGAAGCGGGAAAAGTACTCTGGTCAATCTCCTGCCACGTCTTATCGAAGCCCCGCAGCGGTCCGTCTTTGTGGATGGTACGGACGTACGGGACTACGACCTGGATACGCTACGCGGTGGATTCGGTATAGTTCCGCAGGCAACGTTTCTGTTCTCCGCCACGGTGGCCGCAAATATCTCTTTCGCCCGTCCTGAGGCCACCGACGCGGAGATTGCTGAAGTGGGGCGTCTGTCGGCACTGGATACCGACATCAACGATTTTCCTGACGGCTGGAACACTGTTGTGGGGGAACGCGGCGTAACCCTCTCCGGAGGACAGCGCCAACGCATCGCAATCGCTCGAGCGCTGCTGGTGGATCCGGAGATACTCATCCTTGACGACGCGCTATCCGCCGTGGACTCCCACACTGAAGAGCGAATCCTCACCGGGGTCCTTAACGCGCGTCGCGGACGCACTACTATCGTAGTGTCCAATCGCGTCGCCACGTTGCAGCAAGCGGAGCAGATACTGATTATGGACAACGGAGCGATCATCCAGCGAGGCAATCATGCTCAGCTCTCCACGGAGCCCGGACTCTATCGGCAGATCTTTTTGCTGCAGCAGCAGGAACATGAGAAGGAGCACCTGTGATAGAGCATCAGCACGACGAGAAGATTATCTCCGGCTACGATCCACGCCTCGTGAGGCGAATCGCTGCGTATGCCCGGCCGTACCGGAAGCTCATCGCCGCGGCTATGGTCTTTCTCATCATAGCCACCATTGGCGAGGTGTTGGTACCGGTGATGATTCAGCGCACCGTCGATCATGAGATCTTAGATTACTGGGTGTCGGTGGATGAATCTCAGGCGGAACTGTTTGGCGAAGTCGATAGCGCGGTGGCGATAGATGATCGAATCTATCTGCGGGAAGAGGTGCTGGACCGCATCCCTCGATCCCAGCGCGAACAGCTTGCAGAGGCCAATCGCCTCGATACAACGCGCATGATCACGGTCCGCCAGGAAATCCTCCGCGCCCACCCGGAGATCGCCGGTCCCATCGCCGGAGAGATTCGTGCGGAGAACGAAGCAATAGTTGTATTCCCTCATGCTGTGCTGGATGATCTCTCCCAGGAGGAGCGGCTGGTGATTCGGGAAGAAAACGTTCAGGGTCTGCAGCGGAACGTATTTATCTTTCTCGGCATTCTCGTATCGGTGTTGTTCGCCAGTTTCGGGCAGGTATATTTAACCGCCTATACCGGACAGCTCGTGATGAAAGATCTCCGTTTGCGCATCTTCGATCATACGATGCACCAGAATCTAGGATTCCTTTCCATGCAGCCGGTGGGCCGTCTCGTCACGCGCGCCACCAACGACGTGCAGACGATTAATGAGCTGTTCACGTCGGTGCTGGCCGAGCTAACCCGAAATCTGAGTCTCATGGTGGCGGTAGTTGTGACGATGTACTCCCTCAATGCGCGTCTGGCTACCATCGTCCTCGTGAGCATGCTGCCTATCATTGTCATTACGGATGTCTTCCGCCGCAAAGCTCGCAACGCGTTTCGGCGCGTACGCGTCGCGGTGAGCAAGGTAAACGCGTATCTTTCGGAATACATCTCGGGGATGACGGTAGTGCAGTTGTTTGTCCAGCAGGAACGGAGCAGGGACGAGTTTGCGTCGCGTAACGATGAACTCCTCGGAGCGCACCTGTCTGAGATGCGAATCTTCGCGGTATTCCGGCCGATCGTCGATTTTATGTCGTCGATTTCCACGGCGGTGGTAATCTATTTCGGGGCACGACTGCTTCAGATCGAACTCGTATCTCTGGGTGTTCTGATCGCATACACCAACCTGATTCGCCGCTTCTATATGCCGGTCATGAGTATCTCCGAGCAGTTTACGGTCCTCCAGAGTGCGATGGCCGGGGCGGAGCGCGTATTCGATCTGCTGGATCGGGACGAGAGGATTCCGGATTCAGGTTCGCGCGTCTACGAACCGGAGTCGGTGCGCGGCACGATCTCCTTCGAAGCGGTTGATTTTGCGTACAAACCCAAAGAACCGGTACTGCGCAACCTCTCGTTTTCGGTAGAGCCCGGGCAAATGATCGCCGTCGTCGGGTATACCGGTGCCGGAAAGACAACGATCATTAATCTTCTCACGCGACTCTGGGACGTGAATGGCGGGCGTATCACCCTGGATGGAATGGATATTCGAGAGATCCCACTGGCATCGCTACGCCGATCGGTACAGCAAATTCAACAGGATGTGCACCTCTTTAGCGATACGATCAGAACCAACATCACCTTGGGACTCGACGTCCCGGAAGAACGAATATGGGAGGCGTGTCGTGCGGTGCAGCTATCGGACTACCTGGAGGCTCTTCCTGACGGTCTGGACACGATGGTGCAGGAACGGGGCGCGAATCTCTCCGGCGGGCAGCGTCAGCTCATTTCGTTTGCCCGAGCGCTCGTCCACGACCCGCCGGTCCTCGTCCTCGATGAGGCGACCTCCAGCATCGACAGCGAAACGGAACAGCGTCTTCAGCACGCCGTCACAGCCGTCACCGGAGGGCGGACCTCACTGGTAATCGCCCATCGGCTCTCCACGATTCAACACGCCCACAAGATTGTGGTCTTATCCCATGGCGAGTTGGTGGAGATGGGATCACACCGGGACCTGCTGGCACAGGAAGGGCTGTACGCTACTCTGTACCGACTGCAATACGCGCAGCAGGACAGTTCTGAAAATTGAGGCACCACTCGGGGCTGCTACTGCGACTCTTGCCCCCATCCAGAGACTCCCGGGAGAACGCGCAGACCGGCACCGACGTGTACTGACCCTGTGGTCCGAACATTCTGACCTGGCCGCTGAGAATGTTTATTTCGTGGACCCTGAAGAGATCTCCCTCCACGTCCACCGCGGCCCCTTCTTTGGGATAGCGTCGACGCTCCTCACGGTAGTAGTCATGCTCATAGGAAAGACAGCACAGCAGCCACCCACACGGGCCTGACACCTTCATGCTGTTCAGGGAGTAGTTCTGGTCCTTCGCCATCCGGATCGAAACCGGAGCCAGTCGGTCGGAGACTCCGTTACAGCACAGACGGCGACCACAGATACCCAGGCCACCGATTATCCGCGTTTCGTCACGGACGCCAATCTGCCTGAGTTCAACCCTCACGTGAAACCGGCTTACCAGATCGCGGACAAGGCCACGAAAATCGACTCGATGATCGGACACAAAAAAGAGCAGCAGCTTCGACCGATCCAGAAGATAGTGTCCACTGACAACCCGCATATCCAGTTCGTGTTCGTCAACTCGCTCGGCACAAATTCTGGCGGCGGTATGGCCTTCCTGTTCCTGTTCGTGGTATCGCGCCACGTCACTGTCAGTGGCGACCCGATCGATCCGGTACGTTTTTCGGAATTGCTTCCGATTGGCCTCACTCACCGGCCCCAGCGCGATTCCCAGGTCTTCCCCGTAGCGGCCTTGGTAAACAACCATCTGGTCGGTCTCTACCTGAAGCACCCCCGAGTCGGTGAGATCGGTCTCTCGTGTGTGCAGATTTCGTACCACCAGCTCCATAACTCAACCCTCAATGAATCAAATCCACAAGCATTCCCTGGATCTCTTCCAGACGCCTCAATATGTCGATCTGTTTTTTCTGTGTTCCCAACAAACCGCTCACCAGCCGATCCACGGATCGGTTAATCTCGGTCAACAGGTAGTACCGCTTTCGGGACAACACACTGTACCCCGATTCCTCGATCTGAATTCCGTTGGCATCGGGCACGACCTTTCTCAGGAACCGCTGCACCGCTTCGCGGTAACTCTGAGCGGCGGAGTACGTATTCTCGTTCAGGAGCCGTTCACCGGCCTGATGCACTTGATCGAAGAGGTGCTCCGTAGGGGCATCGATACCACCAGGTAAGCCCGGCGAACGCAACGTGGATTCAACGTTTTGCGCATCGGAAATCTCGTCGGTATCCTCAGCACTGTTCAGATGCCGGGCGAATCCTCCGCCGGTGACGTCAGTGGAAGCGGCTCCATCTTTTCGACGGCGCGGCGGGCGCGACCGATCTGATCGGATCGGCTCCATTACAGCGTCCGCTGCCGGTCGGCAGCCGCGGACGGCCGTCTGCGATTGCGGCGGCGGCTTCCGGTCGTGACTTTTCCCGTGTCCGAAAGAATCGTGTCATCGGCGTGTGGGATCGTTCGTGCTTCCACTCCCCGCACATGCATTGCGCCGTCGAGAATTACCCCAGATTCGGCGATGATCCGCGGACTGTAGATATTACCGATAATGATCGCGGTATCCAGGGCGATTACTTTGTCACTGGCATACACGGTACCGCGAAACACGCCGCCGATAACCACCGTCGCCGCGTCCACGGTACAGTCCGCGCGCCCACCACGGCCGATTATCACCCGCCCGCTCGATTTTACGCCGCCACTAAAGTCGCCGTCGATTCGCAAGAGCCCGGAGACGCTGATATTTCCCTTAAAGTACGTACCGGCGCCGACGATTGAGTTTACAAGTGCTGTTTCTTCAGATGCCATGATCAAAAAGTCACGCGATCAGCGCGTACCGATACCACCGCGCGTAAAGGAGTTGCTGATCGTCAAGAACGCTGAAGGGTCCACCACATCGGTTCCCAGCATCACGATAAAGTCGAGATGCGGCCCCGTGGAGGTACCGGTATTACCCAGTGTGCCGATGCGGTCTCCTTGGACCACATCCTGCCCTTCTGTGACGAGAATGCTCTGCATATGGGAATAGCGCGTACGGAAGCCGTACTTATGCCGGAGAAACACATAAAAGCCATACCCCGGGTCATATCCCATTTCAACCACTTTCCCGTTGGCACTGGCAAGAATGGGCAATCCCGGCGGCCCGGCAATATCGATACCCTTATGAAGGTACCACTGGCCGGTAATCGGATGAATATTGGGCCCGAACTCCATCGTGACCCGGCCCATTCCGTTGGCCACCGGCCAGAAATTCGGCAGGTCTGAAAGTAGCGCTTGCTGTGACTCCAACACCGACCGCATCTCACGCAGCGGATTTATCGCCTCTTCCAGGGTCTGGGTGAGTTTCTGAATATCCTGAATCTCACGCGACTGATCGTCCGCTACCGCGTGAATGTCGAAAAAGGAGGCCAGATCACCACGGGTTACCGCTGCCGGCACCGAGGAGTCCGGCCGTTCGATGCCCAAACTGTTGATCGTATCCACCAGTTCTTCATCGAAGGCGCGCCCGCTCCTCAACAGGCTCTGCACCTCACCGATAACGGAATCGAGATTGGCCTGATTTTCCGAAAGCTCTTCGTTACGGTCGGCAATTATGGCGGTGGAACCGATGTGAATACTGGAGAGATAAATGAAGCTGCCTAAGATTGCGGTGAGCATGACGCCGGCAAAAATCAGCACGAGTGCGTTGACGTGGAAATTGAGGACACTCCGCTCTGAGTGCGGAATGAGCATGATAGTGAATCGCTGTGTCAGGGCCCGCCATACTCGGCGAGGAACACCTGGTCGAGAATTGCCCGTGCGTTGCTTCGATGCCACCAAATATCTCCGTTAATTACGATAACATAGAGAATTACACTCGTCAATTGCTATACTTAGTATCGGTCAACCTTGACGTAGCCTGACCACGGTGCTATGTTTTTTTGGGCTGACGGCAGCTATTCCGATCCTACACACAAGCAAATGGGCAACAGTATGAGATTTTTTGATACTCACGCTCATATCGGGTTGATCGATGAAGACCCGATTGAGCAATTAATTATTAGCCAGGAAGCCAGACACGAGCACGTGGATGGAATCCTCAGCATCTGCAACAACGTTCGAGACTTCTTCGATCTGCATGCCAACCTCAAGACCGCGCCCAACGTGTACTTCGCCGTGGGAGTCTCCCCTTCCGAAGTCACGAACCCGGGAAAGGAATGGGAATCCCAAGTTGAGCAGGGTGCATCCTTGCCACGAGTAGTTGCGATTGGCGAGACCGGACTCGACTACTATCGCAAATTTGGCGATAGGGACTCACAGATTGAGCTGTTTGTTCGGCAGCTCGAACTCGCCGCGCAACTCGACAAGCCGGTGGTGATTCACAATCGGGAAGCGGGCACCGACGTGTTGGATATCCTTAGTCAGAAGATTCCCCCGAAGGGAGCTGTGCTCCACTGTTACTCGGAGAACTGGGAATACGCAAAGAAGGCGCTGGAGCTACCGATCTACATTTCGTTTGCCGGCAATGTGACCTATAGGAACGCCCGCAATCTGCATGAGACGGCCAAAAACATGCCTCTGGATCGTATGCTCATCGAGAGCGAAAGCCCGTTTATGGTTCCCGCCGCCCACCGTGGCCAGCGAAATCGTCCCTCGTATCTACCGGAAACCGCCAAATTTCTCGCTGATCTCCGGGATATGGACGAAGAAGAACTCAGTGAACAACTGTACGCAAATAGTTGTGAGTTTTTCGGAATCAAACCGTAAGTAGTAGACAGTAGCGATCCCGCAGATCGCAGCATGGGACTAGGACGATCGCTGCCGGCGGTATTCGTACATGAGAACTCCCGCGGCGACGGACACATTGAATGAGTCCACCCCACTTTCCGGTGGGGCTCCGCCGGGAATCGTCACGATCTCATCGCAGGTCTTCCGTGCCAGCGGAGAGAGGCCCTTGCCTTCCGCTCCCAGGACCAGCACACTCTTCGCCGCAAACTCAACGTGGTGTAGCGACGCCCCCTCGCTATCGGCCCCGTACAGCCACCATCCGGCATCACGACAGAGTTCGATCGCGCTCCGGAGATTGGGCACGTACGTGGTAGTGACGTAACGGGATGCCCCCGCCGACGTACGATGGACGGTGTCGCCGGTGGAGGCGCTTCGTCGAGTCGGGACCACCACGATCGATGCCTGCATCAACAGCGCGGAGCGAAGAATCGCTCCCAGATTGTGTGGATCAGTAACGTGATCGAGGGCGATAATCAGGGATTCCCGGTCCGAACCGTGTTCTTCGAGCCACGTTTTCAGGTCTACCACCCCGACAGTGGAGGGTGACCGCTTTTCCGTATTGAGCGCTGCGCCACGGGCGGAGTCTCCCGCCCGACGCCGCAACTCACGAGCGTCGACAACTCGCACCTCCACGCCGGCTCGTTGCGCTGCGTCGACGAGTTCCTCGTTGCGTGCCCCTTTTCCCGAGACCAGAAGCGTTCCCCTCTGATGATCTTCGAGGGCTGCCCGTATCGCGTGGCGGCTGGTTATCCATCCCATCGACTATTCGTTCCCGAATTCCTTCACGAGGTCGATATTTCCGTCGAAATTGGTGTCCCGTTCATAGCCTCGGACTCGGACTCCGTCATACATATGAATCCACAGGTCGATTTCGCCGTCAAAATTGGTATCCAGCAGCTCCATACGGAGCACTCCGTTGTGATACACGTAGAAGTCGTCCATGAGCCCGTCGCGGTTGTAGTCCATCGCCTCGAAGCGTTTCTCGTTCCCGTCATCAAGTTTGAGCGCGTAATCGACCGATCCGTCGGTACTGGTGTCCCCGGTAATCCAGGATTCGTCGTAGTCATCGACGGCAAAGATCGGTTCAAACTCCTCGTCGCTCCCGTCGATCCGTTCTACCGCCTGCGCTCCGGCGATGGTAAGAATCAGCGTCAGCAGCAGAAGTGCCTGAGGTATACGGTGTGCGTTCATGAGTCCCCCTCGTGAGTGTATCGGCCCGGAAGATGGGGATCTTAATTCACGGGGGGACGTTGATCCTCGACGGTAAGCAGCTACAGCTCGCGCAGTGGAATCGGGTCGGGCGTCTGGTCTTCACCCTCCAGATCGGAAAGCTCTTTAAGCAACTCTTTCGCTCGACCTGAGACACGCTTGGGAACCTCGATATGGATCTTGACATACATATCGCCGCGGCGACTGCTGTTAACTATGGGAATTCCCTCGTTCTTAAGCCGAAGCACCTTCCCGTGCTGAGTTCCCGCCGGGATCTTCACCCGAGCACGCTTGCCGTCCAGGGTCGGAACCTGAATATCAGCACCCAAAGTCGCCTGCGTGATGCTGATCGGCACCGCACAATAGATGTCGTTGCCCTGCCGCTCAAAGTGCTTATGCGGCTGTACGTGAACGACCACATGCAGATCCCCCGGCACGCCTCCGCCCCGGGCGGCATCGCCCTGTCGCGGTATTGAGATCCGCTGCCCGTTGGCGATACCCGCGGGAATCGTCACCTTTACACGCTGCCGCTTCTTGATCACGCCGGTGCCGTTACAGGCCGAGCAAGGATTGTCTACGACCGTCCCTTCACCGTTGCAGGTAGGACATACCGACGCCACGGAGAAAAAACCGCTGCTGCGGCGGACCTGCCCTGCGCCACCGCACGTCTGACACGTTTTACGGCTGCTCCCTGAAGTGGCACCGGTACCGCCGCACTTCTCACAGGCGGATTCCCGCTCATATGCAACTTCCACCTTCGTTCCGAAGGCGGCATCGGTGAAGGATATCTCCAGGTCATAGCGCAGATCCGCCCCCCGGGCAGGCCCGCCACGACGTCCTCCGCCGCGACCACGGCCACCACCGCCGCCGCCGAAGAACGATTCGAAGATACCGGAGAAATCCCCAAAGATATCTTCGAAATCGCGGAACGCGGAGGAGAACCCCTGAGAACCGGGGCCGCCGCCCATTCCTTCGACTCCGGCGAAGCCGAACTGATCGTAGGCTTGGCGTTTCTCGGCATTCGACAAGACCTCGTACGCTTCAGCCGCCTCTTTGAACCGGTCCTCGGCTTCTTTGTCGCCGGGATTTCGGTCCGGATGGTTCTGAACAGCGATCTTGCGATAGGCCTTTTTGATTTCATCTACCGAGGCGTCTCGGCCGATACCGAGCACCTCGTAGTAGTCACGTTTGGCCACGCTTACTCCATCCTGACTTATTTCGAGTTTTCGTCGTCATCGTCGACAACTTCATAGTCAACGTCTTCCACGTTGCCGTCATCCGAAGATCCCGATTGCTGCGATCCGCCGGAATCCGCGCCGGCTGCTCCGGCGTCGCCCCCAGCTGACGCGTCACCCTGCTCCTGCTGCGTCTTATAGACTTCCTCAGCAAGCTTGTAGGACGCCTGCTTCAGCTCTTCGATCTTGGATTTGATCGCCTCCACGTCATCGCCGTCCATCACGCCGCGCAAGGCTTGGATGGCGGTCTGGATGTTCTGCTTGTCCTCTTCGGTAACTTTCTCACCGTAGTCATTGAGGCTCTTCTCCGTGGCGTAGATGAGACTGTCCGCCTCGTTCCGCGTTTCGATCTTCTCCTTGGCCTTCTTATCCTGTTCGGCGTTGGCCTCGGCGTCTTTGACCATCCGATCGATCTCGTCCTCGGAGAGTCCACTGGAGGATTCGATGCGAATCTTCTGCTCTTTGTTCGTAGCGGTATCCTTGGCGGACACGTGGAGAATTCCGTTGGCGTCAATGTCAAAGGTGACTTCGATCTGCGGGACTCCGCGGGGCGCAGGTGGTATACCTACTAGGTCGAAACGCCCGAGCGTTCGGTTCTGATTGGCCATCTCCCGTTCGCCCTGGAGCACGTGGATCGATACTGCCGTCTGGTTGTCCGCGGCGGTTGAGAAGATCTGACTCTTCTTGGTGGGAATCGTCGTATTGCGCTCGATGAGCTTGGTAAATACACCGCCCAGAGTCTCGATACCCAACGAGAGCGGCGTCACGTCCAGGAGGATCATGTCCTTTACGTCGCCGCCGAGAATTCCACCCTGAATCGCGGCACCCATCGCCACCACTTCGTCCGGATTAACTCCTTTGTGCGGCTCGCGGCCAAAGAGTTCCTGCACCAGCCGTTGCACTGCGGGAATCCGAGTGGAACCACCCACGAGAATCACCTCGTCGATGTTCTCCGGCTTCAGGCCGGCATCCTTCAGAGCCTGTTGACACGGTCCTTTTGTCCGCTCCACCAGATCAGCGCTCATCTTCTCGAAAGTGGCGCGGTTCAGGGTATACTGCAGGTGCTTGGGGCCACTGGAATCGGCCGTAATAAAGGGCAGGTTGATGTCGGTGCTTTGAGTTGAAGAGAGCTCCTTCTTGGCCTTCTCCGCCGCCTCTTTGAGGCGCTGTAGCGCCATGCGGTCTTTTCCGAGATTGATCCCCTGCTCATTCTTGAACTGTTCCACGAGCCAGTCGATGACCTTCTGGTCGAAGTCATCACCACCGAGATGGGTGTCGCCGTTGGTGCTCTTCACCTCAAACACACCGTCACCCAGCTCCAGGATAGAGATGTCGAAGGTTCCACCGCCCAGGTCGTAGACGGCGATCCGTTCGTCCTTGCTGTCATCACCGAAGCCATACGCCAGAGCCGCAGCGGTGGGCTCGTTGACGATACGCTTCACGTCAAGTCCGGCGATGCGACCGGCGTCTTTGGTAGCTTGCCGCTGAGAATCGTTGAAGTACGCCGGAACGGTAATTACCGCTTCCGTGATGCTCTCACCGATGTAGTCCTCGGCGGTCTCTTTCATTTTCTGCAAAATCGCCGCGGAGATCTCCGGCGGGGAGAATTCTTTGCCGCCGGCATCAATGCGCACACCGTCATTGCCGTCTTTGACGACTTTGTAGGGGACCATCTCGATCTCGCCACTGACCTCGGTGTAGCGGCGCCCCATGAACCGCTTTATGGAAAACACCGTGTTCTCCGGATTGGTTACCATCTGGTTCTTGGCGGGCTGGCCCACCAGGCGCTCGACGTTATCACCCTTCTTGGTAAAGGCTACCATGGAGGGTGTTGTTCTCTGTCCTTCTGCATTTTGAAGCACGTGCGACTCGCCGCCTTCAATCACGGCCACGCACGAGTTGGTTGTACCCAAGTCTATGCCGATAATCTTTCCCATAGTATTCGTCTCCTCGCGTCTATTTAAGTATTCGCCTCGGCGGGCATCGAAACCTTGACCTTCGCGGAACGAAGAACCCGGTCATGGAGCATATAGCCCTTCTGAAAGTCCTCCAGGACCATCGATTCCTCGTGATCCTCTCGAGATTCCGTCATGACCGCCTCATGCCTTTGCGGGTCAAACGGCTCCCCTTCAGAATCGAACCGGCGCAATCCCCACTTTCGTTCCAGCATGCTCGTCAACTGTTTCTCAATCAGTACGATGCCATCGTGGAACGCATCGTAGTCTCGCGACTCATCCGCCGACTTAATGGCTCTTTCAAAGTCATCAATGACGGAGGTCAAGTCAAGAAGAAGCTGCTGGTTGGCGAAACTCACCGCCTCTTCTTTGTCACGACTCATTCGACGGCGGTAGTTCTCGAAGTCCGCCTGTTTTCTGAGATACTGATTCTTCAACTCACTGTTTTCCGATTCAAGCTGTGCAATCTTTTCTTCCAGTTCCGTCACGGCATCCGTTGTACCAGATTGATCCCCAGCGGTCGTGGTCGTGCTCGGCTCTTGGTCACCGACGGTGACGTCGGCTTGGCTCGATTCGTCTCTGTCCACGTCCTCGATTTGGGGTTCTGTATCGGCGTTCGGAGTTGCGGAACCGGAGACCTCTACTTCAACGGCTTCCGCCGTCTCTTCGTTCTCCTGTTCAGACATACAATCCTCTGATTTATTCCTAGATTGGGTGAGAAAATACAATCACCGCGGTCGGTCGTCAAGCGCTACCGTGTCCGGGGGCGTCGGAACGTCTACGCCGGGAAGCGTCAGATAGCGCTCCGGTATCTCCCAGACTACCAGTTCCGGCGAAATCTCGGAGAGCGTATCTCCCTTTAGATACGCCGCCATCGGCCGAAACGGCCCTCCCGCGGGCTCCGCAACGTTCAGGACATCTGCACCCAATACAACCCGGAGAGCTATTTCGAATCCGAACCGCTGGTCAGCACTGTAACTGGTACCGACCAGCGTAACGGGAATCTCGGGAGTGTCAAAGAGCCCTCCTCCGCCGGACGCTCCATCCACGAGATCCGCCTCCAGCGGACGGTACCGTTCCCGCGTCAATCCCAGGGCCTCGCTCCAGAGCCCCACCGGCACGAAAGGAAGCAGGTCTCCCTCCAGCACCTCCGCCTCCAGCCGCGAAAGGCGATAGGTAGAACCGAAGCGTTCGGAATCACCCACCGCGGTCCCGACGGCCCGGGCCGTCCGCTCCGTACCGTCCGGATTCCAGTGAGTATCTCGGAAAAAGTAGTCCTCCGGAGTAAGCGCGTCGGCGGCGTTCACCACGGTAATTCTGCTCTCCCGGAGCTCTTCCACGGTCCGGCGCAGCCGGTCGTGAAAAACGGCGGGCGCCATATACCGCGGAACGTATTCAGCAGCCACCCGAGCCTTGGAAGGGACCACTACCACCGCCAGGTCAGCCGAATGGGTGTGCTCGAGCAGATCGGCGACTTCCCGGATATACGCGAGGCGTTCGCGGAGAGCTCGTTCATCTTCGGAATGGTGCTGAAACTCCTCGTCCGTGAAGAGCCATCCGTTTCGACCGACGACCACCCCTGAGTTGCCTTGTCTCAGTGCGATATAGCGGACCGCGGCAACCGCGGGAATAGCTACGTCCCGCAGCGGATGGGAGCGCTCCATTTCCGTGTCGAAGCGGGTGAACGCCCCCCCATCGGCCAAGTCGCCGGCGGCTACCGCGGAGGCCACCGCATTCACGGTAGCCGCGGCGGTATCCCCCACGGCAAACAGGACCAACCCGGAAAGCACCAAGAGACCGAGCGCGAGAACCGGCGCGCACCCTGCGTAGGAGTTCAATCTTTGAATAGCTTCCTCCCTACCCTCAGAACTGAAAATACAGAAACGGTGAATACGATGCCGCCAACAATCGGCCCACCGCGCAAAGAAACAGGACGGTGAGGAGCACCGGTCGCGTCTGTCCGTCGCGAAAGATTCGCGGTTCCCAGACCGCCACCAGGCTCCCGGCAATGAGGGCGGCCACCGCTCCCGGTTGGACCTGCCACAGAATCTCCGGGGCGATCGCCAACCCGCCGCGTCCGGCCATTCCCGCCAGGACTCGCCCTGCGGCGGAAAACGACTCGGCCCGGAAGAAAACCCATCCCACCATAACCACCAGCATTGCGTACATGCGACCTGCGAATGGGTGAGGCGCCGCCTCGCGGTGGGAGCCGCGGAGTAGACGTTCGATCACCAGCCACGCGCCGTGCCACGAGCCCCAGAACACGAAGGTCCATGCCGCTCCGTGCCACAACCCACCGAGAACCATCACCGTCATAAGGTTCAAGAGCGTTCGTCTGGTGCCATGCCGACTACCTCCAAGCGGTATGTACAGATAGTCGCGCAACCACGTTGACAGGGTGATGTGCCACCGGCGCCAGAACTCGGTGATGCTCCGGCTGTGATAGGGTCGTCGAAAGTTTTCGGGAAACTGAAACCCCATCATACCGCCGAGACCGATCGCCATATCGGAGTACGCGGAAAAATCGAAGTAGATCTGCACGGTATACGCGGCCACACCCAGCCAAGCCGCGGTAAATCCCGGAGCATCGGCGGCAAACACAGCGTTCACCAGCGGGGCCACCGCGTCGGCGATGAGCACCTTTCGGACGAGACCGAGAGTGAAACGACGCGCGCCGGCGGCGAATCTCTTCCACGTGTGCGGGCGCCGAAGAAGCTGGTCGGAGATTTCCGAGTACCGCACGATCGGCCCCGCGACCAGCTGCGGGAACAGCGACACGTAGGCCGCCACATCGATAATCGAGCGCGCTTCCGGAGCGGTTCCGCGATGCACGTCTACCATGTAAGAGATGATCTGAAACACGAAAAACGAGATTCCCACCGGCAGAACGACTTCCCACATACGGGTCACCCAGACCGTCGTCCCCCCCAGTGCAGACACTACCCGCGATACGGTACTCACTCCAAAATTGAAGTACTTGAAATACCCCAGGACACCGAGCGCGGCAACGACCCCCATGGTGGTCCAGCGACGTTTGACCGTGGCGTCGGCACTTCGAGCGATACGGCGACCGATCCAGCCCGCCCCCAGCGATGCGGCCACAAGCAGCACAAGAAAGTCGAGACGCCACCACCCGTAAAACACCCAGCTCCCGGCAAGAATCCAGCCGCTTCGCCGGCGCTCGGGAGACAGGTAGTATCCAATGAGAAAGAGCGGCAGAAACAGGAACAGAAAGGTGGGGCTGGCGAATACCACTCCGGTCCGCGGCTCCTACTCCGATGACACGGTAGCGGCCGCGACGACAACCTGTTCGGAGCCTACGAAGAATCCGTACGACTCACCCCGTTGAAGATCGAACTCCCGCCGAAGACGCTCGTCGCCGGCCACCCTTACCGATAGCTCTACGGTGATCGCGTTCACCGTGATCGCCTCGGATCGGTACGGTTCCACCCCTTCCAAGACCATGGTCTCCCCCAGTACTGCGGTGAGATCGGCGGACGAGTCGGAAAAGTTGTAGAGCACCAGTTGCGCCCGAGCGGGATCGGCATGAACCTCGTCGGTGACCACCCTGAGTTCTTTGTCCCGATCTGCGACGATCGAATAGAACTGCCCCGATTCCGGTGTGAACTCCACGCCTCCGGCACCACCGAGGATGTAGATCCCAGGAGGCACGGGACGATACGCTCCCACTTCTCCCGCCGGAAGCGCGGCAAACCGCTCCCTCCCCAGATCGAGCCGCGGAGACTCATCTCTGCTGTGGAGGTTAACGACCCGTACCAGGGCGGCATCATCCGGTACGCTCGGTGCGTAGAGCCCATCTTGCCCGAAGACCGGGAGGGCGCACAGCGCGGCCCCGGCAAGCGTAAGAGCCCCTCGAAAAGCCAGATTATTCATTGGGGGCATCATAGGGTGATCCGTTCCTGCGTGTCACGACTTCTTGTCACGACCGGCGGAGGCCCGTACATTGGCAGGCATGCATCTGTGTTTTCGGTTGGCTCCGGTACTTATGGTTGCGGTCTTCACCCTCCTGCCCACGGGCCCCTTGGAAGCTCAATCGGAAGGCGCCATCCGGATCGTTACCGAAGAGGGCACGATGACCTCATCGGAAATAGATCGATTCGCCGCACCGCTATTCTCAGGTTCGCGGCAACCGTCCGCGCGCTTTCCCGTAGACGTATACGTGGCGCAGGTGTATACGCGTTACCCCAACGGGAGAATTACCCCGTTTCGGGTGCAGATTTTTGTCCCGGTCCACGAGCAGCAGACGGACGGGGTATACCTCTTTGCGCCGGGTTCCACCGGTATGATCGGTCCCTGCCGAGCCTCCCGTGAGCACGTTGCGGGGATCCGATGGGGACTGTATCGCGCCCACGTCCTGGCAATGGCCGGTCAGGGGTTCGTGGGAATCCTGCCGGATTACATGGGATTTGAAGATAATAGTCTGGTCCAGCCCTACTTTCACGCCGCCAGCGAGGCGCGGGTGGTGTTTGACGCGCTGAACGCAGTGGACACGTGGATCGGTGATCAGTATCCGCGGCGTTTTCCCGAGGGGATCCGAAACCTTTCCCGGGTGGCTTCCGGGTTCTCGCAGGGAGGACACGCAGCGCTGGCCGCGGCGGATCGCAACACCTCTATGGGGGGCGACCTGTACCTCCATGGGGTGATCGGATACGGACCTACCGCCCAGATCGAGCCGATGCTCCAGATCTACCCCAGTCTCGGGCCGATGGTCGCTATGTCCTATCTCAAGGTCTACGGTCGAGGCAGTTTCGACCCGGCCGATGTGCTGCGTGAACGGTGGGCGTCGGAGCTGGAATACGATACCACCCGGCATTGCGTGGGCGGCATCCAAGGATACTATCCTTCCGATCCATCTCAACTGTACCGAGCCGAGTTTCTGAGTTCCCTTCAGCGGGGCACTCTGGACAAAACTCACCCGGTGATCGATAGGATCTTCACCGCAAATCTCACTGGTCTCGCCCGCCACAACGTTCCCATTCTCATTCTACAAGGTACCGAAGATATCGTAGTGTCCCGGGCAACGCAGGACGGGTACGTGCGTATGTTGCGGGAACGGGGCAACCCGGTGGACTATCGTGTATTTGAGGGAGCGCGTCACGATACCCGACAAATCGGTTTTGAAGAGGCCATCTCCTGGATGCGTAGCCTGAACCCCGACGAACGCCCACGGCAAGACACCGGTCCCACCCGGTTCGACGAGAACGTTGATCGGTGAGACAGCGTTAAGGCGATAGACCAACGCCGGCGAATATGGTAGCACATTCGCTATGAACTACAGGATACCTTTGGGCGCGGCCGTGATCGGCGTCGCCATCGCCATCTTCTCGCTCGGAGCTCAACAAACGACCGGTGCCATCACGGATTTTACGTTTCAGGAGCGGCTGTCCGCCGCGGAGATCGACCGCGCCGGTGAACCACTTTTTGAGGATTTCCCCCGCCCTGACGCTCAGCACGCGGTGGATATCTATGAAGTGACGTTTGTCACGCGGGATGCCGACGGTTCGATTCTGGAAGCCCTGGCCACACTGTATCTCCCCGTGAGCGAGAATCCCGCAGAGGCTCCGGTGCTGGCCTTCGGCGCGGGAACAACCGGAATCGGAAACCACTGTGCGCCCAGCCTCGAGGTTCCGGAAGAGATTCGGTGGGGCTGGTACCGCCAGAATATGCAGGCTTATGCCGGACAAGGAATCATCGCGATTTTTCCGGACTATGTGGGCTTCAATAATCCTGATATTCCGCAACGGTATTTCAGCAAAGCCGCCGAAGGACATCTCATGTTGGATGCACTCCGAGCGGTACGCGCCGCATACGATAAGTATGCCGACGAGATCAACACCGCCCTCCGTCCGGGAGACGTTAACGTCACGGCCGGCTATTCCCAGGGTGGGCACGCCGCACTGGCGGCTCTGGATATGAACGAGCGCTATGCACCGGAGCTTACTGTAGACGGTGCAGTCGGTTTCGGGTCCACCAACAGTGTGGAAATGCTCATGAAAGAGGCCGGCTACTACAGCCCGTACATTATCTACACGTACCAGCAGATCTACGGTTCGGATATGGTGGACCCCTCCGCCCTCCTTCAGGAACGGTGGGCGGATACGCTTGAAGAAGATGTGATGCGCATGTGTGTGCACGAATTCCAATACTACTACCCGTACGAACGGGAGCCCCTGTACACGGAGGCGTTCTATGACGCGCTGTACTCCGGCAATCTGGAGAGCGCATTCCCCACCTTCACACGTCTCCTGGACGAAAACGAAAGCGGTCTCGACAACCACGGCAAACCGGTGCTTTTGATCCAGGGCAACCAGGACATCATTGTGACCAACGACGCCCAGCGGGCGTTCGCCGAGCGCTTAGCGGAATCGGGAAGCACCGTGGAACTGGTCGAGATGGAGGGCGTGCGCCACCGGCATACACGACCGGCGGGCTTCGCCCGATCCGTGGAGTTTATCTTTTCCCGGTGAGTTCCAGAATCAGCTCCACTTCGCCTCGGCTCACCTTGGTGGCCCGGGCGATCTCATCTACTTTCCACCCTTGGTGGGCGAGCTTCTGCACCGTTTCCCGGGCACTCATTGACGGAGCTCCCCCGGAACCGTCGGGATCCTTTTTCGCTTCCTCCCGCATGATGCTTCCCAAGAGCTTCACCTGCTCACCAGCGTCACGCCGGATCTCTTCCAGCCGCGTTTCGGTACGGGCCAGCCACTCCCGCGCTGTCTGAAGCTCCTTCATGCGGTGCTCCACGTCACTCAGCGTCTCATCAAGCTTGGACAGTTGCTCCACCGCGGCCTTGGTTTCTTTGCGGTGCGCCGCCACCTGCTGGAGCTCCTTGGCGAGGCCGTTGATCTGCTGCGGCATCTCTTCCAGCCGTCCCGAGAGGCTCTCGATTTCCTGTTCGATCGACGCCACAGCCTGAGCGTTCCGTTCTAGTCCGTCCGAAGTCTGATCGATCAAGCCCCGTCGCTTTTCGAGGCGGTCGAATCGGGTTTCCACCTCGTTCTGCAGCTCATCGAGACTCTTCAGGCGAGCAGTAATCTCCTGTAACTGGTCATCGCTGTTGCCCACTTGGGTAATCTTATCTTCAACGCTCTGCGCGAGGCCGATGAGGCGCTTGTAGTCCTCTTCAAGAAGATCGATCCGGCGCTTGTCGGCGTTGAACCGCGCCATCTTCTCCCCGGCATCGGCGGACATCTTGCGAATCTTGGCGAACTGGCCTTCGATATCCCGAACCTCGCCCCGCATTCCTTCAACTCGCGCGATATCGCCTTTCAGGTCCTCAATGTTCTGCTGCAGGGTGACTTTCAGATTGTCCGCGCGTTCGAAAATCTTGGTCTGCTCCACGAACGCCTTTTGCCGCTTGTCGATTTCCTGCAGGGTCGTGCCCAAGGTGCTGGCTTCTTCTTCCAGCTTACCAATCAGTTTGTCGCGCATCGCCTGAAACTGGTCGCGGGTATTGGTGACGAGCGCCCGGAACTCCTCGGACCGTTCTTCAAGGCGATCGGTCATGTCACGTTCATGCTCATCCGCCCGCTTCTGCAACTGGGTAAAGCGATTCTGAAAGTCGTCCAGAGCCGCCTGGCTCCGTTCCTGAAGATCAGACTCAAGCCGCCGGACACCGCCGGAGAGTGAATCGATATCTTCCCGTACGCGCTGACGCTCCGAAATGCTCTCCTCCACCAGTTCTTCCTTCTCCTGAGCGAACTCACGTTTTAGTTCCTGAAGGTTCTCGGAGAGGCGAACCTTGGCATCCGCCAACTGATTACTGACGTCGGCGTTGTTGGACCGAAGCTGGTTGAGGACTTCCGTTTGCCACATTGCCACGTCGCTCCGAGACGCCTCCACCATCTCTTCTACTTGGCTTCGACCGTGTTCCGCCCGGCGCCGAATTTCTTCCACCTGCTCGTAGACTCCAGTTTCGAATTCCTTCATCTCACTGCGGATGCGCTCGTCGGCCTGGGAGAACTCCTGCCTGAAGCTCTGTCGCGAACGTTCGCCGAGGGACTCCACCTCATCTTTCAGGGAAGACTCTACCGATGACAGGTGTTCCTCGGATGCTGAGATTCTCGATTCGATGCCGTTGCGGAAAGACCCAATACTCTCGTCGAGCTTGGACAGCTGACCGTTGACGGTGTCCTGAAAGGTGTGCAGACGCTGCCGGAGCGCTTCGCCGTACTCCTTCTCTATCCCAGCCCGTTCCTGCTCATGCTCGCTGTGCATCGACTCCAAGCGCTGGGCCACCTCGTTACGCCATTCGTCGATGCGCGCGTCCATCGCGGAGGATCGCTCCCGGAGGTCCGCGAAGAATTCGTCCTCAAAAACTCTTAACTTCTCGCTGACGCTGTCGTAGGCGCGTTGTTTGAGTTCGTTCAAACCGGACTCCAGCTCGGCCATGGCGTCTCGCAGGACCTGCATCGCGGCTTCTGCTTCCTGCCGATCCTCTTCACGTTGACCCCGGATCTCTTCGCCGAACGCCAGGAAGTCTCCCCGTACGCGCTCGCTGATGCGATCCATCGTGAGTCTCAAGTTCTGTTCCAGCGCCTCAATATCTCCGCTCACCGTCTCAACCTTGGTGAAACGATAGTTCAGCTCCTTCTCATAGTCCGACAGGCGCGTCTCCAGATCGCTCAACACCGACTGTTCCATCTCCTGTGCCTTGGAATCTATTTGGGCGCCGAGTTCAGTCGTCATGGTAGTAATCCGTTGACCCAGGGATTCAACATCGTGAGAGAGTCTCCCTTGCAGCTCCTCGATCTGAGAGCTGGTGGAGGTGCCCAACTCCTGCATGCCGGCGATGTCGTCCTCGAAGCGCTTCTTTAGCGCGGAGAACTCCTCGGTCATGCGCTGTTGATGAGTCTCCACCCGGTTTCCGGCATCTGCCACATCACTCTCGAGACGGGACTGCAGCTCTCCGAGGGCGGCCGTCAACGACTCCTCCAGACGGCGCATACGCCCATCGAGATCGGAACGGTGGTTTTCCAGAAACTCAGCCGTTTCCGCACTGCGTTGCTCGATGAGTCGCGTCCGTTCTTCTTCTCTGGTGCGGTTCTCCGCCTGCAACGCCTCCACCTGCTCCTCGAGTTCAGCGGCGGTCTGCCGGTTCTTTTCCATCCACTCGTCGACTTCCTGACGAAGAGACGTGAACCGCTGTCGAATTGCGTCCTGATCATTCCGGGTAGAGGACGCCAACTCAGTTATTGACTGCTCAAGTTCCGCCCGATGCTCGCTCACCTTCCGCTGTACGTCCTCGTGCACATACTCCAGCGCGTCACCCACAAGTTGTCCTGCCTCGGATTTTACCTCATCCAATTGTTCCGTGAGGCCACCGCGGACCGCTTCGGTCTCGGTATCGATGTAGCGCCGAAGGGCCGTGAGTGCTTCGGTCTCCAGGTTTCGGCCCTGAGCACCAAGAGCATCGAGCCGCCCCTGCACATCTTCAAATACGTGCTGCACATCCTGGCGGAGTTCCTCGAACCGCAGTTCCGTCTCACGGCGAAACTCCTCAACCTGTTCTCGGTTCTCCTCCAGTTCTTCACGAGCACCACGAATCAGGTCACCGCTTTCCTCGCGGGCGGAGGCGGTGAGCTGTTCGTGGAGCGTCTCCAGGGCGGCGCGAGCGTCCCTGCTCTGCTCGTCAGTCTCACTCTGCAGGCGCGCAACTTCTTCGGAGAATTCCTGGACCCGGCTTCCGGCGCCGTCCACTCGTTCCTGTAGCGCTCCCACTCGCTCTTGAACCTTCTCGAACAGCGATCTTTCTACCTCACTGAGACGATCAGCGTTTTGTTTCTCGAATCCCGCAACGATTCCCGGCAGAGATTGCTCCAACTCCTCGATCTTTGCCTGAGTGGCCTTAATGCGTTTTCCCACCTTGTCCACGTATTCACTCTCGTCCCGGACTCGGGAGATGTTTTCCTCGGTGCGTTGCGTGAGGTTCATCAATTGGTCAAGGGCCTGCTCGTACTCGGTGAGACGGGAGCCGATCGCTTCCAGACTCTCGGTGCGCGAGTTGAGGTCTTCTTCGATAGAGTTGATGCGCTTGAGAACTTCCTTGGCGGCTTTCTGATGAACGTCAACCTCGATCCCGATATCTTTCAACATCGTTACCTTCTCGGCGACGATTTCATCCATCTCTCCCTGTACGCGCTCGACAAAACGTTTAACTTTCTCCAGCGACCGATTATTCCGGTCCAGCTGTCGGTACACGGCAAGAATAACCACCACGACCAGCAGCACGATGATATCGCTGATGGTAAAACCCATTGTTCCCTCTCCCAGTTCCCAAGTCACCGGTTAGTATAGTGCACTTTCGCGAAAACTGTTAATTGTGTGGATAGTTTTGAAGTTCTGAAAGATGCTCAAGAATCCACCGTTGCAACGCGGAAAAATCACGAAACGCGATATCCGCACGACCGGGATCTCCAGGATCACCTCCAAGATATGCCGTGCGGAAGCCCGCTGCCGCCGCACCCAAAATATCGTAGTGGTAGCTGTTGCCCACATACAGGATCTCCCGGGGGCGAAGTTCCAGCCGGCGTTCCAGCTCTTCAAACGGCTCCATGTTGGGTTTTAGATATCCCACCTCTTCCGCGGAAAAAGCTACATCCCAGCAATCGTCGATGCCCAGTAGTGTCAGTTTGCTCTCCACCGGAAAATCGCTCATCGCCGCCAGAGGCACACCACGTCGACGTAGTTCCGTGAGCAACTCGATGACGCCCGGGTACAACGGCACTCGCCGGAGAACCTGCTCCCATCTATCGTAGATGATCTCTTCAATACGGCGCGTCGCCTCTTCGGTCGAAATTCCCAATCGTTCCGCGGTGAGTTCCGCAGTCTCAAGACGAAGATCGGCGATTGGGTGTCGGGTACGCACCGCCTTACGAGCGGCCCCAAACGCCCGAAAGAGCCGCAGGTGCCTGAGTACGATTCCCACGGAGGCGCAGTACATACGTCGGTTCGGGTAAAGCGTGCCATCGATATCGAACGCGACTCCCCGGATGATTAGATTCTCTTCCACGGGGTCATCCTATCTGGTTTGGACGATTATTGTCACGGAGCCTTCTACGAGACCAGACTGCCCCTCGCCGGCGGCTTGAAATCGCCATTGCCGCACGGCGGCTTCGATCGCGGAGTTAAGGTCAGGATCAGGAGTGGGAGGCTGTACCCGAGCGGAGACAACCGTCCCGGCGGCGTTCACCTGAAAGCGTACTCTCACCGGGTACTCCGGAGGAAATCCCGCACCCAGCGAAACCGCGGAGAGATCCACCGGCTCTCCCCGCGTCCTGCGACGGGTGCCGGACCCGTCCTCGACGGAGACACCCGAACCGTCATCGGACCTCTGCTCAGACTGGGTGGATTGGTTCCGGGGCGTTTCGTCGGAATCCACCACGTTGGAGCTGGAAGAGCGGATTCCCTCGATTAACGCTGAGAGCTGCCGGGAGAGGGTACTGTCGGACTGCGCCGAACGATCGCTCTCCGCTTCTTCGGAGGAACTCCTAATACTCCGCTCCGCCTGCCGTTGCTCCCACGCCTCCAGTTCTTCCCTGAAATCTGACTGCCACTCATAGAGTGATGAGATCTGCTGATCCACGAAAGTGGAATCGGTCTCTCGCTGGTCCCCACCGAAATCGCTCCGCACGTCGGTCGTCGCTCGGCGGCGAGGTGGTGGTGGAGGCGGGGGCGTCGTCTCAACAAAGGCGGGCTCGGGCTCGGGCTCGGGCTCGGGCTCCGGCACCGGCACCGGCTCGGGCTCGGTCTCTCTTTCAGGCGCGGCAGCCGCCGATGAGGCAGATTCCGAATCGGACACTGGCTCCGGCTCCGGCTCCGGCTCCGGCGCGGCTTGCGGCGCGGTTTCTTCCTCTTGCGGCGAGTCATGCTCCGCCGGAGGCGTGGGATCAGGCTCCGCCGGCGAACGGGGTTCATCCTGCCCTTCCGGCTCGTCGGCGAGGAGAGGCTCGGGCTCAGGCTCCGGCTCGGGCTCAGGCTCTTCCGGCAACTCAGATTCAGGTTGGGGCGTAGATTCGTCTTGGACCTCAGGCTCAGGCGTATCCTCAGCGGCTTCGGGCGGCAGCGGATCCAACGCCACGTACAGCGGAGGACTCAGCGACTCCCGATCCGCCGGGACGGAGAACGGCACCAGCACAAAAATAACTGCGTGCAGGATGATCGCCGCCACCACGGCGACGAGCAAGCGATCGCGATCGCGACGAAGGGAGATCTGCCTCATGACTCCTCGTCGGGGGGCTCCTGCGTCACCAGATTCGCGCCGCGAAACCCATTGCGCCGGAGGACATCGAGCACCTGCACCATCGTTCCATACGGAATCGACCGATCTGCTTCGATCGCGATCGATCGGGACTCGTAGTCCCGGCGGTTCTCTTCCAGCACTCCCGCCAATTCAGCAAGTGTATATCGATCGGAACCGATGTAGATTTCCTCTTCCGATACCACCGACAGCACGACGCTGCTGGTGATCGCTTCCTGAGCCTCCCCCACATTGGGAAGATCGAGATTGAGTCCCGCCCGAGTAATTAAGGTGCTGGAAACCATGAAGAAGACCACCAACTGAAAGACTACATCGATCATCGGAATGAGGTCGACGTTCACCATCGGTTGAAGGCGCCGTTGAAATCGCATCGATCAGTCCTTTTTGAGGTACAGAACCAGCTCATTCACCCGATTTTCCAGGCGAATAATGGAATGGTTCACGCGGCTCACGAGATAATTGTAAAAGGCGATCGCCGGGACGGAGACGATAATTCCCGCGGCGGTGGTAATCAGCGCTTCCGAGATTCCCTGCGCCAGTACCGCCGGATCTCCCCCGCCGATCCCGGTTTCACCGAGAACTCCGAAGGCCTGAATGTTACCGGTGACGGTACCCAGAAGTCCCAGGAGCGGAGTGATATGGGCGATCGTTCCAAGACTTGAGAGGAAGCGCTCCATCCGGGGAATTTCCATGTTGGCAGCATCGCTAATCGCCATTTTGATTACTTCGCGAGAGTAATCCCGATGCTCGATTCCCACCCGCATGAGATTGGTGATCGGACTCGGCATCGACTCACAGATCGCCATCGCTTCATCAAAATTTCCCTTCGCCAGCGTTGTCTCCAGCCTGCGCATGATCGTTTCTTCATCTCCCCGGTTTTTCCGGAAGTAGAGGAACCGCTCGATAACGATCGCCACCGCAACCACAGAAAGCACCAGGATTACAACGAAAATAACTCCACCGCGTTGAATCAGTTCTAACATATGTTTCGCTCACTTCCCTTCAATCAATTCAGAAACTCACTCGAAGGGCCACGCCGATTTCAAGGCCGGGGGCCACCAGCGGATCACTCTCACTCGGAACTACCCCCCGAGACGTGCGGCCATTTTCTTCCGCCGGGCCCAGAAGATCACGCCCATACCCTCTCAACTCCACGTCCTCGGCCAGTCGATACCGAATCTCCGCCGAGAGCACCGGCAACGTAACCGAAGGATTAAACGGGACCGATCCGGTGATGGAGCCCGACACCGGATCGCCCTGAATCTCTACCGAGGAGATGAGCTCATGTTTAGGAATCCCCAGGTGCCGATCCTCGAAACGCGACAGCCAACCCACCGAGAGTGAGGTCCGGTCACCCATCGACACGGTGCTTTGCATCTCTCCGTCGAGGCGGTTAAAGGCACCAGTGGTAACCGGATGCCCGGCAACCGCCGGATCATCGTCATACGCGCTTACCAGCAACGCATCCTCCTGCCGCTCCCACGTGAGTCCCGTGGTCAGGTCCAACAGAGCAGGGATCACCTGAACGTCGATCGACCCTTGAGTGAAGAACGTCTCTCCCAACGGAATCACCTCCGCCGCCGTTCCCGACCAGACGGTTGCGATGTAATCATCCCACGTATCCGCGGGACTCCGCTCAGCCACGCGGTAGCCGCCTTCCACGCGCATACCCCAGCGCTGGGAACCGCGATACTCGAAGCCTCCCTGCACGGGAAAAAACGCTCCGCCGGAGAAGCGATACCGGGTGGCTCCCTGGGCAAAAAGCGTCAACCCCTCCAGGGGTACACCCTCTACCGCCAACTCCAGTCCTACCATCGAGGACGAGGCGATTTCGGAATCCACGGCGAAACGCCCTTCATAGTCCCCTCGCGCCTCCACGTGGAACCGCGGCCACTCAAGGCGTCCCCGCACCACCGGTCTCACCATGCGGTAGGTCTCCCGGGGTGAGTCGGTACCGGAGGCACTTGCCGCCAGTACACGCTGCTCGTCAAGGATGTCCACTCGAGCCCCCGCCTGCGTACGGGGGCTCCACTGGTAGCCCAGGCTTGCCGTTGCCTCGAGGGTGCGGCTATCGGCGGAGTAATATGTAGGTAATCCCTGCAAACCGAATCGCCGGTCATTGTAGCTACCTTCAACTTCCAGCTGCGCCGAGTCTTCGGTCCCCACCCGGACCCACGTCTCGAGCGAGTTTTCCTGTCGGAAGTAGCCGGTTCCCGGCTCATTGAAGTTGAACCCATCAGAACCGCGATGATCATAGCCTAGGCGAAACTGCAGGCCCTCGCCAAGACGATAGACGTTGATATTCCCCAGCACCGAGTTAACACTGCCCCCACCGAGGGTAGCGTTAAAATACACCTGCTCTCCGCCGGGATCCACAGGCAGTGCCGCAAGCGACTCCCGGGGAAACTCCGGTGGCGCCAAATCCTCCTGCGGCAACCCCGTAACCGCAACATCCGGCTCCTCCGGCTCCTCAAACTCCAGCTGTGGCAACGGGGGTAACCCGTCCACCACCGCCGCCACCGGGGCGACATCGACTACGATCCGCTCCGGGTCGACTTCAAGAACGCCGGCACTATCGTTTGACTGCGCCACAACTGGAAGGAGAACACTTATCATAGCGAGGAAACATGTGATCCGTTGCATGTCAATCCGACTCCATCATGCGTTCGGCGCGATCGGCCCAAATGGAGCCTTCGTATCGCGCACTCAATTCTTCCAGAGCCTCCTGCGCGGTACGGCTGTCCCCGGCATCCCGGGCCAGTGTAGCCAGCTCATAAAGGCTCTGCGCCCGTAATTCATCCGGTGCCCCATTCGTGGCGGCGGCTTCCACGTAGCGGTCGACGGCAGCATTCGTCTCTCCCCGCCGGCGGTAGTATTCGGCCAGAAGTAGCGAGGCCTCCGCTGCGTCGGCGCCTTCAAACTCGGTTGCTTCCAAGAGCTTGTCTACGATGCGGGATCGCTCCCGGGTGAGCGAAATCTGTTCTCGAATCGCAATACGCCCGAGCTCCAGTACCAAATCAAACCAGCGATCGCTTCCCGCGTCCGGCCCGGCCCCTTCTCCCGGCTCCAACTGCACCCACAGGTCCGCCTCACGAGCGCTGAGTCCATCCAGCTCAAGCCGAATCGTGCGGCGGAGCCGTTCCGCCTCCCCCGCCTCCCGACTGCTGGGATAGGCCGCCACGAGGCGATCGTACAACTCCAGGGCACGTCGACGCTGATCCCGTTCCGTGTAGATCTCAGCGGTAAGGAAGAGAACCTCCGCAGTGTAGGAGCTCCGGGGAAAACGATCGATCAGCGGCTCCCACCACAGAAGCGATCTGCCCGGCTCGTCAAGTTCGTAGGATGTGAGTCCCGCCCAATACAGCGCTCGATCAAGATCGGGTCCCTCCGGAAACCGAGACTGGTATTCGCGAAACCGTTCCCGTGACTGCCGGAGGCTTTCCATACCGTACAACAACTCCCCCGCCTCCAGGAGCGCCGTGCGACCCGCCAGGGTATCCGGGAACTGATCGGCGATCTCGTCGTAACGCACTACCGCCTCTTCCGTCCTTCCAGCGGACGCCAGGGTGGTAGCGATGAGCTGTTCGTAGCGGACACGATCTGCAGTCCCCTCTGCGGTGTCGGCCAGCGTCCGGTATTGCGACAGTGCGTCGTCGTAGCTCCCTTCCTCGATATGCAAGGTAGCCAGCAGCCGGCGCGTGCGGACTTCGTCCCCGCGGGAAAGCGACTCTCCAAGGATTCGCAGGAGCTGACTCCGCGCTTCGGAAAGATCTCCTCCACGAAAGAGCGTCCAGGCGTAGAGATAACGTCCATCCGCCTGAAGGTCCGCCGGAAGAGCATCCACTACGGCGGCAATCGTCTCCCGGGCAACGGCGGTCTGGCCAAGCCGATATCGACTCCACGCCAGATGGTATGAACGTATCGGCTCATACCCGGTATCATCAACCGCGTCCAGGGCCTCCACAGTGGTACGGTAGTCTTCCCGGTGAAACGCCGCGACACCGCGCAAATACTGCACCTCTTGATCACGTCCCGGTGGAAGACCGGCGTCCTCCAACCGGGAGATCTCCTGCTCCACCGCCGGGAACTGAGAGGCCGCCACCAACGCGCGGACCAATTCGAGCCGAGCTACCGCGTCGTCAGGACGTTCAGCCAGGTACACCCGGTAGGAACGGACGGACTCGGTGGGGTTTCCCGCCTCCAGATACAGCCTGCCTCGCAAGCGCATGAGCGGCGGGTACTCGGAAAGCAGCGGCTGCGTCCGATTGGCGGTCAGCCGTTTCAGGACGTCATCCCGGTGGTCGGTGCGGTAGCGGGCGTAGGCCCATGAATAGAGCGTGCCACTGGTAGCCTCCACCACGTCGCCCTCTTCCAGAATCTCCGCGGCGGCCTCGAACTCTTCCGCCCGAATGTGAAGGCGAGCCGCCATCGCTCGTCGTTCTGTAACGGCGATTTCATTGACGGCGGAATCCTCCAGCGACTCCCGCACAAGCGATAGCGCCTCCCCCGACCTATCCTGCGCCTCCATCGATCGGGCCAAATAGAGAGCGGCGGTTCCATCAATCGTCCGGTCCCGCCGCACATCCCACAAACGGGAGAGATACAGTTCGGCCAGCTCGAAGCGTCCGCGCCGCAGGGCATCGGAACCCAAGGAGAACCAGAAATCAGCCAGACGCTCCGGCTCGGGAGCAAGGCGCTGCTCCGCCTCCCGGTAAATGCTCTGCATCCTGCTTCGATCCTCTCGATCGCGGGCAAGCGCGTAGAGTTGCCGATACGCCCATTGAGCGTTGCCGATCGAGTACGCCGTAAGGTGCCGATAGAGCTCCTCCGCACGATCGTCGTTATTCAGTTCCAGCGCGGCATCCGCCGCGTACCGAATGCGCACTTCCGCATACGCTTCATCGTGGTCATCCACCGGATGCGCCTCATAGATATCCGTCACTTCCCGGTGCTCGCCGGCCTGGACGGCCAGTTCCATGAGCACGGCGGCGGCGTACAGTTGTTCCGTACCGGATGCCTCGTCCAGTGCGCGGCGGAGATCCTCGCGCGCTTCAGCGGGGCGTCCCGCTTCGACGAGACTCAGCCCCCGGTAGAGCCAAGCGCGGCCCTGCGGCGGCGATGCGCTCTCCAGATGGCGGGTGAGTGCCTGCTCCGACAGCGGATAGTCGTTCATCTGAAACGCGGTGAGCCCGATCCACAGCTGAATAGTAGGAGAGAGCGCACCCGCCCGAGCGCGGGCGGCGGTCCGTTGCAGCCGTTGGAGCGCGCGGTCGTACTCCTCCTGGTAGAAGTCACTCTGGGCAATGCGCAACTGAGCTTGCGTCCGATAGGTAGATCCGGGGTAGTCCTCCAGGAGGCGCTGAAAACGCTCCGCGGCCAACTGGTAATTTCCAGCGGCAAATCGCCGTTCTGCTTCATCAAAGAGGTCACGATCGTCGGCATCGGCCGAGATTACGGGAAACACTAGGGCGCACACTACGAGTGCGGTCAGTCGTCGGAGGATCATGAGGTAAGTCTATCTCACCCGTAGCACAGATTCAACGTGGAACGCGGGGCGGATCGAACTCCCGCGTACCGTCGATTCGAACGAGGTGAACGAACTCGCCCTCAAATCGCCGCACCGCCTGCGCCGGATCAGTCTCAACGTTCCGTTCCATGACCACCGGACGAAAACGTCCATCCCCGTCGAAGTACGGCAGGATCACCACCACGTGGCTGTGCTGCCGCAACACCAGCCCCTCACCGAATGAGCGATTGACACTCCCCAGGTAGATCATGCCCGGCTCATTCACCGCAAGCCAATAGATAATCCCCCGCAGGTCTTCCACCGGAAACCCCACATCCTCCCGGTAGCGAGCGGTGGGAACGGAGCGTACGTCCCGCGCCTCCGGATCAATAGTCTCCGCGGCAACGCCTCGGTACGCGGCGTGGACCTCCCGCGCCAGATTGCGCGTCCAGTCCAGTCCGAAATAGGGATCTCTGGTTTCCTCGACCCGTCGGCTCCAGCGTGTGCCGCGATAGTCCAGATGCTTCTCGCGAAGCGCTTCGATCGGAATGAGCTCGTCCGCGACGGGACGGTACAGGCCGTCCACAACCCACTTCGCGAACCCGGAACAGTTGAGGCCGAGCCGCCCTTCCAAGGGAGCCAAGGAATCGATAGATACGATCGAGCCGTCGACCGCCATGGCACCGTCCTCCGCACCAGTCAGATGCGGCAGATCTCTTCGGATGCGACTCACCATTTCGGCGATTGCGGTGTACTCCCACCGTTCGAACTGCGGCTCCGCTACACCCCAGTCGACGATTCCTTCCGTAAGGCGCTTAATCTCGGAAATCGGGGCGCGGAGGGCGCGATCGAGAGCGATGGGAACGGTAACGTCGCTGTAGAATTCACTCCCCGCCAGGTACAGGTCCAATTCCAGAGTGCGGCGATTCGACCGCGGTCGCAACCGAAAGAACGTCCCTTCATCGTGCTGCAAGAAAACTTTGATCTGGTCGATCGCCCCGTCGGATCGCCGCCGGCGAACAATCACCGTCCCGGGACTCGCCACATCCGCCGCGGGGCTGGTATGCCGCAGGAATATGTGGTAGCGATTGCCCAGTTGTTCGTCGATACGCACTTCCACATCGGGGACCCCCGGTGCAGAGATCACCTGCGGAGACACGGAATCGTTCGGCCGGGTAAGATCCACAATCTCATCGAACCAGCGCCGCCGGGCGGCGGAAGTATCGACGAGAGTGTGCGGTTCCGCGATCACCGTGGTCCCCGCCAACAGCCAGATGATCACCCACAGCCCCACACGACGAACACCGGTCATTCCCGGAGCTCCAGGTCGCGCCAGATCCGGGTTACATCATTTCTCCAGTCCTCTCCATACCACGGAACCGGTCCAGTGGGCGGCGGGAGTTTGATCCGTGGTGGTGCGAGCTCCAGCAGATCCCGTTGCCACAGATCGAATCGCCAACCCCCGGTCCATGCACCATCACCGCTATTGGAGGGCTCCGATACCAGAGAATCCGGTTGGGCACGGCCCATTCTCCATCGGCCCGCCACCAGCGTCTCCGCCAGAGCGGGACGCCAGGTCGGCAGATGGAGGACCGTAGCCTCCGGTAGGCGTACTCCCCTCCGCCGCGGCTGGACGGCGATCGCCACACCCTGCGCGTGAGAGGCCGCCGCAGCGCTCCATTGCGATGAGACGGCTGCCGGCAGAGAGGGGTCCTCCGGCGCCCAGATGTAGGCGGTCGTAATCCGGCGCGCCTCCAGCCATCGCTCCACCTGGGCGTCAGTGGCCAAGGCGATGAAGAGGCTCATTCTCGGTGACCACCAGCGCACCGACCCGGAGGTCACTGGGAATATCGGGAGCAGCCGGTATCGACTGGGAGAATTCTCCGCTTCTCGCCGCTCCTCGGCAAATACGTCCCGATACTCGTCCATGGCGGCCGCCGGCGCGGGAACGATCACCGCATCTCCCGCCGCGGGTCGCACTCGTCTGCGAAGCATGGATCGGAGTATCCGGGCAGTTTCCCGCGGTGCGGAGGTGATAGAGAGATGGGAAAGCGGAACGTGAACTACCGGTGGGGCGGAATCCGGCGCGTCGCGCTCCGAGTCGGCGATCCATCTTCCCCGAGTGCTGGGGGCAGTCTCTCGACGTTCTCGGCGGGCTGGTATTAGGGGCGTCACCGTCAGGGCCTCGCCGCAGAGGGGAAAAGCGAGGGGCTGCTCGACAGTTCCGGTGACCGTGCCCCGCGCGGAAGTAATCCCGCGTTCACGGTCTGCAGCGGCCCGATTGTACAGAAGTAGCGTAATCAGGCGACTCCTGAGCGCCTCCAACCGCGCCTTCGTGTCGGCGGTACCCGGTTCAGCTTCGTGGAGAATCTCGTTTCCCGCGGCCGCCACGGACATGCCCCGCTCAACCACCAGATGGCGGATGCGGAGCAGCATACGCAGCTGCGACCCGTTCCAAACCCGGTACCCGGATTCGTTCCGACGGGGGCGGATGATCGGAAGGGACTGTTCCCAGTACCGCAGGACGTGCGGTTTCACACCGAGAAGCCGTAAGACCTCCCGCGCTTCGTATGTGCGTCGGTGCATCGCGATCGATTACTCCTTGAGCTCTACAAAAAACGGAATGTGCTCAAACCCCATTTCTTCACGGATCCGATTTCGAATATAGCGTAGATAGAACTCGGGGAAGCTCTTGCGCCGATTTACGAAGAGAATGAATCGGACCGGATTTGTTCCCACCTGTGTGATGTAGCGAACCTTGTACGGTTTCTTCCCCGAGGGCGGTGGCGTCTCCGTGAGCCATCGCTGCAACGCCTGGTTCAGGGGGCCGGTATCCACGCGACGGTGCAGCTCGCGCCGGACGTGGAGGAGACGCTTCAGCAAAACGTCAACTCCTTCGCCGGTGACCGCCGAGAGCGGCAGAATCGGCACATACTGAAACACGGGAAAGAGAAAGTGGATTCGATCGGTAATGGCGTTGAGCTGATTGCCGCGATCGTCGAGGAGATCCCATTTGTTCAGTACCACGACGGTTCCCCGGCCGCGGTCGGTGAGTCGGGCGGCGATCTTTTTGTCTTGCTCACTGAGACCTTTCACGGCGTCGATCATGAGAACCACCATCTCCGCGGCATCTATCGCATCGTAGGCGCGTTGCACCGCGTAATACTCGACGTTTTCATTGACCCGAGAGCGGCGCCGAATACCTGCGGTATCTACCACGACGAAATCCGTACCGCGAAACGTAAAATGTGCTTCCACCGTATCCCTGGTCGTCCCCGCCAGGTCCGATACGATCGCTCGCTCCTCACCGACGAGCCGATTCAGAAGACGGGATTTTCCAGTGTTCGGTTGTCCGATAATGGCCAACCGTACGGCACTGGAGAGGGGATCTTCAGACTGCCCTTCGTCTTCGGAGAACGCCACGTCGCCGGGATCGCGTTTCGTGTACAACCCCGCTTCCGAAAGGATCCCCAGAATTTCGTCCTCTAGATCATCCATTCCCAAGCCGTGAGCCGCGGAAACCCCCACCACCCGGGGCACTCCGTACTGCCAAAACTCACTTACCATCTGGTCGCGCTGCGGGTTGTCGACCTTGTTCACCACCAGGATGCTCGGTTTCCCCGAACGGCGGAGAAGCTCGAGAAGTTCCTCATCCTCACCGGTGATCCCTCCCACCTCCACCAGGAGGAGAACCACGTCGGCCCGGGCCATCTCGGACCGACTTCGATCGTAGACCTGTCTGTCGAGTTGCGCCTCCCCTTCGCCGATACCACCGGTATCGATCAGGAGGACCGGAAGGTCGGCGATTTCCGCTTCTACCGCCACCGCATCGCGGGTGACGCCGGGCATTCTGTCGGTTATGGCAAGTCGCCGGCCATAGATCCTATTGAACAGGGTAGACTTCCCCACATTGGGGCGTCCGGCGATACAAATTCTTATCATGGTGTTCCGTCCGTTACGGTGCAGATTTTCTAATACAGTGCGAGATTGAACCGCTGTTGCATGTGCTCGCGGACAGCCCGGTCGATTTCTTCCGCCGTACGCATTTCCATAATGTTGCCGGCCAGTTCCTCCGCATCGGACAAACTCACCGCGCGGATAATCCGTTTAACTTCCGGAATTCCCACAGCGCTCATACTAAACTCATCGAGGCCGAGCCCCAACAGAACGACTGTCGCCAGAGGATCTCCGGCCATTTCTCCGCACATCGCCACCGAGAGTCCTTCCTGGTGTGCGTTATCGATTACCATCTTAATAAGTCGCAACACACCGGGATGAAACGGCTGATAGAGGTAGGCGGTCCGTTCGTTGCCGCGGTCCACGGCGATCGTATACTGAATCAGGTCATTGGTACCTATGGAGAAGAAGTCCACCTTTCGGGCGAGCGTATCGGAAATCAGAGCGGCCGAGGGTACTTCAATCATGATCCCCACGGGGATCTGTTCATCGAAGGGGATTTCCTCATGTCGCAATTCGTTGCGAACCTCTTCCAGAATCTCCAGCGCCTGATTGAGCTCCGGTACGCCGGAGATCATGGGGAACATGATCCGCATGCGTCCATGGACGCTGGCTCGGAGCATCGCCCGCAATTGCGTCCGGAACACCGCCTTCTCCGAAAGGCACACCCGAATCGCCCGCCAGCCAAGGATCGGGTTTTTTTCATCCCCGGAATCGATACCGGGGCTGATCTTGTCACCGCCCACATCAAGCGTTCGAATCGTCACCGGCCGCTGTCCCATCGCCTCCAGAACACGACGATACGCCTGGCACTGCTCCTCCTCTGATGGAAGGCCATCAGGCTGCAGGAACAGGAACTCCGACCGGAAGAGTCCGATGCCGTCGGCGCCGTGGCTCGCAACTCCGTCAACCTCCTCTGAGATTTCGATGTTGCCCTTGAGCCAGATGAGCTTACCGTCCTTGGTTTCCGCCGGAAGATCGTTGAGTCGCATGAGCTCAACTTCATGCTCGTGCCACTCACCCTGGAGCCGATTGTACCGTTCCAGCGTCTCCGGATCAGGATCTACGATCACCACCCCCTGGTTTCCGTCGACGATAATCTGCTCACCGCCGGATAGCGCACGGGTGATCCGGGAAAGACCAAGAACCGCGGGAATCTCGAAACTCCGCGCGATAATTGCGGTATGTGACGTCTTCCCCCCGGCATCCATGGCGATCGCCCGAACCATGCGCTTGTTCATCGCAACCGCATCGGAGGGCATCAGGTCGTGGGTCACCAGTACGACTTCTTCGTCCAGTTCCGCGAGACTCACGCGGTCCCGCTGCAGGAGATGGTTAAGTACTCGCTTCGATACGTCGTGGAGGTCACTGGTCCGTTCTTTGAGATACGCGTCGCTCGATTGTGAGAGCTTGTCCATGAGCTCCTGCACCGTCTCATAGAGAACCCACTCGATGTTGAGAAGCTCCTTCTCCAGGCGCATGTGAACCGACTCAAAGAAACTGGGGTCCTTTAACATCAAGAGATGGGAATCGAGGAGCTGATGCTCATCCTTCTCAAGCTTCTGCGAGGAACTATTCTTTATTTCTTCAATGTCGTTACTCGCGCGCTCCACCGCCTGACTCAGGCGATCCTTCTCCTGCTGCAAATGCCCCTGATCGATCGGGTATTGCGGCACGTGAGGAACGTCCTCGCTGTAAACGAGCACGTTTCCGATCGCGATGCCGGGAGATGCGGCGATTCCCCGCAGTTGTACCATGGTACAATCATAGATTGTAGCTTTCACGACTGTCAAACAGAGGCTGTCCGCAGCCGATACTCTAAGACATGGGCAAGAACAGCTCCCGCAAGCGCGCATCCTTCGGCGTCCTTTTCTGGATCGCCGCGATTCTCTTTATCGCAGTACTCCTCATGTTTAACCTCCCCACGATTCGCGGCGTTCTGGAACGGACCGATTTCGTGGATGTGGTCTTCGAAGAACGCTCCGGCCCCTCCGATCGGGAACGCCCCGAGGAGTCCGGCGAGCCCCCCTCGATCGGGCCCGCTCCGGAAGAGACGGATCAGTCGGAGCAAGGAGACCCACCGGAAGTGGAGGAGACCGAGCTGGTGATACCGGAGGTGGAAGAGCCGCAGGAAGAACCGCTGCCCCAACCGGACGAGGAGGACGATCCACCGGAGGAGGAGATCGAACTGGATCCTCCGGAGCGATCAGGCGAAACGGGCCCGCTCCGGACGATGCAGCGCGATCTATACTTTATCCTCGTCTCCGACGACGGACGGATTCTTGCGGAGTCGGTGGAACGAACGATTCGCTACGAGAGCGGGCCACTCACCAGTACCCTAGAGGCTCTCATCGCCGGTCCCACCGCGGATGATCTTAACCGTGGCCTGCTGAGTCTGATCCCATCGGGGACGGAGTTGCTCTCAGCCCGGGTCGCGTCGGGCGTGGCGTTCCTTAATTTCAATGAGGCGTTTCGCTTCAATTCCATGGGACTGGAGGGACTCCTGGCGCAGTTACAGCAGGTTGTGCGCACCGCGACGCAGTTCTCGACGGTTGACGCGGTGCAGATTCTGATCGAGGGCCAGAACGAGGAGTATCTCGGCGGTGACGGGGTCTATATTGGAGATCCCCTTACCCCCGGGGACCTGCCGAACTGAGAATATCTGCCAGGCCCACCAGGAGGAGGACCTCCCGATTGCCATCGTGGCCGGCGGTGGGACTGTCCATCTGCCGGTGTACCGCCACACCCTCTTCGACAGCTAACACCCGGCAGACGCGGCTAATCACCGCCGAGCGCTCGGCCCCGCGGATGACGCCGCCGCCGGCATCCAACGCGCCTCCGCCCTGACTCCGGTTCCACCGATACTCCGCCGCCAGTTCGAATTGCGGTTTCAAAAGAGCAACACCCCAACCCTCCCGGGTCAGGTGCAATATCGTCCGGAGCACGCCTCGAAGACTTCGGAAGGACAAGTCGCACACTGCGGCGTCGGGAAAAGGCTGGAGTTCATCCGCGGTGATCTCTCCGATATTGGTCCGCTCCCGAACGAACACTCGGTCGTCCGTGCGAAGTCGATAGTGGAGCTGGTTGTATCCCACGTCTACGGCGTGAACCGCGGAAGCCCCCCGTTGCAACAGGCAATCGGTGAATCCACCGGTACTCGCTCCGGCATCCAACCACACACGGTCCCCGGCGCGGATCCGCCACGTCTCCAGCGCGGCCTCGAGCTTGTCACCACCCCGCGAGACAAACCGTCGCGTCACAATGGACACGTGCGCGTCGGTAGCTACCGACAGGCGGGGATCCGTAGCTGTCCCACCGTCTACGCGAATCTCTCCGCACATTACCAGACGATAGAGTTCATCGCGAGTGTAATCGGCAAATCGGTGGACAAGAAGATCGAGGAGCGGCTTCTTTTTTCGTGTGGTTCGTCCCCCACCCATTGGCGTACCGCTCGCTCAGATGAGTGATCGGAACTGGAAGCGCTCCACCGAGGTAGCTCGAAGACCGTGATCGTCGGTGGTCACAACCAGCCCGTGGAGCGTGGCAGCATTGGAGGCTACTTCGTTTTTGAGGGGAAGTTGCGTGATGACCCGACGAACACTGATGGAAGGATCGAATCCGATGACGCTGTGATCGGGGCCACACGCGCCAATATCGGTAATCACCGCGGTGCCGCCCGGAAGAATGCGCTCGTCGGCGGTCTGCACGTGCGTGTGGGTACCATACAGGACGGTCACATCTCCATCGAGATAGTGAGACAGCGCCTCTTTTTCTTCCGTTGACTCCGCATGAAAATCAACAACCACTGCATCCATCTGGCCGTCGAGGCGCTTAAGAATCTCCCGTGACCGGCGAAAGGGGCAATCGATCGCCGGCATGCGGTCACGTCCCTGCAAATTAATGACAGCCACCCTACCAGCCTTGCATTCATGAATGAAATGACCGCTCCCCGGCCCGCCTCCCGGATAGTTGTCGGGGCGCAGAATCCGGGGATTGCTGTTGAGCAGTTCCGCGATATCGTCATGGTGCCAGACGTGATTTCCGGTGGTAATCACATCCGCCCCCGCCTTGAACAACTGGTCCGCGATAACCGGGTTAATGCCGAATCCTTCGTCGGAGTTTTCGCCGTTGACGATAACCACGTCCGCCCGATGTGTGCGGACGAGCCCCTTCAGGGCGCTTACCACCGCCCGCAGACCGGGCTGGCCGATGACATCACCAAGGATGAGTATGCGCATGTTATCGGGCGTACTCCACTACCCGCGTTTCGCGAATCATCGTCACTTTAATGCGTCCCGGATAGCGCAGTTGGTCTTCTATCTTCCGAGCGATCAACTTTCCTATTTCCCGCGCCTGCTGATCGCTGACCTTCTCGTGATTGACCATGATCCGTAACTCACGGCCCGCCTGAATCGCGTACGCTTTGTCTACGCCGTCAAACTCTTCAGCGATAGCCTCAAGGTTCTCGAGGCGCTTGATGTAGTTATCCAGCGTTTCCCGGCGCGCTCCCGGGCGCGACGCGGAAATGGCGTCCGCGATTTGCACGATCACCGATTCGATGCAGCTGTGCGGAACATCTCCGTGATGAGCTGCGATGCAGTTGATCACCCGCGAGTCTTCCCCGAGGCGCTTCGCCAGCTCCACACCCAGTTCCACGTGATTGCTGTCACCGTCGGTTTCGATTCCTTTTCCGATATCGTGCAGTACGCCGCCGCGCTTGGCGATTTCCACGTCGGCCCCAACTTCCGCGGCAAGTGTGGCCGATAGAACCGCGACCTCTTTACTGTGCGCCAGGACGTTCTGGCCGTAACTCGTTCGGAACGCAAGCCGTCCAAGACCGCGAACACCTTCCGGCTGCAGATGGTGGATGTTGAGCTCATAGAGAAGCTTCTCACCCTCTTCATAGATCGTCTGCGTCATGTCGGTGGTCACCTTCTGTACCACCTCTTCTATCCGAGTGGGGTGAATTCGACCATCCGATACCAGACGTTCCAGGGAGCGTTTCGCGATTTCCTTGCGAACCGGATCAAAACAGGAAACAACCACCGCTTCCGGAGTGTCGTCAATGATGATATCGACGCCGGTGAGCGTTTCCAGGGTGCGAATGTTGCGCCCCTCGCGCCCGATGATGCGCCCCTTCATCTCATCGTTGGGAAGGCTCACGGACGACACGGTGACCTCAGCATTAACCTCACTGGCCATCCGCTGCACTGTAGAGACGAGAATCTCCCGCGCTTGCCGCTCGGCGGTCATCACCGCTTCTTGTTCAATCTTATTGACCAAGCCCTGCGCCTCGTGGCGCGCCTCATCTTCCAGAGAGCTGGTGATCAGCTTGCGCGCTTCCTCCTGGGTAAGGCCGGAAATGCGCTCCAGCTCATTCCGCCAGTGGATTTCGAGGTCATCAAGCTCCTTTTTCCGCTCGTCTAGATTCCTCTCACGGGTAGACAGCCGTTCACTCTCCTCGTTGAGGGAGACAGCCTTCTCTTCTAGGTTCTCTTCTTTTTGCAAAATGCGCCGCTCGAGCCGTTGCAGTTCTTTCTGCCGGTCCCGGAGCTCGCGTTCTTGTTCATTTCGCTCGCGCTGCAGCGCGTCTCTTGTTTCAAGTATCAGTTCCTTCTGACGAGCTTCCGCCTCTTTGGCGGCATCTTTCTTCAGGCGTTGTGCCAACTGCTCGGTGGAAGAAAGCTGAAACCTGGCGTAAAGCCAGCGTATTGTCCAACCTAGAACTGCACCAGCAAGAGGAAGGGCAATGATTAACACCATCTGCATAACCTTCCTCCCCACGTATCGTAATACGTTAACCTATAGTGGCTTAGGAAGCCTTGTCAAGTTTCCAGCCAGTCCAGGTCCTCATCGTCCTGAATTAGCCGTCGGTCACGGCGCTCGTCCCGCCGTCTCAATCGAATGGCCCGGCGCAGGCCACGCTGCATCAGGCGAAGCATATCCCGGGACAACGCTTCAACCTCGGGATCGTCCAGATGAGCGATCATCGTGTCCAACAACGCCATCACCAGGCGGTTGGCGTCTTCGTACAACCCCGGCCGAAAGATCCCTCGTCGGGAGCCATCCCGTATAATTTCGGCCACCAGCTCCTCGATGTGTTGACGAAGCGCTCCGATGGCACCATTGTCGAGGTCGAAGCCGGGGTACAGAAAACGTTCGTCCCCGCTCAGAACTCCCCGAAGAATCGGGTACTTACGCATACCCAATACGACGAACTGATACACCGCTTTCAGTTTGTTTACCGGTGAATGCAGCCGCGCAACCACCTGTTGCGCCTTGCGAATTCCTTCTCGCTCGATGAGGCCCAAAATCTGCTCGTAATACGCTTCCTTGCTACGGAAGTACTTGTAGAACGTTCCCACACTCAGCCCCGCGCGGCGAACGATATCCTCCACCGAGACATCCCGGTATCCGTAACGTGAGAACAGCTCCATTCCGGAACGTATCAGCAGATTTCGCCGGTTCACTTTCATCTCGGCATAGTATAACGCAGGACAGCGGTGGGCAAAAGATGAAATGAAGATCATCCTCGAATGTTCACATATCAATTATATTCGTTTTATTTAGTAAGCGGTGTACACCCGGGATGCATCACCCGCGTTGAACCGGGATCTCTCCGATTCACGTAGACCTCTCGGGATTTCATTGACCCCATCCGCTCGGCCGAGATACCACGACAGAGGAGGACGGGTATGAGTGACGTGGCGATCCAGGCGAATGTCGATCGGGGTTCCGATCATTATCAGCTCCAGTGTCTGAAATCCGGCGCGCTACTCTCCGATCTGAGGGAGCACGGGCGCACGAGTTTTCCCCTGGTCGCCCCAGACCAGCACGGAGCGTTCCTCCGGAGCGTGTACCGCCACCGACGGTTGCGGGTGGGGCCCGACAGCGAGGGCCTCTTTCGCTTCGCCCGCTGGCTTCCCGTTCAACTCCGGCTGCCGGGATCCGGATCTCCCATTACCTACCGTTCTACCGCATTCGCCGCAGAATTGGGACTCCGCAACCTCTATATCACCTTCAGCGGATGGTGGCCGGAACGAGCGGCGCGGATACCTACGGGCACGTTTAAAGAGCATGAAGCGTACGCGGTATACGGTCGCATGGGCACCGCCGCGTACCAGGAAACGCTGGTCGTTGCCTCCGCGGGAAACACCGCTCGAGCATTCCTCCGAGTGGCATCGGAAAACAATCTACCCCTCGTTGTGGTGGTGCCGGAAGCCAACGTACCGGACCTGTGGACGGTGGGACCGCGGGGGGCATCCACGGTGGTGGTGGCCGCGGGAGACGGATCAGATTACTCCGACGCGATCCGTCTGGCGGATTTGTTGTGCTCTCAGCCGGGTTTTCTCGCCGAAGGCGGGGCAAAAAACGTCGCCCGCCGCGACGGCATGGGAACCACCTTTCTTTCCGCCGCGCACGCCATGGGCCGTACCCCGGATCACTACTTTCAAGCGGTCGGAAGCGGCACCGGAGCCATAGCTGCCTGGGAAGCTAATCTACGACTGCTGCGGGACGGCAGTTTCGGAACTACGCTTTCCCAGTTGCACCTGGCCCAGAACGCGCCGTTTCAAGTCCTGGTTGAATCGTGGAACGCCCGGAGCAGAGAACTGCTCCTCCCTGATATGGAGGAAAGTCGGCGTCATGTCGCGTCGATCGGGGCAAAGGTACTGGCCAATCGCAATCCTCCATGGTCGCCGGTGGGAGGCCTCTTTGATGCTCTGCACGCCACCAACGGCCACATGTACGCCGTAGGCAACGATGACGCTGCGATCGCCGGCGACCTTTTGGAACGCCTTGAGGGAATCGATCCAAGTCCCGCGGCAAAAGTAGCGTGCGGGGCGCTGATCCGAGCCGCGCGAACAGGCGTGGTCAAACGTGATCACTACATAAGTCTGAATATCACCGGTGGAGGATTCGCCCGGGCCCGGGCGGAACTCGACACGCCCCCCCTAACTGCGGATATCATTGCCGGAAAAGACCTGTTTGACGCCGAGGCGATCGCCACGGACGTTCGACGCATACAAACTACCCGGCGGTCGTAACTGCCGGTACGACACCCGCCGACGGGCGGACAGGAGATTATTCATGCTGCTGGATCAGGACGTAGAGCAAAAGAGCGCCGCCAAGGCCGAAGGCCACACAGATCTCTTCGCCAAATGCCACACCGACGGAGGGTACTTCGGAAAGATGCGCGCCATGGGAGACGACGAATACACGCGTCCTCTCCTTCCGCCCAATCCCGATCGTCACATGAAGTTTAAGGGAAAAGAACATATCATGTGGTCGGTGAACAACTATTTGGGCCTTGCAAATCACCCGGACGTACTCGCCGAAGCACACAAAGCGATCGACGAATTTGGTGTCAGCTCTCCCATGGGCAGTCGCATGATGAGCGGGAACACGGAGTACCACCTGGCGTTCGAACGGGAGCTCGCCGAACACGCGGAAAAAGAGGCCTCATTTCTCTTCAACTACGGGTACATGGGTGTACAGGGAACGATCCAGTCCATCGTTGGTAAAGACGACACGATCGTCATGGACAAGCTGGACCACGCTTGCATCGTGGACGGCGCATTCCAGGCGCAGGGAATGAACGGCGCGCAGCTGCGCGTCTTCAAGCACAACAGTATGGACAACCTCGAGCAAGTACTGAAGCGCGTTAACCGCGACCGAAAAGGCGGCGTGCTCATCGTTACCGAGGGCGTGTACGGTATGACCGGTGATATCGCCCCTTTGAAGGAAATTACCGAGCTCAAGGAAAAATACGACGCCCGCATATTTATCGACGACGCCCACGGGTGGGGCACGATGGGTCCGGAAGGCAAGGGCACCGCGGCACAACTGGGGGTGCAGGATAAAATAGACATCTATTTTGGTACCTTTGCGAAGGCGTTTGCCTCCATCGGTGGCTTCTCCGCCTCCGACAAAGCGGTGACCGACTGGATCGCCTACAACGCTCGGACCCAGGTCTTTGCCAAAAGTCTTCCCATGGTGTACGTGCAGACGCTGCGCAGGACCTTTGACCTGGTCAAAGCGGGAGAAGATCGCCGCCGGAAGATGTGGGCCCGAAGCAATGAACTGAAGAGCGGCCTCCGGGAGTTGGGATTCTACGTAGGTGCCGGCGAGTCGCCGATCTGTTCCGTGTTCGTACCTCTCGGCGATCAGTCGATGGAAGCGATGGGCGCAGCCACCTCCGGTTTTCTGAGAAAACAGGGCGTTTTTGTCACTGCTATCGCTTATCCGGTCATTCCTATCGGTTTGCTCATGTTCCGTATGATTCCCACTGCGATGCACGAGGAAGAAGATGTGCAGAACACCCTGGCGGTGTTCAAAGACATGAGGGACAACCTGGGATTGCGGCTTGAGATGAATACGGAAGAGGACAAGAAGATCCGGAAAGTTTACGGAATCTAGGGCAGGGAATCGGGATATTGGCGGCGTGCGCCGCTCTCGCCTGATGGGGCGTCGTCAGCTCTTGACGCGCCCCATCCCCATCGCTTTGATCATCCACCGGGGAAGTGGTTTTTCCATTCCCCGCTTTCTCAGGTCAAGGTACCAGTTAAACTTCTTCATCACCGGCAGCTTGTGCGTCTCGACGAACTCGATGAGCGTTCCGTCAGGGTCTTCAATGTATGCGAATCGCCCGCCGGCCTCGCCCATATCAAAGCTTGTGCCGGAATCCACCGTAAATGGATGCCCCGCGGCTTCGCACCGCGTCTTCAGCAAATCCATTCCAACCACATCGAAGCAGAGATGGATGAAGCCCAGATCACCCCAATACCGGTCGGCAAACGTCTTTATACCCTGATGATCCGCAACTTCCACGAGTTCCAATCGAGTAACACCAAACAGTTCACTGAAGGCGCCTTTGCTAACGTCCGAGCGCTGCAACAGGACCCGGCGTAACGTACGGTCTCCCCCGGGAAGCTCCGAGAGATCGTCGAATACCCCGGCCTCATCGTAAATCTTGGTATCATAGCCGAGGACGGTAGCGTAAAAATCCAATGACGCAGCCATGTCTGAAACCCCGATAAGGGCACCCTCTACGCCACCGGTATGATTTCGCGGCTTGGAAAACCAACTCTCGCTCTCAACCACTTGATGGTGATTTCCATAGGGATCCCGTACCGCAAAGCGAGCCTTTCCATCGGGGTCTTCCACTACCCCGCCGAGAACTTCAACACCTTCCGCCTGGAGCCGCTGGTATGCCTGGTGAACACCTTTCGCACGGACCCGTCCCGCCAAAAGACCGTAATCGCCGATCTCCACCGGTCGCACCGGTGGTTGCGGAGTCCGACTGGTATATTGCCAGATCTCGAACCCGCCCCCGCCGGCAAGATTAATCGCCAACATCGCGTCCCGGCCGTGCACGGTTCCACCGGTGTAGGGAGTCATGTGCGGCGCTTCCGCCGCCTCCCGAAATACCGGAAGATCGGTGCCAAAGCTCCGTCGGTACCATGCGTACGCCTCGTCGGTATTGGGAACGCCAACTCCGAGCTGCTGAATTCCGCTAAAGATCACAGTGTCCATACGCCCTAGTATATCTGTTCTTTGGCGCAACGTCATCGGGCCCCCACGAGCAGCACCGCCCACTGCACCGTCACGATTACTGCTACCACGGAGAAACCTATCACCGAGGATCGAGCGGCGGTCGCGTT
>JBBDTM010000073.1:59747-98473 GCA_040904425.1 Alkalispirochaeta sp.
ACGCTCTTCGGATCTTAACCTATCTCCGTGGTTGGAGGGGCGGTCGCTTTGCGTTCCGCCGTTGCCGCGACCGTCTCGTCCATGGAAATGAGCTCCCGGTAGAGATCGCTCAGCAGTGCGTCGGCGTTGTGGAATGGCCGTCGCACCCCGAGTTCTCCGCGCCGTTCCATGATCTGTTCGAAAGACCAGAAGATCTTCCCCGCCAGCGCCCCGAGTTTCCCCGGAAGGCGCAGATCAGCACGGACCGCTACCAGTGAGATAAAGACCATCCCCACGATCGTGAGAGCCTTAAAGACGCCCGTGCGGAGTGCCCCCTGGGTAATACGAAACCCACCGATTTCCGCCAGCACGGCACCAGAGGGCACGATCACGTGAAAGATGGTAATCGTGGCAATAATAGAGAGGAAGTACACCCACTGCAGCTTCTTGCCTGCCACCCGCGCCAGAGCACCGAATAACACGACTTGCGCCAGGCGGATCATCAGATCATTCTGCAGCAGGTACGCCGGAAGCGTGAGCATGCCCCCCCAGAAGAGCATTCGGGCCGAGATATTGGAAAGCATCCACGGATCCTGGCGCCGAAGACTCACTCTCCTCCCTTCTCCGTACTCATAGCGGGCCGATGAAGGAGAGAATAGTCAGCCTCCAAGCGTTGAAGCCATTGCGAGAACGAGGCAAAATGCTCCGCCAGGGCCCCTACCAGCACCCCGGCGATCGTCCCCAGGATCAGAAAGGGCGGCGCGATCACCCATGATCCTGGACCGAAGATGAACAGCACCGATAGCGTCACCTGCACGATGTTGCTGGCCACCGCCCCGGCCGTACTAATCCCCACCAGACTCACGCGCCGCGTCCCCAGAGAGGCGACGCCGATCATCACCAAGGCACTTGCAACAGTTCCAAACAGAGAGAACAGAAACACGTAGCTCGCCAGCGTTCCGTTGATAAGCCCTTGGCCGAGCACTTTTAGCAGCGCCAGCGCCAACACGTGGCGGGGCCGGAAGAACCGGAGTACCACCAGAATCGGCAGATTCGCCAGACCGACCCGGAAGAACGGCACCGGTTTGGGAATGAGATACTCCAATGTAGAGAAGAACATCGCCACCGCTGCAAGCATGGCAAGCATATTGGCGAGAGAAGCCCCGGCGTCTGAAGGGGGCAGCGTGCGATCCATGGCGGCAAAGGTAGCACACCTCTCTCCGAAATGAATATGGACCCCGGATTTCTCACCGGCGGTGATAGTATACTCTGAGAATATGACCGATCGGGGACCACTCAAAATAGCTGCCATCTACTTTTTGTTCGGCTTCCTCTGGATTCTCGCCTCGGATACGTTGGTTGTTTGGTTTGCGACCTCCCCCGAACAGATCGTCCGCCTTCAAACTGCCAAGGGCTGGGTTTACGTACTCCTCACCACGGTTCTGATATATGGGCTGATGCGCATCTACTCCGGCCGGAAGGATGCCGCCCACCGGGAGACGATTCGTGCCGGGGAACTCCTCTCACAGGCGTTGGAGCAGAAGAAACTCCTGGTTCGGGAGCTGCACCATCGCGTGAAGAACAACCTGCAAACGGTTCTCGCGTTTCTTAACTTGGCAGATGAATCGGAACCTCCCGACGCCGTCCGGCGGCGGGTGTACGCCATGGCCGATACGCACGAAATCGCGATGGCATGTGACAATCCTGCGGCGATCGACTTGGAGGAGTTGCTCAAACGACTGGTTGGCACCGCCGCGCGAAATCCGGGACAGCGTGCGGTGGTGACCACTGCCGGCACGGCTGCCGGGGCCGGCGCTGAACCACGAGCGACACTCACGGTAAACCAGGCTATCCCTTTGGGACTGTATGTGGCGGAGATGCTCCGGTGGTGCGAACTGAACGGAGCCTCGGCCGGTACCGACTCGGTGGAAGTTAAACTCACTACCGATGAAACCGAGTGGCACGTGGAAATACAAATACTCCTCAACTCAAGCCCCCGCTCATACCCAAGCGCCACTTCCCGAGCACTCTGCGGCGCCTGGGCCACGCAGCTCGGCGGCCGAATCGAGTACTCAGACACCGCGACGATACTTTCAGTGCCTCAACGGCCCATACACGAGTTAGAATTAGAAGATGCGGGGGAATGATCACGGCGGGATTCGAACCCACGACCTTCGGCTCCGGAGGCCGACGCTCTATCCAGCTGAGCTACGTGACCGGTCGAGTGGTGATTATCGCGATCAGCAGCCGAAAAGTCAACGGTGAGTTCTCGCACGGACCTCCCGCCGTCCGGACCTACCCGCCTTCCTCCCCCGTATTACTCTATTGAGAACTCCCTCAGCCCGTGATACGGTCCGCATTATGCTGACTCCCGCACACCGCGTGACACTGGCCAGCGCCAGTCCCCGCCGGAAGGAGCTCCTCGCACAGATCGGAATCGATGCGATCGTTGCACCATCGCATGCGCACGAGGAATCGGTCTCGATCGCGGCGCTCCGCCAGGAAGGAGCCTCGGTGCACGGGGCACCGGCACAATTGGCGTTGCAGCGAGCCCGGCTCAAGGCGCACAGCGCGCAACTGAGACCAGGCACGATAGGACTCCTCGCGGCGGATACGGTGGTGGCGGTAGAAGGAAGATCCCTGGAAAAGCCGCGGGATGCGGACGACGCCCGATCAATGCTTGCCGTGCTCTCGGGACGGGATCATCACGTACACACGGCGGTGGTTTTTGTCTCCAACCAGGGGGATGTTGTCGAAGAAACTTCCACAACAACAGTCTCGTTCCTTCCCCTATCGGACGCGGAGATCGATGATTACGTATCTACCGGTGAGTGGCAGGGGGTTGCCGGTGCCTACCGAATTCAGGGGCGCGGCGGTGCGTACATTACGGCGATCCACGGGAGCTACACGGCGGTGGTGGGCTTGCCAATAGGTACCGTATATTCTATCATCAGGCGGTTTTTGGGCGCTGTTCCAAGACCATAATCTTCCGCTGCGGTCCGGGCAGGGACCGACAGACGAGAACAAGCGAAGGGGTGAGCGCAATAGACGCTCACAAGGAGGAGAATCGTGGCAGTAGTTACCATGAAAAATCTGCTTGAGTCCGGTGTGCACTTTGGCCATCAGACCAAGCGGTGGGATCCGCGCATGAAGAAGTTCATTTTCGCGGAACGCAATGGCATTCACATCATCGATCTGCAGAAGACGATCGTAGCGATCAAGGATGCCTACGAGATGGTTCGCCAGACGGTGTTGCAGGGCAAGTCGATCCTGTTCATCGGGACCAAGAAGCAGGCGCAGCAGGCAATCGAGAAAGAAGCACTAGCCTGTGGCATGCATTACGTAAATAACCGCTGGCTTGGCGGTATGCTCACCAATTTTACGACGATCAAAAAGTCCCTCATGCGTCTCAAGAAGCTTGAGAAGATGGAGGTGGACGGCACGTTCGAAAGCCTCACCAAGAAAGAGGTTTCCAAACTCATCAAAGAGAAGCAACGCCTCGAAAAGAACCTCGGTGGTATCAAGGAGATGAAGGATGTCCCCGGGGCGATCTTTATCATCGACACCCACAAAGAGGCGATTGCGGTGGCTGAAGCACGGCGAATGGGAATTCCCATCGTAGCCGTGGTGGATACCAACTGTGATCCTACCGGTATCGATTATCCGATTCCCGGCAATGACGATGCCATTCGCGCCATCACGCTCTTTACATCGATTATATCCAAGGCGGTGATTGAAGCCGACAACGAGATCGGGCTCGAGGTGATTGAGAACCTCCAGGACGATGAGGATGAACAGGAGCTGTCCAGCGCCTCCGAAGGCCGCGAAGATGACGCGAAGAACACCGACGAGTCTTCCGAGGCCAAGGAAGAGGAAGTGGAAACGGTGAAACTCGCCGCCGCCGTAGGAGCGGATGCGGAAGAAGATCCCGGATATACCGCCGAGGATTATTCCGATTACGAGCCCGGCGATGACCCAGAGCTTCCCAAGGATGAGACCACTCCCGAGGAAGCCGTGGCCAAAGATGCGGGCCTCGACGAAGAAACACTATACCAGGACTGATTTTCCGCCGGGCGCCATCCGCGTCCCGGCTCACTCAATTTCAGGAGGAACAAATAGATGGCAGTAACAGCCGCAGATGTAAAAAAGCTGCGAGATAAGACCGGCGCCGGAATGATGGACTGCAAGAACGCGCTTCAGGAGGCGGACGGTGATTTCGCCAAGGCGGAGCGAATTCTCAAGGAGCTGGGCAAGGCGGCGGCGGCCAAGCGCAGTGGACGAGCCACCAATGAAGGCCGTGTCTTCGTCAGGACCGATGGAAACCACGCCGCAATTCTCGAGATGGCCTGCGAGACCGACTTTGTAGCCCGCAACGAGACGTTTGTCGCACTCGGTGAGGAGCTCACCGCTGACATACTCCACCGGAAGATCACCGAAGCAGACGAAGCGGTGAACGCCAAGGTGCAGGACGCGATCTCCACGATCAAGGAAAACATGAGCCTCCGACGTTTTCAGGTGGTGGAAAAGAACGACAATCAGGTGTTCTCGTCCTATATCCACGGCGAATCCGGCGGACTTGGCGGTATTGTCACGGTTGGTGTCGATAAGCCGGAACTCACCAATTCGCAGCACGTTAAGGACTTCGCCTTTGATGTAGCACTGCACGTGGTGGCGTTCCGTCCAGCCTATTTGGCAACGGAAAGCATTCATGAATCCTACCGCAAGGAGCAGGAAGAGATCTTCCTGAGTCAGGCGAAAACCATGGATAAGCCGGAGAAGGTTATCCAGGGAATCGTGCAGGGAAAGCTCCGCAAACACTTCAGCGAGATTTGCCTGTTGGAGCAGGGATTTGTGAAGGATGAAAAGAAGCCGGTAAAGGATATCGCGAAGGAAGTTGGCAACACTGCCGGTGGAACGGTTACGGTTGACGACTACATCGTCTACGCGGTAGGCGAAGACATCTAGAGTTCGCCTGCCACCGCATACTATCCAACCAGCCCGATGGTCTATACCATCGGGCTGACTACCCGATCGGGAGGTACCGATGGACGCAACAATCAAGAATACCGACCAGCGCATGCAAAAGAGTCTGCAGGCGTTTCAAGAAGAACTCTCCGGCCTTCGCACAGGCCGCGCATCGGCCGCGATGTTCGACAAGATACGGGTTGAGTACTACGGTAACCCAACCCCTCTGAATCAGGTCGCCAGTATTAGTGTACCGGAATCACGACTGGTGGTGATTCAGCCGTGGGACAAGAACTTGCTCGGCCAAATCGAGAAGGCGATTCAGGCGTCGGAGCTCTCCTTAAACCCGAGCAGTGATGGAAAGGTTATCCGTCTCAACATCCCGCCGCTCACCGAAGACCGCCGCAAGGAGATCGTGAAGCTTGCCAAGAGTACCGCCGAGCAAGCCCGCGTGGCGATTCGAAACATCCGGCGCGATGCCAACGATGAATTGAAGAAGCAGGAGAAGGCCGGCGATATCAGCGAAGACGATCTGAAGCGAGCGGAAGACCAGATTCAGGAAATCACCGACAAGTACATCGACGAGATCAATTCGACACTGGAGGCCAAGGAGAGCGAGATCCTGGAAATCTGATGTCCGATGCGAGGGAGACGATCATACCGCGACATATTGGAATCATTATGGACGGCAACGGCCGCTGGGCGACCGCTCGAAACCTTCGTCGTACGCGAGGACACAAGGAAGGAATCGAGGCGGCGAAGCGAGTGGTGCTGCAGGCGATAGCCCGAGGCGTTGAATTCCTTTCGCTCTACGCGTTTTCCACCGAGAACTGGCGTCGCGCGGAAGAAGAGGTCTCGTTCATCATGGGACTGGTTGCCCGAAATCTTCGCGATCAGTACGGCTTTTACCGTGAGAATAATGTCCGCGTTACTCACAGTGGTAATATCGAGGGGTTGCCGGAGGAAGTACGCCGAGAGATCGCCACTGTGAGCAGAGAAACGCAGGACAACACCGCCATAACCGTCAACCTGGCGGTGAATTATGGCGGTCGCGACGAGATTGTTCGGGCGGTGAATCGTTGGATCTCTTCACATTCCGACTCGGCCTCAGGGCCGCTGCGGGAGGACGATCTTCGCGCATATCTGGACCTACCGGAGCAGCCGGACCCGGATCTGGTGATTCGCACCGGCGGCGAGCAACGCATCAGCAATTTTCTGCTGTGGGAGTGCGCGTACGCCGAGTTCTTCTTCAGTCCCCGCCTTTGGCCGGAATGGAACGGTGACGACCTGAACGATGCGATCGACAATTTCAGTCGCCGCAAGCGTAATTTTGGAGGCATGCGGTGAGTCGCAATACGCTCTTTCGGCTGTTGGTATTCTTTGTAGGTATTCCGTTGCTCGGCGTTAGTGCGTTCGTGGGCCGCACCCAAGGGCTTCCCGCATTCGGCGTGCTCGTGGTGGTTGCCTCAGCCCTCGCCGCCCGGGAGGCGGCGTTTTTTTTCCCCGCCTCCCTGCGTACCTATCCCGGCAGTAGTGTCATTATCCCGCTCATTGGAACATCGATTCCTACCATAGGATATCTCTCTTCACTGGCCGGCATGGGACGGGTAGCAGGCGGAATCGGCGCATCGGCGATCGTCGTGCCCACGCTTACAGTGGCGGCCGCGCTGATCATGACGGTTCAAGTGTTGAAACGTACCGAGAGTGATATCGATCGGATCGTACCGGTAGTAACCAGTCATCTGTTTCTCCTGATCTATCCCGGACTCTTCACGTGGCACGCCGCCCGCCTGGTGAGCTTCGAGTTTAACTCCGAGCTCCTGCTCATCTTCTTTCTGTCCGTCTATCTGAACGACAGCCTGGCATGGTTCTTCGGGCGGCTCCTGGGCCCGATCACTCGACGGCGGGACGGAATTCCACCGGTGGCGATCAGCCCCAACAAGTCCGTAATCGGGTTCGTTGCCGGATTTCTGACCAGCGTTGCTGTCATAGTGGGAGCGGGAATCATCCGCCCGGATGTGCTTCCGGGGGCGACGATTCTTCACGTTCTGTTCGGGGCTGTCGTGGGAACTGCTTCGATTGTCGGGGACCTGGTTGAGTCGGGTTTCAAGCGCTCCGCCGCCGTGAAAGACTCCGGCCAACTCATTCCCGGTCGCGGCGGACTTCTCGACTCGATCGATTCCGCGGTATTTGTGGCGCCATTCTTTTTCTACGGCTGCGTGATACTGTATGCTTTCTAGGAGTTTAAACGTATGCTCAACGTCCTGATCGGCCTTCTGGGCCTCGGACTGGTAATATTCATCCACGAAATGGGACACCTGGTCGCCGCCAAAACGAACGGCGTCCGCGTCGAGGCGTTCAGTGTCGGATGGGGAAAAAAGGTCTTCTCCTTCCGCCGGGGCGGCACCGATTACCGGATCAGCTGGCTGCCCATCGGCGGATACTGCAAAATGCAAGGGGAGCATGCACTCCTCCGAGCGTGGCAGAACCGCAGTTCCCGAATTGAGGTGGAAGAAGGAGACTTCTACGCCGCCGCACCCTGGCGGAGAATTATTATCCTCTTCGCCGGACCGCTGGTCAATTTCATCTTTGCGGTAATCGTCCTGGCGGCGATCGCCATTGTGGGCTATTCGATCCAGACGTTCCCCAATCGGATCGTCCGGGCCGATGAGTTCGGCATGGACGCCGGCCCCGCGGCGGAGGCTGGATTCCAAACGGGAGATCGGATCGTATCCATCAACGGTGAAGAGATCGAGTCGTTTCGGGATCTTCAAACTCGTATCGGACAGGCCGCCCAGCAGGAGCTCTCCGTCACTATTGAGCGGGACGGACGTCGCCGTACCACAACCGTCGTACCGGAACTGAATACCCAGACCGGGGCCGGTCGAATCGGGGTGTTTCCCTGGGTTGATCCTGTTATAGCTGAGGTTAATCCCTCCTCCGCTGCCGATATCGCCGGCCTCCGACCGGGCGACCGCATACTATCGATCAGTGGTACCGATACCCCTCACTCGATCGCCGTTGAACAAGCACTGGCGGCAGCGGGCAGTTCGTCGGTTGAAATCACCGTCGCCAGGGATGGTGGTACCCGTGATCTTACAGTGGTCCCCGACACCACCGAACAGGGGGCACCCTCCCTGGGCGTGGCATATGAGACAATACGCATCGCTACACCGGAGTTTGGACTGATAGGTGGTACCGTAGAAGGCGTCCGTCAGGCGGTTGAGACGCTGCGGCTCACTATCCGGGGAATCGGACTGCTCTTTGCCGGAGTTGATCTTAACCAGGCCCTTATGGGGCCGGTCCGAATCACCTATATGGTAGGAGAAATCGCCACCACTGGGGCTGAGAGCGGATTAGGGCGCGGCATTTTCTCTTTCTTCAATTTTCTCAGTCTGATCAGTATTACACTTTTCTTCATGAATCTTCTTCCGATACCGGTTCTCGACGGGGGCCAGATCGTGCTCAGTCTCGTGGAGATGCTACGGCGCAAGCCGGTTCATCCCCGCGTGGTATACCACTATCAGATGGTGGGAAACGTCATTATCTTGGGACTGATGTTCTTTGCTCTATTTAACGACATCCTGTTCTTCGCGCGAGGTTGATCTTTGATGCGAGTCTTTGTTCGTTCTACAACTCTTGTGATAATTCTGGTTGTGATATTTCTGGTCGTCTTGGCCACCCAACTGGCCGCTGTCCCGCCGATTACGGTACGGACCGGCCACAGCAGCTCGATAACCGGTATGGTCTACGATCCGGATGGCCGGATTCTTTTCTCAGCGGGAAGTGACGGCAAGCTCATCGTGTGGCACGCTGAGTCCGGCCGATTGCTCCAGAGTATTCGGGCCGACCAGCTCCCGGTACAGAAAATCCACGTCTATCCCGACGGTGACCGGGTTGCCCTCTACTCCAGTGACGGACGACGCAATCGCATCACGGTATGGAACTGGCGGGAGGGAGAGCGCCTTTTCCTCCACACTCCCGAGGACGAAGTACTGACAATGACTGTGTCTCCGGAGAACTCGTACTTGCTGTACTCAACTCCCTCCCGAGAGAGCATGAGGATACTAAACGCCGATTCCGGACGACAACTTCCGTTTCTCCGCGACGCAACGGGAATCATCGGATGGATGGTGGTAGCCACCAGCGAAGAGCGCGTGATGACTTATGCCCCATCTTCGGGCCGGATTGTTTACCGTACAATCGTCACCGGCAGAAACGTCGCAGAATTCACCGCGCCAAGCGATCTCGAATTGCTCACCCTTCTCCAGACAAATCGTTACGCCGCGGCCCGGAGCCCCGACGGTTTCCTGGTGATCATAGATCTCCTGAGTGGAGAAGTTGTTGATCGCGCCGCTGCGGGAACGATCACGGATATCTCGGTGGACGATCGCAACGGAGATATCGTTCTCATCTCATCCAATTTTGGCGGCGGTCGGTCGATCCGTCGGTACCGGCTGGTGGATGGAGCACTGCAGCAGCGCTACGCTACCCGGCGGCAGTTTCCGACCGATGCGGCTCACATCACACTGGCCGGGGGAGGATTCTTCGCCGGTAAGCCGTCCGGTGATATCCTCCGTTGGCTGCCGTTTGAATCCCAGCCGGTAACGTTTTCTACGGCTACCGTGGAGCCGATTATGGACCTCCACGTGACTGATCGTCGCCTCCATATGCTCACCGCCGAGCGAGTGATCACCATTGCCGGCAATTTCTTCAGCGATCAGGTGCGGAGCCGAACCGATCGCAGCTCTGTACGACAAAACATTGTTGAAGTGCCCGCCGGACCGCTCAGCGACTTCATAGATACCAACGGGCAGGAACTACTATTGTGGATGCCATCCAATTCTGAAGGCCGCCTTCAGGAATACCAGATCGAAACCGGCCAACTCATTCCCCTGTCTCTCGAAATCGGATCCGGCTTGGCGTCACTCGATGCGTATGAAGGTGAGATTCTCACCTTGTCTCGCTCCGGGGTGCTCGAGCTCCGGGATCGCGCCGACGGCGACCTGCTCATGGACTATCGCGGTCGTGGTCTGCAGACCGCGATACGCACCTCCCGGGGTATCTTTATCGGAAAAGCCGCCCAGGGACTTCTTGACTCGGCGATTCTCCGGGTGAATACGAATACCCGAGAAACGGTTCCCCTCGATTCGGAAACCGACCTGGTGTTCTTCCTAGACTACGATGAACGGCGGGGCCGACTCTTCGCCATAGGAATACGCGGAAGTGAGAACGGCGAAACTACCACCGTCGTTGAAGTATTCGAAGGAACCAACCTGACCCGGCGGCGGACTATCCTTGAGATCTCAGGCGAATACCTCGATGCGCAACTTATCCACGATCCGGTCACCGGAACCGCCTACACCACGCTGGACGACCGCGGCGGCATCCTTCGCTGGGACGGCTCCCGCGTCTCGGAGCTGCTGCGAAATCACAAGCACATTCCCCGAAAGATCTACCTCCAGGGGGAGTTTCTCGTCAGCCTGAATCGGGACGGAAGCGTCTCGGTTCTCGACCGTTCCCGCGGCGAACCGGTGATTGATTTCTACGTCGCCGACAATGATCACGGTTCCTGGGTCGCGATCCGTGCCGATGGACGCTTTATCGCATCCGGTAGTCAACTGGACGTGGAGGAGTTCCTCAGTCTTAATCAACCGGATACCACGCTGCGTTCCCGGCGGATTGATATCCAGGAGCGCGAGTTGGATCAGGTAGAAGATACCGGAGAAGACGACTCACGCATCCACCGCTTTGACAGCGCAAACGACGGTGATGATAACCAACGTGATTCAGAAAATGGGGACGGAGAGCAGTTCGATCCCTTTAGCGGTGATCCTGCGCCGTCCTCCTGAGCCTGAGAGGGACCCAATCTTTTTCGGTGAGATACCTCTATCGGTAGACGGGGTCTGAAACTGGTTGCAAATTGCGGCGGACGCGCCTCTTCAGCTGTAATCCGCCGAGATCTTCCGTATCGCTTCTTGTACCGCACCACGTATTTCATCGCCGTGTTCTTGCATGAGTGTGTCGGCGTAGAGTCTCCCGAGCAAGTTGACGCGGTACATCGGCCGAACGTGGTTTAGTGCGTACGCCGCCATATCCAGAATACAATCCTCATCGGCGCACGCCGTGTCGCCCGCCTCTTCGAGTTGCCGGCCCAGCTCTTCAATAATCAGCCGCTCCGCCTCATTGGTAAGGTCTTCGAAATTGTACATCGTGGTCAGATCCATAGCTGTTACCCTCCATCTTCCATATCGTCGGCAAGATTCTCAAACTTCGTATACCGCGGGATAAAAGCGATCTGTATCGTCCCCACCGGACCGTTACGTTGCTTGGCGACGATCAGTTCAGTTTCCACTACGTTCAGCGTCTCCGTCGATTCCTTCTCCAAATTGCGTTCACGATGCAAAAAGAGAACCACGTCGGCATCCTGCTCGATACTTCCCGACTCCCGAATGTTGGACAGCATCGGTCGCTTGCCTTCAGTATCACGAGAGACCTGAGACAGCGCGATCACTGGGATTTCGAGCTCTCGGGCGAGCGCCTTCAGAGACCGGGAGATATCGGCGATTTGCTCATGGCGCGCGAGTTCGGCGTTCTCATTGGTAATCAGCGTCAGATAGTCCACGATGATGATCCGTACGCCATGCTGGCCGACCATCCGCCGGGCCTGAGCGCGAAGGTCCAGCAAGCGCATACCGGGAGTGTCCGATATCCAGAGCGGAGAATCATAAATCCGACTGGCCGCGTTGGTGAGATTGGCAAAATCGGTAGTTCGCAGCATTCCGGTTCGGATCACCTGACTCGCGATTCGCGCTTCACTGGCGATGAGCCGCTGCATGAGAGCCATGTCACTCATCTCCAGGGTGAAAATTCCCGTGGGAATTTTCCGGCCGATCGCAATATTTGCCGCCATGGAGAGGGCAAACGCGGTCTTTCCCACCGATGGGCGGGCCCCGATTACGATGAACTCACTGTTCTGGAAGCCACTGGTCATGTTATCCAGCGCATGAAAACCTGTGGGTACACCGGTATAATCATCCTGGTTGTGGTAGAGCTTTTCGATCGCGTCGACGGTACGCTTTACGACTTCCTTCGCCGCCTGAAATCCTTGCGTCTGGTTGGTCTCGGCCAGCTCGAAGATGCGCCGTTCCGCTTCTTCAATGACTTGACGGGTGGGAATCGTGTCGTCGAAGCAGCTCTCCGTAATCTCCGCAGCTAATGTGATGAGCCTCCGGCGGACACTCGTCTGCTGCACGATTTGGGCGTAGTATTCGACGTTGGCACTGGTGGGGACGGCCGTAGTTAAGGATGAGATATAGGCCGCACCACCAATCCGGTCCAATTGTCCTGTGGCTTGCAACTCAGCGGTGAGCGTGATGAGGTCGATACTCTCACCGCGATCCCAGAGATGAAGTATCGCTTCAAAGATCTTGCCGTGCGCTTGACGATAAAAATCATCTGGGCGAACGTAATCAACCACCCGGGTTATCGCCGGCGCATCCAGCAAGATCGAGCCCAGGGAGGCTACCTCGGCATCAATATTGTGCGGGGGAAGTCGCCCTTCCATGAGGGCGGCTTACTCCTCTTCTTGTTCGGCTTCGTCTGCCTCGTCGGCGGCCTGCATCGCCACCATTTCCGGATCCAGATCTTCTTCCGACTCCGCCGCATCTTCTGTGGGCTCCGTTGCTTCTTCGGCGGGACTCGCCTCACCGTGCGACGCATCCTCCGGCGATGCGTTCTCAGCGGGTACAGGTTCCTTGGCCTTCTGAGCCTCAATCTCCCGGGCGTTGCTGGCCTCCACCGAGACCGCAAGCACCGCTTCGTCATCTCCATAAAGGCGGACACGAACCTTGAAGTTACCGGTGGTCTTGATCGTGTTCTCCGGTACATCAACCTTCTTGCGCTCAACCTCGATGCCGCGCGCAGCAAGCTGTTCCACGATCGTGGCAGCGCTCACCGAACCAAAGAGCTTGCCGTTGGTTCCCGCCGTCATGCGAACCACCAACGGTTCCCGCTCGATCTGGTCCTTGATGGAAGCAGCTTGTTGACGTTTTTCAGCCTTCCGCGCTTCGATCTCCGCACGACGGGCATTGATCAACTCCCGGTTTCGGGCGTTGTCTTCAAGGACAAGCCCCTTCGGCAAGAGATAGTTTCGGGCGTATCCCGGCGCTACCGTACAGACGTCCCCTTCCTCGCCGAGGCTGGCAACGTCAGTGTTCAGAATGACCTTCATATTCTTCTCCCCTTCTGTAATCTACCCATACTTCGCTCATGCCCAGCAACGGCACACCCAACATAACCAGCAGATTGATCCCCGGTACGAACAGCAGCATCAACACCACCGTGGGGACCCAACGCTCACCGCGGTCGGTCCCACCCCGAAGACGGACAAAATGCTGGATCAGTCCGACACCCTGCACACCGAAGAGAAACGATCCCACCAGTAGCGCATTCCACCCGAGGGGTGTTGCAAACCCGGTCTCAACGAACTCGGAACCCACAACGATCGCCAGGCCGACGATCACGACCCACACTAAGTCATTCATGACCCGAGCGGGACGCAGGCTCTCCATGAGTCCGTATCGGCGCAGTACAATGCTCCTGCCGAGCCACCAATTGGCCGCCAGCGTCGCGACAATTCCGATTCCCACCGTATTCATCGCCACCTGTTGGATCGTCCGGATCATCTGCTCGGTATTTTCCGTGACTCCCAGCATTTCCACCATGGCGGAAATCTGATCACTCAACGGACCAGTTCCCTCGCCGGCGAGGGCCAGAATCCGTAAACTGGGAACTGCGCCCAGCACCGCCACCGCGGAACCGATGAGCAGCCGCCCCCACCACGGATGGCGATGGTTTAGGTTGATCACCGCCAATCCGGCCAACAGACCTACAGGCATAAGCGAATCAAGAAACAGCAGCCTCACCATATCGGCGGGGATACTCTCCAACCGCGCCACTTGCAGCAGATGGACTACTACAACCACGGCGGCGGTCCCGGCTGCCGTCACCACACCTTTCTGCGGGCCGTACTTGGTGAAAACGTACTGCACCGGTACGACGAACAGAAAGGCAAAGAGCCCGGAATAGAACAGTAGCACACTCGCTGCCGCAGAAAGCAATAGCGGCACCGCTTCCTGCACGGGCATCGAGGTATTACTCATCAGGTTCCGGCTCAACCCATCGGAAGCAGCCCGAGATAACGGGCTCGCTTGATTTCGCGTACCAATTTCCGCTGATTCTTTGCGGACGTACCGGTAATGCGCCGGGGAAGAATCTTCCCGCTCTCCGTCAGAAACCGGCGCAGCACGTCGGGCCGCTTGTAATCTACTACAAGGTTATGCACCTTGATCTTATCAACTTTCTTGCGAAAGTGGCTTTTTCCGCGGGGGCGAAATCCCCCTCGACCACCATCTCGATCGTCGCGTCCGCGACTATCATCCTGGCTTCGACCTCTGCTTTCGTCGGACACCTTTATCCTCCTGGATACGGTTCTATCAGTGCTATTCCATCTCTAGAACGGGATATCGTCGGGGAAATCGTCCCCTCCGAATCCACCGGCGGTGCTGGTACCGTTGCCGGCGTCGCCGGACGGCGGAGCTCCGCCCCGATTTCCTCCGGAGGAATCGGATCCGCCCGACCCTCCGTCCCGGCCACCGAGGAGCATGACGTTATTTGCGATAATCCCGACTTTGCTCCGGTTCTGACCTTCCTGATTCTGCCACCGATCCTGCTTCAGCTTTCCCTCAATCCCGACGGTTTTCCCCTTGGTGAGGTAACGCTGAATCGCTTCGCCGCGACGGCCGAAGACGGTGACGTCAAAAAAATGCGCCTCATCTACCCACGCATCACCCTGTTTTCTCTGGTCGTTCACCGCCACGCTGAACTCGCAGATCGCAAGTCCGTTGTTGGTGTATTTCAGTTCAGCGTCGCGAACCAGATTACCGGCGATAACAACTGTATTGATTCCGGATTGGGCCATATGGGACCTCCTATCGGAGACTAGTCGTCTTGGCGAACCATAAGAAAGCGCAACAGCTGATTCTTGAGCCGCATCGGGGCTTCAGTCTGGTGCGCCTGTTCGGGTTCCATTTGGCAGACGTAGTAATAGTAATGAGCTTGGAGCTCTTTCTTGATGGGGAAAGCCAACGTTCGGACGCCCATGTCTTCTTCTTTATCTATGGTGGCGCCCAACTTGTTCAATTCTGCTCGTACCGCCTCGACGCCACTATTGAACGTCTCCTGATCGGCACGAAACACGCACATAGCTTCGTACGTTCTCACTGCGAATCCTCCTTATGGACTTGCGACTACCGATTTGATACCATCGTGGTAGCAAGAAGGTCGCGCGAACTTACCACGGTCGGGTGTCTATGTCAATATTACGGGGAGAGGAGCGATTATGGCATCAAAGGTGCACTACGAGGATGACCTCTTCTTTTTGCACTCCATCCTGAGAACGGTGGAATCGGGCCTTCGCCTGGATGTGGACCAGGAGTTCTTTCAGGACAAGATTCTCGAGGATATTTTTTTTATTGACGCTACCCTCATGCGTCTGTTCTCTTCCCTTAAAGAAAACCCGTATCTTATCAATCGCATCACCTATCTCCGCTCCTTGCGTCGTACAATCGTTGCCTTTTCTGATTTTCTCAGTCAGTTCGTGCGCGGAGATCTCGGCTTTCACACTGCCGCCAACGCCTACAGCGAACGGCTCACCGCCGCCGCACACTCCCACGAAAACGTCCGGCGCGAAATCGATCTGATTCTTGACCAGGAAGACTCCGACGAGGACACCGCGGCGCTGGTGTCCTCCGAAGAGTACGGATTCCTCTTGGCCTCAGATGAAGAAGAGTCCGACGACGGATCTTCGTCCCCTTCCGATTCCGTCGACACCTGACGCTCGCCGCACTGGAAACGTTCCGCGTTTTTGACTACTCTGCACAGGTCTATGCTCAGAAAAACGAAAATCGTCGCCACCATGGGACCCGCAGTGGACAACCTCGACCTGATGAAAGAGCTACTCCGGGCGGGAATGAATATCGCTAGATTCAACTTCAGTCACGGCACCCACGAAGAACAAAGGGGCCGGATGGAGATGCTACGGCAGGCCAGTACCGAAACCGGGATACCGGTCGCTCTCATGCTGGATACCAAAGGCCCGGAGATTAGAACCGGAACGGTCAAAGGTGGAGGATCGATCACGCTCAATCGGGATAGCCGAATTACTCTCACAACGGAAGAGCTTGAGGGTGACGAGAATATTCTAAGCGTCTCCTACGGAAACCTTCCTCAGGAAGTGCATTCCGGCGGCCATATTTTCGTTGCCGACGGACTCGTCGACCTCGAGGTGGAATCGGTGGAGGATGAACGGATTCACTGTATCATCCGCAACGGCGGTATTATCGGCGGCCGAAAGAACGTCAACGTCCCCGGCGTAAAGACCAAGTTGCCCGCCGTCACCGAAAAGGACATTGCCGACATCGAATTCGGCGTATCCATGGGAATCGACTTTATCGCGGCCTCGTTCATTCGCAAACCCAAGGACGTGCAAACGATTCAACAGCTTGTAGACCGCGCCAAGGCACCGGTCCGGATCATTTCCAAAATTGAAGACGAAGAAGGCCTGGAGAATATCAACGAAATCGCCCGCCTCTCCTCGGGGGTGATGGTGGCGCGGGGAGATTTGGGAGTACAACTGGAGACGGCCCAGATTCCTCTGGCGCAGAAGCGGATCATAAGTCAGTGCAACCTGCAGAACAAACCGGTGATTACCGCCACGCAGATGCTCGACTCCATGATCAACAATCCCAAACCTACCCGAGCCGAGCTGACCGACGTGGCAAATGCGATCTTTGACGGAACCGACGCGGTGATGCTTTCGGGAGAGACCGCCAGCGGAAAGTTTCCGGTAGAATCGGTACGCATGTTGCACAATATCGCCATGGAGGTGGAGCGCTCGCAGGAGTACATTCAGCGCAGTAAGGAGTACTTCTACTTCCACAAATCCAGCAATGACATCGCCGATGCAATTACCAAGGCCGCGTATGTGGTGGCTACCGATGTGGAAGCGGCGGCGATCGTGGCACCTTCGCTCCGGGGAAACAGCCCGCGGCTTTTGTCCAAGTACCGACCGACGCAGCCGGTGATCGCCGTAACCACCTCGGACGTGGTGTATCGACAGTTGCTGCTTCATTGGGGCATCTACCCGCTCCTCACGGAGCACGTGAATGACTCAGATCTGATGATTCAGAACGCCCTGCGCCTGGCGTTGCAAAAGGGTTACATCCATCGGAACGACAAGGTCGTTACTGCCGCCGGGATTCCGCTGAACAGCCCGATTATGATGAACACGATCAAAGTGCACTTCATGGGGAACATTCTTAACCGTGGACAGCGCGGATTCGGGGAGATCTGCAGCGGCAATATCGTAAAGGCCAAGAACTATGAGCAGGCCAAGCAGCGCCTCCGCCTGAACGGTCAGGAGATCCTTCTGGTGCCATCTCTGGGTGCGGATTACAAGCCGCTCCTGCGCCACATTCGCGGTCTGATCGTCCAGAACAAACCGGAGATGAGCATTGAGGAAATCCGGGCGGTAAACCCCAATCTCGTCGTGGTCTCCGACGTGCGCGACGCGTATCGCCAGTTTGAACACAATCAGAGCATCAGTCTCGACGGGAATGAGAAGATTATCTATGAGGGATATCTCGATACCTGAATAAGAACAATACATTAATGTATGAATCTTATTCACATCCGTCTCTTGTGTGTTCTCATACGATGATGTAGCTTTTGCTCGGAGATATCGATGAGTTCTACCTATCAGAATAGCGAATACCGGGGAAAAATCGAGGAGCTCTCGCTTCTCTTCGAGATCAGTCAGATTCTTGACCAGAGTCTCGACCTTAAACAAGTGGTGCAGCCGGTGCTCACCGCGGTCACGGATCACCTGGGCATGCTTCGCGGGACGATCACTCTGCTCAACCGCAATACCCGGGAAATCCAGATCGAGGCGGCCTACGGCCTCTCTCCTTCCCAGCGCCAGCGAGGACGGTACAAGCTGGGAGAAGGAATCACCGGAAAAGTAGTTGAGAGCGGACAGCCCAAGATCATACCCCGCATCAGCGAAGAGCCTGAGTTTCTCAATAAGACCGGGGCCCGTCGTCAGCGTCAGTACCAGGATATCTCCTTTATCTGCGTGCCGGTGAAGATCGGTAACGAGACCGTGGGAGCTCTCAGCGTGGACCGCGAGTTCGTGGGGGAGAGCAAACTCCAGGAGGACGTGCGCATTCTCAGCGTGGTGGCATCCATGATCGCTCAAGCGGTAAAGATCCGTCAGAGCGTAATGGAAGAACGGGAGCAACTGCTCGAAGAAAACGACCGACTCCACCGGGAACTGGAGGAGCGGTTTCAACCCTCCAACATCATCGGCAAGAGCAAGGCGATGCAACATGTGTATGACATGGTGGCACACGTCTCCAAGAGTGACGCCACGGTGCTCATTCGCGGTGAGAGCGGTACAGGAAAAGAGCTGGTGGCGCAGGCGATTCACTACAACAGTCCCCGCGCAGGAAAACCGCTCATCAAGGTCAACTGCGCGGCACTACCGGAGACCGTGATCGAGAGCGAACTGTTCGGTCATGAGAAGGGCGCGTTCACCGGAGCGATCAGCACCCGAAAAGGCCGCTTTGAAGCAGCCAACGGAGGCACCATATTTCTTGACGAAATCGGCGATCTCTCACCCATGACGCAGGTGAAGCTCCTCCGGGTACTTCAGGAAAAGGAGTTTGAGCGAGTTGGAGGAAACGAGACGATTCGTACCAATGTGCGGGTGATCGCCGCCACCAACCGGAACTTAGAGGAGTTCATGGAGCGAGATAAGTTTCGAGAAGACCTCTATTACCGTCTCAACGTGTTTCCGATTCATCTGCCGCCGCTGCGGGAACGAAGAGACGATATTCTTCTCCTCGCGGACTACTTCATCACCAAGTATGGAGAGAACAATCACAAGACGATTCACCGAATCTCCACACCTGCCATCGATCTGCTTACCAACTATCACTGGCCCGGTAACGTTCGTGAGCTCGAGAACTGCATTGAGCGGGCGGTACTACTCTCAGTGGACGGCGTAATCCACTCGCACCACCTGCCACCAAGCCTCCAGTCGGCGGAAAGCACCAACACCCAGATTCACGGCTCGCTTCAGGAAACACTGGACAATCTGGAGCGGGAGCTTCTGATGGATGCGCTGAAGTCTACCAAGGGGAACATGGCTCGCGCGGCGCGGATGTTGGATATCACCGAGCGGATCATGGGACTCCGGATCAAGAAACACGGAATCGACCCGAAGATTTTTAGTACTAAATCGTAGGACTTGCTGTATATCGATACATTTTTGTAGTCATCATGACAATCAACGACGCCGCCGTGGATAAATACCGGAATTTTTGGAGTTCCGGTGTCTTTTTATCTTCTTGCAGGGACGGAAGTTACAATTTGGTTTCTCAATATCGTACTTATTACGCATTAGTTGGCACGTTGATTACATACTACATTGGTGAACTACGTTTTTTCTTTGAGGAGGTTTCCAATGAAGCGACGACTGATCATAGGCATGATCCTGTTCGCTGTAATCGCCGTGGGCCAAGTTGTTGCCCAGGAGGTGCTACCGGAAGTCGAAGCCGCCTTCGACATGATCTGGCTCACCATAGCCGGTGCGCTGGTCTTCTTTATGCAGGCCGGTTTCGCCATGGTGGAAACGGGACTGACCCGCGCCAAAAACGCCGGGAATATCATCATGAAGAACCTGATGGATTTTTCGGTGGGCGCCCTGGCATACTTCGCTATCGGCTGGGGTCTTATGTACGGGGCATCGGTGGGCGGCTTTGTCGGCTCTGACCAGTTCTTCCTGGCGGGCGCCACGAGCACCGTCTTTCGGGACTGGTTCTTTCAGGTAGTCTTTGCCGCGACAGCAGCAACGATCGTCAGTGGAGCGATGGCGGAGCGCACTAAGTACTCCGGGTATCTGCTGTATTCGGTATTCATCTCCGGCTTGATCTATCCGATTAGCGGCCACTGGATCTGGAACGGTGGATGGCTGGCGCAACTGGGCTTTCATGATTTCGCCGGCTCCACGGTCGTTCACTCGGTGGGCGCCTGGGCGGCGTTGGTCGGAGCCATTCTGATTGGTGCCCGCCGCGGCAAATATGTGAAGGCCGGCGGCCAGACCACGGTGAAAGCGATTCAGGGCCACAACATGCCCCTGGCAGCGCTGGGTGTGTTTATCCTGTGGTTCGGCTGGTACGGATTCAACGCCGGATCTACCCTGGCGGGTATGGATGCAGATATCGCCTACGTGGCCACCACTACCACTCTGGCGGCTTCCGCCGGCGCGATCGCAGCGATGTTCACCAGTTGGGTATGGTTCGGAAAGCCGGATCCCTCCATGTCACTGAACGGCGCCCTCGCCGGCCTGGTGGCGATTACCGCCGGCACCTGGGTCATCAGCCCCGGAGCATCGATTTTGGTAGGTTTCATTGGGGGTATCCTCGTGGTGCTTTCGGTGGAGTTCATCGACAAAGTAATGCACGTGGACGATCCGGTTGGTGCGATTTCCGTACACGGTGTGGTAGGCGCCTGGGGAACTCTGGCCGTGGGACTCTTCGGCGATCTGGAAAAGATCGGCAGTGGTCTTGCCCGTGGAGGCCAGATCGGTGTGCAGCTACTGGGCATCGTTGCGGTTTTCGCCTGGGTTGTGGTCACCGCCTTTGTGCTGTTCGGTATACTCAAAGCGGCGAAGCTGCTGCGGGTTAGTGAAGAGGATGAACTGTTGGGACTGGATATCTCCGAGCACGGAGCAGAGTCCTACAGCGGTTTCCAGATCTTTTCCAACATGTAATCAGGATGGGAGGCTAACTGATGAAGCTCATAACCGCATACATTCAGCCCCACAAGCTGAACGAGGTAAAAGAGGAGCTCTACAAAGCTCAAGTGTTTAAGATGTCGGTCACCAACGCGTTGGGAGCCGGACAACAGAAAGGGTATCACGAGACGTACCGTGGCGTAGATATCGAGGTGAACCTGCTCAAGAAGGTTCGTCTGGAGATCGCGGTAAACTCCGATTTTGTGCAGCCCACGATCGACGCGATCGTGAAAGGCGCGCGAACGGGGAAAATCGGTGACGGCAAGATCTTTGTGGTCCCGTTGGACGATGTAATTAGAATTCGCACCGGAGAAACGGGAACAGAGGCGATAGGCTAACCCCTCCCTGTGTGAAACGTGTGTGCCCTGGGGGCTACCGGTTGGTAGCCCCCTTTTATTCACAGTCTTCCAGGGCCTGTCGAAATCGTTGGTACCGGTCGCGGTATTGCTCGTACTGCTCGAAAAATAGATCACTCCGGGAGTGGTCCGGCTCATAGGTGTGCACCATGTGTACGACACGATCGGCTGCCTCTTCCAGAGAGGAAGCTTCCCCGACACCCACCATTCCCGCGCAGAGATCTCCGGTAAGCTCAGCATCGGCCACTGCCGGAACGTGTATAGGCACGCCAACGATGTTGGCTTTCATCTGGGTCCAGAGACCATTCTTCGCTTGTCCACCACAGGCGTTCAAAAAGGTCACGTCGCACTGGGAGGCTCGGAGTATGTCAACCGCCTCACGGACGGCAAATCCGATCGAAAGCACCACGGCCCGTCCGAGGGCCGCACTGTTGTGCTCTGCCCCGAGCCCGATAAACATACCGCGTTGAAACTCCCACGCCGCCCCGCGATGCGCGGAGGGAAAAAACCACGGTATATCCGCGGTATCGGCGATGTCGAGAATATCAAGCATCATGTCACCGTAATCCCGGTTCTTCTGGCCGCTGATCTCACGAAACCACTCGAAGAGGAGCCCGGTAGAAGACAAGATCCCCGCCACGTTGTAACGCCCGGGAATCACGTGGGGCAGCGTGCGAAGCCCGGGACGATCGACGTGAGTTGCGGAACAGTAGTTGATGCCCTCCGACGTGCCCGCCCGGTCACACGTCTCCCCCGGCCGAAGCGTGTTGGTCCCAACAAGACTCATCAAGAAATCCGAGCCTGCCGCAATAACCGGCGTCCCGGCGGCAATCCCCAGCTCGGCCCCCACCGCGGCGCGTACTCGCCCGGCAACGTCTCCGATCGTGACAAAAGAGGGCAGCAGTTCAGAAGGAATATCCGCGCGCTCCACGTCTTCTTCGCTCCAGATATAGGGAGAAAACTCCGTCCCCGGCGTGGTGGCAACCGCCTCACCCGTGAGCCAATAGATGAGATACTCGGGAAACGGGAGATACTTCCAGACCCGCTCCGCCGCAGGAGAGTGGCGATGAAACCAGGCGATTTTCCCCAGATAGAAGGATCGACTCTCAGGAATGCTCTCGTTGCGGCCATCGAGCCACAGAAGTGGATCTCCCACCGGCTCGCCGGTGCGCCCGACCGGAACAACCGTCGGACCGTTACCGCTGAATACCACCGCATCCACGGTATAGCCTGCAACGAGATGCGGAACCGACTTCGTAAGCGCGTCAGTCCAGCGGTGCGCCTGAAAGTCTGCCGCCCGCTCGGAGGGACCCATGATGCGATGGTGAATCGACGAGAGCACCTCGCCTCGATCGGTCATGATCGCGCCTTTTAACGAGGAAGTTCCGATATCCAGAACGAGAAATGTTCGGTGTCCCACAGCACTCGTGAAGCTACCACCCGCGCTACAACTGGTCAACGGCAGGGATCATTCGGTAGTATGGGAGTATGAATCGTTATCTGAATGCAATAACTGTGTTGGCCCTGATCGCAGGGACGGCGGGGGCCGCCGGCACTCCCGAATCCGACATGGAGAGTGAATATGCCGTGGGTGTCTTCGTTCCGGGGGTGGTAGACGGAAGCCCCACCTACGAGATGTTGGTGGACGGTGTGAACCAGGCCGCCGGCGAAGCGGGGTCCACCTCAGTAGAAATCGTGGAAGGTGGATTTGATCAATCAACCTGGGAAGAGGGCGTCATGACTATGGCGGCCTCCGGTGGCTACGATCTCATCGTCACGTCAAATCCCAGCATGCCGGAAATCGTGTCGACGGTGGCGGAGCAGGTTCCCGAGGTAAATTTTCTCGTACTTGACGGATACCTCGAAGGCAACGACCGAATCCACACGATCCTTTTCAACCAGCGGGAACAGGCGTTTCTCTCCGGATACTTCGCCGGACTGGTCACCACCAGCGGCATGGAACGGACCAACGACGCCGCTCGAGTGGGTCTCCTGGCCGGACAGGAGTACCCGATTATGAACGATGTGATCCTTCCCGCGTACCGCACCGGCCTGCAGTCAGTTACCGCCGAAGGTGAGGTTGATTTTCGCGTCCTCGGCAATTGGTTCGACGCGGGCAGCGCACAGGAGATCACCGCCGACATGATCAGCCAAGGCAGTGACGTGGTGCTCACTATCGCCGGCGGAGGAAACCAGGGAACGATCGCCGCCGCCCGGGAACACTCCGCCTATGTCCTGTGGTACGACGACAGTGGATACGATCAGGCTCCTGGAATCGTTGTGGGCTCCTCCTTCGTGCGGCAGGATCGCGCCACCTACGACGCAACCCTCGCTGCCATTCGCGGAGAGCTCACATTCGGCGACGCACAGATTCTTGGGGTGGCCGACGGTGCCGTCAGCTTCGACACCGAGCACTCCGCGTTCACCAGCAACGTCCCAACCGACCTTCGGGAAGAAATGGAAGATCTGCTGGAACGCATGCGCTCCGGAGAGCTTACGATGGACATGCCTGAGCAGACGCGCCGGTAATCCGCTCCATGGAGATGCCCTTTCTCACCGTCAGCTCCGTGGCCCGCTGGTACGGGCCGATCCGTGCCCTCTCCCGGGCGGAACTCACGTTGGTTCCGGGAGAGATTCACGGGCTGGTGGGCGAGAACGGCGCGGGGAAATCGACACTGGTCCGGGTCATCGCGGGAATCGAAGATCCCGACGAAGGCTTTGTCTACCGGACGCATCCCGCCCACGATCGACCGGTGCGCCTCGCGATTGTGCCTCAGTACCCGCGGCTCGCGGAGAATCTCCCGGTGTGGCAGAACCTGATCGTTGGGAACGAGCCGCGGTGGGGGCCGTTCCTGGCGGGGCGCCGAGGTTTGGCGGGAATCGAGGAGATCGCCCAGCGGTATGATATCGCCCTGGATCTCACCAAACCGGCGGGAGATCTGGGTGCCACTGAGATCCGTCTCGCGGCGCTCCTGGCGGCCCTGGCGCACCGGCCGGAGGTCCTCATTCTGGACGAACCCACCGTGGGCCTCACGATTACCGATCAGTCGGCGATTCTCAATACGCTCCGCCGATTCCGAGACCACCACCACAGCGTCCTGTACATTTCTCATGACCTCACTGAGGTGTGCAGTATCGCCGACCGTGTCACCCCGCTGATCCGCGGCGAGACTCGCCCGGCGCTTCCCGCACCGGTTGCCCCGGAGGAACTCGCCACAATTCTCTTCGGTGATATCGCATCTGCCACCACAGACGCACCTATCGCCCCCGACGGTGGCGATGCTGACGGCGCCCATGCCGACGGCGGCGATGACCCTCCCGGGGAGGAGGATACGCCCACGCCCGGCCCCGCCAACGCAGCCATCCGGAGCGCCGTCTTTCGATGCGACCACGCAGTTATTCACAACAGCCGTACCGCCCGGCACCTGGGCCCCCTACAAATCGATGTGGCCGCCGGCAGAATCACCGCAATCACCGGTGTTCGGGAGTCGGGACTGGACCTGATAGAACAGTACCTCAGCGGTGAAGCCGCGGTTGAGGCGGGAACGATTCGGGTGGAGGGAAAACGATTAAATTCCCGAGTCGATCCCGCCCGCCTGCGGCGACGGAACGTGGCGTTCGTCCCCTCCGACCGATTCGACAGCGCCGCGGCCCTCTCCGGGAGCGTCGAGGAAAACGCGATCCTGCAGGAACGGGCGACGGTGCATCCCCGGGGGTTCCGCACCAACAGTCGCGCCCAGGGAATTACCACCCGCTTGCTCGACATCTTTGGCATTCATGTCTCCCGAATGCAGCCTTTGTGGGCGCTTTCCGGCGGGACAATCCAGAAACTGATTCTCGCCCGGGAGCTCGACCGCCGGCCCACGGTATGCATTATCGCGGAGCCCACGGCAGGCCTCGACTTGCAGAGCCAACTCTCGCTGAAGGAACTCCTCTCGAAGCTCGCCGCCCAGGGAAGCGCGGTGATTGTGCTCAGTTCGAGCATCCGCGCCTCCCAGCTCTTGGCGGACACTATCTACGTTCTCCACGACGGGGCATTGGTTGGAACCTTCGGCCCCGGACAGGACCGGGAGATCGCCCGCGCCTTTGCCGGTATTGCGGAACCGGTCCCAGGATCTTCACCTTCAACGGAGGGCGGATGCCGGTAAACCAACCGCGCCCCAGAGCACGCAGCACCCTTCTGGCCGCCCTGGCGGCGCTGATCACCGTTTTTCTGGTGATACTTCTCACCGCGGATGCTCCTGGTGAAACGTTACGGACGTTTGGTATCGGGCCGTGGTCCAATCGGTACGCCCTGGGAAACATGCTTTCCCGCGCCTCAATGCTCACCCTCACCGGGGCGGGGGTGGTGATCGCGTTTCGAGCCGGCGTGTTCAATCTCGGAGGTGAGGGCCAAGTCTATCTGGCGGCGGTGGTCGCATCGTCGGTGCTGGTATTGCTTCCAGTATCGGGCGCGGTGGCGGTTGTGCTGGCGGCGGGGTCCGCGGCGGCGTTGGGCGGGCTTTCCGGCTGGCTGCGGCATGCCACGGGAGCGGACGAACTGATTACCAGTTTTCTCCTTTCCGCGGCGATTACGCCCGTTTTGAACTATCTTCTGGTCGCACCCCTTCGTGATCAGAATAGCAATCTCCTGGCGACTCCCAAAATTCCGGAAACAGCACGGCTGGCACAACTGCTGCCGCCGTCGACGCTCAACACCGGCGCCCTGTGGGCGCTACTGGCCGTGATCACACTTTGGATCGTGCTGCAGCGGACCCTCTTCGGATACGAGCTGCGCATCGTCGGCTACAACCGGCGACTGGCACGGTATGCCGGAATGTCGGTGGGAACATATACGGTCGTGCCCATGGCGTTGTCCGGCCTACTCCACGGATTGGCGGGGACGGTTCTGGTCATGGGAGTGCACCACCGCAGCATCGTGCAGTTCTCCGGAGGATTGGGATGGAACGGAATCGCCGTGGCCCTGATCGCCCGGAACCGTCCGGAGCTTATCGTCCCGGCGGCTCTGTTTTTCGCGTTTCTTGAAGCAGGGTCAAAGGCGGCGGTAGTCCAAAACCAGGCCACATGGGAACTTGGATCGATCGTCCAGGCGGTGGTGTTTCTCTTCGTCACTGCCGACGTCCTCGCGCGCCGTGGACGCCGCAAGGACGAGCTCCTTCAGGAGGATCCAACATGATGCCTCAAATCCTGCAGAGTTGGGCGATCCTCCTGGTGGTAGCACTGGGGGGATTGCTCTCTGAACGCGGAGGAATCCTGAACATCGGTCTGGAAGGGATGATTACCGCCGGGGCGTTTGCCGCGATCGCCGCGGTTCAGCTGGGCGTAGCGGTTCCGGGAGCGGTGCTGATAGGGGCCGGCGCGGCGATGCTCCTGGGGCTGCTCTTCGCACAATTCTCCCTCCGGTGGGACGCAAATCCGTTTATCGTGGGACTCGCGTTGAACCTTCTGGCGGCGGGAACCGCCCCCTTGCTATCGGAAATTCTCTTCGGCACCCGCGGTTCAGTGCGCCTGGAGGCGGGAGGTATTGCGGCGACGCCGGTAATCCTGATCGCTTTGGTAGTTCTGGTCACCGCACACTTGACACTCTACCACACGGTCCCCGGCCTGCGATTGCGCATCGCCGGAGAGCAGGCTGAATGGCTCCGGGCCCAGGGCGTGGGAGTAAAGCGATACCAACTGATCGGTCTGCTGACCAGCGGCGTATTGGCGGGAACCGGAGGCGCGCTACTTGCACTCCGTCTCGGTGTGTATCTACCAAATATCAGCGCCGGCCGAGGATGGATCGCCCTGGTGATCGTGTATTTGGGCTATCGAACGCCCGCCGGTCTGGCGGTGGCGGCGCTCTTTTTCGGAGTTATTGACGCCGTGGCGGTTCGGGCGCAATCGGTGCTCGGGATACCACCCACGATCCTCCTGGCACTCCCCTACGTACTCACGGTGGTGGCGTTCGTCAGCTATGCCGCTCTTCGACGAAAGGCCTGAGCCGATCCGAACTACCCAACAGATTGCGAACCGCCGCCGCGTGGCGATCGCGCTGTGCATCCCAGTGACGTTTCTGATCTACTAGGCGCCGCTTGGGAGAGTCGAGGTTCAGGGCGCCGGGGGTTCCGGTGGACCGTCGCTGTAATCGTGCCGATTCGGGGTCCGGGAGCTCCTGCCGGGAGTAGTCCGCGGCGGCTCGCTTGTACGCCTCCCGGAACGGAACGCCCTGCTCCACCAACTGATACGCGTAATCGGTAGCAAAGACTTCACTGTTGAGCGCGGCCCGCATCCGTTCTCGGTCAGGGCTGACGCGCTCCATGAGGGTAGTGGCTACCACCACCGACTCTTCCACCGTAGCCAGCGCCCGCAGAAGCGGTTCCTTGGTGTCCTGCAGGTCGCGATTGTACCCTGAAGGCAGATTCCGTACCACGTTTCGGCACTGCGCCGCGTACCCGTCGACGATGCCACTCCGGGAACGCAACAGCTCAAGAACGTCGGGGTTGCGTTTTTGCGGCATAATGCTCGAGCCCGAACAGAGTTCCTCCGGGAGAACGACATATCCCACTTCCGGCAAAGAAAAGATAATCAGATCTTGTGCCATCCGGCCCAGGGTAGCGGAGATTCCCGCGATCGCCTCCACGACGCGGCCATCCAGCACCCCTCGGGAGTGCTGTACCGCCAGCACGTTGTTCTGCACCTGGGCGAAGCCCAACAGCTCCGCCGTGAGTTCCCGATCAAGCGGCAGGGGCGTTCCGTAACTGGCGGCGGAGCCCAGCGGGTTCCGATCGTTGAGCGTGGCCGCGGTCTTGAGGAATTCCAGGTCATCAAGCAACTGCTCTCCCCAGGATGCCAACCACAACCCAAAGGTGGAGAGCATCGCGATCTGCAAATGCGTGCGACCGGGCATAACGGTGGCCTCCTCCTCACCGGCGCGGCGCACAAGCACTGTCACCAGGGAGGACGTGGCGTCGAAGATATCCAGAAGAGCTTCCCGCGTGTAGAGCCGCGTAGCCGCGGTAACCTGGTCGTTGCGGCTGCGGCCGGTGTGAACCATCTTGCCCACGTCGCCAAGACGGTCAATGAGGCGCGCCTCAATAACGGTGTGGCAGTCCTCATCACTCCGTGAAATCGACACACCGCGCTGGAGCCCTTCCACGCCGATTAGGCGCAGTTCGCTCTCAATCTGTTCCGCGTCTCTCTCGGATATGATGCCTACGGAAGCCAGCATTCGCACGTGGGCGATGCTGGCTACGGAATCGGCGGGAATGAGGTCTCGGTCAAGGATGAAGTCTCGTCCTACGGTAAAGCGCTCCACCACGGCGTCGAGCTCGTACCCTTTGTCCCACAGTTTTGCCATGGCAGGGAGAGTACCCCGGTCTCACGACCGGGGTCAAACCGCAGGCCGGCGCATCTATATCGATGAGCCGACGGACCCCACCCCGGGCCGGATCAGGCGGTATCCTCAACCGCTGCGGTTCTCAACGATTCGAAATCGAACTCCCGCTCGTCGCCGTCGCTGCGAATAACTCGCACCTGCGAGCCGTCGCTGATCGAACCGGCGAGAAGCTCCCGGGCCAGCTGATTCTGCAGATAGTACTGTACCGCCCGTTTCAACGGCCGAGCGCCATAGGCGGGATCGTATCCGAGATCCGCCAGATGCTCCCGGGCGGCGGGATCGAGCTCCAGCGTGATCTTCCGTTCGGAGAGCCGGTGCTGCAACCGTTTCACCTCGAGGTCCACGATGCGCAGTATCTGTTCGCGGCCAAGCCGGTTAAACGTGATAATCTCATCGAGACGGTTGAGAAACTCGGGCTTGAACGCCTGGTGGAGCAGCTCCTGAATCTGCGGCCGGATCGACTCCAGATCATCCGCACCGAGAATCAGATCGCTTCCAATATTGCTGGTCATAACGATAATCGTGTTGCGGAAGTCCACGAGCCGTCCCTGCCCGTCGGTGAGGCGCCCCTCATCCAGTAGTTGCAGGAACACACTGTACACGTCGGGGTGCGCCTTCTCCACCTCGTCAAAGAGAATAACCGAATACGGCCGACGTCGCACCACTTCGGTGAGTTGTCCACCCTGATCGTAACCCACGTACCCGGGAGGTGCTCCGATCAGCCGACTCACGGCGTGCCGTTCCATATACTCGCTCATATCGATACGCGTCAGGGCACGCTCATCGTCGAAGAGGAATCCGGCGATCGTCTTGGCGAGCTCCGTCTTCCCCACTCCCGTGGGACCAAGGAACAAGAACGTTCCCGTGGGACGGTTCTCGTCTCCGATTCCGGACTTGTTACGCCGAATCGCGTCGGACACCGCCTGGATCGCCCGGGGCTGTCCGACAACCCGTTCTTCCATGATCGACTCCAACTCCAGGAGCTTCTGCATCTCCGAGGACATCATCTTGCTCACCGGAATACCGGTCCAGGCTGATACGACCCGGGCGATATCCTCACCACCCACCTCCTCCCGAAGGAGCGAGTTCTCCCCCTGCAGTTCCTGCAGGCGGTCACTGAGTTCGGTGAGCTCCCGTTCTTTGGTTGGAATGAGACCATGCTTGATCTCCGCCGCCCGAGCCAGGTCGCCGGCGCGCTCCTGCTGCTTCTCCTCTATGGCGAGCTGCTCCAACTCCTGTTTCAAGGTGCGAATCCGGTCGATGACGCCCTTTTCGTTCTGCCAGCGCAGTTGCATTTCGTCTCGTTCAGACCGAAGGTTGGCCAATTCCTCTTCTAGTTTGGCCAATCGTTCTTTACCGGCCTTTTCCGTTTCACTCTTCAGCGCCTGCCGCTCGATATCGAGTTGCAGGATACGGCGCTCCAGCTGATCCAATTCGGTGGGCTGACTCTCGATTTCCATCTTCATCCGACTGGCAGCCTCGTCCACCAGATCGATCGCTTTGTCGGGAAGAAAGCGGTTGGTGATATAGCGGTCGCTCAGTGTTGCCGCCGCCAGGATCGCATCATCACGAATCCGCACGCCGTGGTGCACTTCGTACCGTTCTTTCAGGCCGCGGAGAATCGCCACCGTGCTTTCCACGCTGGGTTCATCGGTATACACCGTCTGGAAGCGGCGCTCGAAGGCGGCATCCTTTTCGATGTGTTTACGATACTCATCGAGGGTGGTGGCACCGATCGCCCGCAGTTCGCCGCGGGCCAGCGCCGGTTTCAGGAGGTTACTGGCGTCCATCGCGCCTTCCGCGCTGCCCGCGCCCATCAGGGTATGGAGCTCATCAATAAACAGTATGATCCCGCCCCGTGTTTTGGAGATCTCCTCGATAACACCCTTTAGGCGCTCCTCAAACTCCCCGCGAAACTTTGTTCCGGCCAGAAGCGAGCCCAAGTCCAGCGCGAGGAGGCGCTTCTTGCGCAGGGACTCCGGTACGTCGCCGCTGACGATGCGCCGGGCGAGACCTTCCGCGATAGCGGTCTTTCCCACTCCCGGCTCACCGATGAGGACGGGATTGTTCTTGGTGCGGCGGGAAAGCACCTGCATCACTCGCCGGATCTCCTCGTCCCGCCCGATCACCGGATCCAACTTCTCCTGGCGCGCCAGGGCGGTGAGGTCTTTGGTGTACTTTTCCAGCACCTTAATCTTGCCTTCGGGGTCCTGACTATCCACGGTCTCACCTCCGCGGACGGTGGTAAGCACCTCGCGAACAGCCTCCGCCGTGACTCCGTGGCTCTTGAAAACCTCCGCGGCACGGTCCGGGGACTCCACCACGGCGATGAGCATGTGCTCCGTGGAGACGTAGGTATCTCCCATCTCTTGAGAGATCGATTCCGCCTTGGCCAGAATCCGAGCCAAATTGGGCGACGGGTGAAGCTGCGCCCCATCCCCCGTGGCGCGGGGAAGGCGCGACACTTCCTTCTCCAGTTCGCCGCGAATCAGCGTCGGTTGCGCTTCCAGGTGCTCCAGGATGCTGTCGACCATTCCATTTTCCTGTTGCAATAACGCTAGCGAGAGATGTGAGGCTTCCAGGGTGCTGTTGTCATTCTTATTTGCTTGCGTGGCGGCGTCCTGAATCGCCTGCGACGCTTTGGTTGTGAATTTTTCCATATCCATATTGATGACTCCTGTGGCGGAAACACGCGGTGTCTGGGGACACGCTAAACATACATATACGTAGGGCCGCCGGCAAGAAAAAAATGCGGTCGTCGATGCAACGGCCGACAGATCGTGCGCTCGGTGGTGTTGAGAACCGCAAAAACGCGATAGAATAGCGAGTAATGAAACTCTCCAACACAGCACGCGCCCTGGTGGTAGCCCTCACCTTATCTGTCGCAACTCCCGCTGCCTTCGCTCAGGATTACTCCCCCGTTCCCGGTGGAGAACTCCTGGATCAGCTTCGATCACCACTGTTTTTGGCAACCACCGCCAATACCGCCTCCACCGAATCGGTCAGTGGCGATGTGGTCAACCCGGCCACCTCGGCGCTGAAGCAGCGCATCCACGTCGATGGAAGCTATGCCGCCATCGTGGGAGCGGGACAATGGAGTGGTCACAGCGCGACCGGTGGAGTAACCGTACCCACGCCGGTGGGAGTGTTCACAAGCTCGCTGAACTATGCCGGAGCCGAGTACGATGCGCTCAACCTGGGTCAGCGGGGAAGCCTACATGTGAGCTTCGCTAAGGATCTGTACTCAACCGTGCTCTTCGGAGCGGGCCTGAGGGGACACATCGGTTCCGGAGGAGACGGAATCGCCCTTGCCGGCGGACTTGATCTGGGAATCATTCACCTTCTCGGTGATCGGGGTCCCCTGCAGGATCTGCGCTGGGGGTTCGCCCTGACGCAGATGGGAAACGGGCTCGCGGCGAGTTCCGACAGCACCGGTAGTCCCGCCCCCTTCACACCGGCCGCCGATATCCAGGCCGCCGTGGTGCGGAACGACAGCGTGGACTGGACCGTTCATACGGGGTTCACCGCGCCCTCATTTCAGAACGTACGCTTCCGCGCCGGAAGTTCGACTACTTTCTTCGATCGGGTCAGTCTCAATCTCGGCTGGGATATTGACCTGCAGGAACGCACCGATTCCACCCGGAAGGCGGGATCACTCCTTCCGTCGGTGGGTCTCTCAGTTCGATTTCAGCCCACCTTCGGGAGCGGATCGGACCGCAATGAAATGGCCGTACACGGCGGTTACGCACCGCTATATGACGATGTATGGGCCGCCGGGACCGGAGTCAATCTCGCAGTGGGTGTAGTGGATCGGACGCCGCCGGAGATAACCGTCGATTATCCGGACACGCGGTACATCTCACCCAACAACGACGGCATATCCGATGAGCTCCTGCTCCCCATACATATCGAGGACGAACGGTACGTAACCGGATGGGCTCTCGAGGTTCACGACGACCAGGACCGTCTGGTTCGTCGAATCGAGAACTCCGAGCAGCGCCCCGAAAACGAAGGATTCCGTAACATCATCGATCGCCTCCTGTACGTCAAGCAAGGAGTCGCCATTCCCCGGGAGATCCGCTGGAACGGGCGCACCGAGGATGGAACCGTCGCGGAGGACGGAGCGTATACCTTCGTCGTCCGTGCACATGACGACAACGAAAACCTCGGGGAAGCCGGTCCATACACGGTTGTCGTCGACGCCACCGTCCCGGAGACGGAAATCACCGAACCGGACGGGCCGGATAGCCTGATCTTTTCTCCCAACGACGATGATATCAAAGATGTACTGGCACTCACCCTGGATACCAGCCGTGAAGACAGTTGGACGATACAGGTTCTCGATGTTGAAGATGAGGTGATCTACGAGGAAGTTCGCGAGGACACCGCCCTGTCCAGCTTCACCTGGGATGGGCGCGACAGTCGGGGCACGCTCGTCCCGGACGGAGTATACTCCCTTCGCGTCGCCGCGGAAGATCGGGCCGGAAATACCGGCAGCGATCGACTCAACAGCATCATCGTCGACACGGAACCCACTCCGATTGCGCTCACGGTTAATATTGGACATTTCTCACCTAATGGAGACGATCGTCGCGATCAGGTGCGGGTAGCGCCTGATATTCCCGTGACCGACGGAATTCGGTCTCACACGTTCCGCATAAAAGACGCCTCCGGGACGGTGGTTCGCACCGAAACCGGGGGAGCCACCGTCCCGGAGATATGGACGTTCGACGGGCGGAATGACGCCGGTCGGATTCTGCCGGAGGGAGTGTATCGGGGAGAACTGGAACTATCCTATCGCAACGGAAACCGCCCTACGGCGGAAACGCCGGAGCTGACCCTCGATCTAACACCGCCCCGGATGGCGGTGAGCTCAAGCACCCCGGTGTTCTCTCCTAACGGCGACGGGCGCCTGGATTCAGTGCGATTTCTCCACGAAACGGAACGCGCGCAGTCCTGGGAAGGCCGAATCATCGACGATGAGGGAGAACCGGTACGAATATACCAGTGGCGGGAACGGCCCGAGGCGGAGGTGGAATGGGACGGAAGAACCGCCGACGGTGCCCGCGTACCTGATGGGACGTTTCGTTATGAGATGACCGGCGAAGACCGCGCAGGAAATCGCCGTACCAGCTCCCCGATCCTGGTTGAGTTGGACACGCGAGAAACTCCGGTATTTGTCTCCACCTCGCGAACGGCGTTCTCCCCCAATGGAAACGGCGTGGCCGACACGATTGCACTCATTCCGGATCTGGCCGATTCCCGTGGCGTTCAACGTTTTCAGTTGGAGCTGCTCGACCAGTCGGGGAATCTGGTGGCGGAAATATCCGACAGTGGAGTTCCCGAGCGGGAGTATCGCTGGGACGGTCGCGGGCGACAGGGAACGGTGGTCCCGGATGGAACGTATTCGGTGCGGCTCACCGTGCAGTACCGCCACGGAAATCGTCCGCAAGCGGTGAGCATACCCTTCGAGGTGGACACCGTACCTCCCAGCGCGACGGTAACCGCCGAGGATACGATCTTCTCCCCCGACGGAGATGGTGACAAGGATTCCATCGCGATCGATCAGCAATCCACCACCGAGGCGCGCTGGCAGGGTCAAATTGTGTCGGAATCCGGTGACACCGTAGTGCGCACCTGGGATTTCTCAGGCGCGCTCTCCCCCATAACGTGGGATGGCACCGGGGAAGATGGGTCAGTCGCTCCCGATGGCGAGTACCGCTACCGCGTCGCCGGTGAAGATGCCGCGGGCAATCGTTTCTCCACCGCCACCGAGCGCTTTGAAATTGACACGCGAGAAGTAGACGCCGCGGTACGCCTCGGTAGCGCCGCGTTCAGCCCCAACGGCGATGGTGTGCAAGACACGGTGACGATCATACCGTCGATTAGCATCGAAACTCCCGTCGCGTCCTGGACCGCGTCGATGCGCAGCACCGAAGATGACTCGGTAATGTGGGAGGAAACGCGTTCAGGCGAAATCGAGTCCCTCCAGTGGGACGGTGAACGTTCCGGTGGCGGACAGGCCGCCGACGGCGAGTACCGCGCCTCACTAAGCGTGGAGTTTGCCCGGGGAGACGAGGCCTCCGTGTCCAGTGCCCGGTCGGTAACTCTCGATACCGTCCCGCCGCAGGCGGAGGTAGGGCTCTCGTCACCGGTCATCTCCCCCAACGGCGACGGCAACCTGGACGAGCTGATTATCACCCAAACCACCAGCGAGGAAGAGCGCTGGAGGGCACGAATTCTTGATGCGGATGGAACGGAAGTGGGACGCTGGGAGTGGAGCGGGCGCGCCCCGGATACGCTCTCGTTCTCAGGCCTCGACACCGCGCGAAACCGCGTTTCCGACGGCCGGTACAGCTACCTGTTAAGCGCCACCGACACCGCCGGAAACAGAACCACCGAAGGTCCGCTGGAGTTTGAGGTGTACACCGCCGAAACGCCCTTGGAGCTCTACGCCGGCCGCCGCGCGTTCAGCCCCAACTCGGACGGAACGCTGGATACCGTCTCGTTTTCAGTCACTACCGGTGACGCCCGCGGCCTTGAGCGATATCGCTTTGCCGTCGTCAACTCCGATGGCACCACGGTTACGGAGGAGACGGGCTCCGATCTCCCGGAAGAGTTCATCTGGGACGGCACCAACGCCTCCGGCCAACGTGCCCGGGAAGACGCGTACACGGCGGAGCTCACGCTGGAGTACCGCCACGGAAACCGGCCGCATGCCCGCACGCGGGAGGTGCTTCTGGATGTGACATCGCCGGAGATTGAGGTCTCTGCGTCTCACGAGATATTTTCGCCGGACGGAGACGGCCGACGGGACGTAGTCGAGATCACGCAGACCACCGGACCCGCGGAGCGCTGGCGCGCGGAAATCGTCGATTCCGATGAGGAACCGGTGCGTAGTTACAGCTGGACCGAGAGAGCGCAAAGCTTTGCATGGGATGGACGCGACGCCGCAGGGAACACCGTTCCCGACGGAACGTACAGTTATCAGATCTCGGGAATCGACGCCGCCGGCAATACCGCCGAGGCCATTATACCGGCGCTCACCGTAGATACCCGACCGACGAGAGTATTTGTCACCTTGAACCGACGGGCGATTTCTCCCAACGGAGACGGAGTGACCGATGAGCTCACGATTCGCACGATCACCCGCCGGACCGACGGAGCCGAGCGGCGGGAGGTGGCCGTTGTGGATCCCGCCGGCGCGACAGTTCGTTCCTTTGAGTCGGAGACGGTAGCGGCACAGGAGACGCTCACCTGGGAAGGGGATACCGCGGACGGGGGCGCCGCAGACGGCGATTATCGCATCCGATACCGCGTGTTCTATGACAACGGCGCGATCGGCGAGGCGACATCGCCCGTGTTCCGCGTCGATACGCGGGGACCGGAGCTTGCGGTGGACCTGCAAGGGCTGCCCTTCTCCCCCGACAACGACGGGCTCAACGATGAGTTACTCATATCCCTCTCCGCGGAGGACGCGGGGAAAATTGAGGAGTGGGAGTTCGTGATTCTCGACCGCAACAACCGTCCCTTCCAGCGATTCGACGGCAGCGGCCAACCGCGCAGCGAACTGATCTGGGACGGACGCAGCAGCGACGGTGAGCTGGTGATCAGCGCTGAGGATTATCCGTACCGCTTCACGGCGGTGGACAGTACCGGCAACCGGAGCACCGAAGAGGGGGAGATCCCGGTAGATATCCTGGTAGTCCGGGACGGCGATCTACTGAAGGTGCAAATCTCGAATATTAACTTTGCCCCGAACAGCCCCGAACTGGAACTCGATCAGTCCACCGAAAACGGCCGCAAGAACATCTCCGTGTTGGACCGTCTTGTCGAAGTATTCGACAAATACCGATCGTACGAGATTCGGGTAGAGGGCCACGCGGTGAACATCAGCGGCACTGAGCGAGAACAAGAGGAGGAGTTGCTGCCGCTCTCCCGCTCCCGGGCGGAGACCGTACGGCGGGCATTGGTCGAGCGTGGCATGGACCCCGATCGAATTACGATCCTCGGCCGCGGAGGGAGTGATCCGATCGTGCCCCACACCGATCTCGACAACCGCTGGAAAAACCGTAGGGTGGAGTTCATCCTCATCAGATAGTGTGCTATAGTCACGCCATATGGCGTTTTTCACCGGTGCCGCGCCCGCGGCGGCACTATCGGTAGTGTATCGTTCTCTCTTCACCGCGGCGGTTGCGCTTTTTCTGATGGCAGTCTCCACGCCGGCCCGCGCCTCTGAGCCGGTATCCCTCTCTGCGCCGGCATCTGCTTCTGCGCCGGCATTCAGCGCCGATTTCATCGGAGATAGGATCACCGAAATAACGCTTGCGGGACTACGAAAGACGCAGGATGAGGTGGTCTACGATCTGATCGAAGTAGAAGTGGGGGATCCGGTCACGGCGGACCTCTTCCAATCGATACAAGAATCACTGCTGGATTCCGATCTCTTCGCGGCCGTTCACGTGTCGGGCCGCGCAACCGCCGCCGACGGCGTGGAAGTAGTCGTACTTCTGGATGAGAAGTGGACGCTGGTACCGATTCCCTTCTTCAGCACCAACGGCAGCACGTATCAGGGCGGACTTATTGTGATCGAGACGAACCTCCTGGGACGCAACAAGCAGCTGATCTCCGCCGGGTTTCTGGGTACCGACGGTGCCCAGGGGTTTGTGGCATACGGCGATCCAGCGGTCTTTGGATCGCGGTGGAGCGCGGGAATCAGCGCCGGGGCGGGACGCACCGAAGCGGAGCGGCTCCTGCCCAACGGCACACATCGTCGCTCCTACGAGTATGACCAGCAGCGACTGGGAGCAAACGTAGGATACAACTTCACTCGTCGCGCCGGCATCACGGGGGGGCTCGGGTACGAGCGGTGGGAAATCATGTCCGGAGACTCGTTGGAGGACGGACAGCTCCTCGAATCACAGCTCACCGCCGAGTATGACGGGACCCGGCCGCTGGACGTGCTTCGGGTAGGTCCGCGGGCACGGCTCAGCGCTCGCACGGTAACCTATCGTTCCGGCTGGGAGATCTCTGCCGGCGGAGAATGGGCGATTCCGGTGGCCACCGCGCACCGGATTCGACTGGTGGCGTCGGGAGCGATCGGAGAGATGCCCACCATCGCAGAGCGGATGATCAGTGGAGGCGACGGATATCGCACCCTGCCGTACCAGGCGGTCTCCGCCGACAGCTGGGGAACCACCTCGGCGGTCTATGATCTGTCTATCGTACGTGCCGACTGGGGCGCGCTGGTCCTCTCGCACTTCTGGGAACTGGGAGGGTACACCAATGATGATGTTGATCCCCGACTGTTCTACGGGCCCGGTGGCGGGTTTAGAGTGTATATCAGGCAGGTGGCGATCCCCGCGCTGGGACTGGATGTGGCGTACAACATTCCCGATAATGGATTCGCGTTCAGCTTTTCTCTTGGCGCGCAGATGTAGCGAGGCAAGAGCGAGATGATTGAGGTGAGGCACCTTTGAGACAAGGAGACTATCCGGTGATTTTGATCGAGGGACAAATTGGGGTGGGAAAAACGACGATCGGCGAGATCGTACAGAAGCGCGCCGGCGTACCGCTGTATCGGGAACTGAGCAATCCCGACACGCTGTCGTTGCTGGATCGCTTTTATGCGGACAAACAGCGCTGGGCCTTCACGCTACAGATCCATTTTCTCAACGAACGGTTCCGTATGATCAAACAGATCTTCCGTGACGGTGGGGGCATCCTGGACCGTTCGATCTTCGGTGACCGAATTTTTGCCGAAATGCTCAACGCTGACGGCGATATGAGTTCCGAAGAGTTTCGCACCTACAGCACGCTCCTGGACAATATGCTGGAGCACACGCAACGGCCGCACCTCCTGATCTACCTGGACTGCGGTGTGGACACCGCCCTGGAGCGGATCAAAAAGCGCAATCGCGGACTGGAGTCGGGAATACCCCGGGACTATCTGATAGGACTGAACGAGCGCTACCTCAAATGGTATGATACCTACGACCTTTCGCCCAAGATCTTTGTCAACACCGAAGAGTTTCACGTAGATGATTCCGATCAGATGGAACCGGTGATTCGACGGATCCTTGATGCGATCGGGCCCGACTACGGAACCGGGAGCTACGAGCCTTCAGCG
>JBBDTM010000073.1:98573-109148 GCA_040904425.1 Alkalispirochaeta sp.
CAGCGTTGACAGAACGCGCACGGTGACCATACCATTATAGTACTGGTTCCGAGAGAGTGCGGGTTCCCCAGGAAGCCCGCCGCCGAAGGTGCAAGGGCGCGACCTGGCCAGGCGCTGTCCCGAAACTCTCAGGCAAAAGGATCGGAACTGGGCGTGCACACTCTGGAGAGTCGAAATCCGCCGTGGCAACGCGCACGCGGGTTCCGCACCGACGGGGAACGCCGCTTCGTCGCGGGACGCACCGCCACGAAGGGGTTAATCTCTCAGGTCACCGGACAGGGTATTCAGGCCACAAGGAGCCGATATGCACGCCAAGAAAACGAGTCTCTACCAATGGCACGCCGACCACGGTGCTCGCTTCACCGATTTTGCCGGATGGGAGATGCCGGTCCAGTACCCCACCGGAACGGTTGCCGAGCATCACGCTACCCGAAACTCAGTCGGCCTCTTTGACATCTCCCACATGGGGCAGGTTCGTGTCGCGGGGCCGGAATCCGCGGCGTGGCTGGCCTCCATGGTAACTGCTGATATTACAACTCTTACCGAAGGCATTTCCACGTACGCCCTGCTCTGCAAAGATGACGGCGGTGTGATCGACGACCTGTTTGTCTATCGCACCGGAGCGGCGGAGTTCCTGGTTGTGGCGAACGCCGCCCGTCGAACGGAGGATGTGGCGTGGCTCACCGACCACCTGCCCTCATCCGGTGTGACGCTTACCGACGAGAGCGACACCACTGCGATGCTTGCCGTGCAAGGACCCCGGGCGGCGCACCTGGCGGCCGAAGTTCTAGGGGGTCCCGTGGCCACGCTTCCGCGCTTCGGCATCGTGGCGATGCAATACCGCGGCACCACCGAACCGGTTACCCTGGAAGCGGCCCGCACCGGTTACACCGGAGAGGACGGACTGGAGATCTTTCTTCCGCATACTGCGGCGGGGGCGTTGTGGACCGAGCTTTTCGCCGCGGCGGAGCAACGCGGCATTTACGCGATCCCCGCCGGCCTGGGCGCCAGGGACAGTCTGCGGCTGGAGGCGGGGTTCGCGCTCTACGGGCATGAACTCAACGAGGAGCTGACGCCGGTGGAGGCGCGGCTCTTGTGGGCGTGTAATCTCGAGCATGAGTTTCTCGGCCGCGACGCGATTCTTGCGCGGAAGGCGGAGAAACCTGCGCGCAACCTCCGCCGCCTGGTGATGCTCGAGTCCGGAGTCCCCCGTGAGGAATACCCGGTCTTCGACGAGCAGGGCACGGAAGTGGGAACGGTCGTCTCCGGCGGACGGGCACCGTCGCTGGACGCGTTTATTGCCAACGCCTACGTGGATCGCACCGTTCCGCGAGACGCCCCGTTACAGATCGGAATTCGCTCCCGCAAATCGGCAGCTCGTCAAAACAAGGGCCCCGTCTATAAGCCTTCGTATCACCGCCTGGAAGCCGCGGCGGATATCTTTGACCGTTCCCCGGAATACGCGTCTCGACACCTGGGGCCTCGGGATTCGGACCTGCAGGAGATGCTCAAGACGATCGGCGCGTCTTCTATGGATGAGCTGGTGGAGAAAACGATCCCCACCGGTATCGGACGAGCCAAGCCGCTCTCGATTCCTCGGGCACTCACCGAAGAACAGCTCCTGTCGCGGCTGCGGTCGATCGCCGAGCATAACACTCCCATGCGCAGTCTCATCGGGCTCGGCTATGCGGACACGATCACGCCCCCGGTGATCCAGCGGGATATCCTGGAGAACCCCGGGTGGTACACGCAGTACACGCCGTATCAGGCGGAGATCTCTCAAGGACGGCTTGAGGCACTCGTCAACTTTCAGACGATGATCATCGAACTCACCGGCATGGAAATCACTAACGCCTCCATGCTGGACGAGGCCACCGCCGCGGCGGAGGCGATGACGATGGCGATTCGATCCTACCGAAAGAAGGCGGATCGCTCGCGGGTTTGGGTTGATGACCGACTGCATCCGCAGACGATCGCTCACCTCACCACTCGAGCGGCCCCGCTGGAGGTAGAGATCGCAGTTGCGCCGGCATCCCAATGGAACCTGCAACCCGGCGACGTGGCCGGCGTGGTGCAGTACCCCGATACCGATGGATCGGTCCGGGACTACCGAGACTCGGTTGCCGCCCTCCACGCCACCGGAGCATTGGCGATCGTCGCCACCGATCTGCTCTCCCTCACCGTTCTGGCAGCCCCGGGGGACTGGGGCGCGGATATCGTCGTGGGTAACTCGCAGCGCTTTGGAGTGCCCCTCGGCTATGGAGGCCCCCACGCGGCGTTCCTGGCCACTAAGGAATCGTTGAAACGCCTCATGCCGGGCCGTCTGGTGGGAGTCAGCAAGGACCGGAGCGGTCGACCCGCGATGCGCCTGGCCCTTCAAACGCGGGAACAGCACATTCGGCGGGACAAAGCTACCAGTAACATCTGCACCGCTCAGGTCCTACTCGCGATCATGGCTTCCATGTACGCGGTTTACCACGGACCGGACGGATTGCGCCGCATTGCCACACGAATCACCGTTCTCGCCCATGCGCTCCGGGACGTTCTCAAGCAGCACGACTTTCCCGTTCTGGAGCGCGATCTCTTCGACACCGTGACCCTCACCACCGACCACGTCACGCAGCAGCGTCTGATGGCGGCGGCGGAGATCGCCGGCTTCAACCTGCGGGCGCACCCCAATGGGTACGTGGGAATCTCTCTCGACGAGAAGAGTTCCGTGGATGAACTTGTAACTCTGCTTCGGGCGTTCGGAATCGATATCGATCGGACGGACATGGAGGCCGCCGCGGCAGCTACGCGCTATCGTCCGGCCCTGACCCAGGAGCGCTCCACCAGCTATCTCACCTATCGCGTGTTTCATGCGCACCGCAGCGAGACGCAACTGCTGCGGTATATTACGACCCTCCAGAGTCGCGATCTGTCGCTGGCGCAGTCGATGATTCCCCTGGGCAGCTGCACGATGAAGCTCAACCCCACGGCGGCGATGGTGCCCATCACGTGGCCGGAGTTTGCCTCAATCCATCCCTACGCGCCCCAATGGCAGGCCAGCGGCTACCGGATGCTCGCCGACGAGCTTTCCGCCTGGCTCAGCGATATCACCGGTTTTCACGGCTGCACGCTACAGCCAAACAGCGGCGCTCATGGTGAGTACACCGGTCTCATGATCATCCGCTCCTGGCACCAGAGTCGGGGAGATCACAATCGCCGCGTCTGTCTGGTACCGGATTCGGCGCACGGCACCAATCCCGCCTCAGCCACGATGGCCGGTATGGAGGTTGTAGTCGTAAATAGCGCGGAAAACGGAGACATCGATCTGCAGGATCTCCGGGAAAAGGCGGATGCTCACCGGGACGAGCTGGCGGCGATGATGGTCACCTATCCCTCCACCCACGGGGTCTTCGAAGAGGGGATTCGTAAAGCGATCGAGATCGTGCACGAACGGGGCGGTCAGGTATACATGGACGGAGCCAACATGAACGCCCAGGTGGGAATCACCAGTCCCGGCGATATCGGTGCTGATGTGTGCCATCTCAATCTCCACAAGACGTTCGCGATTCCCCACGGTGGAGGCGGTCCCGGAGTGGGACCGGTACTCACCGCGGAACACTTGACGCCCTTTCTCCCGGGGACGGTGGACAACGCCGGTCCCACAGGGGTCGTCGTGGGAGCACCCATGGGAAGCGCCGGTGTCCTGCCGATCTCGTACGCCTATATCGCGATGATGGGACCTGAGGGACTGCGCCGCGCCACGGAGATAGCGATCCTCAACGCAAACTACATCGCAGCTCGGCTGAAACAGCATATTCCGGTCGCCTACACCGGGCGCAGCGGATTCGTTGCTCATGAGTGCATCCTGGATTTGCGCAAGATCGAAAAGGAGACCGGCGTCACTGTGGAGGATGTTGCCAAGCGTCTGGCGGACTACGGATTCCATGCGCCTACGATGTCGTGGCCCGTCCACGGCTCGCTCATGGTGGAACCCACGGAGAGCGAGGACAAAGCCGAGCTTGATCGCTTCTGCGACGCTATGCTGGGCATCATGGGCGAGATCGAGGAAATTCGCGCCGGCGCGATCGCTCTCGAAGACAGCCCCCTTACCTACGCCCCGCACACATTGGAGGACGTTACCGGTGAGTGGGATCGCGCGTATACCCGAGAGCAAGCCGCCTATCCAGCACCCTGGATCCGACAGAACAAGTTCTGGCCGTCCGTAGGTCGCGTAGATAATGTTCACGGCGACCGCCATCTGGTGTGCAGCTGCGCGCCGCTGGAGAGCTATCGGGAATCGCTACGAGTCGGTACACTGCCCACCGGCACCGATGAAGGATGACGTAGCAGAGTATTACAATCGCAATACGCCCTCGTTCCTGCGCTTCGGCCGCGGAAGCCGCAGATCGGGGGCGATCCATCGCGCCCTGTGGGGCCCGGGAGTCACCTCGCACGCAGCAGCCATGGACTTCGTTCATGAGCGCATAATCGCCGCCTTCCGGGAGAACGTTCTGATGGAACGCGTCCCGCCGGAACCCGGCGTCCCGGATACCGAGCCCCCGCACCCGGGGACATTGCGGCTCGCCGATCTGGGATGCGGGGTCGGCGCCTCCATGGAGCGGATCTCCCGCGCGCTGGACGCCACGGTGAGTGGTGTCACTTTGAGTTCCGTACAGCAGGCGCTTGCCGCGGAACGCCTGCGGAGCACCCCGCACCGTTGCCGCGTACTTACCGGCGATTTTACAGATCCCGGCGTATTGACCCGGCTCACCACGGAAGGACTCCTGCACGGAATCTGGATGATCGAGGCGTACAACCACGCCGTCGACGGAGACGCGCTGCTTGCCGGTATCGCGTTCGTGCTGCGCCCCGGCGGAATTCTGGCGATTTGTGACGATTTTCCCGACGAACGGCTGGTGACCGGGCCGCTCACGCTCCAGGAAGAGCGCCGGCGGCGGGAGTTTATGCGGGGCTGGCACGTACACACGTTCTGGTCACCACCGATGTTGCGGGAGCGGGCGGAACGGCACGGACTGGAGCTCGTGGGGAGCGAGGATTACAGCGACTATGTCGCCGTCGACCGTCCCCGGGATATAGCGGTGCGGGCGATCGCGGGACCCGCGCGACTTCTCAACTTTACCGGCAGCTGGTGGGACAATATACGCGGCGGCAACGCGCTTCAGCAGCTCTCCAAATCCGGGCTTATTCGGTACGGGATGGATCTCTTCCGCCGGCGCTGATTCCGGCCACCGTTTCGAGAAAACGGACCGCACCGCGCATGCTTCTCTCCCAGGAATGGAACCGACGTGACCGTAGCCGAGCGGCCCGAGACATCGCGTGTAGCTTCTCGGGGTGTTGCAGCGAGTCGCGGATCGCGTCGCGCACCTGCCGAACCGACCCGGGACGCACCAGGTACCCATCGGTGTCAGGTCGCACGATATCTCGCGCTCCCCCGGCGGTGGGAGCGATTACCGGAACTCCCCGGGACAACGCTTCCAGAAAGACGATTCCGAATCCTTCATACTGAGACGGAACTGCAAAGAGGTCGGCGTTCTGGAACTCGCTCTCCAGGAGATCCACGGGAACTTTGCCGCGAAGGAAGACGCGATCCGTCACCCTGTGGCGGTCGATCGTTTCCCGCAGAAGCTCGGTATACCGGCGATCCACGGTGGTATCTCCCACTATGGTAAGCTGCACCTGCGGGATTGCAGCCATGGCGGCTACCACCGTATGAAAATTCTTGCGGGGAATCACCGACCCCACCGACAACACGCGCAGCGACTCCCGGAGCGTCGGGAACTTGGGGGCAGAACTCTTTCCCACCGCGGACCGCGATGGCGGCAGATTTGAAGCCCCATATCCGAATCCCGCCAGATCGCCGCCGGGAAATGCTACCGCCGAGGGCCGACGTACACCGGACACGCTCCGAACCCTGCTCAACGTGACGGTACTGTTGCAGAGGAAGCTGTCACATCCTCGGAGGAACTCCCGCTCCCAGCGCCGGCACCGACGATGTACCCCTGCTTCATCCGACCGAAGATGGTGAACCAACCCGGTAACGTGCACTCCCGGAAGTACAGCGGCCAACGCCGACAGCCAGGGACCAACGGAGGCGTGGTTCAGCTCATCGATAATCACCAGATCGGGTCGCACTTCAGTGAGACGGGCAATCGTCGATAGATCGTCGCTGCCGCGGTGCGCCGCCGACACGCTCCCCCCGGCGCGAACCGCCTTCAGTGTACGCCGCCCGAGAAGGCGCTGTTCGCGGTAGCTCAACGCCGCCGGCTGGGATACGATCGTCACCTGATGGCCCGCTGCGCGGAGTTCACTCACCAAGTGCTGGTCGTAAAGGTACCCCCCGGAGGGCTGATCAAGGTCTCCGAAAATGACGAGAGCCACACGCATGAAAAATCGGACCTCCTCAGGATACGGGAGCAGTAAAGGATGCTCTGGCCAGGCGATGCTCCCACATCGTGACCGTGGCCTCCCTCACCGTCGCCGCGGAAAGCCCTGGAACGATCTCCTCCCACGCCACCCGAGCAAAAAGCTCGATGCTAGGATTGGTGTCGGAAAACGCCGGCGTCTCGTTGAGAGTGTGATCGCGATAGCGCGCCACAAACGCATCCAGCCGCTCCTCGATTTCCACGATATCCACCATATAGTTGTGACGATCCAGCGACGTGCCGGATAGTGTCAGCTCCAGTGTGAAATGGTGAGAGTGCTTTTCGTTTTCCGGACCCCAATCCCCTCCGATCAGGAAGTGCTGGGCGATAAAATCACGGATCACGGTTACACTGTAGGTGCCTCTCTGCATGTCGGTCCCCTTTCCTCTCGACAATACGTTCAATAGCGAATCGCCACCCACGGTTCGATCCGGGAGCCTTCGGAAATCTCCGTAAAGAGCTCGTTCAGCTCATCCAATGCGATATCTCGTCGCGCAATTTGGTGCGGCTCAAGGCGAGTCAACATGTGCCACACGATTCGGGAGCGCCGCGCGTAGTCGATGCGCCCCGCCACCGGTAACGGGATTGTGCTCACCTGGCTTGAGATGAGGCGCACCCTGCTTCGGTGAAACCGACCCCCCAGATGGAGCTCCGCTCCCCGATCTCCATACCACGACCCGACAACGATCCGCCCTCCAAACGCTAACGACCCCTGCGCGGAGTCGAGCATTGCGGCGTTTCCGGTAAGTTCGAACCCCACATCAAAACCCTCATAGGTACCGCGATACCGTCCCGGGTATTCGAGTAGAGTCCGATTGGCCTCATCCAATGAAGATACCACTTCCACCGTGGTGTCCGCGAGGGATCGGGGCCCTTCGTCCGGGCCGGCGCCGCGCTGCAAATACTTTTCGGCCCAGTATCGTCGTCGTTCATCGGAGTCCACCAGAACCACGCATCCCGCGGCACTGCGCTGAGCGATGGCCGCCACCAGCAACCCTACGATTCCGGCCCCGATGATCACTACCGCCTCTCCGGGGAGGATCCCCGCATCCCAGTGCAACGACATCGCTGTCTCCGCGTTAGCATAGAGCGGCGCTATTTCCGCAGAAACGTCCTCCGGAATCAGAAGCAGGTTGTCGACCGGCACTACCGCGTGACTTGCGTGGGAGTGAAAAGCGTACACCCGCCGGCCAAGCCACTCATCACTGTCCACCCGATCTCCACAGAACGAAACCCGACCGGTGAGAATGTACCCGTAGCGCAGCGGATACGCACTGGAACCGTCGATCCCTCGGGCGGCTGCATCGAGGTTCATCGCCTGTCGGGCAGCCCCGGAATAGACGAGGTACTCGCTTCCCGGGCTCACGGCACCCCATTCCGATTCCACGACCACTTCCTCGGGACGGGGGAGATCCACCTCCTCCCGAATGACCCGACCGTGGAAAGGTCGCTCAACCTCCCACACTCGCCGATGCAAACCCATCACTCATCCTTCCTGGGAAGGACGGAAAGGAGCAAGTCGTCACGCCCAACCCGGAAGCGGCGCGCCACCAATCGCTCACGGCACCGTTCCACCAGGTCCCACGGGAACGGTCGATATCCGTCCAGCGCATGTGGGGCAATCGTCACGGCCATGGCGTCAACCGGCACCGTCGACAGGAACGACCGCAATACAAGGCCACCCCCCTCGACCATGACACTCTCCAGACCCAAGGCGTACAGGACCGACAGAGAGTCGGAGAGGTCGATACCGATTTGTGCCTCCGAACCAGCTGCGACAACCACACCCCCGGCCTTCGTTATCGACGTTACCGTGGCGGGAAATCGACGGATCGCATTCTCCGAAGTCACCACGACAGGTCCCGGCCGGTGGTCACGGCGTGCTTCAGAGAAGATCCGCGCCGAAGGAGGGCATCTGAGACGCGAGTCCAGCACGACCGGACGGGGACTCGCACCATTCACCAGCCGAGTGGTCAAGCGCGGATTATCAGAGAGCACCGTGTTGATTCCAATTAGGATCGCTGAATGGCGTGCGCGAAGTGTGTGTGTAATACAGAGAGATTCTGAACTGGAGATTGCCGCCGCCGCACCGGACCTCTGAGCGATAGATCCGTCTGAGGTTTGCGCCCATGAGAGAGTGACCCACGGTCGCTGGGGTACCGCCGCCGGGGGTCGGCGGAAAGACACCGATTGTAAATAGTTGTCGACAGATTCAGCGACTTGCAGTTCGTCCAAGGGAACCACCGCCACCCGTCAAAGGCTCGCCGAGATCCATGAGATGATTCATTCTATGGACCTTTGTCAGCAGATAATTTCGGTTGTTGTGATTGACGATGCTCGGCTCGATTGCGACGCGATCATTCACCGCGACACCCAAGCGTGTGAGATCTTCGATCTTGGCGGGATTGTTGGTGAGTAGTCGCACCGAGCGGATACCCAGATCTGATAGAATCAGGGCTGCCACGGTGTAGTCGCGGCTGTCCGCCTGATGCCCTAACAGAAGGTTGGCATCTACCGTATCGTGGCCCTGATCCTGCAGAACGTACGCCCGAAGCTTGTCCGCCAGTCCGATTCCTCGCCCTTCCTGTCGCATGTACACCACCACACCGCGACCGGCCTCGCCGATCAACTCCATCGACCGGTTGAGCTGCTCCCCGCAGTCACACCGCTGCGATCCGAGCACATCGCCAGTAAAGCATTCGCTGTGCACCCGAACGAGGATATCCTCGCCTCCGTCTACATCGCCCATGACAAACGCCAAATGCTCCTTGTCGTCCAAGGAGTTGGTATACAAACACAGCTGAAACTCACCAAAGCGATTCGGCACGCGCGCACATGATGTACGATCCACAGAAGGTTTCGCCATAGCATGTAAAGTACCCCCTGCCAGAATCATCGTCAAATCTAAAAAAACGCTAACTTGTGGAAGAACCGTGCTGTTTAAGTGCCGAGATCAACCCGTCAAATTTGGGTTTCAGCTCCGGCCGAACCCGACAAATGTCGTTGTGCGCATCCAGAACAAACGAGCTGTCCACGTCACGCCCACGGTGGCGGGGCATCTGCTTTAGGTAGTCTTGCTCGATCTGGTGCAGATCCTCATCTTCGATGATATCGAAATAGTTCGTGAGCTTGGTCTTATCGATGACGTTGGCTACCGCCTCGGACAAATTGCACAGAGCCAACGTGCCGCCGTCGGCCCGCTGCTGTTTATGGAGTCGAATCAAGGTACCGATGGTAGTGCTATCAATATAGGTGGTGTTATCGAGATCAACAAACACTGAACTCTGCGGATGCTCGTGCGTCCATTCTTCCACGTGCCGGTACATCGAATACGCCTCAGCGGCGGTGACCCGACCGGTTATGAACAGAAAGAGCTCTTCGTCGTTGCACCAGAAATACATGCCGGCATCTGAAGCCATACCTTCTCCTAATTTCAGCATATCAGCGGCCCGGACCTTCGTGAAGGACTTGCAGAGATCCGGCCAGATGGTCTATCTTACTGACTGCGCGGGCGTATAACTCAGTGGGAGAGTGCTACCTTCACACGGTAGAAGTCACTGGTTCAAATCCAGTTACGCCCAGTTTGTTGAAGGATCAACCATAGGGGTCAAGCTGGTCCCCCTCCGTTCCGTCGGGCGTCCAGTTACGCCCATTCCTAGCTCATTACGTTGTAATGTGTTACAAGAACCACCGAAAACATCGGCGTTCTGTGTTTCCACAGTGTGACCGGAAATGTGACCTGGAATCATATTGATGATATCCGGGAGGGCGTTCCGGTCATCGACTCTGGAGGTTTACATGGAGCGATCGATGTACCGATTTACCTTATTCCAGCGCAATATTACGAACTCCCGCGGCGAAACGAAAAAGGTCTGGTATGCCAAGATACTGGACGCGAAAAGCGGCATACTGATCAAGCGCATCAGTACCGGCATGTCCAACAAAAGCAGGGCCGAGGCGGCTGCGCGGGAGAGAATTACCGAAATCGAACATGCGGACGAACTGGCCGCTTCGCTATAGTCCGCTTTCAGCCGGAATCGGTGTCCGGATTAGACCGGAATCGGTGTCCGTTTTGGGCCGGTGTACACACTATCGCACTGCGCGAAGGACGAACCTGGATTCCGGCTGTTGCTTACTGCCGTTA
>JBBDTM010000074.1:0-27583 GCA_040904425.1 Alkalispirochaeta sp.
GAGATAGCATCGCCAGCGATCTCTGGCTGGCGCAAGGATTTGAACCGGGGGAAATAGGTAAGGATCTCCAATGGATCGGAAAGGTACACCCCGATGACCGGGAACGGATCCAGGCCGCGGCGGATGTGGTCTATCGCGGAGAGAAACGCGCCTATGAAGAGGTGTTCCGCATGCAGCGCGCCGACGGATCATACCGCTGGATCGTCACCCGGGGAAGGACGATCGCCACCGACGGTGAGGGGCGGCCGGTACTATTCGTCGGAGTAGACACCGACGTCAGTCGTTTCAAGGCGGTTGAGGCTCATCTACAGCAACAAAACGCCAACTTAGAAACACTGCAAGAGGTGGCGGCTATTATCGGTTCGTCTTTAGACCTCCGAGAGACCGTTTATCGCATTCTCAAGCACACGCAACGAATCATTCCGTATGACACCGCCACCGTCCAGCTTCTGCAGAATGGAGAACTGCGCGTCATCGGTGGCTTTGGTTTCGAGGATCTCAGTGAAATCATGAAACTCCGCTTTCGATATCCGGAGGCGGGTAGCTTGAGCACCGAGGTACTTGACGGACGAGCGCCCCGCATGTCGCCGGACGTGACTCGTGAATTCCCGACGTTCGTACAACCCAAACGGGGCCAAACGATCCGTTCATGGATTGGAATCCCCCTCGTTCGTCACGGGGAAGTCATTGGGCTCATGACCGTGGACAGCCCATACCGAGACGCTTACAACCAGTCTCATCTGAAGCTGGCGGCGACGATCGCCGATCATATCGCGATCGCCCTGGAAAACGCCCGGCTCCACGACCGCACCTACCACATGGCGATGTCCGATAGTCTCACCCACACGGGAAGCCGTCGTCGCTTTGAGGTGGAGGGCCGACTCCTCTATGAGAACGCCCAGCGCAGCGGCCACTCGGTGGCGGCACTCATGGTGGATATCGATCATTTCAAATTGATCAACGACCAGCACGGACACGATGTTGGCGACCAGATCCTACGGCGCGTGGCGGATGCCTGCGGAAGCGACCTGCGGGGCAGTGACTTGCTTGCTCGCTACGGCGGAGAAGAGTTTGTGGTGGTGCTTCCCGAAACCAGCGAGGTGGAGGCCCATGCCGCCGCGGAGCGAATGCGCTCGCGCGTGGAGGAGGTACACCATCCGGAGATCGAGAACTCGGTCACGGTGAGCATCGGCGTCGCGGCGGAAATTCCGAGAAACGCCTCTGGATTTGAGCAGCTGATACAGCACGCGGATCGCGCGCTGTATCAGGCCAAAGAAACCGGCCGCAACCGGATAGTGGTAGCCGAGTCCGCTACGCCGACTCCAGAATCCGATTGAAGGTGATGCCGGCGCGCATCGCCGGGGTCACCTTGTCCAAGTCAGGACGGTAGTAGCCACCGATATCCACCGGGTCGCCCTGGGCATCTTCCAATTCCTTAACAATCGTGGCCTCATTCTGTTCCAGCGCCTCCGCCAGGGCGGCAAAACGGGCCTGCAACTGCGGCGCGTGGTTCTGCTTGGCCATCGCCCGCGCCCAGTACATCGCCAGATAGAAGTGGCTGCCGCGGTTATCGAGCTCTTTCACCTTCCGCGAGGGAGATTTCCCCGCTTGCAGGAGTTCTCCGGTGGCCTCGTCCAGCGTCTCCGCCAGCAACTGCGCCCCGCGGTTGTCGAACGTCTTGGCAAGATGCTCCAGGGAGACCGCCAGTGCCAAAAACTCACCCAGGGAGTCCCATCGGAGATGGCCTTCCTTTACAAACTGCTGGACGTGCTTTGGCGCGGACCCGCCGGCGCCGGTCTCGAAGAGTCCGCCCCCGTTGATTAACGGAACGATGGAGAGCATCTTTGCGCTCGTCCCCAGTTCGATAATCGGAAAGAGATCAGTGAGATAGTCGCGCAGCACGTTCCCGGTGACGGAGATCGTGTCATGGCCGGCGCGCATACGATCCACGCTGTACTGTGTGGCCTCCGCCGGCGGCATCACGCTGATCTCCAGCCCCGCGGTGTCGTGGTCGGGAAGGTACGCTTCAACCTTCCTGATGAGCTCCCGATCGTGGGCGCGATTCCCGTCCAGCCAGAACACCGCCGGAACGCCGGTATCGCGGGCGCGGTTCACCGCCAATTTGACCCAATCCTTCACCGCCACATCTTTCACCTGACACATGCGAAAGATATCGCCTTCCGCCACCTGCTGGGTCAGAAGCACGGTATCGTCGGCATCGACGATTTCCACCGTACCGGCAGCGGGCACTTCAAACGTCTTGTCGTGGGAGCCGTACTCCTCCGCCTTCTTCGCCATAAGACCTACGTTCGCGACGGACCCGATCGTGGTGGGATCATAGGCGCCGTTTCGTTTGCAGTCGTCGATCACGGTCTGGTAGACCGCGGCGTACGAGCGGTCGGGAATGACGAACTTCGTGTCGTGCTGCTGCCCGTCCGGCCCCCACGTCTGTCCGGAGCTGCGGATCGCCGAGGGCAAGGAATTATCGATAATTACGTCACTGGGAACGTGAAAATTGGAAATACCCCGGTCCGAATCCACCATGAACACTCCGGGACCGGCGGAGAACGTGGCATCGATATCCGCCTCGATCTCGCGGCGCTGCGTCTCGGGAAGCTCCTGAATACGGGAGTAGAGATCGCCGAGACCGTTGTTGGGACTCACCTTGAGCCGGCGGAACGTTTCCGCGTGCTTCTCGAAAACATCCTTGAAGAATACCGAAACCACATGTCCAAAGATAATCGGGTCGGAGACTTTCATCATCGTGGCTTTCAGATGCACCGAAAAGAGCACTCCCCGCTTCCTGGCATCTTCGATCTCTTCCGCGATGAAGCTCCGCAAGGCATCCCTTCGCAGCACCGCGGCATCGATCACCTCTCCATCGTCGAGGGCGATTCCGTCCCGGAGGGTTCCGGACCCTACGGTATCCTGCTCAGCCGGTACGAAGCGAATCGAGGCGGTGGTGGCGTGGGATACGGTGGCAGATTTCTCACTCCCATAATAGTCTCCGTCACTCATGCTGGAGACGTGGGACTTCGAATCCGGACTCCATGCGCCCATGGAGTGCGGATAGGTTCGGGCAAACTGCTTGACGGATCGCGCAGCACGGCGATCGGAGTTTCCTTCCCGAAGAACGGGATTCACCGCGCTCCCTTTGATCCGGTCGTAGCGCGCTCGTACTTCCTGCGCTTCGGCGGTCTTCGGATCCTCCGGGTAGTCGGGAACGGCGTAGCCCTGTTTTTGGAGCTCCGCCACGGCGGCGCGGAGCTGCGGCAGGGAGGCGCTGATGTTGGGGAGTTTGATGATGTTGGCCTCCGGCCGAAGCACCAACTGGCCCAGTTCGGCGAGATCGTCGGACACGCGCTGTTCCGGCTTCAGGTAGTCGGGAAACGCAGCCAGAATCCGGCCGGCGAGAGAAATGTCCCGGGTCTCCACCGTTACTCCGGCGGCATCCACAAACGTCTTGATTACCGGCAGCAAGGAATACGTGGCGAGCGCCGGAGCTTCATCTACTCGAGTATAAATGATCGATGGTTCCATAGCCCGAAAGTATAGCACCGTAGTCGGGAATTTGGGGAGGGCGATCTCCGCCTCGCAGACGGTTTTTTCCGGCCGGTCATGGGAAAACGCGGGCCGCCACCCGGGAGTTCAACCTTTCATCCTCTGCCCCGTTGCCCCGGTACCGATCGTCGCCTATAGTGGGGACGGTGGAAGCACTTCGAGAATTACTCTCACAACACGCTCTGTTCTCATTGGGAATCCTGCTCCTCCTCGGTTATCTGGTGGGGAAGCTGGTCAACCGCGTGGGTCTGCCGGAGATCACCGGCTACATAATCGCCGGTTTGCTGGTGGGAGAATCGCTATTGGGAGTGATCCCCCCCCACATGGGCGAGGGTCTGGGTCTGGTGACGGAGGTAGCGCTGGGCCTGATCGCGCTGACAATTGGCGGTGAGTTTTACTGGGTCAAGCTAAAGCGCCTGGGCGCCGCGATCGTGATTATTACCTTGGTGCAGCTCCTGGCGACGTTTGTCATCGTCTCGGCGGTGTTGGCGCTGTTGTCCTTGCCGATGCCGTTTGCCCTGCTCCTGGGGGCGATCGCTTCCGCAACTGCGCCGGCGGCAACTGTGGCGATCGTGCAGAGCCTCCGGGCGCAAGGCAAGTTCGTGGATTATCTCTACGGCGTGGTGGCGCTGGATGATGCGGGGGCGGTGATTCTCTTCGGGGTGGTCTTTGCCCTGGCCGCCGGCATTCTGGCGGACGTGGGCGCAGCGGGAGCCGCCGCTCATGGGACGGTGACGATCGTGTTTCACGCGCTTGGGGAGGTGGGATTTTCCGTCTTGTTGGGGGTGGGCACCGGCGCGTGTATCCATATGCTGGCGTGGCGCCGGAGCAATCAGAACGAGATTCTTATCACTACGCTCGGCGTGCTTTTCATGGCTACCGCGCTGGCGGTGGTACTCAATTTGTCGCCGTTGCTTACCAACATGACCGCGGGGGCGCTGATCATTAACCTCTCACCGGAAAACCACCGGATCTTTCGCATTCTCCGTCCCCTGACACCGCCGATTTACGCCCTGTTCTTTGTGATCGCCGGGACTGAATTGCGCCCGCAGGTGCTGGCGGATCCCCAGATTATGCTGCTGGGCGGCGCCTACATTCTGGCTCGGGCGGTGGGCAAATACGGCGGCGTCTGGGCGGGGTGCAGAATCGCGAAGACCAGCACGCCGATTCGCAATTATTTGGGTATTTGCATGTTGCCTCAGGCGGGTGTGGCGATCGGCCTGGTGCTTCTGATCGAGGCGTCACCGGCGATGGGGGCACTCCCCCAAGAGTATCAGTCGATCATAGGAATGATGGTAAATATCATCCTCCTGTCGGTGTTTATCAATGAGCTCATCGGGCCACCACTGTCCCGTATGGCGATTATCCGCGGGAACGAAATGCGGGAGGAACACTCATGAACCTGTACGAGATACTCGACAAGCGCAGCTGCCGGGTCGATATTCGTGCGAAGAACAAAGAGGATGTGATCGCACAGCTGGCGGAACTCGCGGTCCAGGGAGAGGCGGCTGCCGGAATCCCGGCGGAGACGATTCGTACCGCTATCACGGAACGGGAGTCACAGGGTTCCACGGCGTTCGGCAACGAGATCGCCATTCCCCACGCCCGAATCCCCGGCATGGAGCGCTTCCTGCTCTTTATCATGAGCGCGCCCCGGGGAGCAGACTTTGAAGCGCTCGACAAGAAGAAGGTGAAGCTGTTCTTCGTAATTCTCGGACCTCCGGAGGACGTGACCGATCACCTCAAGATCCTTGCCTTTGTGTCACGAGCCCTGAGTCACACCGATCTCAAGCGCGAGTTACTCGCCGCGCGAAGTGAAACCGCGCTCTTTGAAGCGTTTCTTCGCAACACCCAGGAGGATCGTTCCGGCGATGCATCGACCCGGGTGATGAAGCTCGTCATGATCAACCTCTATGTGGAAGAATACCTGTATCGGATTCTGGAGCTCTTTATCGAGGAAGGGATCGAGGGGGCTACGATCGTTGAATCCGCCGGAATGGGGCAGTATATCTCCAACGTGCCGCTCTTTGCCGACTTCATCGGGTTTATGAACGAGAGCAAGCGCCACAGCAAGACGATTTTTGCCATGGTTCCTGAAGAACACGTGGAAGATCTCATGGACGGAATCGAGGACATCACCGGGAACCTGGACAAGAAGCAGGGCGCGGTCGTTCTCGTTATGGATATCGCCGCCTATCGCGGCAGCATGAAGATGTTATGACGGAGGTGCTATGAATACGAAGGAGACCGGCTTTCTCAAAGTGCTGGCGGATCTCTCCTTTCCGGAGAAGAAGATCGTCATCAATCCTAATGACGGATTTGATCTGGGCCTGCTGATGACCGATGCAACCGTTGAGATCTACTATGGTGCAAGCCCCGCCACCTGGGAGGGTCGGTCCACCAACGGCGTGTATGGCAATATCTATCAAAAAAACGAATGCAAATTGGGATCGGTGGAGCTCAGCACGAAGGCGGTGGAAAAAATGGACAGTCCCACGCGCGTGAGATCGCATCTCGTTCCTCCCGGTAAAGGGAAGTATCCCCAGGTTCTGGTGGAGAAGGAATAGCCCGCGCCCCGGGAACCGGGGAGCCTTTTGCTTGATTCGGTGCCGATCGATGATTACACTGAGAACGCAGCGACGGAAGGAGCTACCCATGCAAGGTTACAACCAAGACGAACATTACATTGATGCGATGGGGAAATACCTATCGGGACAATGGGCGGAGGCTGACGCCGCCTTCAAGGCTTTGGATGAAAAGTACCAGGGCGAGTCGTTTATTAAGCTTCTCCGCGGAAATATCGCCTATTCCCGGGGAGAGTTGGAAGACGCCGTAGACCGCTACAATGAAGCGATCGAGGCGCGTCCGAAGTTCGGCAACGCGTACTACAAGCTCGGCGTGTGTCTGTACCGCATGGGACGGCTCAAGCAAGCGCTGGAGGCGTTTCAGTCGGTGGTTAACATGGGTAGTCAGTCTCACGCCATGGCTCAGTACTTCGTGGGATTGATTCATCTGTTTCTCGGTGAAGATCACGCCGCCGCGCAGGCGTTCGACGGATTTCACACGGCATCGCCGGAATCCCGAATTGCCAATTTCTACCTGGCACAACTCAAGATTAAACACAAAGAGTTTGACGAAGCGCTGCAACTTCTTGGAGACCTGGTTGACGAAACTCCCGACTTCGCCGAAGTTCATTACATGCTCGGCACAGTCCATTATGGGCTCCATAACAACACCGAGGCAATTAAGTGTTTTCAACGTGCTCTGGACCTCAATCCGGAGGACGAGCGAAGTAAAACCAAATTGACGCTGCTCACTGATGTGCAGTGGCCGTAAGGGAGAAAGCGATGAAGAAGTACGTCTGCAACATGTGCGGCTACATCTACGATCCGGAAGAGGGCGACCCCGATAGCGATATCCCGCCGGGAACCTCTTTTGAGGATCTGCCGGAAGACTGGGTATGTCCGGTCTGCGGAGCCGAAAAAGACGAGTTCGAGGTGGAAGAGGAGTAAGACACCTTACCCGCTACACGTTTCAAACTCGCCGGCTTCAGTTGGCATGAGCCCTCCCCGCTGTGGTTTTCACGGTGAGGAGGGCTTTTTTGCGCTCTGATGCATTGAGCGGGGTGAGTACCAGGGGATGTGATCCAAGACGCGCCGGGAAATAGGCTCCCGCGCCGGGCGCGTGCGGTCCACGGATCTACTCCTGAAACCGTCTCAGGATGAGAACGCCGTTGTGGCCACCGAACCCCAGGGAATTGCTCATGACCGTTTGGACCTCCTGGCGGCGCCCCGTGTTCGGCACGTAATCCAGGTCACACCCCTCTCCCGGCTCATCCAAGTTGATGGTCGGCGGGATATAGTTGTCGCGAATCGCCAGAACTCCCGCCACCGCTTCCACGCCGCCGGCGGCGCCCAGACAGTGACCGGTCATCGATTTGGTCGACGATATCGCCACCTTGTAGGCGTAGTCGCCGAACGCCTTCTTGATCGCCAACGTCTCCGTGGGATCGTTAATCGGCGTGGAGGTGCCGTGGGCGTTGATGTAGTCGATATTTTCCGGCTGAAGCCCCGCATCGCGGAGGGCCAACTTCATCGCCGTAGCAGCACCGACACCCTCCGGATGGGGGGCGGTGAGGTGGTTGGCGTCGTTGGTGAAGCCGTTCCCCGCCACCTCCGCGATGATTGTGGCGCCCCGCGCCTGGGCGTGCTCCAGGCTTTCCATAACCAGCAGACCGGCACCCTCACCCATGAGAAATCCGTCCCGATCCTTGTCAAACGGACGTGATCCGCGGGCGGGATCGTCGTTGTAGTTGCTGGTGAGCGCCTGGATCACGTTAAACCCGGCGATTCCCAGCGGTGTAATGGGAGCTTCCGCACCCCCGGCGACCATGATGTCCGCGAGCCCCTCGCGAATGTGGCGCATGGCGTTGCCGATCGCATCGGTGGCGCTGGCGCAGGCGGTGGTAACGGTGTAGACCGGCCCGTGGGCGTTGAGATTAATCGCGATATGGGCGGGGCCAATGTTCGATATCATCTTCGGAATCGTCATGGGAGAGACGCGGCTCGGCCCTTTCTCATGGAGAGCGATCACCGACTCTTCGATCGTCTCGAACCCGCCGATTCCCACACCAAGCACCACCCCGAAACGCTCGGGATCGTAGATGCCCTCGGTGTCGAGAAGGCCCGCCTGCTCAAACGCCTCCCGGGCAGCGTACACGGAGAACTGCGAGAACCGATCCATCTTGCGCGCGTCCCGGCGGTCGATACGCTGCTTGGGGTCAAAATCTTTCACTTCAGCGGCGTACCGCGTGACGTGGTCCGAGGCATCAAAGCGGGTGATCGGGCCCGCTCCACTCTCGCCGTTGCACAGCGCCCGCCAGAACGATTCGACATCGTTTCCGACGGGGCTCACCACGCCCATTCCAGTTATTACTACACGTTTCATCATTCCTCCTACATTGCCAGTCCACCACCGACGGTAATCACCTCGCCGGTGATGTACGACGCCATGTCGGACGCAAGAAAAACACAGACTTTGGCGATCTCCTCGGCGGATCCGATCCTTCCCATGGGGATCTGGCTCTGCAGCGTTTCCCGCTGCTCTTCGTTAAGGCGGTCGGTCATTTCCGTCTCGATGAATCCCGGGGCGATCGCGTTTACGCGAACGTTGCGACCGGCCACTTCCCGGGCCATACTCTTGGTCAGCCCCACCAGCCCCGCCTTACTGGCGGCGTAATTGGCCTGACCGGCGTTGCCGATGAGTCCCACCACGGAGGTGATGTTGATAATCGAACCACTGCGCTGCTTAATCATGGGGCGCGTCACCGCTTTGCTGGTGTAAAAGGCGCTGGCCAGGTTCACATCCATCACCGATCTCCAGTCCTCCGAGGACATGCGCATAATTAGCCCGTCCCGGGTGATGCCGGCGTTGTTCACCAGCACGTCAACGCGTCCCGACTGGTCGAAGACCGCCTTCACCGCCTGGGTCACCGCATCCTCATCACCCACGTCCACGGCGTGGTGAAAGAGGTGATCGTTTCCGTAGGTCTCCTGCAGGCGGGAAATGTCCTCTCCGGCACTGCGGGAAAAACTATGTACAACGGCCCCATTCTGAAGGAACGTCTCCACGATCTGGCGTCCGATACCGCGGGATCCCCCGGTGACCAGCGCCACTTTTCCATCGATGAGCATTACTGCAACTCCTTCGCCAGGGTCTCGATCTCCTCGAGGGTTCCGGCGGTTCGCACCCGATCCACAGGCCACTGTTCATCCGTCTTGCCGACTGCGCTCCACAACCCCTGTAGGACCGATCCCGGGCCGACTTCCAGAAGCACGTCGGCACCATCCGCCAGGAGGGTCCGTTCCTCGGTGGTCCATCGGACGGTGTGTACAAGTTGATCGAGGCAGAACACCCGCGCCTCTTCTCCGTCCGATACTTCCGCACCGGTAACGTTGGAGTATACGGGATGCGCCGGGTGCGAGAAGGTCACGCCGTGCAGGTGCTCAGTAAACTGCTCCCGGGCCTCCTCCATAAGTGGGGTGTGAAACGGTCCGGACACGTGAAGACGACGCATACGGCGGATGCCGCCTTCCTTCAAGGCGTCGGCGGCCGCCCGCAGCCCCTCCGGAGTGCCACCGATCACCGTTTGCGCGGGACTGTTATACAGAGACGGATAGGCGTGATCGACGCCCGCCCGGTGAAGGATGCTCTCGATCTCCGGTAGGTCCAGCCCCATGGCCGCCGCCATTCCGGCGCGTTCCTCGCCGCTATCCCACCGGCGACTCACCGACTCCATGATTCGGCCCCGATGAAGAACAAGTCGCAACGCGGCGGCCGACTCGAGCACCCCGGCGTCCACGAGCGAAGCGTACTCTCCCAGGCTGAAGCCCGCGGAGACGTTGCTGCAAATGCCGAACTCCTGCAGAACCTCTCGAGCAGCCAGGTTGGCCACGGTGATTGCGATCTGAGTGTTGTCGGTCTGCTTTAGATCCTCTTCGGAACCTTGGAACAGGAGCTCCGCCATGTCCCTTCCGGCGACTTCCGAGGCCGCGGCAAAGAGATGGCGCACGGCGGAACTGTGGTCGTACAGATCTTTGGCCATGCCGGGAAATTGGGCACCCTGACCGGGGTAGAGAAACGCGATTTTCATACGGAGCACGGTACCATAAGGCGATATTCCGCTTCAAGCAGTCGGTTGCCGACCGACAATTGGGATCGCCTGTTGGCTCCGGGACGGGGATTTGATACCTTCAGGGTCAAAGGAAATTAACGGTGAACGCAAAAATCGCTTCAGTCGGGTCGTATGTACCCGCGCGCCGGATGCATAACAACGAACTCGCCACGTTTGTCGACACCTCCGATGAATGGATCTACTCTCACACGGGGATCCGCTACCGTCATCTGGCGGCGGAAGACGAAGCAGCCAGCGATTTAGCTCTTCCCGCGGCGCGTCTCGCCATGGAGCGCGCCGGTGTTGGTCCGGAAGAGATCGATCTTGTTCTGGTTGCCACGAGCACGCCGGATTATGTAGGGCTTCCCTCCACAGCGTGCGTCGTGCAGGACAAACTGGGTATTCCCACTGCCGGCGCGATGGATGTTGTGGCGGTGTGCACCGGTTTCATCTACGGCCTGGAAACCGCCCGGGCCTTTGTCGTGGCGGGAGCCGCCCGGAACGTGTTGCTGGTGGGGACTGAGGTGTACAGCAAGATCATTAACTGGGAAGATCGCCGCACGTGCGTACTCTTTGGGGACGGGGCGGGGGCAGTCGTGGTGCAGCCTGCAGAAGATGGGGAGGTTTCGCGAATACTCCCAGCTGTGCTTGGGTCCCGCGGTTCCGGAGCGGAATCGCTGTATCGTTCCCACGGCGGAACGCGCAACCGATACCTGCCCGGGACAACTCCCGAGGCGGACCTCAAGCTCAAAATGGACGGCCGAGCGGTCTACAACTTCGCGGTATCCGCCTTGGGGGATACGCTCAAAGAGCTACTGAGCCAAAACAAAACCGATTTCAGTGCCGTCAGCTGGGTGGTTCCGCACCAGGCGAACGAGCGGATTATCAACGCCGCCGCGAGACGCGCCGGATTTGACCGGGATCGGTTCTACGTGAATATCGCGGAATACGCCAATACTTCAGCAGCCTCGATACCGATCGCCCTGAACGAGATGTACGAGGCAGGCCGGCTCGAACGGGGCGATCTCCTGGCGACGGTGGGCTTCGGCAGCGGTCTCACCTACGGAGGCAACCTGCTCTACTGGTAGGTTCCGAGTGCATAGCAGGATTCTGTGTGCAGCTCAGTGCTCACCGTAAATGATCGCTTCATCCGCTCGGGTAAGGACCAGGGCAACCTCTTCCAGCGCCCGCCGTAGGTCGTTCCGGCTTCCACCGTGGCGCACGCCGCCGCGCCGCACCTCTCGGGAGGAGTCGATCTCCCGGAGGCGGTACCGCAGCTCTCCTTCGTCGCCGGTCAGATCCAGGACCAGCGGACTTCCCGGAATCACCCGAAATCCCATCCGCTCGAGGATTCGGGTCACTTGCCGCCTCGAGAGCTCCGTCACCTCGATCGTCCCCATCGCGACAGGGACCTTCAGACCATTGGTCAGCATTTCCCCCGGTGACAGGATCCACGCCTCGGCCGCCGCCTGAAACGCCGCGTTCCCGGTTTCTCTGATGCGGTAGATACCGCGAAGCGCCGTAGCCCGGTTGTGCCGCTGCCATCGTCCGTGGAGCTCCGGAAGCGTCGCGGAGAGCGTCTCCACGTCGTTGGTGATACCCGCGGCAAACAGCCTATACTCGATCCGAGCGGCAGAGTTGAACGCCACCTCGATCGCTTCCGCCGCGGCGGCGTGGCGCAACGCCACCCCGGGGCGGTCCTCGGCGGCGATCATCCGGTTCCATCGTGACAGGAGGTCCCGGCCCGCCTCCGCGTAGGCATCGGCGATGCGTCGCCGCTGTTTGCGCTCCAGTCCCCGGTAGTACCACGCTCGGCTCCGGGCGGCGATCATCTCGGCGACCGCGGCCAGCCGATCTCCCGGGGGACCCGGGCGTTGCAGCCGAAGCTGGTGTGCCAACGCCTCGTACGCCTCAGCGTAGGCGGTATATATTTGCCGCTGGTAGCGGGCGGGATCCGTACCGTAGTTGTACATCCAGTTACCGCTGTCATTCTCAGTGATGCGGTTGATCCGGGCGATCGCGCGACGCGGATAGCCCGCCTGAACCCAGAGAGATGCCAGGCTCAGTTCCGCCAGGGGACTCACATCATCCAGGGCCGCCGCCCGGCGATAATCAGAGGCCGCAGCCACCAAAGAGAGCTCCAGTTCGCGCAGTTCGCCCCGGATCATGTATCCACTTGAGCGCTCCGCCGTCTCCAACGACCGTTCGGCCGCGATGTGTGCCTCGTCATACCGGTGGAAGTTCGCGTAGAGGATGCTGAGATTGTAGTAGGCCACCGCCTGAAACAGGCGGTCGTTCACCCGTTCCGCCGCCTCGATCGCCGCCTCGTACGTCCGTTCCGCGGCGGAAAAATCCCACAGACCGGAGTACACCGTGGCAAGCGTCATCATCAGGTCGCGATCGTCTGCGACGTCCTGGAGAGCGTGTTCCAGCAATCGCCGCGCCTCGCCGAGATGGTGTAGCTTGAAGTACTGCCAGGAGAGATCGCCAATTATCGTCAGGTCCTCGGGGTAGCGCTCGTGCAGTTCCTCAAGCTGGTTCACCGCCTCCTGGTCCTCGTTGAGCCGCGCCAAGGCGCGACTCAGGGCGTAGCGGGTGGAGTAATCCGGCGCTCCCACCGCAAGTGCATCGCGATAGGCGTCGCGCGCGCCGGAGAACAGCTCCTGATCGAAGAACACATCGCCCTGGAGCAGAGGAAAGCGGTGGTCGGTGGGAAACCGATCACCGCCCCGACGAATCCGGCGCAGGGCCTGGTCGTAGTTCTCCATTTGGACCGCCGCTTCCGCCCGCTGCAGCAGCTCGTCAGGGGTTTCCCGGCGCGTCTCCTGTGCGGAGATGCTGCCGCTTCCCGCCCCCGCGGCGACGAACAGCACAGCAAGGATTCCAAAGGTGGATGCCGCTCCGCGCCGCCGTCGTTCGACTCGTGAACGCCGGGCGCCGACGGTGGTGGCAGCGGGAGGGATGAGGCGTAAGCTCCGGGTGACGCCCGGGGACAAGCCCGCTTCCAGCCGCCGAAGCTCGGCATGTAGGAAAACACGCGCGAACCGGGCCCGCTCCTGGGTCTCCGACCCCAGGGCGGAGTCGACCCCGCCGGCCTCCGCTCCCGTCCTTCGGCCGATCCTTCCACCGGTGCGGCGATCTGCTTTCCACTTGGCCCGGCGGATCACCAGGAGCGCCGCGCGCCGGGGATCGGTGCGGCGCAGAGCAAGCCAGCGGCGACGCCGGCGTTGCCACCATATCGCAGACACGAGAAAAACGGCTCCCACGAAAATCGCCGGCACCGCACCGGACCGATTCTGCCCGGTCGATCCAACGGCATCCTGCGGATGCGTCGAGGGCTGCTCCACATCCCCCCCGGAGGAGAGGATCTCCTGAATCAGCTCCGACAGGCGCTGTTGGTCGATCTGGTAGTCGGTGGCTATCGTTTCTCCCGGGGCGATCTGCTGAGAAGTTGGGTCAAACTCCACCCAACCCACGCCCTCAAACCATACCTCCACCCAGGCGTGCGCCATATCTCCTCGAACGGGATAGAACTCCAGCATCCCGGCGCTGGGTTCGATGAAAAACCCCACCGCCACGCGGCTGGGAATTTCCAAAGAACGAAGCATCAACGTCATGGAAAACGCGAAGTACGAGCAGTAGCCCTTGCGGCTCTCGAAGAGGAAGTGTTCCAGTTGGTTCCCCGCCGGCGACTCCCCGGGAGATAGACTGTAGTAGTACTCGTTCAGGAGATGGGAGAGAACGGCGTCGACCGTTTCATAGTAGCCGTCGACCTCAGCGGTGATCTCCCGCGCCAGGGTCGCTACTCCCTCCGGTACCGACCCGTGCCGGTACGCCCGGCGCCACGAGGGGGGCAGTTCATCGGGCCAGGGGACCTCCGTGAGCGTCCGTTTATCGGGGGCGGGATGGAAGGATGAGACGGTGTAGGCGCTGTTGAACGAAGACTCCGACCAGTTCGCGATTCTCGCCACCTGGTCCGGTACGTTCACCGCGATCAGGGCGTCGGGATCGAAATTGACGATATAGTACTCCTGATCCACGCGCTCACCGCCCCCGGCAAAATTTCCGTGGGTATCGGTCAAGGTCGAAGCGTCGGTGGCGGCCTGTACGGAAAGGGGAGGTACCGACGACGGTTCGTCGGTGGGTTTGCGCCGGTAGAACCCACGTCGCGGCGAATAGCCGCTTAACACATAGCGTCGCAGCAGTCGATTCCGGGGAGCGTGCGACTCGCGGTAAAGAAACACCAGATCCCGGCTGAGGCTGATTTCCGGTTCCAATGAAACGTAATCGGCGAAGTCGAACTGAAACGCGGTGGGTCGCAGCAAGCCGCCGCCGGCCTCGACCGCCCGCGCCTGCCAACCGCGAAACGCGAAACCGGAGGCCGGCAGAAGAACCGCGATCAGTACCGAACCGGCGATCGCCCGCCGCCCACCTCCATGCTGTCGATCACCGGAGATCGCCTGATACGCAATCAATCCCACGGCGATGAGTATCGCGTACACGGCGTACCACGTGGGGTGAGGAAAAATACTTAGTTCGAATCGCGCCTGTGACCAGAATACAGCCACCACCGCCAGCGTCATGAGCGGTACGAAGAGCGTGCGCCCCGCCCGCCGCCGCTGGACCCATCCGTCCCAGAGCAGCGCTGTTTCCGCCAGAAGCGCCGCCGGCAGGAGATGCCACGGGGTCAGCAGGAGCTGTTGCTCCCACCAGCCTGAACCCCTTAGGGGAACGGCGGCGACCCAGAATAACGTCGTCGCCAGGACGACCACTGCCGGTATAACCAATACCGAGACGATCGCCGACCCTCGGCGTCTGTGGAGAAGCCGCTCCACGAGCACGGCGAGAAGGAAAAGAGCCGGAGGAAGCCACAACGGCATCAATCCGCTCAGGTAGCGCTGCACGGGAATCAGCAGAAGCAGCAACAGCGCGCGCCGCAGGAACCGGTTAATCCAGGACCGATATCGTCCGTGCATTACCGCCTCCTTCCGGCTGGTCGTAATCCCACGCAAGAATCGCCTGGGCCGCCCCCGGCGGTGCTCCCGGCGACCAACTGGTGCCCACAACGAGCGTGCGCCCCCGGCCAAGGGTGTGCCCCCCACCGAGCCGCGATCCGCGGGGACCGAGTCGATCGCCGTCGGCCAGGAATCCGTACAGCGGATCCACTGCGGCCAGTGCGCGACATCCCGCATCGACGGTACCCAGCGTCCGGGGACCGTACTCATCCACCTGCGCTGAGAGGGTCACGGTGCAGTTGCGACGCTCCAGCTCTTCCGCTACCCCGAGAGCCACCGATATCAGGCGGTCCAAATGGGAGAACGCGTTCACGCCCCGGGTATCCACGAGCACATCGGCGCTGAAGGAAGGGGGCGGAATCTCCTCGCCGATTCGGACGAAGAGCGTTTCGCTGTGAGCGTAGGTTTTCCAGTTGATGCGCCGCGTATCGTCCCCCGGATGGTAAGGTCGCGCTTCTATCAGGTCGTCACTGCGGTCCCGCGATGATCCGTCGCCCCGCGTTCCCGCCACGAACCCCGGGGGTATCGGAGTGTCACCCACGGGGGAAGGTACGGGAAGCACTCGAAGGATCGGGAGTTCCCCTGATTCACCATTGGAACCGGTGTGCTGACACACAACGGTAAAGAGCGACAGGAGATCGGTGAGACGAATCGTCACCCGCCGGAGCTGATACACCCCGCGGGGGACGGTGTCGCACGAGACGTGGATCGTGGGGACTGCACGCCCGATTACGTGCGTTGCGCCGGTATACGTTCGGCTCCCAGCCACCAGTTCGACCGTCGCCGGAGCCCCGATGATCCACGGAACCCCGACAAGTGAAAGTGCCGGCGGCGGCTCACACCGATGTCCCCGCCTCACCTCCCAGGTATGCGTCGGTCGCCTTACCTCCGCCCGGGAGAGGCGAATCCATCGGACCACCGCCACCAGCAGCCCATAGGTGAGCGCCACGACGAGTCCAACGCCGACCAGGAGCGCCACCGGCTCCCGCCGAAGAACGCCGGCGGTCAGCGCCGCCGCGGCGGCAAAAAAAAAGCGGCGGCCCCGGAAGTGGGCGCGATTCTCCGGCGAAATCGTGCGGATCTCGCCACTTGCGCGTCAGACACCTCGGGTGTGCGCCCTGCGGCGCCGCGGCTGCCGGATCTCCCCACGCGCGCGTCAGACACCGTCGGCCTCCCGCAGGTCGGCCACGGCCGCATCGACGTGCTCCCGGACTATCTCCGCGGCGGAGTACTCCTGCCCCGCCGGGCGCACGCGATGCGCCAGCACCGGTACCGCCAGCTCCTGAAAATCGCGGTCGGTCACGTAGTCACGGCCCCTGAGGTAGGCGAGCGCCCGCATCGCATCCAGCACATGGAGATTTCCCCGGGGCGAGACGCCGTAACGTAACCGGTGGTCCCTGCGCGTACCCTCTCCCGCCGCGACGATGGCCCGGCTCAATTCCTCCCGACAGTACACCGCTGCCGCGGCGGTCCGCGCCGCGAGAAGCTCACCCCGACTGACCACCGGCGAAAGGGTGGGCATGATTCTCCGTCCCGGATCGTCCCGGAGAATCGAAAGTTCCGTATCGGCGTCGGGATACCCCAGGGACAGACGCATCATGAAGCGATCAAGCTGCGCCAGCGGAAGCGGATAGGTACCTTCCATAGAAACCGGATTCTCCGTGGCGATTACCAGAAAGAACTCGTCCAGGGGATAGGTGACCCCACCGACGGTGACCTGCCGTTCGTTCATCACCTCCAGCAACGCCGACTGAACCTTGGGCGTGGCTCGATTGATCTCATCCGCCAGTACTACGTGCGCAAAGACGGGCCCCGGGGCAAAGGTGAAGCGGCGCCGAGCGGGATCGTACACGTCGACCCCGGTCACGTCATACGGAAGCAGATCGGGAGTGAACTGGATTCGACGGAAGACAAGTTCCCGATCCTCAGCGCTCACCAGGTGTGCTACAGCTCGGGCGAGGCTGGTCTTGCCGGTACCGGGGACGTCCTCCAGGAGCACATGCCCGCCGGCAACGATCGCCGCTGTAAATAGCTCCAGCGAGGTCTCGGTACCGCGGATAACCGCGGATAGCCGGCGTCGAAACGCGTCAAGACTCACCGTGAAAGCCTACACCACCAACGCGGTATTGCGGAAGTTGCAGGTACCGCAGGACTTCCTCGTACCGGTCCGCAACGGTGTGAGCGATTCCCTGACGAAGCCCGAACAGGCGAAGCTCCACCGGCTTGGAGAAGATCCGTGCCGCTGCCGCGCGGTATACACTCATCTGTCCCGCGTAGTGGTCCGGATCAAGATCGTAGTCGGTCTTGTAGTCCACCACCCACACCACGTCATCGGTCTCCACCACCAGGTCCATCGCACCGGAAATGGACAGATCCAGCTCTTCCGGGACGAGCACGAAGGGCAGCTCCGTGTCGATCGTGCCGGCAGCAATCCCGTGAAAGAACTCGGACTCGATGAAGCACCGCGCCAGCTCCCAGCTCTCGCTGAGAATCGACTGACCCACTTCGTCGGCACGCCGGGAATTCACAGCGGTCTCGGCCCACGGCGGGAACGACAGCCACTCCTCTCGACTGAGGGCGCGCTCTCGGGCGAAATCGGTCGGTGAGACATCTCGAGCCTCTACAACTCGTCGCGCCGCTTCCGGCACCGCCCGTTGCAGAAGTGCGTGGGTGAGCGTTCCCACCAGGGAGCCGTCGGCGCCGGCGCGTTCCGGCCCGGAGTCGGAGCCGCCCCTGGACTGGGAGAACTCCGCCGGGGGGACACCGTCGCGCGCGGGCGCTGAGCCGGAGGGGGAGATCGTCACCCCGGAAGAATCCGCCTCGGGTTCGGGCCACCCACCGTCAATCTCCCGCAGCAGGCGGTTGATCGCGGTGGGAGTGATTTCGCTGGACTCCGCCGAAAAATCCACGGTGCCGGCGTGCCGCGCCAATGCGGCGGCATCCGTGTGAGTTCTCCGCACCGTCTGCGGCACCGCGTGCTCCCGCAGATCCCGCTCGGTGAGCACGGGAATCCGTTGCAGCGTAACGTACGGTTCCAGATCCACCGCGATTACCCCTTCCCCGGGATCGAACCCGGAGGCCGTACAGAAGAGATCCAGCATGGGCCGCCGCGATGTGCGCCGCCCCACGGCAGCGGTCAGATACAGCCGCTCCTCCGCCCGCGTCATCGCCACGTACATAATCCGCCGGAGTTCCGCCTGCTCCTGCAGTTCCTCTTCCTGTCGGGCGTGTTCCTCGAACACATTGACCCCACCACCACCCGGTTCCCGGTCCGGGAGGCGCACAGTAAGCCCCAATTCGCTGTCCTCCCGGAGGATCTGCTGGTGGTTTCCCACACCACCTCCCATGCCGGAGACGAAAACGACCGGGAACTCGAGACCCTTCGATTTGTGAATTGTCATAAGCTGCACCGCGTCATCCCCGGCCGGGAGCTCCAGCTCGTCCACCTTCTCCGTCTCACCGAGCTGCTCCCGGAGATAATCCACGAACTCGATCGCCGGCCGATCGGCGTGGCGCAGCGCCAGAGCGCTCAAATACGAGAGGTGTTCCAGGTAGGGATGGTCGGAGGAGCGATGAAGAATCGAATACCGGTACCCCTCATCTTCCCAGATGCTCCGGACGATCTCGTACAGCGGCGCCCGGTCGATGCGCTCCGCCACGCGTCGGTACAGGTCGGCGGCGTAGTCGAGCTTGGATCTATCTTCCGGCGAGAGGACAACGGAGCGCTCAGCATCACCCGTTGCAAGCACCCGTTCCGCGCCGGACGGTTCCTCCGTGAGAATCAGCGCCACGGCGCTGTCGCTGAGCATCACCAGGGGAGAACGCAGAAAGGTGGCCAGGGCGGCGCGATCGTCGGGATAAAAGCAGAGCTGAAGCAGGGCGTACAGATCCGAGGCGGGGGCTTCGATAAAGAGCGAACGCACCGCCTGCGTCCGGTACGGGATACCCTCCCGGCGGAGCATACGTTCCAGTTTCTGCTGGTTGGCGCTGGTGCGGTAGAGAATCGCGATCTCCCCCGGCAAATAGCGACCCTCAGTCACGGTGAGCCGTCGGATCTCACCGGCGATCCACCCCGCTTCGGAGTACGCCAGGTCCGCCGGTTCATCGTCGGAACCACCTGCGTCGGCAGGCAACTCGCCATCCGCGGGTTCAGTTACCCACGCCACGGTAATACCGGGCGCTTTCGTCTCATCCGGTGCGCGGTGGTGGAGCGGCTCAAACTCCGCATCCCAGTCCCGCTCCGGGGCGCCGAAGATGCGGGGAAAGAGCGCGTTAAAGAATCGGATCAGCACCGGCTCCGATCGGTAGTTGGTGTCCAAAGTCAGCAACCCGTCGATCTCCCGGGAGAGCCGCCGAAACACCGCCACATCGGCGCCGCGAAAGCGGTAGATCGACTGTTTCTGATCTCCCACGAAGAAGAGCTTGTCCCGCTGCAGCTCGTCCGCCCGGGGTACGCGGTTCGCAGCGTGGGTGAGGTCCTCGGATAGCAAGAAGAGCAGATCCCGCTGCACCGCGTTATTGTCCTGGAACTCGTCGATCATGATGTAGCGGAAGCGCTCCTTGTACGCCCGACGCAACTCCGGATCATCCCGCAACGCCGCCACCGCCAGCTCCATCACCTCCTGGTGGCTGAGAAGTCCGCGCCCCCGGCGTCGGGCGAGAACCTCCTCCTGAAAGGGTGTCAGTAATCGATACAGGTGCTCCAGCTCGTCGGTCCGCGCCGCGGTATCCCGGAGAGCGGTCCACCGCGGGAGGAGTCCCGTGCGGCTGCGGCCCTTCTTCTCCAGGAGCGTATTGATGATCTCCTTGAAGAGGGCCCCCTCATCTCCGCGGGGAAACCGCCGCCGGTCGATCGTTTCCAGGAGCTCCGCTAGGGCGGCGTAGTCATCGGCGGCACGATTCACCGCAGCGCACGCCTCCGGGGCGTTCCCCTTTTCCGGGGCCGCCCCGTTCAGCGCTTCCACGGCGGCGGCGATCTCCCCCTCCACCTCAGCGCGCCGATCCTGAAGCCACTGAAACTGTCGACGCAACAGGGCGTCAAAATCTATCGGATCGGAGAGCCGAAAGTAACTCGTTGCCAAGGGAACCAGCATCTCCGAGAGTGTCCGCTCGATCCCCAACTGTCGCGCAAACGTGCCCACCACCGGATCGTCGCCGTGGCGGGAGAGGAACTGCAGCGCCACCTGCTCCGCCTCTCGACGCAGTTGCGTCTCATCGGACTGCACCTGTGGTGGCAGCCCGAAGCGGGTGGTACTGTCCCGGAGGATACCCGCGCAGAAGCTGTCCAGGGTGGATATCTGCGCTTCGTCAAAGCGCTGCAGCTGATCGCTCAGGTGACCACCGTCGCCCGCGACCTCACTGAGGCGCCGGTAGATCCGCTGGAACATCTCCGCGGCGGCTTTTCGGGTAAAAGTGAGCGTAAGAATCTGGGAAACGTCCACACCGGCCCGGAGCATATCCATATAGCGCTCCGTGAGCACGCGGGTCTTGCCGCTGCCGGCACCGGCGGAAACCACCACGTTTTCGCGAACGGCCACCGCCGCCTGCTGTTGCTCGTCCAGTACAATCCCGTCATGTTCCATGGTGATACCTCCGAGTGACGAAACAGCTGCGACAGATCGAACGAATTCGGCACTGGGAGCACCCCGTCTCCACCCGGCAACGAAAATCTCCGCCGGAAACAGCGTCATGCATCTCCCGAATAAATCGGGGCAGCGATTCCCGCATGCGTTCCAGGTTCTCCGCCCCTTCCCGGGCAAAGCGTCCGCCGGGGCCGCCGGCGTCGGGATCGGCCAGGAGCTTCACCTCCGCCGCGCGTAGACCTACGTAGGTGAGGCGCTCCACCGGGACCCCCGTCTTCCGGGCGAAGAGGAGCGCATAGAGCGGCAACTGCAGGGACCGGCTCTCTTCGGGAGTGCCGCCGTCGGTGCCGAATACCGCTTTGCGCGTGTGATTGGATCTAAGATTGAGCTTGTAGTCGAGAATCGCCGGCGGCCGTCCGTCGAAATCTCCGGTGCTACCGTTCCAGCGGTCAACTCCAGCGACACGATCCACCACCCCGGAGACGGGCACGCCGCTAATCTCTCCGGAGACCGGCGCCTCGGTGGTTCCCGGCCGAAGCGCTTCCAGCCGGGGATCTTCAAGGAGTGTCACGAGTGCCCGCTGCGCGAAGTCAATCTGTGCCCCGATTCCCGCCGGCGCCAACTGAAAGCGGATGTGGTCGCGGCCGAACTCCTCGCTCAGGATCTCCCGGAGGGCGGAGGTGCGCTCCGCCGGAGGGGAGCGTAGTACCCGCTCCAGGGTAGCGTGCAACACATTGCCCAGCACGATGTGGCGATCGGGAACGAAGCCGTAGTCCTCTTCCCGAACGTGCAGAACGTGCTTCATGAAGAAGCTGAAGGGGCACTGGAGATAGGTGTCGATCATACTCGGCGAATAGCCCCGAGGTAGGGGTAAGCGAGGGAGCAGATCCGGTGCCACAGACTCGTATCGGAGATCAGCCCCCGGCGGAACCAGGGTGGTCATGAGCGCCCGCTCCAGGCCGCGCCGTTGTGGTCGGTACAATTCCGTCGGGGGAGCTGCGGATTCACTGCGCCACCAACGATCCTCATCTAGCCACGGTCCACCGGCTTCATGGGAAGCGGGCTCGGCCGGTACCAGCAGCTCCGCCGCCGGCACGTGCGCTCCCGCCGGCCCCTGGTCTGAGCAGCTGAGGATAGAGGTTTCATTCAGCGCACCGTAGGCGGTCAGAAACGCTCGGGACCGATCGTTTCCCTCCCATCCGATCGTTCGGAGTTCGTCCTGGCGCACTCCCAACGGCGGAACGGAACGCACCCGGGTCCGGCCCTGGGTGAGTCCGATCACGCAGTGTATCCGGACGGGAATCCCCGCTGCCACGCGGTAGGAATAGACGGGAACCGCACCGGCCGCTCCGCGCGCCACGTAGTTTTGCTCCTCCAGCGCCTCAAGAAAGAAGCTCCACGGCCGCGGTATGTCGACACCGCGCTCCTCGAGCCGGACGATCGCTTCCAGTTCGGTGAGCGCCGTCTCATACACCTTCTCGGTGGCCCCTCCGTCGGAGGTCCAATCCGCATGACCGGGCGCCTGCAACTGAGAGTCAAGAAACATCCGTAGCGCCCGACGCAGCGCCCGGGCGGTTTCGGCGGATCGTACCGCCTGTAGCTGCCGCGTCAGTGATCGGTACCGGTCCCGGACAACCGGGAGCTGGGCCGCGGTTATCGGAATCGCCCGCTGCTCCCGGGAGGTACCCTCTGCAAGGACACGCTGAGCCAGGCCAAACGCCTCTTCCCACCGGCCGCTGTGGTAACAGTGCCCGGCGTAGCCGAACTGCACGAGCAACCGCAAAAAAGCACGCCCCTTCCAGGGAAGCGCTCCGTCGGAGACGAGTCCGGCGATCGTGGCCACACCGAAATTGCCGTCGATCGTCTCCCGCATGCGGGAGAAGAGGCGCGCACCACTCTGGCCGGCGACGGCGCTACCCGCGGCAAACCGGAGCGGAATTCCGCGGCGAGCCGCCTCACCCTCCAGCCAGGGGCGAATTCCTTCCAGATCGGCGGCGGTGATCGCCGTGCGGTGACCTGGAGTTCCCCGGCGCAGCTCATCTTCGATCCTATCCATCGCCGCGGAGATCTCCTCCTGGACGGAGGAAAACCGCCGCGCCGGTATGGAGTCGGGCTGCGGCAGGGAAACCGTCTCGATCTTCCTCCGGAGGAGCGGTTCGTACTCCCGATAGTCCTCCAGGAGCTCGGGGTAAAACACCACCGGCCACCGGGTGATATGGCTCAAATCGACGGCTCGGGAGAGCTCCCATTCCGGCTCGAAGAGCGCATGTCGGGTGAGAAACTCCTGATAGTGATCCATCGTTACTGAGAGGTCCTGCGCCAATCCGTGGCGCAGCGCCTGACGATAGCGCAGCAGGAACGGTAACTGCGGCAGCATCCTTGTGAGGGCGCCGGCGCTTCCGGCGGCGGTCTCGGAAAACTCGGGATTCACCAGGGTGGTGAAAAACGGGGCCGTTCCGTTCTCCTCGAGCAACCGTACCGCAAACGCCCGCCGCGCCAGGCGCCCCACCGGTCTCCGAGTTCGCTTCACCGGCACCGCCCGTTCTTTAAACACGTCCCACGAGATCACGCGGTCGCCCCGGACAGCACCCCGCGCCGGGTCTTCAGCCAGCGCTCGCCGCCACGCGCCGGCCGCCACCTCCGAGGGAAAGATCAGGAGCGTGTCGTTTCGATCGTACACCGTGCCGATCTGTTGGTACTGAGCAGGTTGCTTCATATCCGTTGCAGTCTGGCACAATCCGGCCGCCGAATCGAGCGCTTCTTCGTGCGCTTGCGCTACCGTCGGTGGTCGATTACGATTTGAGTGCTGTGGCAGCTCAAAAGGTTACGTCTTTCAAGAAATTTCTCCATGATCACCCCGGCTCACTCAGGATCCTCCTTAGTGAGCGGGAAAACGTGCTGTGCCGCAACCGCTCCACGGGACGGGTGAAGCGGATGCAGCTGCGAGCGCTCTATGAGAACAACCGCCGGTTCTGGGAACACCAGGAGCGCTGGGAATACTACCTGGATCAGTCGGTGGCGGCCGCCGTCCGGGAACGACTGCAACAGATGGAGGAGACGGCGCACCAGCGCGCCACGGCGGTTCGGGAGGAGGCTACTGGAAAGCACGCGTCCCGGACTGAAGCAGACCGGACTTCACCCGGCACACCACCTGAAACCCACGCGGATCAGCCGGAAGAAATCACCCCCGTGGCCGCTGAGGAAAACTCCTCGAAGTTGCCAAACAACTTCGGCGATACCTACCGCGCGTACAAGTCTCTGGAAAAGGAAGAACGGGTCGGCTTGCTCCAGCGCACCACCCAACGGCTCGATGCGCTTGCCCAGCAGGAGACGATAGAGCGGGAGGAACTGGCTGAAGCGCTGGTAGATGCCACACAGAACGCCACCATGGCCAACCGCGCCACCCTTCTGGAGGCGGTGAGACTGGGCAACGATCAGGCTAAAGAGTACACCCACCAGATGGTGGTCGAGACGCATAAGATGGTGAAATCCACGATGCGTCTGGTCGACTCCGACGTGTACAACGACGAGCTGGTGCGGGCGGTGGTGGAAAAGTCGAACGGCACTGTAGTGCAGCACATGACCCGGGTCTTTCTCAGCGGTCTTGAATTCCTGCTCTTCTACAACCGCCAGGTCATCACCAAGGGCATCGCCAACCGAATACGCGTGCAATTTGCCAAGCGGTACAAGGATTTCTATCACGCCCTGCTTCCCCATCTGCATGACGATTACGTTACGCTGGAACACGTGTTCCTCGGGGGGATGAAAGCCCTGAGTGAGGTGGAAATTAACAAGTTTGCCACCGGCTTTCTGGTACACGATGTGGGCAAGGCGGAAGATATCGAATATCACGAGGGTGATGCCGGCTACGACCGCGGTACGGTTGAACGACACGTGAAGATCGGATATCGCGCCGTGATGGAGAAAACCAAGTACCCCCACGAGGCGGCGCTGATCACCGGATACCACCACGAATACTACGGCCATCCCGCGGGATACGGGTATTTTCGGGAGTTTTTACAAGCATACAAAGATGCCAATCCGGCCGCCACGCAGGACTACATTATGTCCTATACGATGGAACCGCTCATCGACTACCAGGTTCTGGCGTATTTTCCGGCAAAGATTCTCGAAATCGTGGACGTCTTCGATTCACTCACCGATTCGAATCGTCTCTACCGATCACCGCTATCCCCGGAGGACGCGCTGGCGCTGATCCGGGAACAGTTCATCGAGCAGAATCGGAAGATTGACCCGGTCCTCTTTGATCTATTTCTGGAGTTCTACGAGACGCGGTGGAAGGCGCGGTAGAGCGCGTCGGGAGTCGCTACCTGTCGAGCACGAGTCCGTCGAAATAGCGGCGGATCGCGCCGACAAAACTCTGTGCCACCGCTTCTTCCATATCGCTGTAGGCAAACGCCACCGCCGCTTCCCGGGATACACCGGATGCGCGGCTCTGCTGATCAAACGTAACCAACGTATTCCCCTCGGGGCCGGTAAAATCCAGCGTCAGCGTCCATCGGACCGACTGAAAGTCGTTGTTCACCTCGCCCTCGTCAATGCGCATCGAACCGGTTACGCGAAAGACCGGATCTGAGGAGCCCAGGGGAAACCGTTCTTCACTGAGCGCCGATCGCACAACTCCTGCGATACGGTCGGTTTCGTCTCCTTCCACATCTACGGAGGTTTGCATCCGGGAGGCGATGTCCGCCCTCCGCCGCAACACGTCATCCGGGTCGTACGGAAGCGATACGATTTCACTGAACCCCGGAGCGATAATTCGCAGTTGGTCCCGAAGCACCTCATTGGTAGAGGACACCACGGCGGCGGCACTGGTATAGGCGTATTCCCGAACCAGATCATCGCTGCTCGATGCCTGCTCGAGAAAGGACGCCACCTGATCACCGTTCTTTTCGATGAGGTCCGCGTACACCCGGCCGGTGGGGATCCGTTCGATATAGGCGATCACGTGAACGCGCCCCGTCTCATCCACCGCCGCCTCCCCGTACTGCACGTTGAGTAGCGTCTGATTACTCCGAATGTTGGTATCCTGCGCCAGGCGGATCTCACTCTCAGAAACGGACCCCTGGGCGGTCATGAGTTCACTGTAGCGCTCACTAGTGCGGGAATCTACGCTGATTTCAGCTTCAAAGATTTGGGACAGGCCGGCCAGCGCCTGCTGCTCGGCATCACGGCGGGAATCTCCGGTGCCAATAGCAGTGAGAAACGTCTCGCTGGGATACACGTTCTGCGGGTTGAGGTACCATTCCGGCAGGTCCCCGGCGCGCGCCGGGGAACGCGTGTCACCTCCAGGTCCGGACACGCACGAGCCCAGAACCAGCGCGGCCGCGACGGCCGCCAGAGTAATTCCAATCACTGCATGGGTACGGATGTTCATATCGGTATCTCCTGATCAGTTATTGTGAAACGATGTGACGAAGTTGAGCTCACCGGGACGCACGTTCACCGGGCCCACCGTCTCCACTCGAATAAGACCGTTGCCACCGTAATACTCGATCTCCACCGTCCGGTTACCGGGGTCAACGTCCCACTCGCCCACATGGGCGCGAGCCGGAAAGTACCGCGATACTCGCAGATCCGCCTGCTCACTGGCATCCACCGCCACATCGGTGGCGACCGAGCCGATCAGGCCCGCCGCCATACCGAGAAGTGACCCGGAGTCCGCCCCTGCTGCTTGCATCTGCTCTTTGCCCTTCTGGGCAGCAATACCCTTAACGATCGTCCGGGTCACCGTCTTCAGAAAGATCAGCGGCTCCCGAACCTGAAAGGTATCCAGGGCTATCTGCTCCATGCTCTCCAGCATGTCCAGCTCACCCACCGGATCGCCGTCAACTACAACGCGGATTCGAGTTACCTCGCTGCCGCGGAGCACCATCCGGGGAAGCTGGAACTTGAACCGATAGCCCCCCTCCACACCGGGATAGTAGAATCCCGCATACCCCTCCGGAATGAGCCGGCCCTGATCCCCCTCACCGGCGTAGATAATCTCCACCCGGTTATCAAAAGTTACCACATAGAGCGTTTCCGCCCGTTTCGCCGGTGCCTCCCCGGTGAACGCCAGTACGCTCAGGCGGGCGCCGGCGGTCCGTTCAATAACGGTCTCATCCAGGGGTAGAGGAAAATCGTAGAGGTTGCTCTGCTGAACAAACGCCTCCTGCATCTCTTCCCAGTCGATACGGGCACCATCGTAGTTCCCGTCGGCGCGATACATAATCATGCTCAGGTACCGGGCGAGAGCGCTGTTATAGAAGCGGCTCTCCCCCGCTTCAAACTCCAGCGAGGAATCGTCGGTATCGCTATACTGTGCCGCCAGACCCTGGTACTTGTCTTCCAGCAGATTGAGCTTGGTGTTAATGCGCCGGACTTCAACAAAAGCGGACTCGAAATCATCCTGCTGCAAAAACGCCACAGCTTTGAAGACGTTGAGATAGATGTCTTCGAAATCTTCTCCGGAATAGTCCTGGGCGTTGTCGTTGAGAAGAAAGGTGGCGGCGGTCTGCGAGATACTCCGTGTGAAGTACTCCTCGATGAGTCGTTCCGCCTCGTGAAACTGCTGAATACTTCTCTGGTAGTCACGATTGTAGAAGTTGAGCATCCCGCTATCGAGGTAGTACAAGACCTGATCGCGATTGCTGTACAGCGCGTCCCGTTCGTCCTCTACGCGCGCCGCGGCGGTTTCAAAATCTCCCCGCCGGGCAGCTTCGTCGATTTCCACAAACCGCTGGTTCCGC
>JBBDTM010000075.1:0-43374 GCA_040904425.1 Alkalispirochaeta sp.
AGCTGGCCAGAGCACGTGACTTGTAATCTCGGGGTCGTCGGTTCGAATCCGACAGGCGGCTCGGTTAAAGCCTGAAACTGTAAGCAATTACAGCGTCAGGCTTTCTTTTTTGGCGCTGCTTGCGGCGCCGATGCAACAAACTTGCAACAAATGGCCCGAAACGCGTAGCATTCGGCTATGGCGCGGCGTGCAAAGCGGTATTCTATCCTCGATCGAGGGACTGGCGTCTGGTATTACAAGCTCGCAGACTGGCGGTCGTACCGATCGACGGGAATCTCGATACGGGTGAATCGCCAGGGGAAGCCCACCAATCGTCATGAGGCTGAGCAGTATGCGATGGAAGAGGCGGACCGTGTCGTCTTCGAGCGCCACACCGGCCCGACCCTCAAGCAGTTTCTTGACCCTTACTACGGTCCTGAGTGTCCACACTGCGCCCGGCTCGAGGCGGACGGCAGACCACTGACTGCCGAATACCGGCGAACGCAGCGATCGCGGATCGAGCGCTATGTCGTTACCGACGATGTCGCTGACATCAAGATCCGGGAGCTCACTCCAGGGCATCTCGAGGATTGGAAACAGCGCTTGGTGACCCGGAGCAAAGAGCTGGAAGCGGAGAACGCGCGCCGGCGTAAGGCGGGTGAGAAGATCGAGAAACGCGACTTCGGTATCCGGACCATCAACCAGACGCTGAACGCGCTCTCCGGAGCATTCTCCGAAGCAGTGCACAGGCAGGAGATCGCGTACAACCCCGCACTCTCGGTATCGACACTCCGCCCCGTGGAAGAAGACTCGCAGTACGGCATTTTCACCCCGGCAGAGCTCAAGCGCATGTTCGTCACAGAACCCGAGTCCTGGGGCTACAACGAGGCGAAGTACCATGGAGAGCTTGATTGGCGCCCTGCGCGGCTGTACGGGCTTCTCATGGCAAGTATCGGTGAGCGTCCGAGTGCGATCCTGCGTCTGGACTGGCGACATTACGACGGTCAGACGCTCACGTTTCCGCGTGTGAAGGACCGGCGGAAGAATCGCAGGGTTGTGCCGTTGATCGCCCTGGCTATCGAGGCCCTGGACGACTGGAGAGAGGATTCAGTGCGCATCGGTCCCGACGATCCTGTCTTCGGCTACGACGGCGGTGGGCGCATGGGCAAGACGTGGTTCAAGAAGCGGTTCACGCACATGATGGCCGCGCTGGGTTTGCCGGCGGAGGACGAGTGGGGTGGTCGACGCGTACCGTACAGCCTCAAGTACACCCTCGAGACGGAGCTCATTGACCGCGGCGCGAATCCTGCCCTGGTCCGGGACCTCATGGGGCACTCGCACCAACGGGGGGCGCCGGAGACGGTTCTGACGCCTGTACAGGCACGGTATCGCCGGCAGCGGGCGGAGAAGTTGAGAGAGTTGTTGCCGTTGATTGAGGAAGTTGTTTCAGACTCCCAGTAACGAACCAGGCTTGGAGATTAAAAAGATCAGAGTACTTATGGCATGTTTGTCAATAGCACGAAAGTTTTTCTTGACATTCAGATCGAAGGGCCCGAGGGTTATAGATAGAGTGGGAAAATGTCTGAGCCAACACTACAAATAAAGATCGGTGGAGACGCTGATCCTGAACGGATCTCGATGGAGGACCTTGGTGAGGTACTGTCCGCCATGGCTCATCTTATCCAGAGCGCGGGCAGGAAGATTAGTGGAGGCGACGAGGACGCGAGCCTATTCACGGTCCACGCAACCGGGATCACCACCGGCAGTGTCGGAGTTTCCGTAGTCCCAGAATACCATGAACTGGCGGAGAAGGCCGCTAGGAAGGTAGCTGACTACATACACTTACCTTACCATCGGCTTGAACACGGGTTTAAGACCCCGATATCCAGATTGCGAACTTACAGCAAGAAATTCGATGCACCGATCTCTATGCGTCTGGCCGAATCGACAAACGGCGATCTGTTCACTGTTGTTCCGTCTGACTATCAAGTTCCCACGACGATCAAGGGTAGCACGACGATTTATGGGAGAATCATGAGTATCGGAGGTACCAAACCAACGGTGCGGATCGCCCACCGTAACGGCACGATCTCGTGTTCGATAACTGAAAATCAAGCCCGAGAGTTGGGAAAGCACATCTACAGTAACGTTGCAGCCAACGGGGTTGCTGTTTTTGATCGGGAAACGCTTGAAATCCACGAGTTCGACCTGAAATCTTTTGTGCATGTTGAAACCGGTAATCCGCGCGCTGCTATGAACGAATTACGGGAAAGATTCCGAGGTGTGTTCGATGACGCGACGCTCAAGGAAATCATTGAGGAAATGCGGCGATAGATGCCTGATCCAGTCGCGTTTGACACATCGATTATCGTTGCGATGCTCAAGACGGACAATTTCGGTGATGGTGAAAAGCTGCTGCAGCTGAGATCCTATGCATTGATAGACCGTTTGTCTGCGGATGGGGTTCCGCTGATTCTACCCGCGCCGGCGATGGCGGAGGTTCTCGGTGGTAACCCGGGCGATCTAGGAATGGAAGGAGTGGTTGATTTCATGCTTCAGCGATTTCAGGTGGAAGCGCTGGATGCACGCGCGTTGGTGCGCTTTCCTGAGTACTTCGCAAGAGCAATGACGCAGCGAAAAACGGGCCGTAATTGTGTAAGAACTGATGCCTTGATTGCGGCGGTAGCCGCGGCCGCTGATTGTTCGGCTATCTATACCAGAGATGTTCACGACTTCTCACTGATCATCAATGGGGATATCATCGTCCAGGAACCTCCAGCAGATGCCGTAAATCAGGAGCTTTTCAACGACTAACACACGAACCAGTTTCCCGACCCAGAGTTATCGGCTCACACGTATCCGAGAGCCGCTCGCAGTCTCTACCATGTCCCTTCCCCGACGCCGTCGCGAGTAAACGGAATCATTTTTTCCGCTTCTTCTTCGACCGGCTCTGGCGCTGCTTTGCGATTTCGGCGCGCAGGTTAGGCGAAGACTCATGAGCTTGTTTCATTGCACTGTTATAGCTCTTTATCTCTTCGCCGAAATCAATTGGCTTCTCAATACTAGGGATTCGGAAAGTGAATATCGTATTGTCCGGACCTCGGGTAAGAGCTAAGTCACCAAGGCTCATTATGTCCATCCCGATCAGAAATATGAGATCGGCACCAAGCTCTGCTTCCGCAACCTGCAATCGCGTTATGCCTACACTTTCCAGAATAACGACGTCGATGAAGTACCTGTTACTTAACTGTTCAGTGTGCGCTCCGCGCATTTTCACTCTTCCCACTGGCTGAAGCCCAAGAATACTAGCGGCATTTCGCGAGATAACTGACCCGCTGGCGCCAGTATCCCAAATAGCCTTACCCTCGAGCACGTCCTGTTGTCCAGTCGAAGTGCCTTGAACAGCGCTTATCTTAACCTGAGAAACAATATCATTTGGCCGTCCGTGAGCTTTCAAAGTGAGGGCTTGAACCCTCTTGCCGTGGTAGTCTTCTACTGCCAAGCATGTACCTCAAGCGAATGAAATTCTAGAAAAGAAGTTGAGGGTATCCTGATCTTCCGGGACTATTTGCTGCAGGAGGAATGTTCCGGGTTTATATCGAGAGATCGCTGACTCGAGGGCGCGGTCTTGGTCGTCATAGAACTCAATTGTGTCATCGTGAATTAAAACATGCTCGTTCTGGTGTTCCTGAAGCCATTTTTCACGGTTAGAAGCGAAGATTTCGTATTCTTTCTCAAGGGCCATATGTATATACTAACATCGGCATCAGCAAACCTCAATCTTAATGTGCCCACTCGGGCATTGTCAGCTTTCATCTCGTCGTCCCCGACGCCCTCGCGATGACAAACGCCCCTTCACTGGTAGATCGCTTGAACAAATCCCCATCCGTATAGATCTCCACCGTCACGCTACCGGAATACCCCTGATTCTGGGCCGAGACGTAGACGAACGACTCCCGAGGGAACCCCGCCTCGTAGCCCCACGGAACCGGGACATCCGAGAACTGGGAAACTCCTCCTCCCTCGTTCTCGATCGTGACGTCCACGTGTTTCGCTGAACCAGAGACGACTGATTGTCTGCGTCACTCCAATTTGCGTAGCATGTCATTCCAGAACTGCCGGCCCTCCGTCTCCCATTTCTTTTTGCCGTTCTCTTCATGGCGCTTCCAGAGAAGGCGGTGGACATCGTTGAGAGTCGACAGAATGATCGCCACGACCGAGGTTGATCCCCCGAGTGCTCATCCTATGTCTCCTTGTTGGTGTAGTCGATCCAGCGCGTGAGGGAAAGAAGTCGTCATGGTGTCAATCCCTGCTAAGCTCCGAGGGTTTCTTCTTCGTCCTCATCTTCTTCATCATCGTAATTGTCGTAATCAAGTGACTCGTCGAACTCCGGAACTTCGGTTGTTTCCATGCTTTGGCGAAACTCCTCGGCCAGCATGGTCCGTGAAAACTCGGCGGAAGGCTCCAACTCGTAGACCATCTCTTCCAGCTCATCAACAGATGAAACGAAAAACTCGCGCCTGAGATTGATCTTGTTTAGTCGTTTGTCGTTGAGTTTCCGGTGTAGGCCGTTCTCTATGCTAGGAGCGTCATTGGAGAACACCAGACAGTGCACGTCGAACCTAAAGGGAACCGACGCGTCTCCAAGCTCATCGACTCTGTCTTGGGGGTTAAGCCGCCTGGTCATGCCGATCTTGAACACATTCTCCCCGAAAGATCCCAGGTTACTGATGACATAGACGTATCCAGCTTTCCCATGCTGAAGTCGCAGGATCCCTTCTTTCTTCTCTTCAACCTGATCGAGTTGACCCTTGAGCTCATCCATCCGAGCGTCAATCTGCTGTCGTTTGAGATCATCCTGAGCCTCGGCGAGTTGGGCACGTAGGGTTTCCAGCTCGGATAGATATTTTGATTCTTCCGCGGCGATTTTGTGCTGCTCTTCCATCAGTCGCTTGCGCTCCGCGGCTTCTTCCCGCATCTGCTGGCGAATTGCCCGCTGCTCTTCCTTTGCACGTTCTCTCTTCACGTAGTACTGATACTCGATATTCACAGCTTCCTCGTACAGATACTGTATCTCTCCGAGGAACTTCTTGATGGTAGGGGCTATCTGCTTGTTGCCTTCCGCTGTGATCACCTCATACTTGGCAATGATCTCCCGGATATTGCTCAACGCCTTTTCGAGCTTGTCATACTTGAGATTGACCACTACATTCTGGAGTTCGGCTTCGAGGCCGATCACCATCAGACGGTAGATCGCGATATTGGCTTTGGTCGTGTATCGACCCTGGTACCGTTTCAGTGTGTCTTTGACCGTCGCCTTGTTCTGAGAAAGGCGCTTACGAAGCTCCCTCACGTCCATCGCATTGAAGTGCACTTCAACTGTTGCGGAGAGAAGATTGTCGAACTCGCTTTCCTCTTGCTGGGACGGAAGTCGATCAGGGAAGTCCGGAGCCTCGGAGAATCGCTTAAGCCCTGCACGGATTGCCTTCAGTGTTGAATTGACCTTAACCAGGCGCCCTGCCGCACTGTCGAGCTTTTTCTGAGTCTCTGAACGGTCGGATTCCGTTTCGGCAAGCTCCGTCTGCGTAGACTCCAAACGAGAGGTGACTGCCTCGAGCTCGCCCTGACGCTGTGCGATTTCTTCCGCGACCGCATCCAGCGCTTCCTTCTTGGTGCGTTCCACCATGTCTTGATAGATATGGTCGTAGTTGGTGGTGATTTCGTTGAGCTTGCTATGGTGCTCGGCAATCTGGGACTGTAGCGAACTCGCCTCGTGTTCCAAGGAGGTAACCCGAGCACACTCCTTACAGTGACCATTGTCGTCAAGCTTCTGAAAAAGCCCGCGCTTACCGCATCTATTGCATTTCGGCACTACGATTCCTCCTGTGTATGCATGAATAAACATTATCGATGCAATAACGGAGGAAACGCAAGGATTAATTCAGAATTATATTAATGACATACGAAAGAAATTGACTCTAATTATATAGAACGGCATTACCGGTCACCATTCCTCGTTCTCGTGACCTTCCTGCACATACTCTACCCAACTGTGGTCGTCTGCGTCGGGCGGCGCTAATGACAGTCACTCAAGTACATCGATCGAGATCTCCCATGTGTTGCTCGTGTTTCCCTCGTCGTCCGTAATCGTCGCCTTGACAATGTAATCACCGGCTGGTCCCACAATCGTGGACGGCTCGCTGTTCGTCCACACGGGTTCTGTGTTGTCGGTTTCAGGGAGCGCGATAGAATCCTTCTGGTAGTATTCGTCAGAGTCGGCTGAGACGATCTCGACGTCTATGACGGACATATCCGTATCTGGGTCCGTACAAAACACATAGAACGTGAGAGTGTCCCCGATGTAGAACTCGGTCGTGCGCACGGAGGCACCGTTTCGGGTCAATGCCAGGTCATCGATAACCGGCGCGGTTCCCGTGTCATCTTCTTCCTGGAAGGGATTCTCGCATCCCAGCATGAGAGCGACGATTACGACGACAATGGCTATCTTCCTCATTCTATCCTCCTGCTGGAAAAACCACACTCTGGCTCAGAAACTGAAACCGACACCAAGTGTTCCAGAGACGTCGATCTCGTTGAATGCCACTTTGCTCTTCATCTCCTCGTCATCGTCATCAACACCGGTGCCGACGATCCCAGTACTCGTGAACACGGGTAGCGCTATGTTCAACCCCGCCAACAACACAGCTCTCTCTGAGAGACTCAGGCTGATGGCTGTATCGAGGGCCGGGCCGGTGGACAGATCAAGCAGGCCGAAGCCGCTCGACGCGGGGAACACGTAGTCGGGTGTCACGATCACGAAATGCTCGATCCAGACGAGATAGAAGATGCTCGCGTAGCCTCCGGGGGACAATCGTATCTGGAATCCCGCGTTGTCGAGGACCAGGAAGCTCGGACCGCCTGTGATCGAAGCCGAAGCAGAGCGATCCGTTTCACTCACATCGAGTGTCGCGCTCTCGCCGATCGAAAGTGTTCCATCGAGTGGCGTCCCGACCGAAAACCGAATGTGTAATCCTGGATCCTCTGGAAGATCGTGGTCGAGGTAGAGATTCACGGTGGAGAAATGGGCCTGCACCATCGCGAGCGAGTAATCTACGTCGCTGATCGTTGTGTTCATTGTCCGCACCCCAAGGAGACCGCCGACTCCGTAGAACCCGGAGGCGTGTATCGGTATAGAGGCGCCGAGCGTGAGAGCGACGAACAGCGAGATTGGGACCGATCTCTTCATACCACCATTATGGTCTCAGGAAATACGGGAAGTCCAGGGTTTTACCACGCTCACCTTCTGTCGTTGAGTCTGTATTTTTCTCCAGTTCATGCCGACTAGGAAACTGGATAATTCTTTCTTTTATTCCGCTTGTCGTTTGTCGTGATCCGCTATTCTCATACGCATCAAGGCATCCTTCTCTTCTGGTGTCACGTACACTTCTTCTGTCTCGAGCATTCGCTCAATGATTCGCACTACTTCCTGCCGAGCACTGCGTCCATTCTTGGCGGCTCTTTCCTGTATCTTACGCCACGTTTCATCTGAAAACGGGATGTTCTGATTACCCATTCGCTCACCTCCACGGGGTCATGATAGTGCAATTCTTACACTACCGCAATAAATTCACTTGACGTGATGTAACTCTTACACTACTGTTACACTATATCCTTTCGGGAGGGGCCATGCCAAACTTGAATATTGCGCTGTCTGACGAGCAGTACGCGAGACTAGTCAAATACAAAGAGACCAAGAAGCCACACCTGAGCATGAGGGCTATCATTGTCGAGGCTGTTGAGAAGGATCTCGACACTACCAACACCACCAATACCCAGTTCGATGAGTCAGCGCTTCGCAACCCCGAGCTCGCGGAAAAGCTCAAATGAAGGCGCATAACACCGAAGAAGCCGCGGCGCTGCTATCCACCGCCTGCGGCCATACCGTTGGCACGCACTTCATCCGCCGGGTGTACGCCGACCTGTACGGACTGGATGCGCTACCGGGTACGGGCACGCCACTCACTCTCTCGGAACGCCAGGTCGACGCGTTTCGCCGCTACGCGGTTGTGAACTATAAGCGCCGACCGCCGGTCCCGGTCGAGAAGTGGCTCAGAGAGAACGGCATCGCGATCCCTCGACTATCCCGACGGGAAAGCGTGTCGCGTGAGGTGGTTAGGAGTAAGCCTCCAGCGAAAGAATCCGCAACCCAGGCTTCGAACACCGGAATCGAATCCCAGCTATCCACGGTGATTCGCGAGCTCAAACGCCAGAGCAAGGAGATCGAGGATCTCAAGGCCGAGGTGAGGCGAAACGGTGGGGCCGCCCGCCCTAAGGAGATCGAGACCGCGAACATCGCGAATCGCCGGTACGTGATCGACACCGTCAACCGGTTTGTCAACGAGCGAACCCAGAGCATGAAGTCCGACTACCGATCCGTGTGGTCGAACGTGTATCGCATGTTCTTCTCCGCCATGGGGGATACGGATGAGGAGCGTTGGAAAGTCGGAACCGAGTACACGTCGACGCTCGACTACATTGAGCGGCAGGGGGTTCTCGCCGAACTGGCCGGCGTACTGCCCGAGATTCTCGACGGGCTGAAAACTGTCTATCCCGTCGCGAAATCACCGCAGCGGGAGTTGTTTCCATGAGTGGCGACCAGCTGGACTTGAAACAAGAGCAGGATGATGCAGTTCCGGCCTCGTGGAGTTATCAAGCGAGCGTGGATCGGATGCGTCCATTGGTGGCGCGCTGGAAATCCGTCACCGTCGAAATGCTGGATGAGTTATACCGGGCGCGAGTTGCGCTTCGAAATCCAGGGTTTCGCACGGACCTGTCCCCAAATGGGGCGAAGTTAACCTGGTCCGGATACCTCCAGGATATCGGGCTTGCGCAAGAGACGGTTCGTAGATGGTTGTCTCAGTACGACCCTGAAACCAAGAGCATCCGCGCAATCGACCCGCCGCATGATCCTGATCCGAAACAGCTTCAGGCAGATCCGACTGACAGGATCGACGACAGAGTGTCTGGTGAGCCGCTTCCGGATAACAAGGGAATTGAGTCCGGCCCGGAAAGACTTCGCGAAGGGGAATCGCTCGTGGATGACGAGCGGGTACTCGACGACGACGAAGTTCTCGATACCTGGGAAGACTCGACTCCCCCCGAGACCGAAACTGCTGACAACGCGGAGGAAGCGTCGGAACCTGAGAGTGACACCCCTGCGGACATCATCTGCGGGATGGTTACCCGGTACTACGAGGACCTGGTTGCTGACGAGTCTCCGAGCACGGCCCACGAGGTCGCAAATCTACTACTGAAACATTTCAGACAGGTATCGGCTGATTTCAATCGGAGGACGGAATGAACCGTATCGACCGGCAATTGGAAATGGTCGGGCAGCCACCGCGCGAAACGGTAACCGAGACCGAGATCACGCGCATCCGGCATGAAATGGACGAGCTCTACGCGCGAGCGACTCGCGGCGTTGCGACCGAGGCGGATGCGGACCGCTTTGCCGAGCTCTCTCACCGTCTATTGGAAATCGAGGGTCCGGAATGCCACACCGAGTGAGCGTCCAGCTCAATCCAGGCCTGTACCACGCGGCAGCAGCAGAGGCCAGACGCCAGGGGCGATCCGACGGCAGAACCGACGGTGTCGCGAGTCTCATACGCGGCGCCCTCCGGGCGTATCTGAACCGAAACGGCTATACGGTCGCGGAGCTCGATGCAATGGAATCCAGCGCGGTTCCGGGTAGCCGGAACGGCCGTGAATCACAGGAGGCGCGGTTATGACCGACCGAGAAACACCACGGCAGCAGGGCAAGGGGTTCGAAGCCGTGGAGCACGAAGAACCGGGATTGGATGGCAACACCGTCCGCCTGGGCGAGAACGCGCGACTGCGATTCGAAGACGGGCCCGACGCCGACTGGGAGGACCGCGCTCTCGACGAGCACTACCGTCAGATTGAGCGCGAAATGGAGCGTGGGCTATGAGACTCGGTGAATCACTGGCGGCGCAAGCTGCGTCCGGACAACGGCCGTGGGCGGACCAGGATCGAGCGTGTACGGCAGCGGAACGCGGCGAGGCTGCTCAGGCTGGCAAGTACGGTTCCCACTCTGTGGCCGCACGCGAGCTCCGGACGGCTCTCTCTGACGGTGAGTGGCACCCGAGGCGGGTGGCAACCCTGATAGCAGAGCGCCACGGCATTGGCGTCCAGGGATTGATCGACCGATCCGGCGTGTACGGAGAGGGCGGTTGGATTCTCCTCGCGAGGGCAGCGAAATGAAGTTCGTACGTGGGTTTAGACGTCTTCGATGGCTGCTCCGTCGATCAGCGCGTCGGGTAGTCCGAGAGCTGCGGCGTCGCAGGGATGAGCACGCGATTGCGACGCGGCTGCGAGCTCGGGACTGGCACGGGTATGCCCTGGCGAGAATCGCGTACTGGAATACATGGGAGCGAAAGTCATGAGCCAGGAACAGAGTGTTCAGGTAGTAGTCGTCCCCGCGAGTGATCTCCATGAAATCCGGGAGGAGATTGGGGCACTCCGGGAGGAGCTCGCGCGAATCAAATCCCCGACACAGAAACGCTGGTACACGCTGCACGAGGCAGCGGACGTGAAAGGCATCTCTTTCGATGTCCTCCGCAAGCTCCCGCGTCGGTATTGGCCGAACTTCGGGCGCTCAACGTCCATGATCGACGGGAGCCGGAAGTACAAAGAGGTCTACCGGGATACCGACGTGATGGCGTGGATGGAAATGACCGAGGCAGACATCGATCACGCGTACAGAGAGATGCTGTTATCGAAGGAGGTGTCATGACTGGGTTGCTCGTATTTCTGTACTTCGCTGGCGGCCTGGCATTTGCACTCTGGGTACGTCCCGGATGGGACCCGCCGGATGAATGGTGGCGACTCCTGGCGATCATGATCCTCGCCGGAGTTCCGCTCTGGATCGGTCTCATTGCCGTCCGAGTGTGGCAAGAGGTGACCCACGCGATTGAGAAGGCTCGGCGCTGATGGCGGGCAGGTACCAAGTGGGTTCCAAGGCGGCACGGACCGTCGACGGCATCGTGTTCGACTCCGCCGCGGAAGCCCGTCGCTACTCCGAGCTCCGGTTGCTCGAGCGAGCCGGGTCGGTCACGGATATCGAACGCCAGCCCGAATTTGAACTCGTCCCGGGGTTTCGGCATCCGGATCACGGGGCGATTCGCGCGATCAAGTACCGCGCCGATTTCCGGTACAAGCTGCACGGCCGAGAGGTCGTTGAGGACGTGAAAGGCCACGCTACCGAAGTGTACCGCATCAAGAAGAAGCTTCTGCTCTGGAAGTACCCGGAGTTGGATTTCAGGGAGGTCAGATGAAGATCACGAAATACAAACGTGGCGGCGATCCAGCGCACGTCATCGAGTACCAGAGCGCTCCGGGACACGTTGCGGTCGGCAAGATCGGAACCAACCAGGACCCTCCGACGGAACTCGAACAGGCGTGGCGAGACCTCCGGAGTGAGTGCGGCAGCGTGTACGGCCAGTCGGGGCTCACGGTCCGCGAGATTCGCTGGTCGTATCCCAAGGACGACGACGAGGAAGGGGTACTCATCATCGGCACGGTCCCGCACTGGTCCGGCGATATGAAAACCGAACTCCCGAAGTTCGCGATCCGCGTGGTCACGGCGTACGACGAGATCAGGGAGAAACTGCACACCGAGCGCCGGTATCCGAGTGGCTTGGAAGCCCTGGGAGAGACTGCCGACCGCGTGCGCGACGCGCTTGAGAAGTTCGTCCGCGAGGGGACGCAGCAGATGGAGCTCGGATTCACCCACGAGATGATGAACGCGGCGAGCGAACAGATCCGGTCGGTTGCTAACCACGATGGCGTTGATAGCGTGACGATAAGCGGCGCCGGCGAGAGCGTCACGCTCGGCAAGAAGGACGGAGAGTGATCAACACGGGCGCGATGCGCGGCAGTGTGATGCAGCCGGAGAGCTAACCGGGGTCGAGGCCCGGCGCGTCCAATCCGCATACGCGGACATCGGCGTTGCCGGTGACACATCACGGCCGGCCGGAGCCGGAATCCGGTAGAGACTAATCGGGAGACGGGTACATGAAGTAGTAGTGCAGGGGAAAGCCAAGACGTTTTCACTCCGCCGCCGGGGATACCATCCGGCGGCGATCCGGGACCGTGGCGGAATTGGTAGACGCTAATTGGGGTGATAACAACCGTGATGGAGTTGGAACGCTGATATGAGCTGTGCACGGCATGCAGGTTCGAGTCCTGCCGGTCCCACTGCATAGGGCGACGTTAATCAATTGATCGTGGGTGTATGCCGACACAAACCCACCGCGTCGCAGTTGCAGTCGGTCGCCAAGTTCGGCGAAAGAGAGCTGACAGCCGGAGAGACGGCGTGCGGGTGAACCTGACCGGCGGGGGTCGGCAGGGCACTGCGCAGCGCCCTGAGTCGAGGGGCTGGAAACACATGGAAGGAGGACGCCATGAAACGCGTATCCGGCTTTCTACTGCCGTTGCTACTGGTGTTGCTGGTTATCCCAGCGGTAGCGGCGATCGGTCTCGAACCGGTCAACGGGCTGTATGGCCTGGATCTGGAAACCAAGACCATTACCGAGGAGGAAGTAGCCGTGGAACAGCACGGTGAAACACTGGCCGCCCTGGCGGTCGAACCGAAACCGGCCGGCGATACCCTGGCGGTAATAACGATGGTCGCCGGAACGGCAGAATACGGATCGCCCACAGTGGCAGGAGGTATCCCGGTTCTGCCGGGTGGAATTGTGGGTGCCCCTTAAGGGGATTCCGTAAAGACAGATCGTGGCCGGGAGATTGACTCCCGGCCGGTACGGGGCTGTGGTGTGAACGGCAGCATTTTACCGGACGTGGCCCGGGGTACGGGTTCGATTCCCGTCGGTCTCAGTCCATCGGTGCGGCGATGGATCACTCATTGAGCCTCCTTGCACATGCCGGGCGGTACCGCACCTCTGCCGCCTGGCTTTGGGAGACGAGATGGCGAGAAGCGGAATGAAACCCGAAGAGGTAGACGACGCGCTGGCGATACTCCGGCGCTGGAAGGCATCGGCGCGAGCGGCCGGGAACAAGAAGGCGGTTGCGTCGATTGAGTTGATCACGCGAGTGATTACCGGACTGACGGGGAGGTAATAGTGAAAGGCTACAACCACGGGGAAGCCTACTGCCTGATGTGGTACGCATCCAACGACGGCAAGACCCGAGAGCGAATCTGGAATAGTCGCGACGGGGTTACTCCATTCACGATCACAGCAGCAGACAGTCAGACGCCGCTCAGGCATGTCGACTGGAACCTCGACGAGTGTGTACCGGATTACGTCCCTCCCATCGGTAGCCGAGTATTTGTCGACCTCACGTATGAGCGTTCGCTTGAGCAGGCACGTGAGTATGTAAGCGATTGCCTTTCCGAAATGAAATCCCGGTACAAGCACATCCGAAAACTCTACGAGGGTATGACCGACGAGCAAGTTGCGCAACAGACCGCCAAGGAATGGGTTGATGACCATGGCGGAGGGAACCCGGACGTGATTGTCGTGACGGAAGACTGGCTATCAACGAGAGGAAAACGGTGACCCACGACGATCTGGTAGAACGCGCCCGTCGCTGGCTGGCCGGGAAGCAGCAGTGCTCAGTCGTCGCAACGGAAATCAAAGTCGGGTACGGGGAGATCGCCGACGCGATTGGCTGGAAAGGCATTGCATCGCACGTCGTGGAGTGCAAGACGAGTCGCGCGGACTACGTTGCGGACTGGAAGAAGCAGTTTCGCGCCGACGCGCCGTGGCTCGGCCTCGGTCAATACCGGTGGTACATGTGCGAGCCCGACGTGATCACGGAAACCCAGCTACCGCACAAGTGGGGATTGCTGTACGTGGTTGGCAACGGCGTCCGGATAGTCCGGAAAGCCGAGGCGCAGACCGAGAACTACGGTGGCGCCGTGGACGTCCTGCTCTCGATTCTCCGGCGCGTGAACATCGCAGACGACGGGCACACGAGTCTCACGGTACGTGGGTACACGATTTCCACGCGATCCCGGGCAACGCTCACTCTGGGTGGGGAGGCAAACTGATATGGCAACGAGTATCCAAGTCGGAGACGTGGTGAGAACCAGCTACGGTGACCGCGAGTACACGGTCACACACGTGATTCGCGACTGCGTGTGCCCCGAGTACGTGCGATCGCTATCAGGGGACACCCGGCCGTCGGCGGCTCACGACCATTTGTCGTGCCGGGATTCCGAGAGCCGTGGAGGGTACGCGCTGAACGGCTACGCGGAGTCACCGGATGGGATTCACAGTGTCTGGCATCCGCGGGATCGCCTGGTGGTTGTCGACCACGCGGGGACTCGACAGCTGGAGTTGGCATTCTAATGCGAACTCAAACCGCGGGAAGGAAGGGAGTTGGGGGACTATTTCTCCCGGTTCTGATCCTGGTCGAGCCCACGCTCAATGTACATCACAATCTGCTGATTGATATTGCGATGATCGTTCTGCGCTTGGCGTTCCAAGCGAGCGAGCAACTCGGCAGGCATCCTAATCGTCTTACTCTTCTTCTCTTTCTCGGCCATCGTGCACCCAGTATAAACCTGGAAAGATTGCAATTCAAGTACAATGCACCCTTTACAAGTGCAATCATTGGTACTACTATTGATTGCAGGAGGTTGCAATGCAAGCTAACGCAATCAAGCGAAGGACCCTCCGCCACCTACTGCTCCAGTACGTCGCGGCGGTTAACGAGCATCGGGATTCCGACGCCAGGCGGTTGTTCAATCGCCTGTGGAGGAGGGCGTAAGTCATGGCTAAGGATCAGGACTACGTCGAGGCCGGGGCCAGGCAGAATGACAAGGGCGAGTGGGTATTCACCGCCGTCGTTCGCAGACCCAGCGAAGACCGGGCAATTGAGGACCTCGTGAAGGTCGTCAAGGACATCAAGACCCGGTTTGACTCCGAGGGGTTTCCGACACTGGAGCCCCCGTTGCGTATCAGATGACGCATCAGTGGGGATCGGAAACGCGCCGGCGTGAGCCCGCGGCGCTTCCGATCCTCCGGAAGAACGTGTTGGTTGGGGTGGCTCACCGGGGACTCCGGTCCCCGCACCCCTTTCTTTTCGACCGCTACATCCAAGGAGGATCGGATGAGCATGTTTCAGAAAGCGACGAAGACCAAGAGTAAACTTCGCCTCGCACTATTCGGGCCCTCGGGAGCGGGCAAGACCTACACGGCGCTCTCGCTGGCACAGGGCATCGGCGGACCGATTGCGGTGATCGACACCGAGTACGGTTCGGCCGCCAAGTACGCGGATCGCTTCGAGTTCGACGCCGCGAACGCGAATGACCCGTCGATTGACGAGATCATTGACGTGATCAACGAGGCACGGGATTACAACGTGCTGATCGTCGACAGCCTCACACACCCCTGGCAGGAGCTCCTGGCTGAGATCGATCAGCTGGCGAAGACCAAGTACAAGGGCAACACGTGGTCCGCGTGGTCGGACGGGACACCGAAGCAGAAGCGATTGATACGCACGATTCTCGGATTTCCCGGGCACTTCATTGCCACCATGCGGAGCAAAACCGAGTGGACAACAACCGAGGGCAAGAACGGGTCCAAGACTCCTCAGCGGGTCGGCTTGGCTCCGGAGCAGGGAAAGGGCATCGAGTACGAGTTCGATATGCTCATGGAGATCTCATCCGAGCACGTCGTCCAGGTCATCAAAGACCGCACCGGTAAGTTCCAGGACAAACTCATCGACAAGCCGGGAGCGAAGTTCGGCGGCGAGATCGCATCGTGGCTCAACGAGGGCGCGGAACCCGAACCGACCCGGGATGAACTGCTGCAGGAGATGGTGGCGATCATGTCCGACTGGACGGAAGAGCAGAAGGCGCCATTCCGCGAGCAAGCCCGGACGATCAAGAAGAACGATCTCCCGGGGCTCAAATCGCTCCTCGCGGCGGTCCGGAAGGCAAACAACGCGCGAATTCGGGAACTCATGAGTGCCCAGGAGGACGAGGACGTGCCCGAACCGGACTCTGAGTCTGAATCCGAGCCCGAGCCGGAGGAATACGAGGAGGATCGTGAGTTCGTCAACGAATTGTTCTGAACACGACGACGGAGATGGCGGCATTACCAACGCCAATTGATACCCGCCGACCATCCCGTCGCCGGCCACATACAGTGACGTGGGCATCGTATACCGGTGCCCCGCAGCGCCACAAGGAGAGGGCAATGCGAGAGTATACGAATAAGCACGGGTTACCCGGAGCGATTGTCGAGGCCGTCAAGAACGACGACTACGACCCGGGCGAGAGCGATATCACCGCGACGTCGATGATAAAGCCTCCCCAGCTCCGGCAGCTCGAGAAACGATATGAGAACGAGATAGTGGAGGACGTATCCGATCGCCTGTGGATGCTCATGGGTAAGGCCGTCCACAAGCTACTCGAAACCACCGAACCGTCATCGATTGTCGAGACCCGGTTGTACGCGACTGTGGATCCCGATACTGGTCGGATCGAACCCGGACCGCATGCGTTTGCCGGCGGGGTAACCGTAGGCGGACAGTTTGACCGCATGACGCTCCGCCGGGCGACACTCCAGGACTACAAGTTCACGAGTGTCTGGGAGGTCATCATGGGCCTCAAACCCGAGCGAGAGCAGCAGTTGAACATTCTCGCCGAGCTCGCGCATCAGAACGGATACACGGGTATCCGCCGGCTCGAGATTGTGCACCTCGGACGAGACTGGCAGCGCTCGAAGAGCCTTCAGGGCGGGGACTACCCGGCGGTACCGATGAATCGCATGAGCGTTCCGCTCCGGACTCCCGAGGAGCGGCAGGCATTCATCCTCGAACGCGTGAGAGTTCACGCCCACGCGGAGGCCCTTGCGGACTCCGAGCTGCCGGAGTGTACGGACGAGGAGCGGTGGAAGAATCCCGCGAAGTACGCGATCCGCAAGAAAGGGCGGAAGTCAGCTATTTCCGGTGGCGTGTGCGACACCCGGGGAGAGGCGGAGGCCAAACTCTCCGAGCTCGACTCCCAGCACTGGATCGAAGAGCGCGCGAGCGAACCCAAGCGGTGCTCCCAAGGGTACTGCCCGGTTCGAGACTTCTGCTGGCAATGGCAGACGGAGTCCACGGGAGAGCCCCCGCGGGCACAGAACGCGGCCGACGAGATCCTGCACCTCGAGATGCAGGCACTCAGGCGGGAGACCCTGGCCGGGGCCCTCGGTGACGGAGGTCGGGGATGAACGGCCTGCTTGAGAAGGTTCAGGCCTCCGGCCAGGACTTTGAGTGGTATCCCACGACGCGGGAGATCCTCCGCGCGGTATACAAGGACACCCGGGACATCCGTGTCCAGGGCGGTCGTCGTGGCTTCAGTCTCCTCGACTGCGGAGCCGGAGACGGGAAGGTATTCCGAGTCCTCGAGGAGCTGCATGCGGAGGAACTTGCGAACGTGACTGACGACGACGAGCGCCGGCGGTGGGAAAACTGGCCGTACACGATTACCAAGTACGCGATCGAGAAGTCGCGGCCGCTCATAGAAGCGCTACCGAATGACGTGTTCATCGTCGGTACGGAGTTTCACGACCAATCGCTGATCGACAAGAAGGTCGATATCGTGTTCGCGAATCCGCCGTACAGCGAGTACCAGGAGTGGACGGAGAAGATCCTGCGGGAGACTCCGGCTGAGACCGTGTACCTCGTGATCCCCGTGCGATGGGAAGACAACCAACAGATCGCGGCGGCAATCGACCGTCGAGCGGCACACCACCGTGTTCTTGGAGACTTCGACTTCGAGAGGTCTGAGGATCGGCGGGCCCGGGCGCGGGTGCAACTCGTCCGGTTTGATCTCGGGACCCGGAATAAGTACGACCCATTCAGTATCTGGTTCGACGAGCACTTCAGGATCGACGTATCAGAAAAGAGAGACCGCATATCCGAGCACCAGCGCACCCAAGAGGTAAAGCAAGAACTCATCAGCACCCGGAACTTCATTCCAGACCTGGTGAGAATGTACAACCAGGAACTCGATGACCTGCTTGGTAACTACCAGGCTCTCGGGTCCCTAGACCCGGATCTTCTCGAAGAACTATCAGTCTCTCTCGAGGGTCTCAAGGAAGCGCTCAAGCTCAAGATTGAGGGCTTGAAAAACGTGTACTGGCAAGTGCTGTTCGACCGCCTGACGTCGGTCACCGAGCGACTGACCAAGAAATCGCGGGAGGAGATGCTCAGGACCCTCACGCAGCACACGGCCGTGGATTTCACGGAGAGCAACATCCTCGCCGTGGTCTTGTGGGTGGTGAAGAACGCGAACCGGTACTTCGATAGCCAACTCCTGGAGGTGTACTCGCGGTTGACTGAGAAAGAGTGTATCCGGGCGTACGCGTCGAATACCCGCATCGTCGTGGACGACTGGCGGTATCTCAAGAGCGAGATGACGCACTACGCCCTCGACTACCGGATTGTCACGCACTGCTATGACAACTTCGACGGCTACGAGTACGACAAGCGGAACGGAATCCGGTCATCGACGTACGACACCATAGCAGACGTCTTCGTCGTCGCGTCCAACCTCGGCATCGGTGTGCATCCGCGCGATCTCGTCCTCGTTCAGTGGAGCCCTGGGACAAAGAACGAGTTCCGCGACCAGGACGGCCGGCTTTTCGTGGACATCCGGGCGTACCGGAACGGCAACGTGCACTTCCGGTTCTCGCCGGACTTCATGCGCAGGCTGAACGTCGAGGCCGCGCGTCTCAACGGGTGGGTGAAGTCTCCCCGCGAGGCAGCTGAGGAGATCGGTATCTCACCCGAGGAAGCGGCAGACGCCTTTGGAAGGAACCTGAACCTTCGGGCAGAAACAGCACTGCCGTTCCTTGAACCCATCGAGGAGGCCAAGTCGTGACCAGCTACCGACCAACTCAGGTGAAGCACTGGCTGCGAGAGATTCTCGCTGATATCGATAACGAGATTGACCCGCAGGATACCCGGGACCGCATCGAGTCCCTGATCGCGGAAATCGACCACGACCAGGACGCTGCACGGACCGCCGCGGCGGAGGACCTCCGGGAGGTCCAGGCAGAAGAGAGGAGAAGACGAGTATGAACAAAGTCATTTACCTGGACGTCGAGACGTCTGGAACAGATCCCGCACGGCACTCTGTGGTGCAAGTCGCGTGGATCACGGAAATCGATGACGAGGTATGGAGCGAGAACTCGCTCCTCGTGCAGCCGCCCCTCGACGCCGAGATCGACCCCGCCGCGATGGCCGTGCATGGGATTACCCAGGCTGATTTGAACGAACGCGGGGTATCGGTTTCTCGGGCTGTGGAAGCGATGAAAGCCGACTGGGACCAGGTCATCGACAAGTGGGATCGCCGCGACAAGGCCGTGCTCTGCGCGTACAACCTGCGGTTCGACTTCGAGTTCCTGAAAGCGGCCTTCGAACACGCGGGGGATCGGTATCTCGGAAGCTGGATTCAGTTCGGTCGCTGGCTCGATCCCCTGTATCTCGCGTCATTCGCGCAGTACACGGGCGTCATGGCCAGGACCATGGACCTCAAGCTCACGACGATCGCTGAGGAACTGGGAATCCCTGCCGACTACGCGCACGACGCGCTGGCTGACATCAGGATGACCCGCCGAGTGCTCCGTGAACTCCGGGTGCGATTCGCGACCCAGGGGGATGACCGCGATGACTGACGCCAGGATTGACCACGCGCGCCAAGTGCTGGGGTACACCCGGGAATCACGTGATCCGCCGGAGATGGATGTTGTGTGCTTACGGAGCGCGCTCATGCAGGTACTCGAGGTGCACGACGAGGGGCCGGACGGCAACGCAAGCGCCCCAGATCGTGAAGTACTTGACCGAGAGTACGCACCGGAAAACAGACCTGTTGAGCCGAATTCAGCCGGCGAGGACCCTGAAATGTGGGCTGAAGTCGCCCAGTGGGAATCACAGCGAGCCGACGCGTATCGCGAGTCACTCACCGCCACACATCACGAGCGTGATGAGGCACTCAAGGAGCTCGCTGACGCAGCGGAGGCCCTGTTGGGGCTCACGCGGGGTGTGGTTCCCGTCAGCACCCAGGAGGTTCAGCGCGACAAGCTTGAGCGCGTTGAGACCGCGATTGCCCGGGTGAGGGGCGTGTATGCCGGCGCGTAACGTGGGCCCCGAGCAGTGGCAGTTGTTCCCCGAGATGACAATCCGGGTATCGCGAGACGAGCTCGCGAAGATCTTCTCCGGCCTGTACGTGCTGAAAACGAGTCACGGAGGGCGGTACCTGCGGGAAATCCAGGCGCTCGAGAAGCGGTTGGAGTCCGTGCTGGATACCGCAGAACGCGAGGTCGCGGCGGGCCTCGACACGGGTGTGGATGACACCCAGGAGGAATAGCATCGTGATAGAGACGAAAGACTTGGAACTCAAGGTCCAGGAACAGACACAAGGAAGCCTGCTCACGAATGCGCTTCAAATCCGCGACTTCGTGACCCAGCGGGTCCAGGACTACTCACCGGAGAAATACGCGGGAAACGTCAAAGAGGCCAAGGACGACCGAGCGGTACTCAACAAGGCGGCGAAGGACCTGAACACCCGACGGCTGGAGCTCGAACGCGAGTTCATGGCGCCATTCCAGGAGTTCAAGGACGTGATCGCCGAGACCGTGAACGTAATCCGCGAGGCCTCGAACAAGATCGGAGACGTCGTGTCCGAGGTCGAGGAACAGGAACGGCAGGAGCGTCTGGCGGAGATCCGCGCGGAGTACGATGCCTCGGGTTTCACGCTCGTGCCGCTCGAAAAGCTCATGGACTCCAAGTGGCTGAACAAGTCGACCTCCCGGAAGCGCTGGCAGGAGGAGTTGGCGGAGGCAATCGAGCACATTCAGGCGGATCTCGCGTCGCTGGAGTCCGTGGAGTACCGGGATGACGCCAAGGCGCTGTATCTCGATACCCTGGATATTGGCAAAGCCCTTCAACACGCCCAGGAACTCACGGCTCGGCGCGAAGCGCTGAAAACGGCGCAGCCCGCTCCGGTGCCCGCGGACGCGGTGAAACTCGAGCCGAGTTCCGATACCCAGGCGAAGACAGAGCCCGAACCCGGCAAGGAAGTCGCCGCCGGCGCTGCGCTGCACACCGTGGCGCTCGAGTTCCGGGGTACGCGGGAGCAGCTCACCGCACTCCGGGAGTATATCGACAAGCAGGGCATCCAGTACCGGAAAATACCGGTGGGTGAAACGGAGGCACGAGGCGGGGTTCGGTCATGATTTACGGAGAGCTGAGGTGGCGCCCTCTGACTGACGAAGAGATCGATACCCTTACCGACGAAGAGCTCACCGAGCTGCAGCGCGACTACGAGCATCAGTGTGGGGCATACGACGAATACATCGAGCTCCAGGCTGAAAAAAACAGGGAGCGATGGGAAGCCGAGGAGGAAGGCAATGGATAAGTACAAAGGACACTCGCCTGCTCCATGGAAACCCACAGAGGAAGACGTGGCCTGCACATCAATCGTTGACGCCGATGGGAAACTAGTTGTCGCTGGAGAATGGGACGGATGGATGGCCCCTTTCCCATGTGCTGAGGAGCGGGCTGAAGCGAATATGCGGTTGATTCTGGACGCGCCGAAGATACTCGCTGAAAACCTTCAACTGCGAAAGGCGTTGCGGTGGTACGAGGAACAGGCGAGGGGATGTCGGCTGATAGGTACAAGCGGAGATGTTTACCGTCATGCACTCGATAGCGATGGTGGAGAACGTGCCCGAGCCGCGCTGAAAGGAGACAGCGATGCCGGCACGTAAAAAGTACATCGACCCTGAGTACTACGAGCAGAAGCTTGATCGAGTGATGGAACGCCTTGGAGTCACGGAGGACCCCAACTACAACTTCGACCGCCACCAAGCGTGGATCGAGTTCCGGTATCGAGGGCAGCTCTATCGGTTTGACCTCACGGTTGAAGCCGCACAGGAAGCCGGGAGCGGGCTCAATTACGGCAGCGACTGCTTCGCACAGCTGGTCCTAGGCCTGGAAGATCTCGCACGGCTGGTGGAACGCAGGGTCTACGATCTGCAGACGTGGGTCGCGGGCATGAAGTACCTCCCGCCGGTAACCGAGCTACCCGAGTGTTTCCGGCTTCTGGGTTTCAAGGAGATGCCCGGGAGTGCGACCGAGGTGCGTGCGCGGTACAAGACTCTTGCGAAGCAGTATCACCCCGACAACGGAGGAGATGCCGAGGACTTCGAACGCATCCGTCGGGCGGCAGAGCAGTCTATGAAGCACATGGAGGCGGGTTGATGAAGAAGAAGCGATTTGCGGTTGAGCACTACTACGAAGCTGTGACGTGCGAGTGCGGTGGTCTCTACAACCGCCGATCAGGCCACGGGATCATGATGAACTCGCCTCCACAGGCTGTGTTTGAATGCGATCGGTGCGGGAAGGAGATCCAGCTATCGGAAGACGACTGGCCTGGCATCAAAGCAACGGCGTTGATTTCACGCGGCCCAACAGAGGAAATCGACAATGCCTGATTCGAAGAACACATGGATTTCTGAATTGGTATCTCGGCCTAGGGGTTGTCCATTAAGTGACGCAGTCGTGGCTACGCAGATGGGGCTGGAGATCACTGATGACGCACTCCTGAAGTATCTCTTGAATGCAACGGGCGCGCGTCTTTGGCTCCGCGACGATCCCGAACATCCATTTGAAAGCGAACACAGGGTACCGCTCTTATTGTGGGAGGAAATTGGCGAATGGTTGCGGTATCCCGGTCACGGACCCTGGGCTCTAGTTCCGAATCAAAACCGTGGCGACGGCACGAAAGCCGGGCCCATCATATGTGGGACCAAGCCAAAGACGCACCAGCGATATCGTCTAATCCTGCGGAGATTCGCGGCACAGATAGCAGATGACGGTGTGGCATTTCGTGTACTTCACTATTGTGTCATGGAACTCGGAGGCGCGCCATGATCGACCTAAAGAGCATGAAGACGGCCGAGCTCGTGCGGCTCCGGCGGCAGATCGAGACTGATCCCCGGTATCGCGCGCCTCTCGCGGGACACACGCCGGAAGCACGGCGCCGGATGGAACGGATCAAGGAAGAGATCCAGAGGAGGATAGGACAGTGAATAGCGTACAACTCGTAGGTCGCCTGGTTCGCGACTCGGAGACCAAGTACAGCCGGACCGGGAATGCGATTCTCTCGTTCTCCCTCGCGGTCAACGAGCGTCAGAAGCAGGGAGACTCGTGGCAGGACGTGGCCCACTATTTCGACTGCACGCTGTTCGGTCGCCAGGCGGAATCCCTGGGGCAGTACCTCGTGAAGGGCAAGCAGGTCGGGATCGAGGGCAAGCTCGAACAGCAGCGGTGGCAGACACAGGACGGACAGAACCGGAGCAAGGTCGCGGTTGTCGCGCGACACGTTGACCTCCTGGGCGGAGACACAGGACAACGCGGTCCAGCGCCCATGCAGGACACGCGGACACCCCAGCCGCGGGACACCCAACAGCAGGGGCTGGCATTCGCCGGCTCGGGTACCGCGGACACGGGAGACGAGTTCCCGGACGACATTCCGTTCTGATGCGCACCATGGGAGGGGAACTGCAGTGAAAGGCTCATACCGGGCATCAAGTCACAACCGGGTTGCGAGAGATTTCTATCAAACGCCGTGGTCGATGGTAGAGCAGTTGATCGCTGTCGAAGACTTTACGAGTCCAGTACTGGAGCCATGCGCTGGTGAAGGAGCGATCTCCTCGGTGCTGGCTGAGTACGGGTTCGATGTGGTTGCGTATGACCTGTGGCGCGGTGACGACCGACGAGACTTCCTGGTCGAGCATCGCCGGTTTCCGTCGATCATTATGAACCCGCCGTTCCGGCTGGCAAATGAGTTCGTTCTCAAGGCTTTCGAGATCACGACAGACAAGGTTGCGGCGCTCCTACCGTTGGACTACCTGCACGGCAAAGCACGGTACGATTCAGTGTATTCGGTGCGGATGCCTAATCGAATCTACGTGTTCGTGCGGCGTCCGTTGTTCGAGCGGACGGTGAGAGACAACGGTACGTATAAGACTGGTTCCACGACGTTCGCCTGGTTTGTCTTCGATATGACCACGAAAGGCGACACATGGCCGCAAATCCTCTGGATCGACAACAACGAATGGGTTACAGGCGGTTCTCAACGAGACGGGACCGACGAGCCGTCTCTGTTCAGTGAGACCGAAGGCGGGAATCCAGATTGGTCGGCCGAAAACAGTGAACTGCGAGAACAGGACGGCACGAGAAACACACGAGAGGATGTGAGGGCGTGAAGAATAACATCGATTATTTCACACACTACACGCGGGCCTCGCGGAATCGGAAATTCAAGGCGCTGCGCGCGCGTTACGGGTACGAAGGACAGGGCAGGTTCTGGCACCTGAACGAGATTATAGCGGAGTCCGACAATTGCAGGCTGGATCTTGCAGACGATCTGGCGTTCGACTCCCTTGCAGATGATCTGAGTATGCGCACGCAGGATCTTCAGGAGTTTCTGACATTCCTCGAGGAGCGATGCAGGCTCATCCAACGCGATGAGAGCGGGGCCGTTACGACGGAGCAGGTGCAGGAGGATCTCCTGCGGGTAATGCAGACCCGGGAGGCGGCACAGAAGCGACGGGAGAAGCGCCAAGGCAGTGGCAATCCCCCGCCGGTCACAGATTCTGAAAGTTCGCCAACTATTGGCGAAAGTTCGCCTACGGTTAGCCAACGAAAGGGAATAGTTACCGAACAAAATGCACAGCGTAGCGTAGCGGAGCGTAGAGTAGATAACAGCAGCGTAGCGAAGCACGCGACGACGCTCGACTCGAGTTCGATTCAGCGAATCCTGGGGCCAGTGGTGGACCTCCGCGAGGGCGAAGACGCCGAGTTCGCTGCCAACCTCAACGCCCAGGGGCTGGATGAGGCGTTCCTTCGCTGGTTCGTAGACCACGTGCGAGATACTCGGGAGGAGCGGGGGATAAAGAGTGTGAAGGGCTTCATCGTCGCGTTCTGCCGGTCACCCGGTGAGTACAAGACCTGGACTGCCGAGTACCGGGAGGCGAGTACCCCACGACCGCGAAAGACGCTCACACCTACGTGTCCAGCGTGTGGCGGTGTGCTCAAGACCGCGGAGGACCGGGGCAAATGCCTTGGATGCAAACGCGAGTACGAACGGCAGGCAGGAAACTGGGTGCCCGTCGAAGCCACGGAGAGTGCAAGTTGAAGACCAGGGTTGCCGATATGGTATTTATGGAGAATACTGTGATTGTGAACCCCGTTTCTTCGTTTGCTACACGAACGACAACGAGATACGCACCGCAGCCGCTTGTCTGCGCGTGGTGCGGGCGATCCCTCGGTCTACGCGATACCCCGGAGCCGTCACACGGTATCTGCCGGGTGTGCGCGGACCAGGAACGCCAAAGGCACGGATTAGGGAGGGGACGTGCAGGAAACACAGGAACGGGAACAGGACCAGAATCAGGAGCGGAGTGACGCGATCGGCGAGACCGTGGATGAGCTCTCCGAGTGGCTGAAAACAGTGGCCGCGACGGAGGGGTTTGTGGATGTCGGGTTCGTTGTCGTGGTCAGGAACGGCCGGATCGTGCGGAAGAAGAGGATTCACGAGAGTGTGGAATGAGCAATGAAATAACGGCTTGACGTACGGCCGTTTTCGTCCGATCCTTGACATGTGGATGCAGAACCAGTACTCCAAGCGATTGTGACAGCTGATAGAGTTGTCACTGAAGACAATGGCAAGAAGGTTATTGTAGGTACGTTTAACCGATTCATGGCTGAAAAATTCCCTACGATGTTTCCACCGTGGGGTGTCTACGTGTCTTTTTCTAATTTGAAAGGTGAGTTTAATTTTTCAATAAATCTAACTTCCGAGGAAACACAGCAGGTTCTTTCGTCGATGGGTGGTACGGTGAAATCTGCAGAGTACTCTGATGTTCATGAGATCACACTCATGCACGCTCCAGTGTTTCACCAACCTGGGAAATACCATCTGTCACTCTATATCGAAGGGAAGACTATCGGTTCCAGGATCATTAGAGTTGAACAACGGGAATCCACGAACTAGCAGGGGGAATCAGGTATGTCTGACACGCTTTACTCCGATACAGGTACAGGTCTCGACTCGATAATCGAATACAACACGGACTTTCAGACTGAAGGATCGAGTTCGGGCAATTCCATTGAGTTTGAGGTGAATAAGGGAAATCCGTTTCTGGACCGAGAATTCGAGTCGCTTTTGGATGACTTGGAACGAGGGACATCGGTTGGTATTGTATCCAGTCGAAACAATGACGAGATTGGGCCTTCTGACAGTATCGACCCAGAAGAAATTAATGGTATCGCAGCTGCTTGGGCTGAATCAATCGTAAGTAGCATGTAGATTAACTTCGATGGGCTTGGTTGCTTGTGAGCGATTGCCAGTGGAACTACAAAAATCACCCGGGCTTTCCAGATTCTGTCGTCCGTGCAATTACGGGCTTGTTGTCAAAGTCGTTCGGGGATAATCAATTCGTAACGAGCATGGTGGCGGCGCCAGCGTCGATTCATAAGATGATTTTCCAGAGCGTAACGACTGAATCAACTGCCCAGTTCGCAGGGAGTTATCGTGGTAGCCCTGATCGATGCTTGTCTAGCATGACAGTCGAGTTTGGCGGAGAAGTTGGGACTTCTCCAGATCGAGTTTCCTACCAAATGATTGTATTCGGCCAACGGGCAAGGTCGTACTTGCGTAGATTGGGCAAGAGCGAGATCGACGCCAATCACCGATCGACTCTTCGCGCGACCATTGCCGCCCAATTGTTCACGGATTTCATTTTTGTCCATCCCTTTGCAGACGGAAATGGGCACACCGCGAGAGCTATGGTTGCGATGATCTACCTGAGTGATAAAGCAAGACTGACGGGCTGGCCGGTTGAACCTCGATCCAACTCAGTTGATTATGTCGATCTGGCGCAAAAATTTCGCAAGGGAGAGATGAAACCTTTCGTCGATCTACTACTATCGTCCTCCGGAGCGGTTTAGGAGGCTTTTCCTTCTTGACGCTTTTACACTTCATGATCATGATATAAACGTAGCAACCGGAGCAATCCGGATTCAGAGACTGTAAGCTGAGCAAATCCTGCAGGCCGAAAGTCAACTGAGAACCCAATGGAAGCACTGTCTTCCCGGGTCTCAGTTGGTTTTCGGCCTTTTTTTGTGCTCAGCGAGATCTACAGGCGGAGATCAGGTGGGAACAGAGATTCGAGTGACATGCCAAGCAGCCGCAACCCTTCCACTTCCGGAGCTCGCTGACTTCCAGGGAAACCTCAAACGCATCTCCGCCCTGAACCTCGAACGGCTAAAGGCCCGGATCAAACGACACGGTGTCAATGCACCGGTATTCGTCTGGGTATACCAGGGTAGCAACTACATCCTTGACGGCCACCAGCGTGTGAAGGCTCTCGGCGCACTGGCTGAGGAGGGGTGGGTTATTCCAGACATTCCCGTGGCATTCATCGAAGCCGACTCAATCGAGGACGCACGCGACAAGCTGCTCGGGATCTCGAGCCAGTACGGAGAATTCGTTCTCGACGAGTTCGAGTCGTTCGTGGCGGGATTGGAACTCGACGACGATCTACGCCTGGTAGATTCCGAAATCGCGCTGGACCGGGGTGGAGCGCACGACGCCAAACAAGCCGCGAGTCTATCGGAGCAGTTCATGGTTCCGCCGTTCAGTGTATTGAATGCCCGCGGTGGCTGGTGGGTGGAGCGTAAGCGCGCGTGGTTGGGGCTGGGGATCGAGAGTGAGGTTGGCCGCGGTAACGGTGGTGATCGCACCAAGAACGGCCTGACGTATGCTAACAGCTGTCAGCCCCCCGAGGTGCTGTCACGGAAAACACGGCTCGAAGCCCAGGCTGGACGATCACTCACATGGGAAGAGTTCTACCAACGCGACCCCGAGGCAGCGCGAAACAATGGCACGTCGATTTTTGACCCGGTATTGTGCGAAATCGCGTATCGCTGGTTCTCCGCGCCGGGAAACACGGTCCTCGATCCCTTCGCCGGCGGGAGTGTCCGGGGCATCGTTGCCGCACGGACCGGCCGTGAGTACATCGGAGTGGACTTGCGGGCCGAACAGATCGAGGCGAACGAACGTCAGGCGGACACGATCCTCACTGACGAGGAACCACGGCCCGTGTGGAAGACCGGGGACTCCCGAAACCTCCCGACGATAACTGCGGATGCCCAGGCCGATCTTGTCTTTACCTGTCCACCGTATGGCGACCTCGAAGTCTATTCCGACGATCCGGCAGACCTCTCAGCCGTCGGCTGGAGCGAGTTCGTCACCGCGTATCACGAAATACTCGACCGGGCAGCGGCGCAGCTAAAAGACAACCGGTTTGCGGTAGTCGTGGTCGGCGAGTTTCGCGATGGCAAAGGCGTCTACCGTGGATTGATTCCCGAGACCATTCGCGCGTGTGAGGCTGCCGGACTCTCGTTCTACAACGAGGCGATACTTGTCACCCAGGTTGGCTCCCTGGCAATGCGAGCGAAGACTGCGTTCATGAAAAGTCGCAAGCTTGGAAAGACTCACCAGAACGTTCTGGTGTTCGTGAAGGGAGATCCTGTCCGGGCCACTGAAGCTGTTGGACCCGTAGACATTCCGGATGAGGTTCTGGCTGAGGCTGAAGAGGAGGCTATCGCATGAATCCTGCGAAGGTCATGAGTTTCGGACGAACGCCGTGCTTCTTCGCTTTCTCGCGAGAAACGGCGTTGAAGGCGCGGATGTGTGGCTCAGCCAAGCGACGCGCTTCTCGGTATTCCAACTCGCCCGTATGCAATCGTGCGCGGATAACCCGCAGACGTTCTACGTGTTCCATAAGCCCGAGCTTACGGAAGCCACCCGAGATGTTCGAGGGAGTTGTTACGTGTGGCGCGAGATGATAACGGCCGCTTCGTACGCGGTCAGTCCGGGAATCCGCGAGGCCGACCGAAGAAAGGCCAGGCACTCACTGAGATCCTCGAGAAACATGCAAAGAAGCGGGACGTGGAGTTCCATGGCCGGAACATCAGCCGCAAGGAAGCGCTCAGTCAGAAGCTCTGGTCTCTTGCTCTGTCTGGTGATGTTGCTGCTATCCGCTACATTTTTGACCGCATCGACGGCCGACCCCGACAGGACATGGACCTCAACGCCGAGATCGATACTCCGTCCGGAGTCCTGGTCGTCCCCGGAACTCTCGACCCCGAGGACTGGGACCGTCTCGCTCGGGAGCAGCAGGCCGGCAATGAGCCAGCTGGAGACGAATAACGCAGTATGGCAGCCACAACCGGGGAGTCAGCAGCTCTTCCTGGCGTGTCCGCATTTCGAGGTCCTATACGAAGGGACCCGCGGTCCGGGTAAGACCGACGCGCTGCTCATGGACTTCGCGCAGCACGTTGGCCACGGCTACGGCCCCGACTGGCGGGGCGTCATCTTCCGTCGCGAATACAAAGAGCTCGGGGATGTGATCAACAAGAGCAAGAAGTGGTTCCGTCAGATGTTCCCCGGAGCTCGGTTCCTCGAGTCGACCGACAAGCTCAAGTGGGTATTCCGCGACGGCGAAGAGCTGCTCTTCCGCACCGCAAGCCGGGCTGACGACTACTGGAACTACCACGGACACGAGTACCCGTTCATTGCCTGGGAAGAGCTCACGAGCTGGCCCGACCTCGAGCTGTACTCGAAGATGATGAGCGTCTGTCGGTCTACAAATCCATACATCCCGAGAAAGTATCGCAGCACCGCAAACCCGTACGGACCGGGACACAACGTCGTAAAAGCCCGGTTCATCGATATCGCCCCCGCGGGTGTAGCCGTGGGAGAGGAGTTCACGGACCCCGTCTCCGGCCGCGTCCTGACCCGGCGGCGTGTGCGGATACACGGGACGATCTGGGAGAACCTGATACTCCTCGAGAGCGATCCCGAGTACCTGCAGACACTGTTGGCGATCAAGGACCCGAACCTCCGGCGGGCATGGCTGCACGGAGACTGGGACATTGTAGCCGGCGGCGCTGTAGACGACGTATGGAACCGCGATGTGCATGTGCTGCGGCCGTTCCGGATCCCCTCGAGTTGGTACGTGGACCGCAGCTTCGACTGGGGGAGTACGAAACCGTTCAGCGTTGGCTGGTGGGCGGAATCCGACGGCACGCCGGTGACCCTCGCGGACGGTACGCGTCGCACGTATCCCAAGGGATGGGTGATTCGCATCGGTGAGTGGTACGGATGGAACGGCACACCGAATGAGGGGCTGCGGCTCACCGACCAGGCGATCGGCAAGGGAATCCGGGAGCACGAGGAGTATCTCCGGGAATCCCTGGGAGTTCAGACCGTGAACGCGGGTCCGGCCGACACCGCGATCTTCGACGCCGACCCCGGGAAAGACAGCATCGCCCACGGCATCAACGCCGGATACTGGGGCAAATCCACGCTCGCGAATCGCAACATCTTCACCGAGGCGGACAAGCGGCCGGGAAGTCGCGTACGGAGACTCCAGACACTGCGTCGGCGGCTATCGGCGGCACTCGAGCCGCGACCGGAAGAACCCGGGCTCTCGGTTTTTGACACGTGTACCGATGGATTCCTCCGCACGGTACCCGTGCTCCCGCGTGACAAGCGGAACCCCGACGACATCGACACCGAAGCCGAGGATCACGTTGCGGACGAAACGGGGTACCGCCTGACGGCGGCACGCAAGACGGCCAGACGAGTACGGGTGAGGCTGAGCTGATGCCGGTAACGACGACCCACCGAGATTACGACCGCCACGTTGACCGCTGGAGACAGTACCGCGATGCCGCCGAGGGCGAGCACGCGGTAAAGGACCGGGGTGAGAAGTACCTCCCGCGGAAGAGCGTGAAGCAGACTGACAAGGAGTACGAGGCGTACAAGCAGCGCGCTCTGTATTTCAACGCCACGGGCCGCACGCGCGAGGGCCTTGTCGGTCTCCCCTGGCGCCGAAAACCTGATATCGAGGCCCCGGACGCCATGCAACCGATCCTCGACGACGCCACGATGGACGGCATCACACTCCAGGAGCTCGGCAAGCAAGCGACCGAGGAGGTCATTACCGTGGGCCGTGCCGGAATCCTCGTCGACTACCCACCGGTGACGGACGTACCGGCTTCGCTCGCTGAGTACGAGCGCTCGGGGAACCGACCGTACGCCACGCTGTACACGGCGGAGGCTGTTACCAACTGGGATGAGACTCGCATCGGGAACCAGATGATGCTCACGCGGGTGGTCCTCCGCGAGACACTGTGGGAGACCAGCGCCGAGGACGAGTTTGAACACGATGAGGTTGAGCAGTACCGGGTTCTGGACCTGACCGATGAGGGGTACCGCCAGCGGCTGTACCGGAAGATCAAGAAGGAATGGGCGGTCGTCGAGGAGTACTACCCGAAGATGAACGGGCGCGTAATGCGCTTCATCCCCTTCGAGTTCCTCGGACCGGTAAACGGCTTAACGAGTATTCAGAAGTCCCCGATCGCGGATCTCGCGGTGGTGAATCTCAGTCACTACCGGACCATGGCGGATCTCGAGAACGGTCGGCACTGGTGCGGGAGCCCGACACCCGTGTTTATCGGCGAGTTCCAGTCCACCGACGGCGAAGAGGTCACGGAGGTCAAACTCGGTAGCGAATCGGGTATCCAGATGACCGAGGGCTCCGAAGCTCTGTACCTGGAGTTCACCGGTGCGGGACTCAACGAGCTCCGGGAGGCCGACAGGCAGAAGCGGGAAATGATGGTCGTACTCGGTACCCGGATTCTCGCGGAAGACAAGCGTCAAACAGAGGCGGCAGAGACGGCGCGTATCCACCGCGCGGGTGAGGAGTCGACACTCCAGAGCATTGTCCAGTCGGTAACCCGGAGCATGACACGCGTCATGGAGTACCTCCGAGACTGGCTCGGTGTTGTCGGTGACGTGGCATTCGAGATCAACACGGATTTCGTGCCCTCGAAGATGACTCCCCAGGAGCTCACGGCGGTTGTCGATTCCTGGCAGCGCGGGGGACTCACCACGCCGGATCTGTTCTGGCAGCTCAAACAGGGCGAGATGGTGCGCTCCGACAAGACGCTCGAAGAGCACCAGACGGAGTTAGAGGATGAGGGTCCGCGACTGGGTCTCATGGGAGGTGGCTTCGAATGACCGCCAACGAGCGTCTACAGCAGGCAGGCGTATCCCACGCCGTGTACCTCGAGCGACTCAAGACCGGTGAGGTGAACCGCCTGATTGCCCTCCTGAACGACATCGACAAGGACCTTGTGCAGCGCATCGCGAGCAAGGCAGGCGAGACATTCACCCGGGCGCGACTCGAGGCTCTACTCCGGGATATCCGGGGTATCAACGCCGAAGCCGTGGCAGAACTCCGCATTGGACTCCGGGATGGCATGCAGGAGCTCGCGGGGTACGAGTCTGGCTTTCAGGCGCGGAAAGTCCAGGAGAGCATACCGATCGAGTGGAATATCTCACAACCGAGCCCCAACATCCTCCAGGCCGCGGTGTTCGATCGCCCGTTCGCCGGCGCGCTGTTTGCTCAGCACATCCAGAACATCGAGGACCGGAGACTCAAGCTCATTGAGGGCCAGCTACGCATGGGCGTAGCGGAGGGCGAGTCGATAGACCAGATGGTGCGACGGATTCGCGGAACGCGGCGCAACCAGTACGCCGACGGGATTCTCGACCAATCCCGCCGGGAAATCGCGTCGCTGGTACGCACGTCGGTCAACCACACCGTCACCACCGCGCGCGAGACCATGTACGACGAGAACTCGGACCTCATCAAAGGCGTGCAGTACGTCGCGACACTCGACAGCCGGACAACGCTCATCTGCGCGTCCCTCGACGGCAGGGTGCTTCCCATGCACGAGGGGCCGCGGCCGCCCCAACACTTTGGGTGTCGATCGACAACCACGCCGATCGTGAAGAGTTTCCGGGAGTTGGGCATTGACCTCAATGACGCTCCCGAGGGCACGCGCGCGAGCATGAACGGCCAGGTACCCGAGAAGCTCACCTACTCGCAGTGGTTAAAACAGCAGCCTGCGGCCATTCAGCGCGAGGTACTGGGAGAACGGCGGTACCAGATGTACCGCGATGGAACAGGGATAGACAGATTCGTCCGAGACGGGCGGGTCCTGACGCTCAAAGAACTCGAGCGGCGCGAGGCATCCGCCGCATAACGCAGCACACAACCCGGGCGAGACGCCGGGGCACACACAGGACCGAGATGGTCCACGGGAGGGGAAATGGAAGTCGAGAAACTCAAGGAGATCTTGGGGATCGAGGATGACAGCATGGACGAAAAGCTGGAAGCCGCAGTCACGGCCATGAACGAGGAGACACAGAACCTCGTGAAGACCAAGGACAAGCTTCGAGAGCAGGTGAAAGACCTGGACAAGAAGCTGAAGTCGTTCAAGGACGTGGACCTCGAAGAGGTCGAAACCATGCGGACCGAGCTCGAAGAGCTGCGAGAGGCAGCGAATGCCGAGCCCGGAGAAACCGGCAAGAAGATCAGCCCCGAGGAACGGAAGGCGATCGAAGAGCGGGCGGCGAAGAAGGTTCAGGATCAACTAGACTCGCTGCAGAAACGGTACGACGAGCTCGAGAAGACCCACGAGGGCGCGGTCTCGAAGTACCACAACACCCTCGTCGAACGCGAGCTCCGTCAGGCGATCAAGAAGAACGGCGTGAAGCCAGAGGCCGAGGATCTGATCTTCCGCGCATTTCGCAGCGACGCCCAGGTTGAAGTCGACGACGACGGCAGCGAGTTCGTGCACTTCCAGAACAAGGATGGCCTGAAGCTCCCTCCCGAGGAGTATCTGGCCGATTGGGCGAAAACCGATTCGGCCAAGGAGTTCATAAAGCCGCCGGAGAATACCGGTGGTGGCGCACACGGTGGTGGTGGTCCCGGAAAGGGCAAACAGCTTCCGCGTGCTGAGTTCAACAAGTTGAGCCCGGCTGAACAGCACAAGTTCGTGACTGAGCAGCAGGGATCGGTTGTGGACTAAAGGAGTAGACCATGGCGAATACACTGACGGGATTGATCCCCGTTCTCTACCAGGCAATGGATCGCGTCTCACGCGAACTCGTTGGGCTCATCCCCAGCGTGTCACAGGATTTCAGCGCGGAGCGCGTGGCGAAAGACCAGACCGTTCGATCTCCGGTCGTGCCCGCGAGCCCGAACCAGGACATCGTTCCCGGTACCGACCCGGGGAGTTCCGAGGGTGATGCGAATATCGGGCACGTCGATCTCACGATCTCGAAGTCCAAGCGCAACACCGTCAAATGGAACGGTAATGAACAGCTCGGGCTCAAGAGCGGCGGTCAGTACGAGCGGATTGCCGTTGACCGCTTCGCGCAGTCAATGCGCGCGCTCGTAAACGAGGTGGAGGTGGACATCGGTGGGCTGTACAAGCGGACCAGCCGCGCGTTCGGTACGGCGGGAACCACGCCGTTTGCGAGCGATCTCAAGGCGATTGCCCAGCTGCAGAAGATCCTGGATGACAACGGGGCCCCCAACGACGGGGAACGCTTCGTGGCAATCGACACCACGGCGGCGGCCAACCTGCTGTCGATCCCGAACATGATTCACGCGAACGAGGCGGGCACCGACGACACCCTGCGGCGGGGAGTGCTGCTCGACATCTTCGGCTTCGGTATCCGGAAGTCCGCGGGGATCGCCACGCACTCGGCCGGTACCGGGGATTCGTTCGTTCTCGACGGCGCGCACCAGGCGGGTGACACCGTGATCACGGTAACGATGGGCACCGGCACGATCCTCGAAGGCGACGTCGTGACTATCGGGGAACACAAGTACGTGGTGACCACCGCACTGTCCGGCGGATCGTTTGAGATCGCCGAGCCGGGTCTCCGGGCGAACGCCGCGGATACAACCGCGGTGACTCTCTCTGATTCCTACACCGGGAACATCGCGTTCCATCGCAGCAGCCTGCACCTCGCAACGCGGCATCCCGCGATGCCGGAGGAAGGCGACGAGGCGAAGGACGTGATGGAGATCACCGACCCCGTGTCGGGCTTGAGTTTCCAGGTCGCCATGTACGGCGGCTACCGGGAGATCCGCTACGAAGTCGGACTCGCCTGGGGCATGCAGGGCATGAAGACCGAACACGCCGCGCTGTTGCTCGGCTAAGACCGTGTACCCCGGGGCAGCGTGCCCTGGGGTCTCACTCTGGTAATGGAGGGAAGTTGAATGCGAGTTAAATCAAGACGAGGACTGCCACTCACGTGGGATGGCCGGGTGTACCCGGCGGATTCGGATGGCTACTGCGAGATACCCGAGGACGTAGCGCTGCGCGCGGGTTTCGTCAGCCGCCAGATGGTGGAGAAACCGGTCCCGAACGGCACCGAAGGCGACGAAGGTGGTGAGGTCCTGGACGTGGATCTCGAAGAGCTCGACAAAGACGGTCTTGTGGAGATCGCGACTCGGCTCAAAGTCGACTCGCCATCGAATCTCAAGCGCTGGGGTGAGGACCGACTGCGCGAAGAGATCCGCAAGGCGGCCGACGCGCAAGGTGGCGAGGAGGATAATCGATGAAGTGGTTTATCGCTCACATAGTACCCCGCATCCACTGGACGACCTACGGAGAGAACGGGAAACGTTATTTCCATATCTGGCGTCAATGGTTCGGGAAGTGCTGGAGCCATGCGAAGTTCGAAATCAAAGGGTAATCCATGATCGTCGAAGACGGCACCGGGCTACCGAACGCCAACACCTACATCTCACTCACCGACGCCGATGGGTATCACGCGGAGGTCGGGAACACCGAGTGGTCTGCAGCAACGGAGGCCGAACGCGAAGCCGCACTCGTGGCGGCCACGCGGTGGATCGACTCCCGGTACCGGACCCGCTGGATCGGCACTCGTGGGTCTCGCGACCAGGCATTGGCATGGCCGCGGTGGAATGCCGTGGACCCCGATGGGTATGAGATACCGGGGGTGCCGCAGGGAGTGGCGCACGCGACGGCCGAGGCCGCATTGCTCGTCGTTACCGGCGAGGAGCTTTCTGCTCCCCAGGAGCGGGGCGGTAGGGTACGGCGGGAGAAGGTCGGTCCGATTGAGACCGAGTACGCGTCCGGCGCGCCGGCGGGAACGGCATACCCGGCGGTATCCGGACTCTTGCGCGGGCTCGTCCACGGACCGGGGTTGAGGATCACGCGATGAACTACACGGCGATGGCGAAGAAGGTGGCGAAGCAGCTCGCGGCGAAAGGCAAGCCGGCGACCATTGTCAGGCCCGGAGACGCTGAGGGATGGACACGCGGATTCGACGCCCTGACCGGTGAGTACTACTGGGAGGACGGTGAGGGCAATACCGTAACGACAGACCCCGCGACGCCGACGGAAATCCCGTGCAGCGTCCTCGAGGATCGGTTCAGCATCACCCAGATAGACGGCTCACTGATCCGGCAGGAAGATCGTCTCTTCCTGTGCACCGAGCAGCCTCAGATGGGGGACGAGCTCCACACTGACGGGGCCGTGCTCAAAGTGATACACGCGGTGCCACTGCGACCGGCGAGCGTCACTATCTACACGGAGGTACAGGCGCGATGATCTACCGTCTCCTGGACCGCCTACACACCCGAGCGTCTTGCAGACTGGTCAATCGCCTCGCACGAGACCTCGACGAGCTCACCGCTGGCGACCGGGAACAGAAGATCGCACACCACGCGGGAGAGTTCATGAGTTTGGTAGAGGTAGAAGCCACCGAATCCGGGAACGTCGTGGACAACGTGTTGATCGTCCCGGACGAGGAAGAGGGATATCGCTATTCGGTCCAGCACAAGGACGTGGAGGTCGATACGTGAGCTTCGCCCTGGACCTCCAGCGATTTGCGGATACCACGCAACGCCGTATGAGCGTCATTCCGCGCAAAGTCGCGCTCGAGCTCTTTAGGCGAGTGGTTATGCGCACACCGATCGACGAGGGGCGAGCTCGTGGTAACTGGCAGGCAGGCGTCGGGACGCCACCGGCGGGTGAGACCGACAGCAAGGGAGGGAGTGCAGCGATCGAGCAGATCGCCGCGGAGGTCGAGTCCTGGGACGCCGAGAGTATCGCGATCTACCTGGTGAACAACGTGCCGTACATCGTGCCGCTCGAGGATGGTCACTCGGGGCAGGCACCGCAAGGGATGGTCAAAATCAGCCTCGCCGAGTTCCCGGACATCGTTGAGACGATGACGAGGGAGGGGGAATGAAGCTCAAGGTCGTTTCTGACGGAACTCCTGAGGGGACTCAGGTTATGAGCGCCGAGACTGGAGAGTTGATTGAGGGCCTAACTGAGGTCCGGTTCAGAGTGCCGGCAGATGGTTTGCCGATCGCTCGCATCACGGTGGAAAGGATCGAGGCAGACGTCCAAGGCGATGAGGATGTGAGCGAATGATCGACGCCAGGGTCCGCGCGGCACTCAGGGGCCAGCTACTCACGGTGGTCAACGGCGATCTGCTCGCTGAGCAGAACACGCACTTTGACCCACCGGATACCCCGTGGTTTCGGGAGACGCTGTTGCCGGGTACCCCGGAGCTGGTGGAGATCATGCGGGACGGCAGGGCCCGAACACACGGCGTCTACCAGGTGGACGCCTTCGTGCCTGCTGGTCAGGGGACCCCCGTTGCCGACCAGCTCGCGGAAGACGTAGCGGAGGCGTTTCCCCGCGGGGCCGCGTTTATCGAAGACGGACTGACCGTGCGAATCCGGCGGAGTTACACCCGCCCATCGCGGTCATCGGGAGACTGGTATATGACACCCGTCGTAATCGACTGGTGGGCGGACTCGTAGAGGAGGAATTGGATGGCACAGGGATCACAGCGGCAACTGCTATACGTTGCAGAATCAACATTTGGAACTACCCCCGGTACTCCGACCATGAAAGTGCTCAGGAACACGGGTGGTAACGGTATCACTCAGTCGCGGAATCAGCTTCTCTCCCAGGAGATGCGAAGCGACCGCCAGATTGCGTCGATGCGCCTCGGGACGAAGCGGCCTATCCTGGACATACCGTTCGAGCTTTCGTTCGCGTCGTTTGACGACATACTGGAATCAGCGATGTTTTCGACCTGGGATACGGGTGCTATTCCGGAAGCATTGGAAACGGGAGTCACCCAGAAGTCGTTCACCATCGAAGAGGGGTTTCTGGATATCGGGACCTACCTGGTATCTCGAGGGATGGTAGTTGACGAGTTCAGTATCAGCGCCCGACCGGATGCGATGGTTACCGGGAATGTCCGGTTTGCGGGTAAGGCCGTGGAGAGTCCGTCTGCTACGGCGCTGGACTCCACGCCCGATGCGGCGCCCACGACAGACCCCTTCACGACCTACGAAGGGGTAATCAACGTCGACGGATCTCCGGTGGGTCTGATAAGCAGTTTCGACCTCAGTGTAGCAAACGGGCTGGACCCGAAGTTCCCGGTATTCGCTCAAGAGGCGTACCGCATGGGATACGGGCGATCGAACACCACCGGGACCGTGAACGTGTTTTTCGAAGACGCGGATCTCCTCACGAAAGCGATTGAAGAGACCGAGATTTCGATATCGATCGACTTCACTGACGTGGCGGGAAACATTCTCCGGCTTACCCTGCCCAGGGTGAAGTTCGGTGATGAGACTCGCAACGTGCAGGAGAACGACATCACCGAAAACCTGCCGTGGCAGGCGCTCTACGATGAGACGGCGCAAACCAACATCAAGTGGGAGAGGATTCCTGTATGAGAGAGCTGAATGATATCGACGTCCAAGAGATTGCGGAGTCTGGTACTACCGTAGTCATCACCCACCCCTATGCCGGTAATCCCATCGGCATGGAGGTGGATATCGTTGGTCTGGACAGTGAAGCCGCCCAGGCGGTTTTCAAGCGCCAGCGAAACCGGGCTCTGGACCGACAGGCGAAGCGCAAGGCGTTGTCCCCGGAGGAGCAAGACCAGGAGGTTATCGAAATCGCTGTGGCAATCACGACCGGCTGGAGGAGCTGGGATGAGAGCCAGGAGCGAGACGAAGCCGAGGTTTCCGAGTGGATACCCTGGAACGGTGAAGAGCTGAAATGCACTGATTCTGCAAAGCATCGTGTATATCGGAAGCACCGGTGGATCGCCGGCCAGGTTATCGAAGCAGCGGGGGACAAGAGCCGTTTTTTAGCGGAGTAGTCGAGGAGCTGATTGAGGCGGTTCGGGTGATTGCCGAGTTGGATATCCCTGGATCGTCCGGTCGACCGTTGCGCCCAGAGCTGGAGCTGATATCAGACCAGAGTGGCGGTCGAATCCGAGATCCCCGGCTGGATGTAAGGCCGCCAGGTGAAGGGCTCCACGCCTGGGAGGCGTTCTGGAGCGTCTGGAACGGCCAGCGAGTTGAATACAGCGAGTTGGAGGCGTATTCCCGGTTGACGCGGGATGAATTGGAGCCATGGGAAGTCGATGCGATCCGGAGAATGGACGGAGCCGTATCCCAGGTGATTGCGGATAGAACGAGAGGGTCCCATGAATGACATTGCGTCACTGACAATTGAGGTTCAATCCAAGCAAGTTGACCAGGCAAACCGATCGCTGGGAAACCTTACTCGATCGGGACGGGATGCAGAGCGTTCGACCGGACAGCTTACGAATCAGACGCGCAACCTGGACAATCAGTCTGGGTCGCTTTCCCGAAACCTGGGCGGGGTGATCGCCAAGTACGTCGGGCTCGGTGCGGCGGTTATCACCATGAAGAAGCTGGCGAGCGCCGGCATGGACGCAGCCGCCGCCGTAGAGCGGCAATCGGTGTCTCTTGGGGTTCTACTCGGAGACGTCGAGCTGGGAACTCAGTTGTTCAGCGATTTGCAGGAGTTCTCCTCAAAAACACCCCTCGCAGTCCAGGATCTCAGTAATGCGGCCCAGATGCTCATGAGTTTTGGAGTTGAGGCGGATGACGTAACCGACACGCTCCAGACCCTGGGCGACGCGTCACTTGGTAACTCCCAGAAGCTGGAGTCTCTTTCGCGTGCCTACGGTCGTGTTCTGGCCCGTGGCAAGGCAAGCATGGAAGAGATCAACATCGCTATGGAGTCCGGGGTACCGATTATTGAAACCCTAGCCGAAGAGATGGGAGTCACGGAATCGGCGGTGTTCGACCTCGCATCTCAGGGGGCAATCACGGCGGCGGTTTTTCAGGATGCGTTTAAGACCATGACATCGGAGGGTGGGCAGTTCGCCGGCGGGATGGAAGCGCTATCCGAGACGTTTGACGGTAAAGTCTCGACAGCGATGGACAACATTCGTCTCCTGGGAGCGGATATGTTCGCCCCAGCGATCGACGGTGCGAAGGACCTCTTGGACGGTGTTATTGACGTATCACGGCAGTTGCGTCGGTTGTATCAGACATCCAGTGAACAGCGTAACGCCAGGGTGGAGACGTTCATTGCAGCCACGGCGGATGAAATTAGATCAGCAGCGTCATACGAAGAGATCGCCGGGGAGATCCGGGGGTTGTCCGAGGAGATGTACGACGCCGCTGTAGCTACCCGGAACTTCGAGGATGCCGCAAGGCAGGCACGTACGGCAGCGGTGCTGGAGGAAGACATACGGCGTCTCCAGGAAGGAATGAGCGAGACCGTCGGGCCGATCAACGAAGTCCGGGAAGCGGTGGAGCGCCTATTCAGCAAAGAGATCAAAAACGACAGTGAAGACTGGTGGGAAAACTTCACGGTACAAGACCGAACCAACCAGATAGCCCGGTTGCTGGACGACATCAACATCAACGGTGCCGACCTGTTGAATACATCGGACGCACAAAGTCTCGCACAAGCCGGTGAGGCGGCGATAGTCGGCTGGTTGGATCGCCAGATTGAATACATGGGTGGTCAGTCAGACGAGCTCGAGGCTCTACAACGGGAGCTTTCACAGATCCTTTCTGGTGAGGGAATCACAGAGGTTAGCACAAGCGGTGGTGGTGGTGACGACATCGCGGAAATGGTCAAGGACCGCACTAAGGCATACGACGAATACGAGAAAACTCTGGAGCGAGTCGAGCTGTTGTCAGAAGTTGGCTGGCTCGACCAGGAAGAGCAGATCGAAGCCGTTATAGCCGCGAACGAGTCCTACATCCAGTCTCTCGCGGATCTCGACCAGGCGGTGTTGGAAGCACAGGACAGCCTCGGATTACGCGAGATGGAAGACGCTGTGGACCGCGTAGAGGCGTTGCAGTTCGGTCTCCAGTCCCTGAGATCCGCCATGGGAACGTTTCAGAACTACGCGGATATGTTTGGCAGAGCTGATCTCTCAGGTGGCGGTGGGCCGACAAAGAATCCCAGCGATCAGATCGACAAGTCAAAAGTCGGGATCGACAAAGAAGCTGCGGAAAGCCTGAAATTTTATCAGTTAAACGCGGAAGAGGCCGAGGTAGCCCAGCAAGCGTTGAATAACGCCATGATGGACGGGGCGATGATGGTGGGAGATGCCTACCTATCAACGCTGCAAGACATCGGCGCCGCTATGGCTGGCATGGGTAATTCCGGTCAGGCCCTAGAGGATGGTCTGTGGAATCTCCTGGACACGTTTATCAACGCTCTTCCCCGCCTTTTGTTCATGGCTGGGGTCTACATAATCGCCGGATCGGGCGGAACCGCATGGCCGATCGGTCTCGCGCTGATAGCTGCCTCCGGACTCGCTGCTGTGGGGGCTGGGTATTGGAACGCGAATAATGCAGATCGCCGCGAGGAGTTGGAAGCTCGAGCTTCCGGCGGGCCGGTTTCACCGAACACCCCGTATTTAGTCGGAGAGCGAGGGCCGGAGCTCATGGTTCCACGGTCGTCTGGGTCTATCGTGCCAAATGGGTCACTCGGTGGTGGCGGCGGGAATGTCAATGTGCAGGTGATTAACCAGGCCCCCGGAGTACGTGTTGAGCCCCAGCAGGAGCGCACCGGCCCGAACGGGGAGCGCCAGATCAAGATGATGGTCAAACAGATCAGTAAAGAGGCGTTTGCCCGTGGCGAGATGGACGATGTCATGGGAACGCGGTATGGCGTACAGAATAGAGGAGTGTCCCGATCATGAGTAGTTGGCCGGCAACGCTTCCCCAGAAGTTCGACCAGGAATCGTTCTCAGAGCGTCCACAAAACAATACCGTGCGGGCGAATACCAGCATGGGCCCCGGCAAAGTCCGCCGGCGATTCACCGCCGCTTACATTTCGATGTCCGGGTCCATGCTGATGACGCCCTCCCAGGTCTCGGAGTTCAAGTCCTTCTACCACACCGTTACAAAGGGTGGTTCCGAGGCGTTCGATTGGCAGCACCCACTCGACGGGAGTGCGATCTCAGCCAGGTTCAGCGGGCCGTATGAGGTGCTGGATAGTGAGTCCGGTGACGTCCTGGTCACGTTCAGCGTGGAGGTCATCCCGTGAGTCGCCCGGTTTCCGCCGCATTCTGGTCGGCCATCGCGTCCGAGCGCACGAGTGAGGTGTTTCTCCTCCTCGTGACTGTGGATCACCCGCAGCTTGGATCTCCGTTGCGGTACGTGTACAACACGCAGCCCGTTACCAGTCGCGGGGACGTGTTTGAACCCACGTTCTTCCGCTTCGACGGCCAGGACGAGGGCGAGGACGGGATACTCACCGGGGCACAGCTCACCCTCGAAGCCGTGGACCGGCAGATTATCGAGATCCTCCGACAGATAGATCAGGCACCGAGTGTGACAACGGAGATCGTCATTTCCTCGGACCCGGATTCAGTGGAGATCGGGCCGTTCGTCTTCGACGTCAGGTCCGTTGCGTACAACGCGCAGGTCGTCCGCTGCGAACTCGAGTACAGGGACGTCATGAGCGATGAGTTTCCGGTGGACGCGTTCACGCCGGAGAATACCCCGGGGTTGTTCTGATGCAGTGGGTTGGAGAGTACATAGGATTGCCATACCGGGCATACGGACGTGACCGGCAGGGGGTCGATTGCTGGGGGCTCGTCCGTCTGGTTCTCGCCGAGCACTTCAGTATCGAGCTCCCGGATCTCGTCGGTGACTACGACGCTGCGGACGATGACGCTATCGCGCGTCTCATCGACGACACCCGCACCTTGGTCGACGCCGAACCTATTGACGAGCCCAGGGACGGCGACATAGCGGTCCTGCGGTACATGGGCCACACGACGCACGTCGGAGTCGTGGTCGGGGACAGCGTGCTACACGCCAGCGGCACTCGGTGGTCGATTCTCCAGCGCCGAGACAGCGTGCACATCGCGCCGCGTATTCGGGGGTACTACCGTGTCAGTTAAAGTCACTGTCCTGCGCAATCCGTTCTCAACCGATCGCGAGGTCATGTACGTCGAGTCCACGACGATCGGAGAGATCGTCGGGGGGGGGGGGGGGGGGG
>JBBDTM010000075.1:43384-104801 GCA_040904425.1 Alkalispirochaeta sp.
GTCGCGGCCGCGCAGGTCGGCCCCGCGCGGCCGCTGGTGATCGTCAATGATGTCCGGGTCTCAGACTACTCACTCACAGCCGAGGACGGCTCGCATATGATTATCAGGGCTGTGCCTGGCAAGGACGCGGTGGATGCCGTTGGCGATGCGGCGAACGACGTAGGCGATGCCGTGAGCGATGCCGGTCAGGCTGTTGCCGACGGAACCAAACGCTTCTTCTCAGACATGGGCGACTTCTTCGCCAACTTCGGCGCGATTATCGCCATGCCGTTTCAGATACTCGGGAAACTGGTCTGGAACTCATGGAGCGGGTGGCTTGAGGGTCAGCTACCCGATTACGAGTACGACCCGGGGAGCAACGACCGCCTTCCGTCGATTCGCGGATCCCGCAACCGCCCACGACCATGGGGTCCGGTGCCGGTGCTCCTCGGCCGTCACTACATCGCGCCACCGCCGGCAACGCAGCCGTACACCGAGCTCGTGGGCGAGGACCAGTACCAGCGGTTGCTCTTCGTCCTTGGCTACGGCCCGATGGAAATCCAGGACATCAGGATCGGCGAGACTCCGCTCAGCACGTTTGACGGCGTGACGACACAGGAGCGGATTACTGCAGCGGAACTCGCCACGCCGACGACAATCGTGCCCTCGGTGGTCAACGAAGAGCAGGTGGGGTTGATTCTCGAGGACACCCCCGTTGAGCGCACGACTTCCCTCGGGACGTCCGAGATTTCCGTCGATATCGAGTTCCCTCGCGGCATCGTTGAGTTCGACGACGAGGGTAAGCGACAGAATCGCACGGTGAGTGTCAGGGTCCAGTACCGTCCGCGATCCGGCGGTTCGTGGAGCACGGTCAAGACCTGGACAGTCACAGCGAAAGACACGCGGCAGATCCGCCGCGGTCACGTGTTCTCTCCCACCGGTGATCCGGATGGCCAGTACGACGTGCGAGTCGAGCGCACCACCGGGGTCTCTACGGACAACAAGGTTACCGATGACGTCTACTGGTCGACACTGCGGTCAATCACCACCGATGACCCGCTGAACGACGACCTATCGCAGTGGGTATCGCGGTACGCCATGCGTATCCGAGCCACCGATCAGCTTTCGGGTGTCGTGAGTCAGCTGAACATGATCGGCCACTCCGTGGTCCCGGATTACGACGGGAGTGGCACGGGCGCCGGGGCGTGGTCCGAGCGCGCATCGAGCAACCCCGCGAGTCTCTACCTGTACCTCCTCCGGGGACGCCCGGCAGCGAACGGCCGCCCGGCAGCGCGTCCCGTGGGCGACGCCGAGATCGATTGGCCGGCGTTTGAGGACTGGCACGAGTACTGTGAGACCCAGTCGCTTGAGTACAACGACTACATCCAACGCCGCGACCCAGTCAGTACACTCGCTAAGGCCGTGGCTCTCGTCGGACACGCGCAGCCCACGCGGCGGGACGGCAAATACAGCATCGTTGTCGACAAGCCCCGGCCCACGCCGGTCCAGATGTTCACCCCCCGCAACTCCTGGGGATTCTCGGCCGCCCGGCAGTTCGCAGACCCCGTGCATTGCCTCAAAATGCAGTTCGTTAACGCGGACAACGGGTATCAGCCCGATGAGTGCTACGTCTACGACGATGGGTACTCGGCAGCGAATGCCACCGAGTATGAGACCCTCCGCACCAAGGGCATCACGCACTACGCCCAGGCGTGGAAACACGGGCGGCGACTGATTGCCAACCGCCGCCTCCGCCGGGAGGTGTACAGCCTCACCGTTGACATAGAGCACGCGGTGAGTACCCGGGGAGACCTGGTACTCGTGCAGCACGATGTGATGCTCGTGGGGATCACATCCGGGCGCGTGAAAGCCGTCCTCGAGGACGGGGCAGGTGACGCCACGGGAGTGGAGATCGACGAGCAAGTCACTCCCCCGAGCGGAGAGACGAGTGCTGTGCGGTTCCGTACGGGTCCGGCGGCTACGGTGGTCCGGGACGTCACCGACGCCGTGGACACTCCGACCACCACGCTGACGTTCGCTACGCCGATTCCGGCGGGTAGTGCTCCCGAGCCGGGGGACCTCTTCGCGTTCGGGATCTCGGGCAAAGAGGTGGGCGAGTACGTTATCACGGCAATCGAGATGCAGGACGACATGAGTGCGTCGCTGACTCTCGTGGACTACGCGCCGGGCGTGTACGACGCGAGCTCGGGCACGATCCCGCCATTCGACTCCAACGTCACCCCACCGTCTGAGATCCCCTCCGCGCCACCGGCGCCGACCGTGACTGCCGTATGGAGCGACGACACTGCGGCTGTCGTGGCCCCGGACGGGACGATCAACCAGCACATGATGGTGTCCTGGTCGCTTTCGGAGTCCGGGTTCGACGTGGACCACATCCAGATATCATGGCGAATTACCGACTCCGACGTCGGTTGGAAACACGCGGACGTGGACGGGTCTGAAACCAGCTATGGGATTCCCGACGTCATTCAAGGCGAAGAGTACACGATTCGGTTGCGGGCAGTGACCACAGAGAATGTGGCGGGCTCGTACGCTACCACGACCCATATCGTCCAGGGTTCCGACGGATCTATCATCCCACCTACCATCCCGACGTATGGCGACAACGAGGACGGGACGATTAACGGCAATCCCATCCCCTTGATCAAGCCCGTGATCGCGGTGTCAGCGACACAGAGATCAGTTGCCGTTTCCGTATCGAAGCAACCGGATTTGACCGCATCGTCTCTGGTGTACGACTTACAGATATCCAAGGACCAGACGACCTGGTACCCCCTCGGCCCAGGCGGCACCGGCAGCGATGACTGGCGTGGTGCTACTGCGGGTGACTACACCGTTTCCCCGAATGAATCGCGTTCGCATGAGAGCCTTCCGTTTGAAGGCGATGCTGCGGTCCCAACGGATACGACATACTATTACCGGGCTCGATTGCGCACGAACGCTACCACCGGCCCCTGGAGTGATCCCGCAAGTGTGACGATATCGCCTCTGATTGAGGTGGACTTCGGTGCCGGGGTGATTACCGCACCGAAACTTCACGTCGACTCAGTTACTGCCGAAAAGCTCCTAGCCGACACCGCGACGATCGACAAGCTGTTTTCCACGACGGCGAATATCGAGGCACTGTTCGCCAAGACAGCGACCATCGATGAGATCCAGGCAATCGAACTATCTGCCGACCGGATAACCACTGGCACGCTTGATGCCGCTCGTATCGGAGCCGAGACGATCACAACAGGCAAAATCGCGGCCGGTGCAATTACATCACCGCTTATCAATGCCACGGCTCTCAATTGGCCGGAGGATGCCATTGCGTACTGGCCGTTTGATGATCATACCGTTCCTACTACCAACGGGTTGATTCATTACTGGAAACTTAATGGGAATACTGATGATGAGGTGGGAGGAAAAAGCCTTAGTTTACAGGGTGGTGCATCTTATACGAATACAGCGGTAGCAGGACAGGCCATAGATTGTGACGGTTCTGATGATTATTTATCTGTATCTCAAGTAACTCTTTCAGGTGAATTCACATTGTCTGGATGGTATTACCTCAGACCTCACACATACAATTGGCATGGTCTATGGTCAGACAATAGTGGTTTAAATAGATTTCTTGCCAAAGATTCTGGATTCTACTTAGAAATAAACGATAGGACCACTAGCTTTCCTTCAGATAATCTACCAAATGGGTACGACCATTGGTATCACATAGTATTAAGCAGACGGTCAGATAATATCTTTGAGCTTTTCATTAACGGGCAAAAGATATCCGAATCAAATGATGCCATATCAGCAGATTTCCCAATTACTCACATAGGTCAGCAAGGTTCGTATGATCTAAATGGTATTATTGACGAATTAAGAATCTATTCCCGCTCCCTCTCAGATACAGAAGTTCAACAGCTCTATGAGTATGGTACCAAATCTCTTGGAATAGATGCTAATGGTGACCCTGTTATAGTAAACGTCAGTGATGTCAAAAATGGTAATAACGGTACTCTAAGTGGATCACCTCAGTTTGTAGATGGTCCTGGTGGTGGAGCACTTGAGTTTGATGGGGTGGATGATTATGTAAACGCTGGTGATGTTGGATTCAAGGGTCAGTCTTTTACAACTGTTTTGTGGTTTAAGTTAGACTCTTTACCTGGGACTACAAGACAAACACTTCTTAAATATACTGGTGCATCGTGGTCTCCCGGAATATGGCTTGATAATAGTGTTATAAGATGCCATGCACAAAAGAGTTCTGGTGGAATCTACGATGATTATTCATGGACTCCTGATACTGGTGTTTGGCATCAAGTTGGGTATACCTACAATGATAGCACTGAGACGATAGATGTCTACTTCGATGGACAGCTAGTTACGACTACTACAACTACTTACAGTGACTCGACTGGTTCTGGGACTCTATATATCGGAGATGAAGGTGCGAATACCGTCTACTCATTTCAAGGTACAATTGCCGAACCCCGCATCTACAACCGTGCTCTCTCGGCAGCCGAAGTAAAAACTCTCTTCCAGTTCAAACGCCCGGGATCGGGGCTGGTAAGGGCGGATCAGATCCAGGCGGGGTCTATTACCGCTGATAAACTTGAAGTATCGGATATACAGGCGAACGTTGTTCAGACAGCGACGCTTTCAGCAGACCAGATCACAGCGGGTACGCTGGATGCAGCAAGAATCGGAGTTGGGACGCTCACCGGCGATAAGCTGGTTGCCAACACGATCAAGGCCGAACAGGTAGACGTTGGAGATTTGCTGGCTCAGAACACAAGCATATCTGGGACACTGACGGTAGCCTCCGGTGGAAGCGTTACCTCAAGCGGATACACCCTGGATGATTCTGGAATCACGGCCGTGGCTGGTGATATTGGTAGTTGGTTGATCAACATCGATCACTTGCGAAGTGCGGCGGCGGGGTCGAAGCGGATTGACCTCAACGCCGTGGACAACCGCGTGGAGGTGTGGGCGTCAGGAGAGGCGGAGCCCAAAAACGCGATGGGGTATGTTGGGGGTCTGAGCGATCCCTCGAATCGCTCTAACACACTCAGCTCCGATGTGTTTGGTTTCTGGTCTTCACAAGGCAACAAAATACAATTCCTTGGTGATGCGGATCTTCTAAATGGACAGTGGACGCTTCAACAAGACGCTTCTATGGATATCGTCGACACTGACGGTGACGCCCTGCTCAGGTTCGGTACCCACTCTGGCGGGAAAGGACTCTTTTATTGGAGTAACCCAACGACGACCCCCGGCGATACCGTTCTTACCGGGTCGATTTCTGGCAGCTCTGACGGTTGGGTGATAAAGTCGCTTAATAATACCGCGTTTTTAATAGGGTCTACAGCAATTGCCACCATCGATGTTTCAGACGGCCCTAATCCAGCAGTCGGCATAGGAACAGAAGTTCCCGAAGGGGCGTTGCACATAGCGGCGGATTTTGGTGCTGGGTTTATCACAGGTAACGATAGACGGCACTTACTCTTAGAGTCGTTAAACAGTTCAGGAACGCCTGCTATAGATTTTCGCAATTCAAGCGGCGGGATGATGCTTTATCGCGCAGGCACCGTTGGCGCCGGGAGTCAAGGAAGCAAAGCCAAGCTGGTGATAGGACCGAATGATGGGTCTGCATATCCAGCGGCGCTATCGGTTTATGAAAATGGCGTCATAATCACCTCTGGGTTCCTTCAGGTCGGGAGTGCGGCAAGTGCATCTACTACCTATGCTTCTGGCGATGTTGCGATTGGAAACGCAGTTCGCGTCGGTCTCAACAACGTCATCGAGTTGAAAGAGATCAGTGGCGGAAGTGCTCTCAACACTACAGCATCCGGCGATGATCTCGTGCTTTCTATCGCTGGAGTAACTACGCTCAAAGTTGACAGCTCCGGAGCAAATGTGACGGGAAACCTTACCGCGAGTTCATCGATTTTCGAGGGTGGTAGCAAACTCTCCGACAAATACGCGGCTGTGTCTCATAGCCACAGCTGGTCTCAGATAACGAGCAAGCCTTCTACTTTCCCTCCTTCTTCTCATGACCACACGACTATTACGCCCAACCATATCAGCTTTGATAATCAAGAGGGGGGTGATTTTACAACCGACGGCGATCTGTACTTTGACCACTCAGAAGGGCTCTACCTCTACCGGACCCTTCAGGCGGGGAACCTTCACACGGGCAATGATGCGTATTTGGTTCTGAGTGCTGACAACATATCAGCGGGGAGCGGGATATCAATAACCGGAGGGAAAGGAAAAGACAACGGCCCCATTACATTCTCCCTCTCACCCCACACTCACGACTGGGCTGATATAACGGGCGAACCGGCATATACAACGCGCTGGCCCACATGGAGCGAGGTAACAAGCAAGCCCACGACGCTCCCGCCACCAATCGGCGCAGGATATATTCAGTTTCCCGGTTTTAGCAGTCCAGAGACTCTCTGGCCTGGCACTGATTGGACATTGGTCACTTTTGATACCTACGGGGCTTTCTTCAGAACTGAAGGTTCTAATGCCAAAGCATTCAACGGTGGAGTCCAGGGATGGGCTATTCAAAGCCACAATCACTCCTTAAGCAACAACACTAAAGTTATGAGATACACAGGGGGCTCCTCCGGCGATCCTGGTGGCCGATTCGACTCATTTACCATGAGCGTAGGCAATACCGGTAGCAATGAAACCCGTCCCCGGAACGAAACCATCAGAGTTTGGAGGAGGGACGCATGATATACGCGGAAGTCGACAACGAAATGGTTCTAAATCTTCGATCTGGCGACCCTTCTCGTGCGGGGGTAACAAACTATATTTCATTGCCTTCAGACAATCAGGTGAGGCCCGGTACTCCAATTACGTGGTATGACGATCAGTGGCAACAACGGCCTATTCTGGAACTGATTGAAGAAGGGCTTGTTACTCCCCCTGAAGGCATGGTGTGGGATGATGAAGCAGAAGAATGGCGGGTTGCAACAGACAAGGAGTTGGTGGAAAGCGGAAGACTCACGGTAGGTGAACGCGAGATTCTCGACGGCGACTCCATTCGGGACATGACACCCGAGGAACTTGACGAGCGTGGGTTGTTAACCGACGAAGAGCGAAGAGATTGGAAGAAGTCTGTTTTCATGGCACGCCTCAGTGAAATAGACAACGAAACTACGCGCCCACTCAGAGCCGTCGCAGCCGGGGTGGACACCGAGTATGACCGGCAGCGATTAACCGACTTGGAAAACGAAGCGGCGTCGATCAGAGCTGAATTGGCGGCATTGGAATCAGAATCAACGGCGTGAGCCGAAAAGGAGGATGGTATGAAGATAGGTGATTTGTTGAACGCACGGGAGGCGACTTCGGCACTGTACCGAGCGAAGGTGAATGGCAAGACGGCAATCCAGGTGCGCCGGGCTGTGCGCCAGATTGAGCAGGAGCTTTCCGACTACGACGAGGCGCGGAAGAAGTGGATCGAGAGCGAGGGATTGGAAGGCAAACAGATTTCGGAACTCACTGACGAGCAGCGACAGTACATGCAAGAGCTTTTCAATGCCGAGGTTGATCCCAGTTGGAAGGCGCCGGTCAGCATCGACGACCTGGAGGGGGTTGAAGTCTCGGCGGCTGAACTCGATGCGCTCATTTCCGTAGGGCTCGTCAGAGACGATATCGACTTGGCTGACGGGCCGCCGATGAACGCAGAAACGGTACCCGCGTGACGTAGAGCCGCGCAGGCACGACCCAGGGAGGGGAGCCGTGCAGATAATCAAGGCGCATTTGACGCCGAACAAGTACAGCCGACCTCAACGACCGCTCATGTCAACGCGGGCAATTGTGATGCACTGGGTGGCAAACCCCGGCACTTCAGCTCGAGCGAATCGTGATTTCTGGGAGTCCCGGAAAGACGGTGGCAACGGATACGGGTCCGCACACCTGGTGGTGGACGACCGCGAGGTGATCGAGGCAATACCGCTTTTTGAAATGGCCTACCACGTCGGCGCGGATAGCTACAGCCCGTTCGCGCTGGAGTTCCTCGGGAGCTACCCGAACAACTGCACGATCGGGGTTGAGATGTGCCACCCGGATTGGTCGGGGAGGTTCGCCGAAGATACGTGGCAACGGGCGGTCCGCCTGGTCGCCAACCTTCTGCTCTCTCAACGGTTACGGCCGCACCATATCACAACGCACAACGCGGTCACCGGTAAAGACTGCCCGAAGTGGTTTGTGAGTCACCCAGCGGAGCTCGAGCGGTTCCGCTGGGATGTGGATCTGCACATGAGGTCGGCAGCATGAAATGGGAGGCGGGATGCAATTACGATGGACGATCACGATTACCGCGGCTGCGATGGTTGTGTGTATTGGCGCTGGTGTTGGCCTTGGTTGGCACCTGTGGGGGACCAGCTTACGCGCAGAGCGCAGCCAAGCCGAAGAGTACCGAGAGCTCGCTCGACACGCTCAAGCTCGGGCTGCTGACGCTCGACGAGATCTTCGCGAAACTCGAGAGTCAATCCGAGTCGTGGCAGACGAGATTGGACGAAGCTTATCTGACATTAGGGACGGTCGCGAGCTCATACGCGAACTCATCACGATTGTGGACCGACTCGCTGAAATCAGCGGAAGCCGAGATCCGGTACCAGACCCAGCGGGCGCAGCGCGCGGAACGCCGGAGCCGCCGTAGGCTCGTCGGTGGCGTGATTACGACGATCTTGGCATTCATCGGAGGACTGGCATTGTGAGCGGTGACGAGATGACACGCGCGGAGGCTGCTGAGCGCCTGGGGCTCGACCCCCTGATGGAGAAGACGTTCTGGGAGCTCGTGACCGACATCCCGAAGCGCCTGGCGGCGTTGATCACGAAGGCTCTGGGCAAGGAGATGATGCTCAGAATCGTGGGCGCGTGGATAGCAACGGATCTCATGCGGGATGCGTTGATCGCCGATTACGTGTGGCTCATCGCGTTGCTCGTGCTGATATTCGGGAAGCAGGCGCTGGATGTGATAAAGGACGTGAGGAAGTGATGGTGGACTCGGTAATCACGGCGTTCCTGGCAGGTCTCGGAACCGCAATTCTCGGATTGTTCCTCACTGGGATCAAGTGGCTCTGGAATCTCAAGAACGCGATCGAAGACATCAGGGAACAGAACAACAAGCGCGGCCGACAGATGCAAGTGTTATTCAGGGTCCAAATCCACCAGATCCGGGCACAGCGCACCACGCTCGAGGTCGTTGCCCGCCAGGAGATAAACGGCAACGTCGACAACGCGTTCCGAGAGCTCTCAGAGGCCGAGCAGGATATGGACCGCCATGCAGGGGATGAGGCGTGGGGGTAGGCGTAACCCGATCTTAGCTGGGGCGACCCTCCCTATTGAGGTCTTCTCGCCACCGGGACAGGAATTCCGAAACCAATTGTTTCAGATGATGGACGCTCTCTGCCGAGACATCGCACGAAGAATCAGAGTAGGTGAATTGCATATCTCGGGTTATACCTCCGTAGTTCGTCCTCGGGGCGGCACCTGGGGCGGTGATTGTATTCATTATGCGCACATTCTTCTGTCCGGGTAGGCGCTCATCAAAGTGTTCCAGAAAATGTCGGGCATTTCGGTACCGTGCAAACACCGAGCCCTTCTCTTTGTAGTACGCGCATGCAGCTTGTGACTCTTCCAGCTCTGAAAGCATCTTCATCATGTTCTGACATGTCACCCATGAGATCAGGTAGAAGTGTATTTCCACTAGTACTTTCTCGTATTGCTTCTGAGCCTGTCGAAAACGGGCCATCATGAGCTCTGGATCATCTGTGTCTGCAGATTCCGAAGGCGACGGCTGGATGAGCTGTTTTGCCTGAGTAATCCTCTTCTGTTGGAGGTCCGCGGCGTCCGTATACCGCAGCAGTCGTTCGTACGCGAAACTGGCCGCAGCAGGGTTTGAAGACGAGTAAACCAAGATATCTGCTTCGTCATTCATGGTCTGCGTCTCCCAAATGAACAGTCCGCTTCAGTATCGCGGCGTCCTTCCACACGTCGTCCGAATCGAGCTCGCCAACCAGGATCTGAAGGAGTGTCCAAGAAGCCGCCGGCATCGGGCGTTCACCTCCGGTCCACTTTCGTATCGTTTGACTGTCTACTCCCAGCAGTTGCCCGGCCGCGGCTCCCGTGAGTTCGTGACGCTTCAAAAATTCCTGGATCTCCTCGACCGTCGGTGATTCCTTCTTGTTCGTCATAGACATACCGATCTCCCTTTCGAATCACGTCCTTCATCACTTTAATAGATCTCCTCGATCCATTCTCCTTGAAGCTCTACACACTTCAAAATGTCCGCATAAGGCCAACCCGCGGTACCGTCCAATCGCGCAAAGGTTAACACGGAATCGACGTCTCGATATCCTCCTGCTGTGACCGCTGACGAGATCATCGAGTACATGCAATCCCGGTCCGGTAAGCTGAACGTCGCGTTCACGCGCGACGACTGGCACGGACAGCCTGTCACAAGCCCGGTATTCGTCTCCCGATTCGGGACCCTCGATGAGAGGTACGAGCTTGTGCGCGATGTCGGCCGTGAGGCGCTCGGCCTCTGGCGTCGGTTTTCCCAGGAGCCCCAACGATTCTACGACCTCGAGGCGAGAGCGATCGTCTGGCGGTGACCGCGGATTGGCACACGTCCGTTGAGTTCCCCGGAAATACAGTCTCCGTGATAGCATTCCGTATGGCCGAGTTCAGCTTCCAGGTGTATCTGTCGGAATCGGGGAGATTCGTGCGCATCGATGTCCAGGGGGTTATGACCGGGGAGTCGGTATCTGAGTTCATGACCGAGGCTTTGAAGGTGGCGGAAGAATCCCGCGTGGACCGTTTCCTCCTGGATGTTCGCGAAGCGCGGAACACGTGGGTTCCGTTGAAGAAGGTGGCATACGCGCGCCCCGCGGCGAGCGGGGTGGCTGGTCGAATCAAGGACGTGCTCAGGGTGGTACTCGTGTCGCCGAATGATCGAAGCCATGACCTGGTCGTTCAGACATTGCAGGCGAGGGGGCATCGGATCTCGATGTCCAGGGATGAGGCGTCGGCGATTCGGATGTTGGAGAGGGGCGGGGAGTCATAGCGTAGCTACGGATTCCACCGTGTCAAGCGAACACCTTTTCCATTTCTGAATCACCGGTGTACACAGATTGCCTGATGCGACTGGTGAGTGCTGAGTCGGGTGGTATGATCAGATTAGGCAATGCGAATCGTACATCCTCACGGTGGTATTGCCACCACTGGGAGGGACGACACCAATTTAGCCGATTCCCTTAGAACGCATGTATCCGATTACTGCAGTCGATATGACCAACCAGAACCGAGCGTCGTCAACATCGGGTTCAACATCAGATTCCTTCAATGCGTGACGGATTCCGTCATGATTGGAAGAATAGCCGTATAGCTTGCTTAATGCATCAATCAGCAACGGGTGGGGTATTGAGTCCCGCGGAATCGCTTTGAGGGCCTTGCCGAGTGTTGCCGTCTCGTCGCCAGTCGCGCTTCTACAAAATGCCTCAATCGCCGAGACGGATTCTTTGATCGAGTTTCGGAAATCTGGTGTTTGGCGATCAGAGAGCAAGTCCAGCGCGGCACGAAAGTGCATCCGAATACTTTGGTTCTCAGAATTGATTCCTCCCTCAATCGATTCGATTTCAATTTCGGAGGTTACGGGAGCAATACGACCCTTTACTAGACGGTAGGCTGAGTTGTGACGTGAAAGGACGACGTCAAAAAGTCTTTCGAACTCGCGTTTTCGATAGGCATCGGACTCGTAAAACAGTAACTCAATGATGTCGAAAACGAGATACCACTCTCCCTTAAGAAGCTCATGGCGTATTGTATCAATGGCTCTACCGGTGTCATCGATCTCGTCCAATGCGCCTTCGAGGACGTGCCACCAGACCATCTTCACCGATGCTTCCATCTGGGCGGGGGATCCCCAGCCTACTATATCAATCACATTCCAGAGTGAAACTCGTAACTCGGGAGATACATACTCGGGTCGCATGTTTTCGTCGACGCTTCTATAGCCGTTTCTTCTTGAGAATAGATTCATCATAGAGTCAGGTCCTTCTTCGGTGCTGGAAATCGATACGTGTAGGTGCAGAGGTCAAGTCGCGTATTGTTGGTGATTATTCCGGCTGTTCGGCTTCCGCGCGGGAAATCAAGCACCGGTAGTGCTCTTTGATGGATAGTTAGCGATAGGCAGATGACAACGATGATTGGTACCAGGCCGCTACGCATCGATATCCAGTTCGTCTCCAGTCACGTAATGCTTGTAAAGCGCAAAAACGTATTTCAGTCTATTGCGCTCATCGGTAAAGGGCTGCTTTCGGTAGCAGCGATCAACTGCAGTATCGAGCTTTCGGTGCGCTTGGAGGAGGTCGGCCGGCATCGAGAGCGGGTCGTAGAGATCGGCGAGGGTTTGTCCTTGTTCGATATATACCTGGCGAACGTCGAGGACCTTTTGAGCCGCCTCTTCAACACGATCCTTCTGTCGTTCGGTCGGATTTTCGGGCCACGGGAAGTTATTGTAGACCAATGAGTTTGAATATCGGAAGTCAGACTTCAACCTACCCGCGACTTGAGCGACCCATACCATGTGCATCTGTGACTGCATCACACCGAAAACGTAATTCCTATCGGTTGGGATGAACTGGATGGTATTACTACAGATTACTTCGTTCGATACGAACGCCATTGGTATGTACTTTCGTCGTTGTGATGACACTTCAGGAACAGCGATATAGTCTGTATCCGGTTGCGAAATCTGTCGAAACAAATGAGGTGTATCCGCAAATTCCCTGGTTGATATTGCCTTGCTGTTGAGCCGAAAGTCACGGACACGCTTCAGACGAGATGATAGGAATCGGCTGTTCCTGAGTTCCTGCGTTGACGCGTCAACTAGCCACAAACAGTACCGTTGTTGACCACTTAGAAAATCTCTTCCCCCCATGTATGGTCGAATATATCGTTCTAATTGTGGTTCAGAACTGAGAGCCGTCCTTGCGTCTTCTTCAGTGATGAGCAGGTTACCCCCGTCAGTAGGTTTGTTGCCCCATCTCATCCTGGGGGCCCAATTGCAAATCGGGTCTGACCGGGTTTCGACAATTATCTCTGGGCCATCTACGAGATATGGATTTATCTGAGCGACGCTCTTCAGTCTGCCAGATTCATCGAACAATCGCTTTATTCGCCGACCACGCACGGCGAAACCGACGATTACAACATGAACATGAGCAGCGCCTTTGGCGTCACTGAACCATGGGAATGTTCTGTACGCGAAATCAATGCTGACACTGTATTTTTTGTAGAGCAAATCCCACAGCATTCCAACTTGTTCACCTTGTGAGATGGAGTTTGTCGCGACCAAACCAACTACGATCGTAGTATTGGTGATATATTCAGCGCTCTTAACGAACCAATTGGAAACATAATCAAGAACCCCTGCCCCCCGAATCTCCGACAGCACTTGCGTGTGGTCCTTTTTCTGCTCGTCTGATTGATAATGATGACCAAGGAACGGAGGATTACTTGCGATAGCATGAATCCTTTCGCGCGGGGCGAATGCAGCCCAATCCACTTTCAAGGCGTTGTCGTGTAAAATATTGGGCGATTGAATTAATGGCAGTCGAACGTAGTAGTTTCCGAACTCCTCCGAAACCTTCATGTTCATAACGTGGTCCTGTAGCCACAATGCTGCCCGTGCGATCTGCGACGGAAACTCCTCGATTTCGATCCCGTACATGTTGTCGACGTTGATGCCGTCGAATTCCAGGCTCACATCCAATCTGCGTTCCTGGTCTCCCTCGAGTTCACGGAGACGCTTCCAGATGTCAATCTCGAGCGAACGCAGTTCCCGGTAAGAAATGACAAGGAAGTTGCCACATCCGCATGCAGGGTCGAATATGCCGGTATTCTTGATCCGTTCAAGCAATCGACGTAGCTCGGCGCGATTGCTATACGCCTTCTCGAACTGCTCTCTAAAGTCATCCATGAAGAGAGGATTGATGACTTTGAGTATGTTCTCCTCAGAGGTGTAGTGAGCCCCGAGGTTCCGGCGCGTCTCGGCCGTCATGACGTTCTGAAACAGCGAACCGAATATTGCGGGTGACACGGCGGCCCAGTTAAAGCGCGCGCACTCAAGTAGCGTATGTCGGCCCGGTTCGTCGAACGGCGCTGGACGATGCTGGTCTTCAAACAAGCCGCCATTGATATATCGAAACCCATTGATTTCCGGATTGTTCCGGTAGTCATCCGGGCGATCTTGCTCAGGGATATTCACGAGGTCGAAGAGGAAGTTCAACGTTGAGCCGAGGTCTGTTCCGTCGTCACGGGTATTACGTTCAAGGTACCCGGTGAGGTAGTCGTTTTCTCCGAATATCCCAGTGTCGTCGGCAAAGAACATGAACATGATCCGTACCAGTAGGACCTCCAGTTGCTCGCCTGTGTACTTACGATCCGCGAGGTGATCATGGAGCTGTCCCATGAGTTCAGCAGCTTTGAGGTTTACTGGATCCTCCTCAGCCGCCAGTCTTACCTTTCCACCGAGAAGGAACTGAAACTGGTCCAGCTTGCGTGGGAGATCTTTGAGCTTGAACTCAGAATAGCCAGCGGTCTCTTCCATCGAATAGATTCGGAAGATCTGGAAATCGCAGACGACAATTGCCCTTGGATGCTGATCTGGAGTCAGACTGTAAAGGTAGTCGCGGGCTTGGATGTATGCCTTATCCAAATCCCGTCCGGCAGATTTGTGTTCAACTGCTACGACTCCAGGCCATAGGGCGTCGATGAATCCGGCCGAGGTATGGTTTTCGAAAAACGACTTGTACAGGCGGGGAGAAACTCCGAATATCTCGAAGAATTGCCCCCAAAACGTCTGGGCTTCACCTTTCTCGTAGTGCGCGTCTTCAAAGTTCTTGGTGAACTGCAGGGCTTTCTGTCTGACTTCGTTGCTGATCATAGTAAATCGACCGCTTCAGGTGAGGCATATGGAGTGGAGGCCGCTTTGAAATCGACATAGATATCGGCCAGTTCTGCAGGAAGGCTAGTCATCGATAGAGTATCCGCGTTGGTCATCGATTCCAATAGTGCCAAGGATTCTATCCTTCAGTCGTGTGTTGAGATCGCTGCCTTCCTTCCAGAATATGTGATTGTACTGCCTGGTATCGAAATGAAGTTGATCCTTCTCCTTGTCTCGACAACACCATATCACCGGTATTCCTCGCCCGATAGCGTATCCAGCTTCGAAATAGACCCCATTTCGCTGTCCGGATACATCAGCTACCACGAAACGGCTTCGACCAATCTCGTATAGTATTCTGCCCGTGATGTCGTCGTTGTGTTGTGAGTTGTCTATTCGTAGCGGATCATAACCCGCATCGACTATCCCTTGATGGATTGCGTGGCTCGCATCGTTGAGACTCGGATCGAAAGCCATCGCGATAAAACCTTGTCTACTACGAGCCGAGCGCTGAAGGTGGTCAATTCGATGCCATCCGTCCACAGTGATTCTGACACCGGAGTTGGCTTGAATTCTTTTGTTTCCCGTAAGGCCGATATCTGCCTGGATTAGCCCAACATTGGACAGGTGCTTGAGAAGAGTTACAAGCGCTGGCTCGTCATCGCAAAACAGCTGAAATGGCTCGGGGACATGATCTAGTTCGTGTCCGAAGTCGGGTAGCAATCGTGCGAGGTGCAAGAGTGCGAGATCGATCTTTTCAGCCACGGTCTTCGGTCTCATTTCGGCCAACTCATCGATGCCAAATGATGAGCCGTGGTTGGGAAACTCGGCCGTGGCCTTCTCGGCATATGATCCGTCCCGCAAGACCGTCGTTTCTTCTCCAGATAACTCCCTATGATATATGGCCGATAGAAGTCTGGCACAGGTTCTTTGGTCTTCAAAGTTGAGGTCATTCAGATTCATGTGGAACATAGAAAACGTGAAACGTGGTTCAATGCATGTAACTCGGGTGAGGTAGGTATTGTGGTTTTCATTGAGAACCGTATCTTCGCGGAATTTTAATCCCAACAGTGTCGCTTCCATATTGCTTCAACTCCTATTCCCCGATGCGACTAAGCTCATCGTTACACTTCGCAGACGATCACAGACAGGTCCGCCCGCACTTTGTGATTCAACGCACGATTCTGGTCGCGTGTCTTCGTGTCTCAATTCCGTTGTGAAATCCAGGCCATTGCGTGGTTGATCGCCTCCGCCTCCGCCCGATCAACACTCAGATCCCACCGCGCCTTAATCCCCGCCCATGCCTCGAGATAATCGCATAGGAACTCGTCATTCGGCGGCAGATACTCAGCTGGATCACGCTTTCCCTTCTCGGCTTGGTTCTCCCGGTCATACACGATCATCAGATGATTTTCGTCGGCGAGCTCGTTGGCGTATGCCCGACGCCGCCCCCGGCTCCACGCGTGACCGCCTGACTCGTAAGCCTCAGCGAGCGGGACCACGTGATCGACGTCCACATCCTGTGAATCAGTGAACTCCCGGCCGGTATATGGATCTCGCCAGAGCCCTTCGGTAACGCGACATCTCCCGCCGTAGGCTTCCACTGTTGTCACCGGAACCCAAGACTCTTCGGCCAAGGCCTTGTCCCGGACGGTGAAGCACGAGCCTGGAACGGACGACCAATGCGGCCAGTCGTCGCGATCATATCCGCCTTCTGAGTATTCGGGTTCGACGGCGATTGTGTAGGTGGTATTCCCGAAAGTGAAATCGGCAGTCTCTTGCGCCACCGCAGGCGCGCCGGCAAATAGGAGGGCCAGCGCAAGGGAAGAGAATAGAGTAGTTGCTCTCAAGCTCACACTCGTTGGCACTCCATCGCCAGTCACTTACTCCGCGAGCACGCGCACCACCCACCGCAGAACGGGAGTATCCCTGCCGTCCTGCGTAACGCTGACTCTGTGAATCCCGAGGAACTTCAGTCCCTCATCCATTCGAGGGCAAGCTCGACCGCGGCTGCCATTCGCGCTCGCGCTTGCTCGTGCGACTCACAATTCTCGCACAGTTCGCATAATGCTGCAGCAACTAATTCGGTGTCTACGTCTATTTTTGGTTCCAGTTCTCCTGTTTCCCATCGCCATTCCATACCGCCTCCTCATGAGGCATACAGGTCCGAGAGACGCGCTGCTTTTCGGAATGCAAATTTCTGGACCAGTTGTGATCCCCGGTCTTGGGCTCGGCTGGCTATGGCGCAACTGTCGAATGTAGTTGCACGTATTTGAAGGCGAGTGTTTTACAGGGAGCTGAACTCGTGTTATGCAGAATATAGATACCCGTTGGTAAAGTGGTCGAGAGCCATGCTTGTAGCCGCTGTCAGTAAACCAGGGTGGAGACATCTACCAGGCCATTTCACGGAAAGGTATCGATTGGTGGAGAGGAGGGAAGATGTCGGAATCGACGCTGGAATACGAGTTTGTGTTTCCCAAGGGCGAGCGTTTCTTGATTGTGCGGGCGCGCGGAGAGCTCAACAAAGCGACCTTGGAGCACGCAATTGTAGAAACGGTTACAACGGCAGAGGATGCGGAGGTTAGTAGGCTCCTTATCGATGCGCGAGAGGTTAGGATTACAGGGACCATCCCCGAGATAGTTTCTGCGGCTCGTTCAAGTAGGTATCCGGAGGCCGGAAAACTGAACAATATGAAGCGAGTTATTCTGGTGTCTGAGTATGGTTGCCTGCAAGACTTGCTCGTCAGAGTTATGCGGTCGCGAGGACAGCAAATTGAGATAACGACGGATGAAGACCATGCGCGGCTCCTCTGCTCCAAAGAATAAGGTGCTCCCCGGAAGGTAAGAAATTTCTAAACCAGCGTACGAAGAACTCGATTGACGCGATGCAACAAAAATGCAACAAATACCGCCAGCAATGCCGTAAATGACACCCAATTCGGGGAGTATTGGAGGTTCGGGAGGCGGTTCGCCGTCCATTCCGTTTAATCCATACATAGAGGCTCCCTTGTAATCTCGGGGTCGTCGGTTCGAATCCGACAGGCGGCTGGTTGACACGCGAGTAACGGACGTGATAGGTTCCGCCTCGCTCACGGGGAGTTTCCGGAGCGGTCAAACGGGGCAGACTGTAAATCTGTTGGCTACGCCTTCGCAGGTTCGAATCCTGCACTCCCCATCGTCCTTCATCAACAGCGGTTGGCTGTCAGGTGGAGGACTTTTTTTTGAATCGTGTGCTATGATGACCGAGATGTCGACACCTGCCTTCTGGGACAGCGGACTGCGCTTCGCGTGCACGCAATGCTCCAAATGTTGCCGCCACGACAGTGGTTACGTATTCCTCTCGGAACAAGATCTCTCCGGCCTGTGTGAATTCACCGACCTCGATGCTGTCGATTTCGTTGATCAGTACTGTGTATGGGTGCCGTTCGGACCTGACGCGCACCTTTCTCTCGCGGAGCAAGCTAATCACGATTGCATCTTCTGGAAGGAAGGTGGATGCTCAGTGTATGATGCGCGGCCTCTGCAGTGTCGGACGTATCCGTTCTGGGGCACTATTGTGGACGAAGAACAGCACTGGGACGAGGAGGCCCGGGAGTGTCCGGGGATTGGAATCGGCCGAGCACGGGGTCCCGCCGAAATAGCGTCAGCTGTGACATCGCGAAGATTGAAGCCTCCGATGCTTCGGAGTGAATTTAACGAGAAGTCTGGAGATACGAAATGAGGTTTACTGTGTGGGGCGGACGGGGGTCGCATCCGATGCCCCTGTCGCCGGATGCGGTACGCAGCAAGATTTCCACGGTTATTCAACGTATCCGACCGAGTGACCTCGTCTCTCCAGCGAGCAGGGAGCGATTTCTTGCCGCTTTGCCGCAATGGTTGTTCGGAACTACCGGCGGAAATACCGCATGCGTGCAATTAGAACTAGACGATGAGCGGCAGATTGTGTTTGACGCTGGGAGCGGTATCGTGGGCCTCGGATCGGCTCAGGCGCGTCGGGATCCGCCACCCAGCGAGTATCATCTTTTTTTCACTCATTTTCATTATGACCACGTACAGGGACTTCCTTTTTTCGGCCATGCGTTCAATCCCAACGTGACGATGCACTTCTATAGCCCGTTGGAGAATCTTAAGGAGATTCTGTCGAACCATATGCAGCACCCTTATTTCCCGATTACCATGGAGGACAAGATGACGCCGAAAATGGTCTTTCACCATTTGACGCGTCCGGAGATAGAGCTGTTCGGGGCACGAATACGGTGGAGGGAGCTCAACCATCCGGGACGAGCGTTCGGGTATCGTGTAGATTTCGGCGGAAGATCGTTTGGATACGTGACCGACGTAGAATTACAGGAACGGGATTTCACAAAGACCGCCGAAAACGCAGCGTTTTTTTCCGGGCTGGATGCGATGATTCTGGACGCTCAGTATACTTTGGATGAGGCTATCGACAAGTACAACTGGGGACATTCATCGTTCAGTCTCGGTGTTGATTTTGCGGTGGCCTGGAGCACGAAGAGACTCTTCTTGTTTCACCATGAGCCACAGTACAACGACAAGAAACTGGAGCAGAACGTTACCTCCGCCCGGTGGTATGCGCATAGGGTCGGGGGGGATGAGCTTTCGGTAGATCTGGCCCGGGAGGGCGTGACGATTGATGTCTGACGACCTGGTGGATCGTGTCGAACTTACGGAGGCTGAAGAGGCGGACTTGTATGTTCTACTTCGTAGATATGATCGGGAGCTGACGGAGTCATTGAAGAGCGTACGGAACCGTCTGGAGCGCTATCTGTACCAACGCATGTCTATCGCTGAAATGGAAGAGCTCGAGTCCCGCATCGCGGAGTAACGGGCACTGTAAGTGGGGCGGTTCCGAGGGTGAAAATGTTTGTGATTCGTGATACCTATCATGTTATCGGTAATATGCTTCATCACATCCGTCTTCGCGGGACAGTCGCGCTGTTCTCATTTCTAGCGTTATCAACAGTGCCGGTCTTCGCAGAAGTAGATCCTCTGTCCGCTCTACATCGTTCCTTCTGGTTTCCCAGAGGACTCGGGACAGAGCTCATTTCTCCCCGGCCCCGAGCGCACCCTGTCGGAGTTTTGACCCTCCCGCACTTGGCTTCTGATACTCGCGTCGCTCTCCTGGGAGGGACCGGAGGGGGTGTAGTGGGTGATGGAAGTGTCGGTGGAGCATTTGGCTTGACCATACCCAGTCGCCGGATCGTGTGGACCGGAGCGGCGGGGATCGCTGTGGATAGTACGGGCGGTGCCGGGCGCGGCACGCTCGGCCTCGCCCGACCGTTGGGCGCTCGGTTGGCCGCTGGGGCATCGGCAAGCGTTCTGGTAGCCGGCGGAGAGGATAATCCGGCGCTTGGCGGTGGGATAGATCTTGGGGCGCGCTATCGCCTTGGCGCGTTGGGTGACTTCTCCCGGGTTGAAGCGCACGCGGCACTCCTGAACATCGGAAATGCGGTAGCCCGTAACGGCTATGATGGATTCAACGCGCCATTCACTCCGCTCCTGGGTCTCAGGTCACGCGTGGTCGATAGTGCCGATGTGGAAATTGATGCCGCGGCTACTGTTCGTCTTGAGCGCTTCAGGGATCTGTGGGCCGGGGGTGCGGTAAATGTTCAGTTCTCCCGCGGGCTAAACGTGTCGCTCGGCGTCGATCTCCCCCTGGATGGTCGCAGAATACCGTTGTGGCCCGGTGTGGACCTGAGTTTCCGGGTTCCCACGGGTAGTGACCGGACCGACGTCTCGGTCGCAGCGCAACCGACCACCGACGGTTCAATCCTGGTGGCGGGAGATTTTCTGACTTCATTCCCTTCAAGTGACGTGGAGCCTCCCGTACTCGAAGTGGAGATGGTATCTCCCACACCTCGATCACCGCAACGGTACGGCGGAGACAACGGAATCGATGGCACAACCCGGGGGTACTCGCAATCCAGCGTCGGGCTGGCGCCGGGTTTCGGTCGAGAACAGTTGGTCTTGCGAGTTTTTGGCGAAGACAACCGTGCGATAGAGCGTTTGGCGGCAGAGATCACATCGCCCAATGGAGAGCTGCTCCGGCAGTGGCGCTTCGAGCCTGTAGGTGAGCCTGTGATTGAGGGTGACTTGGCTTCCCGGCTCACATCGGATCTGGCCCATCGGAGTTTCAGTAGCACCGTAGTATGGGATATTGGGGACGCGCCCCGAGACGGACGATACCGCCTGCAGGTAATAGCTGAAGATGCTGTCGGCAATGAGACGCGCTCGGCGGAGCTTGGGGTGGTAGTCGATTCGACTCCGCCGGAATTGACCGTTGAGCTCACAGGAAATGGTGTGGGTTCCGTCATGGATGACCAGGAGCCGCCGATAGAGCTGGATCCGGAGTCTCCGATTACGGCGCGCGTGCTGTACGATGATGCGGAACTGGTGGATGTCGATGTGGTGGACGAAGCGAATCGGTCGGTGTTTCGGCTCGATGCGTACCCCGACATTTCAGCGGAAGAGGCGCTCGAAGCTGAATGGGCCGGTCAGAATGCCGATGGAAACCCTGTTCGTGATGGATTGTATCGATTTCGGGCACGCGGTCAGGATGAGTATGGCAATTCAGTTACCGTATTCAGTCCCGAAATTCTCGTCCGCCGGACAACTCCGGTCTTCCGAATCGGGATCGACCGTACCGTCGTATCTCCCAGAGGTGATGAACAGGCGATCCGAGTGGTTCCTGAATTGCGGCCGCTTCCAGGACTGAGGGAATGGACGATCGGCCTGTTCCGAGATGGAGTAACGTCCACGGATCAGCCGGTTCTGAGCTGGTCAGGTATCGACTTGCCTCCGGAAGCTCTTCCTTTGGGAGGTAACGATTTCCCAGAGGATGGCGGCTATTATCTTTCGGGCTTTGCCCGTTACACCAACGGTGAACGGGTGGAAGAGCGGACCTCTTCGTTTACCGTGGATCGAATTCCCCCGGAAATCAACATTGGGCTCTCGGACATCGTCGTGATGCCCAGTGACAGCCGACGACTTGTGATCTTCGTGGAAGGTGATAGTACTGCGCGAAAAGGGCGCTTGATGCTTCGAGGAAGAAATATCTCAGAAGACGCGGATGAAGGGTCGGTTGTGCTGCGAGAGTTTGATCACCTACCCGACGAGATAGAGTGGTCGTTGGTACTGCCTGATGGTACGTTTCTCGCGCCCGGGCTGTACGAGGTATGGTTGGAAGGAGAAGACGCGGCGGGTAACGTCGGACGGTCTCCTATGCGGCGATTCGAACTCGCCCCGCGTCTGAAAGGTGCCGAGATCACGCCTCAGGCAAGGGTGTTCAGTCCGGTGGCTGGTCGTGGCACTGATACTGCGGTCTACGCACTTCGTGGCCCGGAGGATGCGAACCGTGGTGAGTTCACAGTGGCATTCACGTCCGGCGAGACTTCTCGCAGAATTTCCGGAAGCGTTCCGCTCCCCAATCGTGTTAGCTGGGATGGCCGTGATGATCAAGGAATTCCCTTCCCGGATGGACCGGTTACCGCCAGTTTGACGATAACGGTACCTGATCGCGGTGAGATCAGCGCCACGGCTGAGTCAATGGTCATTGATACGACTCCTCCTGATGTTCTTCTGGAGCGAATCGGTCCGCAGTTCGTCTCTCCCGATGGAGACGGTGTTCAAGATCGGATTCGGTTGCGCGCTGAATACGGTGATGCTGTCAGCGCTACCCTGACCGTACGGGAAAGTACCTCGGGCAACGTGGTCCGTCGTATTGCCCAGTCGGTTGGCGGTGATAGGCCGGGAGGAGCAGTATCTATAGAGATTGCGCCGCTTGCAGAGGATGGTTCGGTACTGCCCGACGGGGAATACCAGGTGCAGGCTGAAGCGGTTGATGCTGCGGGTAATCGGGCTACCAGTGATTCGTTACCGGTGACAGTCGATACTCGACCAGTTGGTGGGTTTCTTCGCGTTTCAGCGGGAGCGATATCTCCAAATGGGGACGGTGTCTCCGACACGGTGGAGATCCAACCGGTGGTCCCGGACGTAGACGGGCTGATGGAATGGCAGTTCACGATTACCCGTGTGGGTCAAGACGGGCCGCCCGTTCTGCGGCGTCAAGGTGCCGGGCCGGTGCTGCCGGAACGGATCGAGTGGCCCGGAGAGGACGCTCCGGAAATAGCAGATGGCGATTACGAAGTGCGACTAATTGGACAGTACAGACACGGTCCTGTACTCGATATCACCTCTCCCGTGGTGACCGTAGATACCGCGTCTCCAGAGGTTGCTGTTAATGTGTCGCCGCAGCCCTTCTCTCCCGATGGAGACGGCCGGGACGATACCGTCAGCTTTGACGTGTCGGTGCAAGATGTATCCCCGGTTGAATACTGGATTCTTGAGGTATTCGATCCTACTGGTGAGTTCTTTTACGATACGGGTGGGCGAGAGTCCGTGCCGGATCGGATCGTCTGGGATGGCCGCGCGCGAAATGGAGAGCGCGTGGTCTCCGCCGAACGCTACCCCTGGCGCATGGAGATTGCTGATGCGCTGGGAAATATCACGGTGGTGGAAGATGAGTTGGCAGTTGATATACTGGTTGAACCGTTCGAGGATGGATACCGAATTCAGATTCCGAGTATCACCTTTCCGGGTAACTCGGCTCAGCTGATTCTCGACCCTGGTGATCCGCGAGGCCGGCAGAATCGGGAGGTGCTGGATCGCCTTGTGGAAATTCTATCACGGTTTCCGGAGTACTCGATCATGGTGGAAGGGCATGCGGTTAACCTGAGCGGTACCGAACGCGAGGAACAGCAGGATCTCGTCCCGTTGTCTCGACGGCGCGCTGAGGCGGTGAGGGACGCACTTATTCAACGAGGCGTGGCGGCGCGATTGTTGTCGGCCCGGGGCCGGGGTGGACGAGCTCCGCTGGTGTCGCACGGCGATGAGCTCAACCGCTGGAAGAACCGTCGAGTCGATTTCATTCTGCAGCGCTGAGCATGAAATTCTCTCGAGAGACGCTGCAGCAGATACGCGAAAAAATCGACATGGTGGAGCTGGTGAACAGTTACACGCAGCTCGAACGGCGCGGAAACCGCTGGTGGGGGTTGAGCCCCTTTAAGCCGGAGAAGACCGCCTCGTTTTCGGTCAAGCCTGATGATGGTTTTTATTACTGCTTCGCGACAAATCAGGGTGGAGACATTTTTCGCTTTGTCAGTGAGATGGAGGGCCTCACCTTTCCTGAGGCGGTGGAGTATCTGGCGGAGCGAGCAGGTGTTTCCATTGAAACGGGAGGTGGCCCGTCACCTGAGGATCAGGAGCGAAAGGCGCTGCTGGAGCTGTACGAACGAGTCAGTGGCTCGTTTCACTATCTTCTGACTTCAGATCCACGCGGAGCAACCGCTTTGGAGTATGCCCGGGATCGGGGGATAACCGACGAATCGATCGAGGTGTTTCGCTTAGGGTATGCGCCCGATAATGGCCGGTGGCTGTATCAGTTCTTGCGAAAAAAGGCGTACAGCGCCGACTTCCTCGACCGAAGCGGTCTGTTTTCGAGTAAGGGGAACGGATTCACGCTCTTTCGCAACCGACTCATGTTTCCTATCGGTGACGAGCGAGAGCGAATTGTAGCGTTCGGTGGTCGAGCACTGTCAGATCAGGAGCGGGCAAAATACATAAACAGCCCTGAAACGGTGATCTACGGAAAGAAACGGACGCTCTACGGACTGAATAACGCCTTACCCGAACTCCGCAAAACGCGCAGGGCTTTCCTGGGAGAAGGGTATTTGGATGTGATCGCCATGCACCAATCGGGATTACGGAATACGGTGGCTCCGCTGGGAACCGCCTTTACCGAAGAGCAGGCAAAACTCTTGAATCGTTGGGTCGATGAGGTCGTTCTTGTGTTTGATGCGGACTCGGCGGGACTCAATGCGTCTTTCAAAGCAGCGATCGTCGCGGAGCAGGCGGGACTCCGATGTTCCGCCGTTCGAGTGCCCTCAGGAAAGGATCCGGACGATTTGTACCGGGAGCATGGAGGGAGTGCTGTGCGGGACATGGTGGCAGAACCGAAGCCCGTCTTCGATTTTATGATTGAGGTTTTGTCGGAGAGTCTAGATACCGATACGGATACAAACAGGGAGTTGCTGTTGCAAAGGGTTTTCCCCTATATTAGTATCATCAGTTCCGAGGTGCGCCGAGAAGGGGCCATTGATGCACTCAGTGACCTTTTGGGGGTTTCCGCCCAAGCTGTGCAAGCGGACTTTGAACGATGGCGAAGAGGAGAGCAGCCACAGCGAGGAGATCAGAAGGCGACGGATCAACCACACAACACATTGGGTCGCGACGTTGCTCTGATGCTCGCCACCGCGCAGGATGGCGGGCTCTTTGCGCATTTGCGCTCCCGATTGAGTTCCGACCAGGTTCAGGACCGCCTCGCGCGGCATCTCTTCCTGTTAATGGAAGACGCGTATCGTCATGACGAGCCGCTTCCCAGAGGGTTGATCGATCGACTTTCCGATGAGTCGGTGAGAAATGCTGTGTTGGGTCGGCTTACGTCCGGGGAGTTTACCGGATGGAAACGGCAAGATGTGGATCGAGCCGTTGATTTGATCCGAATTCGGGCGCTAGAAACTGAAGCGCACCAGGTTGAAATGGAACTACGGCGGTTGTCGGCGTCCGATGGGAGGGCGTTGCGGGAATTGCTTGAGAAGAAAATGGCGATTGATCAAGAACTCGGGAATCTGAAGGTGAGGGCTGATGACTGATTTGCAGAACGATCCTGCAATCGCGCGACTTATAGACTATGCAAAATCGAAAACGACGATCAGTTATGATGAGCTTCAGGATTTTCTGCCGGAAGCGATTGTCAATTCGAACCAGATTGAGGATGTCTTGAGCCTCCTGGCCAAACACAACGTTGTACTCGAAGAGGCCAGCGACGACGACTCGGAAGATTCGGACGGCCGGAATGAGGACGGCGAAATAGAAGACTCCGACGAGAATGATGATAGCGATAGTGAGGAAGCTTCACCCGGACAGATGCCGGAAGCCGTAGCGGGGGTAGTAAGTGACCGCACGAAGCGGGTGATCGTCGGTGATAAAGAAGCCGCCGTGGATGACCCGATTCGACTTTACCTTCGGGAAATCGGTAAAGAGAATCTACTCACTGCCGCGCAGGAAGTTGAGCTCTCCAAGAAGATGGAGGAGGGCGAGTACATAATTAAGGATGTGATCCGCGGAAGCGGCATGGTCATCCCGGAGTTTTCAGATCTGGCGGAACGAACGTTTCGAAAGGAAGATCCCCGGGAGCTGGGTCTGTCCAAGAAAGAAATCTCGGAATACCTCGCTGAACGGCGACGCCTGAACCAGTTCTATCGGGAGTCCCTGAAGGAGCTTTTGCCGGATCTGCGGTCCTACATGGATCAGAAGCTACGAACGTACGAAAAGGGAATCGATATCCTCGAAGACAAGCCTCTGGCGCAAAAACGCACGAAGCTGCTGGTCAAGTTGAACGAGGTTGACCTCCATCAGGATGAGATTCTGCGCTTCAGTGAACGGTTCTCACGAGCGGCGAAACAAATTCACCGGCATCGCGATGAGCAGAGTCGGGTGGAAAAGAGATTGCGGGTTTCCAGTCTCCGTGAACTTCGAGCTCTGGGCCGCGGGCTGGCCGTAGGCTCTCGCCGAGAAGAGATTGAAGAAAACCTTGGGTTGTCGGCGGACCAGATCAAAGAGAAGATCCGCCACATCCAGGTGACCGAGAAGAAGCTGCGCGAACTTGAGTACCGTTTCGAAAACACCATTGATGATATTCTCGACATGTCCGGCGAAATTGAACGCGGGCGCGTAATGATGCAGACCGCCAAAGATCGCCTGATTCAAGCCAACTTGCGACTGGTTGTGAGCATCGCTAAGAAGTATACCAATCGCGGCCTGCATTTCTTTGATCTTGTGCAGGAAGGGAATATTGGTCTTATCAAAGCGGTGGAAAAATTTGAGTATCGGAAGGGCTACAAATTCTCCACGTACGCTACCTGGTGGATCCGGCAGGCGATAACCCGCTCGATCTCCGACCAGGCCCGGACGATTCGCGTACCGGTACACATGATTGAACAGATTAACAAGGTCGTCCGTGAATCTCGGCAGCTTATGCAGGTCTTGGGCCGTGAACCGAGCGATGAGGAGGTGGCTGAGCGCCTCGGGTGGAACGTGGCAAGAGTCAAATCAGTCAAAAGTGTAGCCCGAGAGCCCATTTCTTTGGAAACTCCCATCGGTGAAGAAGAGGATTCCTTGTTGGGCGATTTCATTGAAGACAAGGAAGTGGAGAATCCGGCGCATCAGACCGCGTTCACCCTTCTGCAGGAGCAGCTCAGGAGTGTTCTGGATACGCTGCCTCCGAGAGAGCAAGAGGTGCTGAAGATGAGATTCGGATTGGAAGACGGCTACTCACTGACGCTTGAGGAAGTGGGGTTGTACTTCAATGTGACCCGTGAGCGTATCCGTCAGATTGAAGCAAAGGCGTTGCGTAGGCTGCGTCATCCGAAACGGAGCCGACGGCTCAAAGATTATCTCGATAGCTGAGAGGTACTGTAACACGATGATTCAGGACACGATTGAAAAGCTCAAAGTACTCCAGGACATACTCTCCGACAAGTTCACGATTCAGCGTGAGATCGAAGACCTTCCGCGGACACTGGCCACCAAGAAGGAGCTGGTAAGCCGCTTGAAGAAGTCCTTCGTTGACAAAAACGAGAAGTATGAGGAAACCAGGAAACGGGTTGCTGACCTGCGGGTGCGCCTTCAAGAGGCGGAATCTGATCGGGAGAAATACGAATCTCAAATGGATCAGATTACAACTGCCCGCGAATACGATGCCCTTGAGAAAGAGATTCGAGATGCCTCCGAACGGGAACAACAGTTCCGGCGAGAGCTCCAAAGGGAAGAGAAGGATCTCGAAGAACAGCGCCAGCGTCTCGAGCGTGAAGAGGAGATGATCAAGGCGCAGGAAGAAGAGCTTGAAGAAGAGCGGGCGAAGATCGACAGTGAGACGAGTGAGCGCAAGAATCGTCTCGAGGAGCTCGAAGTACGGGAAAATGAAACGATCCCCGGGCTGGACGAAGAGCTTTTGTTCAAATTCGAGCGCATAATACGGAGTAAAGAGGGCGAAGGCATTGTACCGATCCGAAATGGGGTCTGTACCGGCTGTCAAATGATTCTTCCCAATCAGTTCGTCAATGATGTGCGCGCTGCACAGGAGATTCACTTTTGTCCCTACTGTTCCAAGGTAGTGTTCTACGCTGAAGACGATGTTGATGCCGACGAAGTTGGGTTTTCAGATTCGGATGAAGAGGGCCTCGCTGACTTGGTTGACGATGATTTTGATGAGGATCTCTTTGAAGAGGAAGCCCTCATCGGGCTCACCGATGAAGACGAGATCACGCCGGAAGAGCAAGCCGAAATATCCGGCGATGATGACGAAGACGACGAATCCGATGAGGACAATGATAGCGTTCTCGATGACGATGACCAAGGTGATGACTCGCTCACTGACGAAGGCAACGGCGATTACGACAGCGGTGACGAGGAAGAACTCGAAGACTGATAGTGAAACATCATAGGACCGGCACGAGCACGGGGGAGTCTGGTTACCGCTTCGCCAACACGGTGGAGAGGAAAGTCCGGACTCCGGAGAGCACGGCACCGGGTAATACCCGGCTGCAGGCATCTAGATGCCTGTACGAGAGAGTGCTACAGAAACCAGACCGCCGGCTTCATCTCAGGTGGAGTCGGTAAGGGTGAAACGGTGGGGTAAGAGCCTACCGGTTCGTCGGCAACGACGGGCGTCATGGTAAACCTTGCCGGGAGCAAAACCAAGCAGCAGAGGGGTTGCTCGCCCTTATCTCTGCGGGTAGGTTGCTGGAGCCGGTTGGAAACAGGCGGTGTAGATAGATGGTGACCCAAGACAGAATCCGGCTTATCGGCTCCTCTTTGCGCGCGCCGGCCCTATGAAGCTTCCTGAATCTCGATTCGCACCACCGGCGCGATCTTGGCCTCGGCGGATGCTGATTCTGGTGATCGTGGCGATAGTGTCTGGAGCGATCGTGGCCGGCGTGTTCCTGGTTGTCCGGTTCCGAGCTCCGATCTTCGCAATACGTGAGACTGAACGTCCGCAAGATGCTATTGAATTGTGGAACCAAGAACTCTATGCCGATGTAGTGGCGGTAACTACCGAACAGCTTGACGAGTATCCGCTGGATCCAACAGCGCTGAGTCTTCGTGGGTTCTCCCGATTCTACCTGGCCATGCAGGAAGTTGAGGGAGAACGCCGAAATCGATACCTGGAAGATTCGGTACGGGATCTGCGTCGGGTGCTACTCTTGCCGGACGTTGAGTTGGCACCACAGATCAACTATATCCTTGGTAAAGCATCGTTTCATCGAGGCGAGTTTTTCTATGACACAGCCATTGAGGCGCTTAAGCGCGCCCGCACCTCAGGTATTGAGCGTCTTGATCTGCTGGAATACCTTGCGTTGGCTTCGAGGGACGTGGGACGCACGGATGAAGCGATCGAGTACTTCCGTGAGGTAATCGACGTCGGTGATGAGCCTGTGCACCGGGTTGTTCTCGCCGATCTATTGATCGAGGACCAACGCTACGATGAGGCAAACGAACTCCTTCGGGTAGCGGTGCGGGGTAGTGACGATCCCACGGTGGTGCAGGATGCGCTGCTATCATTGGGGGAATCCCTGCGTGCGCAGAATCGCTTCAATGAATCGATAGAAGTGTATAAGCAGACTCTGGAAGTCAATGATTCTTCGGCTGAGGCACACTACGGTATTGGTGAGGTCTATCTGGCACAAGGTGAACCGGATAGAGCTCGGTTTGAGTGGCGAGAAGCGGTTCGGCTGAATCCGAACCATATTGAATCTTTGCAGCGTTTGCAGGAATATTAAGGCGTTATCTGGGAGGGATACACTACATGGGCGGAACATCATTCTTAAGCGCCTTTTCATCGGATATAGGAATCGACTTGGGGACATGCAACACCCTCGTCTACATTCGTGGAAAAGGAATCGTCGCAAGTGAACCGTCGGTGGTGGCGGTCGAACGGGGTACGAAAAAGGTCGTCGCCGTAGGAGAAGAGGCGAAGCGCATGCTCTGGAAGACTCCCGGAGATATTATTGCGATTCAGCCGCTGCGTGATGGGGTGATTGCCGATCTGGAGACTACTGAGAAGATGATTCGGTACTTCATCTCCAAGGTTCTCCAGCGGCGGTGGTTTGTGAAGCCACGTATGGTTATAGGAGTACCGTCCTGCATCACTGATGTGGAAAAACGAGCGGTAATCGAAAGCGCAGAGAAAGCCGGTGCTCGTGAGGTTCGCGTAATTGAGGAATCGCTGGCGGCTGCAATCGGTGCAAACATTCCCATTTTTGAGCCGGCCGGTCATATGATCTGTGATATCGGTGGCGGAACCAGCGAAATATCGGTGATCTCGCTAGGTGGAATGGTAGTCACCAACGCGATCAGACTGGGCGGTGATGAGTTCGACGAAGCGATCATCAAACACGTTCGTACCGTGCACAACTTGATTGTCGGTGAGGGAACGGCGGAGGAACTGAAGAAACGGATCGGAAACGCCACGGCAGACAAGAAGATCGAGAAGATGGAAGTCAAAGGTACCGATGCAATAACCGGCCTGCCGCGCAGATTAGAAATAGACAGTGTGGAAGTGAGGGATGCGCTGCAGGAACCAATCACTGCGATTATTGAGGAAATCAAGCGAACGCTTGGACAGACCCCTCCGGAACTTGCGGCGGATATCGTCGAACGGGGAATCGTACTGACGGGAGGTGGTTCTCTCCTGAAAGGTCTGGACACCCTGATTGCGAACGAAACCGGTGTGCCCGCGTTCCTTGCGGAAGATCCAATGAACTGTGTGGCCCTCGGTGCCGGCATGTACTTCGAATACGAAAAGGGCATCCGTCATGAGAACAACATCTACAAAAACCTGTAACGCATGACTGCGCGACGGCGAACCCTCCTGACGACGGTTGCGCTGGTTCTGATCGGGCTGATCTCTGCTCTGGTCGGCGGAGACGTAGACCGTCTTCGGCCGGATGAAGCGGTGCGGGGTGTCTTTGCCGGCATCCAGCAGGGATTCGCTGCTATCGGACAGACCGTAGGAAATACGGTACGCTCAGTGGGGGAACTGCGCCGGCTTCGGGCTGACTTTCTGGAGGACCTGGAACAATACGAGCGGTTGGAAGGAACGGTCGAATCGCTGGAGCGCGAGAATGATCGCCTTCGAGAACAACTGGGGTTCGCAGCACGTACGGAGGAGCCAGCGCTTGCGGCACAGATCATCGCCAGAGAAAGTGCTACCGGCTTTTTCGCCTCGTTCACGATCAATCGAGGCGAGCGTCACGGAATTGAAGTAGATCAAGCGGTGATCGCCTTCGTAGGAGGCGAGGAGGGGCTTGTGGGGCGAGTCGAGAGCGTGGCCGGTGGAACAGCGGTCATTGTTCCTGTCTTCGCCCCCGGATCCTACGTTGGCGCACGCCTCGAACGTTCCCGGCATGTAGGTTTGTTGCAAGGCTCCGGAACGGCTACGGATGCGCTCACGCTGCAATATGTACCTCGTGATGCGCGAAACGAAATTCGATACGGTGACCTAGTCGTTACTTCCGGACTGAACTCCATTTTCCCATCGGAGATTCCAATCGGACGGGTCCTCCGGGTTTCCGCGCCATCTTGGGATACATCGTTGGTGATCGAGGTTGAGCCCGTCGTCGACTATTCGCGTCTCGAATACGTCTTCGTCCTGAACGCCGATGGACGGCAGCCGGGAAGGCAGTAGAATGGTTTCACTTGTACTTGCGGGGATCGCCGGAGTGTTTGCGATCCTCCAAACTACGTGGTTTGCCGACTGGACGCTTGCCGGAGCGCGACCGGACTTTGTTTTGATCGTGTTGACCGTGTCCGCGCACAGTACCGGCGTCCAACGTGGGCAGATTTCCGGGTTTGTGGTGGGATTATTGGAGGATGTACTAAGCATCGCTCCCCTCGGTTTCTACGCCGTGGTTCGTTTGTTTCACTCCGCGGTGGTGGGCGTGACTAACGGAGCGGTCCGTGTAGATTCCATCCTTACCCCCATGCTTCTTGTAGGCTTAGCCACGATCATAAAACAGCTTGCAGCAGCGGTTTTTTCAACCGTGATTGGCGCCGACGAGATAGTGCTCTCGATGAGTACCGTGGTGGAGCTGGGACTGAATATGGTGGTCGCTCCTGTTGGATTCTGGGCGTTAAGGCCGGTGATCCGTCGGTTCTCGCCGAGGGGTGGCTTTTCATGAGTCCCATGGCGCGGCGCTCGGTGATTCCGGTGGGTAGAGTCATCGGGTTGGCAGTACTGATTGCGGTAGTTTTTCTTGTGTATCTGGTGCGTCTCTTTGAAATGCAAGTTCTGGACGGATACATCTACCTCAATCGAGCCCGGCAGACTGCTCTTAGGAGTGAACCGGTCTTCGCGCAGCGGGGACAGATCTACGACCGGGATATGCAGGAGCTACTTGCAACCAATCGAAGCTCTTTCGCGCTCACTATAGTCCCCGGTGAAGTACCGCTGGGACGGCTTTCTGAGACTGTATCGGAAATTGCCGATATAATAGACGGGAATGAGAGCGCCATGCAGGATCGTCTGATTCGTCGGCGTGGGGGTAGCTTTCAGGCTGTCGAAATCGTTGCCGGGTTATCTCTCGATGAGCTTACGCGTGTAGCTGAACGGATCGATCGGTTTCCGGGTGTTTCCTGGTATACCAAGCCTGAGCGTTCCTATCCGGCGGAGGACCTCACCAGCCACGTGGTAGGATATGTCGGTGAGATCACCCCGCAGGAATTGCATGTGCTGTTCAATGAAGGCTATTCGGCGGCCAGCGTGTTGGGAAAATCCGGAGTCGAGCAGCGGTACGATCAGCTGCTTCGAGGTAAGGACGGAAGGCGTTTCCGCACAGTCGATGCCCGTGGTCGGAGAGTCGGCGAAGAAGAAGAGCTCATATCCCCCGAACAAGGTCAGAATCTCGTCCTGACAATTGACTATGATCTGCAGCTGCTTGCTCAGGAGGCGCTTGGACCGCGCATCGGATCAGTAGTGGCGCTGCGGCCGGGAACCGGTGAGGTTCTTGCCCTGGTGAACTATCCTCGTTTTGATCCGCAACGGTTCACCGGTCCGCAAGGTCAGGAATCCTTCCGCAATCTGGCACTCGACTCGCGCTCTCCGTTCTTCAACCGCGCGATCCAGTCCGTAGCCGCCCCGGCATCAACGTTTAAGATACTAATGACCACTGCGATTCTGGAGGAAGATGCGTATCCCCCGGACGAGGAGATTAACTGCACCGGGCAATTCCACTACGGAAATCGAGTGTTCAATGACTGGTTGGAGCAGGGTCACGGCCCGCTCAACCTGGCAGGGGCGCTGGCTCAATCGTGTAACGTCTATTTCTGGACGATGGGGGCCAATCATCTCACCGTAGACCAGATCATCGACTATTCGTCGCGCCTAGGACTGGGCCAACCGACCGGAATCGACATTCCAGGGGAAGTGAGCGGCCTGGTTCCCTCGCCGGCGTGGAAGGAACAGACACGCAACGCGCGGTGGGTCGGCGGTGACACCGTGAACATGTCGATCGGAGAAGGGTTCCTGCAGGTGACGCCCATTCAAATGGCAAACCTGGTTGCTACGGTTGTCAACGATGGGCAAACGTATCGGCCATACGTCCTGAGAGAGGTACGCGACCCCGTGACGGGAGGATTAGTCCAACGCACCGACCCGGAGATCGTCCGGGAGGCCGGAATCAGTTCTGAGACTCTGGAGGCAGTTCGGTCGGCGATGCGGGGGGTTATAAGTGAAGGGACCGCTAACGTAGTAATTACAACCGACTCTGTTGAGGCGGCGGGAAAGACGGGAACCGGGCAGGTGGGAAGTGAGACAAACTGGACCAGCTGGTTTGTGGCCTATGCTCCGTATGGTGAGGATGTTCCTGTAGAAGATCAGATCGTCCTGGCAGTCATGGTGGACGCCGCAAACGAGTGGGAATGGTGGGCACCAAAAGCGGCAAATATAATCCTGCACGGATACTTCGAAGAGCTGACCTTCGAAGAGGCTGTTGCCGACCTGCGCAGAAGTCCAAGACCTTTGTGGTATATGTAGGGTGGAAAAATGATTAGGTCACGCTCGATTTTTGAAATCGACCTGTACATGGTGATTTCTGCCGTGTCACTGATGATCGTTGGAATTCTCTTTGTCTTCTCCAGTGGAGTTACCGCTGATGGACAAGTAGTAAGCGACGAGTATATTCGACAGATTATCTGGGGTGCCACGGGAGTGGTGCTGATGCTGCTAATGACCTTTGTTGATTACCGGGTTCTGCATCGTCCGGCAGTGGCGATTTTCCTTTCCATCCTGGGTGTACTAATCTTCACGCTTCTTTTCGGTCAAGTAGTTAACGGATCTCGCAGTTGGATCGGGATTGGAAATCTTGGTGGGCAGCCATCAGAATTTGCAAAGATTGCTCTGATTGTCATACTGGCTCGATACTTCGGCGACGCACCGGATCGAGGGAAAACGGTTGTCGGATTCGCGGGGGCGATACTTATCGCGCTGGTTCCGACGCTCCTGGTGTTGGCGCAACCAGATTTGGGTACGGCTGTCGTCTATATTCCGATTCTCCTGGTGATAGCGTACGCTGCCGGCGCCGACCTTCGTATGATCGGGTTCGTTGTGGCAATCGGAGCGTCTACGATTCTATTCACCGTACTGCCGGTATGGGAAGAACAGCTCTCGGATCGATCCGTGCCTTTGATTCAGGTGCTGGTAGACAGCGATACGATGGTGTTCCTGCTGGTAGGACTCTCCGCGGCGGCGGGCCTGGCAGGAATCGGGTACTGGCTTACGCGACGGGCAGTCTTCTTCTGGATAATCTATGGGCTGGTAATGCTGATCGTATCGGTGCCGTTGGCATATGCGGCGCGATCGCTATTGCAGGAATACCAGATTATGCGTCTGATCGTGTTTGTGGATCCGTATGTGGATCCCCGGGGCGCCGGATGGAACATTATCCAGTCCGTGACTGCCGTTGGATCTGGGGGCCCTTTCGGAAAGGGGTTTCTCCAGGGAACGCAAAGCCACTATCAGTATCTGCCGGAGCAAAGCACTGACTTCATCTTTTCGATTCTTGCGGAAGAGTGGGGTTTTCTCGGTGTTGTCGCAGTGTTTGCTCTGTTCGGTATCATTTTCGGAAGATCCCTATACATCATGGTTTCAGCCAAGGACCGATTCGCGGCACTTCTCGTAGCCGGTGTGACGGGTATGCTTGTCGTCCACCTGGTAATCAACGTCGGAATGGCGGTGGGTGTGATGCCGATCATGGGAATCCCGCTGTATCTGCTTTCATACGGGGGGTCATCACTGTGGACCGCCCTCATTGGCATCGGTATCGTCATGAGCGTGTATCAGCACCGGTATCAATACTAGCCTGCGGGCTGTAAAGATGGAGTTTATCGTAAACGTGGGGACGTTCGTGCCGAAACCCCATACGCCGTTTCAGTGGGATGCCCAGCTTTCGCCCGCAGTCGCGGAAGAGCGGATCTCGGAGATCCAAAATGGATTGCCGAAAGGGATCCGTCTGCGTGCTCACTCACGATCCGTGGATGTCCTGGCTGGAAGGGGTGCTGACTCGTCGCGGTGACGAACGCACCGGTGTTGCCATCGCTCGAGCTCACGAGCTCTGGGGGGGGAGCACGACTGGATGCCTGGGGGGAGCGCCTTCGTCGTGATATTTGGGAACAGGTGTCTGAAGAGATCCCCGAGGCCGAATCCAGTTCACCGCAGACCGCTGTTCGTAATCAGTACTATCTCATTGCGCGCTCTCGCAAACGAGGGGCTGCAGCCTTCATTCCGCATTTAGGTTTGGTGCGAATCTTTGAGCGCGTGTGGCAAAGGTTGAATATCCCGTTGGCACTAACGGAAGGCTTTCATCCCAAGACCCAAATAAGTTTCGGACAACCGTTACCGCTGGGTGTATAGAGAGTGAAGACGAGATCATGGTCGTTGCCGTACAGAATTTCATACGTCTGGAGAGTGCTTCTCAGTTGATTCCGGCTGTCTTGCCGTCAGGATTGGAGATAGTCTCATCTACATCGATCTGCCATGCGCCTCAGACGCCAAAGATTCCAGCTCCCATGCAACGTTACGGTGGCTCCACTTACGTTGCGGAAGAGTGTGATCCAGAGGCGTTGGACCTGGTGACGCGCTTTTCTCATACTATAAGTCCTATCCTGCGGTGCCGGAACGTGATATGGCAGGTTCTGTGCAGAGGTGAGAAGCTATATCGGAGCGCGACGCCTGACTTAAATACGTCGTTCCCTGGTCTTGGCTTCTTCCCACAACTTATCTAGTGTTTTCAGGGAGGCGTCGCTGACTTTCATACCTTGGGCGGAAATCGCAGCTTCTATGTACCGAAAGCGGGTAAGGAATTTCTCGTTGGTGTGAGACAGTGCGAGAGAAGGATCTGTTTTCAGGTGTCTGCTGACGTTCACGGCAGAGAAGATCACGTCACCCAGTTCTTCTTCGATTCTGCGGTTATCTTTTGTGGGTTGTGACTGGATCTTGGCTTCGGCTATTCCTCGTTCCAGCTCAACGATCTCTTCCTTCAGTTTCTCCAGTGCCGGCTCAACGGAATCCCAATCGAAACCGACCTTAGAAGCTTTTTTCTGCATCTCGAACGCGCGTTCCAGCGGCGGGAGGCCCCGACTGACGTGCGCTACTGAAGGGGAGCGTCCTTCTTGGTGTTCTTTGATTTGGTTCCAATTGGTGACAACCTCTTCCGCAGTGGTGGCGTTGGCCGATCCGAACACGTGCGGGTGGCGCCGTATGAGTTTGCGCCCATTCTCGACCAATATCGTCTCCAGGGAGACGCCGCTCTGAAACTCAAGCGCATCCGCGAGAAGGAGAGACACCAAAAAGACATCGCCCAGCTCGTCTGCTACCGCAGCGTGGTCGTTGGAAGTGGAAGCAGCGGAAGGAGTCCCGGAACCCGAGGACGACTCGAAACGAGTGTTCTGGAGGTTGTTAATAGCCGCTAGCAACTCAAACGCTTCCTCCACAATAAAGCGACGAAGTGAGTGAAGGGTTTGTTTTCGGTCCCACGGACAGCCGTCATCGGCACGTAGCCGCCGAATGATCGCGGCGTATTGCCGAAACACGTCAGCCTCACCATGTCGCACGTAGTTTTTGGGGCTTCCATTTGCGCGGAGCTCCGGATGATCACGGTCACTCATAGGCCTTATCGTTCTCCATCATGATATCATAACTTGTTAGTAGACAGAATATCCATTATCAGAAGTAAAAAGTGGTGAAAAAACTTGGTCCGTCGGTCGAAACCTGGTCCGTCCGTGTCGGGTTCGCGTCCGACCTATCGCGGTGGCCTTAGTCATATTCATCTTTTCGCTCGCTGAGACCGGCGAAAAGACTTAGCAGGATTGCCGCCGTAATAATCGGGGGAAAGACATTAAGAACACCATTGATGGAACTCAAGCGGCTAATGAGATCCGCGAACAAAAAATCCACGAGACCACCCAAAAACGCACCCGCCACCGCGACAAAGGTTGCGCCCCAGAAGTTGCCTGAAAAGCTACGTCGGAATACGTATACATAGATCAGAGCCATGAGCGCTCCGATCGCAATATAACTGAGTCCGATTGCCAGATACAGAATTGCCACATCCAATTGGTAGCACGATTGCGGGATATTTCACAAGTGCGCAGATTGGATAGCGAAAGAGAATCTACTTGCCTAATCACGCAACTGGAGTTGCGCCGATTGGAGGCGCAACGGTTCACTGTAATACCCCTGAAGAGTTGTTCCGTCGATGCCGTAACTGAGGACAAACCACACTATTTCGAACGTGTCCGGTGTGCCTGATTCAACGATCTCGTCGCGCAGTCCCATTTGAGCAATGTCATAATCGGTCTGATCATCTTCGTTTTCGGGGTCCCCGGCGGAGTACGCAGCGCGGTTCCAGAAACTCTTTAATTCGTCGGGATTTGAGAAACGGTTATCACTGCGACGACGAAAGCCGCGCTTCCGCTCTCCCCCTTGAGTCCAACGTACGAAAATGTCTTCATCGGAATCAGCGGTCAGCGGGCTTCTGAGGTCAATTCGATACTCGATTGCGGAGTCTGTAGGTTCCGTGGGGATGTGCGGAGGCAGATCGGAGGTAATCACCCGTAGACTATCCGGATCCGATGGGGCTGATTCGCGCACGGCCACAGCTCTCACGAATCCGTAGCTCTCCATGAGAGCCCGACCCGGCTGTCGGGGCGTAGTCTCGATTCCACTCACATCTGCGTCCCGGAGGTCTGCCTGATCCTCCGTGTACAGTTTGTAGTACAGCTCGTAGCCTTGGAAGTCGTCTCCGTCGTTGTGTGTGTTATGAGAAAACGTCAGGATACGGTTGTTTACCGGACTTCCTTCTACTATCCCCGGGTTCACGGGAGGATCCAGAAACGGGATGGTCGGCAGTCCACACCCCACCCCCAGCGAGACAACGAAAAACGTGATGACTAACCACCTCACCGGAGAAATCCTGATACGCTCCCTGCTGCAGACGGGCGATTCATCCGCCCAGCCCCTCCGGAACATCTACCAGTTCGTAAATGAGAACCGGCTTGTTCTTACCCTTCACACGGATGTTATCCAGTTCTCGAGCGATAACCCGATCTTTCACAAGTCCGTAGGTGAACTCACTCATAATGATCCCGGTACTGTACTGTTTGTTGGTGCCCTCAAGGCGAGCTCCCAGGTTCACATTGTCCCCCATGAGCGTGTAGTTCATGCGGCCTTGGCTGCCCATGTTTCCCACCGTCATGATGCCGGAGTTGATGCCGATACCGATATTGATCTGCTTCTCCGGAGGCCATTGGGAGTTGAGCTCATCAAGCTTCTCCATCTGCCGCAGGGCGGATTTGCACGCGAGTATCGCGTGGTCTTCCTGCGGTAGCGGCGCGCCCCAAAAACACATGATCTCATCACCGATATACTTATCCAGGGTGCCCCGGTATTCCAGAATCGTATCGGTCATGGCGGTGAGATATATGTTGAGATGGTTTACCAACTCTTGGGGGGACATCGATTCGGACAATGTGGTGAACCCCCGGATATCACTGAAAAAGACGGTCAGGTCTTTGTCGACGCCGCCCAACTCCGGTGGGCGTTCCAGAATCTCGGAAACGACCGCGGGACTGACGTAGCGACCGAACATCTCTCGAATGCGCCGTTTATCCTTCTCCTCGGTCATAACCCGGTACACAACGATGCTCACGAAGGTAAGGATCATCGCCAAGGCCGGACTGGAGAAGTTCATCAGTAGCGAGCGGGTGTCGAAGGTTATGGTGGTGGCGAAAAAATAGACGATAATTGCGCCCACCGTTATTACCATCGCCCAGATCGTCGATAGCCGGGAAGCAACGAACGCCACCAGCAGCGCCGCCACGGCGAGTATCGCCAGGTCGAGCCACATCGGCACATGTTGAATGAACTTGTCCATGAGGATCGTGTTGAGCGCGTTGGCATGCACCTCTACCCCATACATTAGGCCGTAGGGAGTAAGCTTCTCATCATCCGCCATGCCCTGAGAGAACGCTCCCACCATAACGATTTTGTTCTCGACGGCCCGGGTCGGTGGCCACTCCTGAGGATTGGGACCGGGAACACGGGCGGCATATCCGTAGTATGGACGAACGGGAAACGTCTGGTAGCCATCGCGGGCGGGACTTGACCGCCGACCCATGTAGTTAATGAGCATCGTTCCCTGAGCATCTATGGGTATGACGATCTCATCCTGTTCTCGGTAAGTAGCTTCCGACTCAAGCTCCCCGTTCTCGTCATAGACGGCGGGGCGATCGATGATGCGATAATCTACCCACTCTCCCCGTTCGGGATCGAATTGTTGCGGGTCCGGAATACGGATATGTTCGCCGATTTTCACTTCAACCTCGTCCAAGGATCGGTTGAAGTAATCCAGCGCCAGCGCCAACGTAATCGACGGGATAAATTGTTCCTGATAGTGATGAAGCACGAAGGTGTAATCGTCGGCCTCACCGTCCCCGGTGGTATCCAGGGACCGGCGCGGAGCCTCATTCTCCAGTCGTCCCCGGAGTTCAGACAATCGTTGTTCAGTCAGAGGGAGTGGAACGAAGTGGTCGCGGCCCTGGCGGTCGAACCACACCAAGCGCTCGTAGTTTTCTTCGTCGATATCCAGGTCCGGGGAAAGATCTTCCCACACGTACTGAGTCTTTAGCTTCGATACCCGCGCTACCATCGGTTGGCGCCGATACACGCTGTCAAAGTCATCCCAGAGGTTTGCATGACCATACCCCGCGGATGCGCCGGCTAGCGGCTGCAATGGGGGCTGCAACCCAAAGAACGAGGGCATCTCGCGCCATGCGCCTTCGACGTTTGTGACCCGTCCAACAGCATCAAAGAGCCGGTCATGGCGGCGAAAAAACTCGTCGTAGTTCTGGGGATTCGGCTCGCTGTATTCGAGAATCGTCTCCAGAAACACGCGGTCACTCTGCTCCATTGCGTTTAGAAGAAGCGCGTCATTGACCACGTTGTCACTGGGTTCAATGAAGAACAGGTCCAGGAAGAGTGCTCGCTCCCGGCGATCCTGGTCGGAGATTCTGGCAAAGGAGTTAATCAGGTCTGCGTGCCGGTACCGGGGAAAGGGCCACCTACCGAACCGGGACAACGTCGTGGAGTCGATTCCTACAATGAGAATATCGTCGGAAATCCCGGGGTTTCGTTGTACGACGGACACACCCTCTTCGATAGACTCCGACCGATAGGTGTTTTTTAAGTTGAAATGGGTGTCCAGTACGCGCAGTTCCATCCGCTCCGGTATTGTCGTACCGAATCGCAGGAGAACAAAAAATCCGAAAACCAACAGGGCGATCACAAACCCGAAGTTTCGGGTTGCAAAAAACGTGGCCCGTCTACTTGCCATGCAGCACTCCTCGCGTACAACCTACGGGCCCGGAGACTGCTGTCGCGGATTGGGAGCTGTACCGTGGTTCAGTAGTTCAGCTGTCCGCGCCGGCTCCCTGACTCGTGAGCCAGATTATACGGTTTCTCCCAAGGTTTGTCCAATTGCTTTCGCTGTGTTCATCGATAAGTCGGTTATAGTATTCCAGCGCCAGATTGACATCGGATTGGGCTTCAGCGATCCGTCCCAAATTGAACAGCGCATGCGAGACTTCAGCGGTGGGATCCCCCTGGCCGTCGACGATCCGCCCGTAGAGTTCTCGTGCTCGATCGAGATCATCGATCTGTTCCGCGGCGGCGGCGGCACTAAAAAGGGCCGGCCCCGTAAGATGATTCTGACGATGTTCTTCAACTACCGCCATATACGCGTCGTGGGCGGCCTCCCAGTTCTCCAGTGTCCACTCAAGCTCCGCCAGAATCATACGCGCCCGCAAAGCGCCGTACGTCCGGGGATACTCGTCGACGATCTGAGCGATTCCGTCGCGGAGATCTTCCTCTACTTGTCCGGAATCGTCCGATTCATCATCGAAATCGTCCCAGAGCTCGTGAACGCGCTCAGCTTCCCGGATGGAGGCGTCATTTCGCGCGGATACTACCTGTGAGACTACCGTGGCGGCGATGATAGCCACCAATAGGGCGCTGCCGGCGAAAATGAGAGCTTTTCGAAAGCGCGAAACAAACGAAATCAGACGATCTGAGAATGATGCATTGTTGGTGGAACTATCACTCATTGGGAAGGTTCTCCTTTGGTGTCTTTGATGTTGAGGTCTTTCACAAGTTTTGAAAGATACGAACGTTGAATCCGGAGTTCTTCAGCAGTCTCCGTATGATTCCATCCGTGGCGATCGAGGGCTCGTCGAATGAATTGTCTTTTGAACAGATTAATGCTCTCTTTGAGACTGTTTCCCTGGTAACGCGTTTCCTCCCCGGCGGCGGTTCCGTGAAGGAGAAGGTCCTCCGGCATTACCCGTTCATGACGGCAGATTACTACCGAACGTTCAACTGCGTTTTCAAGTTCTCGCACATTGCCCGGCCAGTTGTAGGACAACAACGCTTCCATTGCTTCGTCGGAAAATCCCGTGACGTGCTTATTCGTTTCCCGGGCGAATCGCTTCAGAAAAAACTCCGCCAGCTCAGTGATATCTTCCGGACGTTGCCGAAGGGGCGGAATACTAAGGGGAAGGACGTTGAGTCGGTAGTAGAGATCGCTTCGAAAGTCACGGCGTTCCACCAGCGTCTCGATATCCTTATTGGTGGCGGCAATAATCCGCACGTCCACGGTAATCGACTCGCTGGCCCCCACTCGCTCGAACGTTTTCTCCTGGATCACCCGAAGCATCTTTGCCTGTAGCGGTAGAGGAAGATCTCCAATTTCATCGAGAAAGATCGTCCCCCTGTCCGCCAGCTCGAAACGTCCTCGCCTGTCGGCCACGGCATCGGTAAAGGCACCTCGTACGTGGCCGAAGAGTTCGCTTTCGAGGAGCGCCGCCGGCAGGGCTGCGCAGTTGACACGAATGAACGGGTGCTTTGCGCGGTGGGACTTGAGATGAAGCTGCTCGGCAATAAGCTCTTTTCCCACGCCGCTTTCCCCGAGGATGAGCACGGTACTCTCCGTGGGTGCCACGCGATCCACCAACTGTAGCTGTTCCGCCATGGCTGGGCTCTTCCAAACCATGGTGTGATACCCTTGGTCGGTGTTCACCTGGTCTTGCAGCAGATCAACTTCATTTCGTACTTGCTGGAAGGTGCGAGCGTTTTGAATCGCGATCGCTCCCTGATTGGCAAATATTTCCAACCATTGGAGGTCATCGTTGTCGAAGCCGCGACCGTCGTGCTTGTTGAGGACTTCCAGGACACCGATACACCGATCCTTCACGCGCATGGGTACCGCCAGAATACTGCTCGCGGGATAGCCAATTTTGCGACCGATGTCGCGCTGGTGCCGGGAATCCTCATCCGGGTCATTCACCATGAGCGAACGATTGTGCAGTGCTACCCATCCGGCGATCCCTTCGCCCATTTCAAGAGAGAACTGCTGAACCTGAGGTCCTTTGGACCCCAGAGCTATTTCAAAGTAGAGTTTGTTATTCTCGGGATTGACCAGGAGAAGGGAGGCCGCCTCTCCCTCGGTCAACCGCATGGCGGATTCTACGATGCGCTTGAGTACGGCTCGAAGGTCAGAGAAGTCCGAGTTGATCAGAGCATTGATCTCGATCAGCGTTTGAAACCGATCGAGATCGACCTGTGCGAGTCCCATCCAGGCTCAATTGTCCTGTTTTTCCTTCAGCATGTCACCCAGGGTGACCGTGGCGTCGTCATCGGCGTCATGAATGTACTTCTGAAGCTCCTGACGCTGCTGCTGGCGCTGAAGTTCTCGGATAGAGAGCGACAGTCGCTGGCGCGAAGGGTTCACCTCCGTCACTACTGTTTTGATCTTGTCGCCGACGGAGTATTTGGCCACTGCTTCTTCGAACGATTCGTGCCGGGGATCGGCCACGTTCATCTTGTTCACAAGACCTTCAATACCGCCCTGCACACGAACGAAGATTCCGAAATCCGTGATGTTGGTAATCTCTCCATCGATAAGGCTCTTCGGCGGATACGCCTCCTTGAGCTGCTTCCACGGATCATCTTCGAGTTGCTTCAGGCCCACCCGGATGTTCTGGTTGTCGGGATCGCTCAGGATCACAACCACTTCGAGCTCCTGACCTTCTTTGATGACGGCGCCGGGATTCTTGTAGCGTTTTGTCCAACTCAGGTCGTCCACGTGGAGGAATGCATCGATTCCATCCTCGACCTCAACAAATGCACCGGTGGCCGTGATCTTCTTTACGGTAGTATTCAGGTGCTTTCCGATTGGATACCGTTCGTTGATGTCGTCCCAGGGGTTGTCCATGACTTGCTTCAGACCCAGCGAAACGCGGCCCGCCTGGATATCGTAGTCAAGAATCTTGGTCTGAACTTCCTGTCCCGGAGAGAGAATCTCCTTCGGATGGTTGATACGCTGAACCCAGGACATCTCAGAGATGTGTACCAGCCCCTCGATACCTTCTTCAACCTCGATAAACGCGCCGAAATCTGTGAGCTTGGTCACGGTACCTGTGACCACTTGGTCCACAGCGTACCGATCCTCGAACGTCTCCCACGGGTCGGGGGTCATGTGACGGAGGCTGAGGTTAATCTTCTTTTCCTCAGGATCCATCTTAATGACTTTGAGGCGGACGGTATCGCCCTTCTTGACGTAGTCCTTGGGACGTGTCACGTGTCCCCAGCTCATGTCATTTATGTGGAGCAGGCCGTCGAAGCCCCCCAGATCGATAAATGCTCCGAAGGAGGTGAAGCTTTTGACTACCCCTTCTACTTCGTCGCCGATCTGTACCTGCTCGAAGAACGCGCCGCGGTTCTTCTCGGTTTCCTGCTCAAGCCATGCTCTGCGGGACAGAACGATATTGACACGGTTCTCGCTGTAGATCCGCTCCACGAAGAACTTGTCTTCCAGGCCGATATACTCTTCCGGGTCTTCTACGCGGCGGATATCCATCTTGGAGATCGGGTTGAACCCACGAACGTTTCCGTGGAGTCGTACCTCGAATCCGCCCTTGATCGCGTTGACCACTTTACCGGTCACCGGTTGACGTTCCTGGAATGCATCTTTGAGATCCTTCCAGAATCGCTTCTCATCCGCCTTTCGTTTTGAAACCGCAACGCCGCCGTTGCGGATGTCCTTCCGCAGAAGCACCACTTCGACCATTTCGCCGACAGCCGGGCGAGTTTCGAACTCTTCCAGCGAGATTCGACCCTCGGCTTTGTACCCGATGTCGATGAATACCTCGTCGCCGGAGATCTGAATGACCGTTCCCTCGACGAGTTGACCCTCCTCGAGTTCATCCAGTTGATCGAGAAACTGCATTTGCAGTTCCTGTGACTGGGACTCGCCCGAAGAAGAGTCAGCGAACTGTGCTTCCTTATCTGCCATGATTGCCTAGATACTCCTGCCGTGTTGGTTTTTTTCGTGGATAATGTCGATAACCTTCTCACAAACTTGTTCGATGGTCAAGTCCGTGGTATCGAGGTAGATTGCGTCTTTTGTTCGTTGAAGACGCCCGGTCTTCTTCGTGCGGTCTATTCGGTCGCGTTGAGAGATCGACTCCCGGATCTCTTCAAAATCTCCGCTTCCCTGCTGATCGAGTCGGCGGCGTGCGCGTTCATCGGCATCGGCGTCGAGATAGATCTTCACCTGCGCTTCGGGAAAGACAACGGTACTCATGTCGCGACCCTCGACGACGATATCCCGTTCGCCGGCGATACGCTTGAGCCGATTGTTAACCGCGATGCGAATCTCCGGGATCGAGGAGACGGTAGCCACGGCACTGTCCACTTCCGGGGTATGCAGCTCCCGGTCCCGGGGTACGCCGTCAACGAGAAACTGGTCATCCTCTACGGTGATCGAAATGTCGGCAGCTGTGGCGATGAGCGCCTGAGGATTCTCTAGTCCTTTTCCCTGACTGAGCGCCTTCCACGTGACCGCTCGATAGAAGCGTCCCGAGTTGAGGTAGAAGAAAGCCGTCTGTTCCGCGACACGTTTACTGATCGTGCTCTTGCCGGTCCCGGCGGGGCCGTCGATCGCGACTACCATCACTGTTTTCCTCTGGCTCGAGGATTGCGGGTCTTACTGCGTGAAGCGGATACCGCCGCCCGAAGCCGTTCTATTTCTCCGGGAGTCAGCGGACGCGCCTCGCCTTCGGGGAGTTTCCCCAGGGTAATCGGTCCGTATCGATTGCGATATATTCGCCGCACGCGGAGGCGGTAATGGGCGAAAACGCGACGGATTTCGCGATTTTTGCCTTCTTCCAGCACGAGAGAGACGCGCCGGGCGGCGTGACGATGGTAGCGGGCGATTCGGTAGCGCACGCCTTCGATGGTGACTCCCCGGGAAATCGCCTCCAGCGTCTCGTCGTTGATGGGATCGCTGGTTTCGACGACGTATTCGCGCTCTATCACAGAGGTGGGGCGCATGAGTGCCTGGGCCAGGTCCCCGTCGTTGGTAAACAAAAGTAGACCGCTTGAGAGAAAGTCCAGCCGTCCCACGGAGAAGAGTCTGCCGGAATAGAGGTGGCGTACGAGGTCGATCGCCAACGGACGGCCTTCCGGATCGTGTTCGCTCACCAGGACGCGAACCGGTTTGTTCAGGGCAAAGACGGCGGTTCTTCGCGCAGGGTGAACGGTGGTTCCGTCGACTTTTACCACTTGATCTGGAGAGACTCGCGTACTCAGGTCTTCTATCGTCTCGCCGTCCACTTGAACGCGCCGCTGGCGAACCAGCTCTTCTACTTTTCGGCGCGAACCATGACCGGCCTGGGAGAGGTATTTGTTTATTCGTATAGGTTCTTGTGATTGTTCATTCATAGCTGGTGTGGTGTGATCCTTCGCTATCCATTAAGGTTAAAGCGTTCTTGTTCTAATTCGTCCAACTTCGGAAGATCTGCGATGCTCTCCAATCCGAAGTACTGCAGAAACTCCCGGGTCGTTCCGTACTGTGTCGGCCGTCCGGGGGCATCCTTGCGGCCGACTTCCTTGATTAGTTTTCGTTCGAGAAGCTGCCGGATCATGCTGTCCGCTGAAACGCCGCGGAGACTCTCGATTTCGCTGCGCGTTATCGGTTGCGAATAGGCTACGATGGAGAGAGTCTCCATCGCCGCTCGGGAGAGGCGCTGCTCGCGTTTCTTGCCGAAGCGCTCGCGCAATCTCGGCCACAACTCCTTTTTTGGGCTGAGCTGCACCGCCCCACCAATCGTGACCAGTTCCAGTCCGCGGTTGGAGTTGTCCAGATCTCGCCGAAGGTCGGTGAGGACTTCCTCCACCTGTTCTCGAGCGAGACCGCTTACAGTGGCCAGAGTACGGATTTCTATCGGCTCTACTTCAAGGAAAAGAATTGCCTCGATAACCGCCTTTTCCTCATCCATCTTCACCCTGCACCTCGTCCGTCTCGTAAGAGTATTCCAGATCCCGGGGGCCGGCTACAACACGAATATCCCCGAACATCCGATTTTGCATGATGCGAATCGTCCGCTGCCGGGCGGACTCTAATATGGCAATGAATGCACACACAAATTCCATAATCGATTCCTGATTGCGAATCAGGTCGGTGAACATAAACTCACCGGATCGTTCCAAGAGCTCTTCAATCAACGTCAGCTTCTCATTCACCGTGACTTCTTCATAGAGACTGACGAGTCGATCGGAACTAATGTTATTGACGAGCTGGGAGAACGTCTTGAGCAGATCCCACACGTCGAGTTGTTCCCAGAGGTCTTCCGTATCTTCGAAAGGGAGTACCGACTGAGTGGATCTCCGTTCCAGTTCGAACTCCAGCTCCTCTTCGCGCTCGCTCATCATATCACTCAGTTTTCGGTACCGCTGATACTCGATGAGCTTGTCCACCAGCTCCTGCCGGGGATCGTCGTATTCCTCATCGTCGCCGTTTCCGGAGACGGGAAGCAGCATCCGGGATTTGATGTGCAGGAGAGTCGCCGCCATCACGTAGAAATCGGTGATCGTGTCCAGGTCAACTCGTGTGGCGTAACGGAGGAACTCCAGATACTGTTCAGTGATCCGTGCTACGGGGATGTCATAGATGTTGACCTCGTTTTTGCGGATCAGGAATATCAGTAGATCCAGGGGACCTTCGAACTGGTCGAGCTGTACGGTGTGTCCCCGTGATTCTCGGTTCTCCATTCAGCGGGTCGCCGTCTCAGAACAGTTCGTCATCGGAGGGTGTCTTCTTCTTGCCGGAAGTGCTCTTTTTTGTGCTTTTCGGCGCGTCCTCGGGGGTTTCCGCCACAGTTTCGGCCGGTGCTTCGTCCTCGGCAGCTTTCGTTTCAGAGGCGTTTTCAGGCTCCGGGAACATAATCGTCCGGAGTTTGGTTTCCAGCGTCTTAAATATGTCGGGATGCTCCTCCAGAAACTGCTTGACGTTTTCCCGGCCCTGGCCGACCCGTTCCTCACCGTAGGAATACCAGGATCCGCTTTTCTGCACCAAGTCGTATTTTAACGCTGCGTCCAGGAGACTCGCGGTGGCGGAGAGACCTTTTCCGAAGATGATCTCCAGTTCAACCTTTCTGAACGGTGGGGCAACCTTATTCTTCACCACCTTCACGCGAACCCGATTCCCTATCGCTTCATCGGCACCTTTGCTGATCGTTTCGATCCGACGCACCTCGATACGGACGGAACAATAGAATTTCAGCGCGTTCCCGCCGGTGGTGGTTTCCGGATTCCCGAACATTACGCCGATCTTCATCCGAATCTGGTTGATAAATACGAGCACTGTGGAAGACTTGGATATGATCCCCGTGAGCTTGCGGAGCGCCTGGCTCATGAGGCGGGCCTGAAGACCGACGTGACTGTCGCCCATGTCGCCTTCGATTTCCGCCTGGGGCGTGAGAGCCGCCACCGAGTCGACCACGATAATATCTACAGCCTTGCTTCGAATGAGGGCTTCGGTGATCTCCAAAGCCTGTTCTCCGTTGTCAGGTTGGGATACCCAGAGGGAATCGGTATCGACACCCAGATGCCGAGCGTACACCGGGTCCAGAGCGTGCTCAGCATCGATAAACGCCGCCACGCCACCGGCCTTCTGCGCCTCGGCGATCGCATGGAGTGCGAGCGTCGTCTTGCCTGAGGATTCGGGGCCGTAGATTTCGACGATGCGGCCCTTCGGGTATCCGCCGATTCCCAGCGCCTCATCGAGAAGAATCGAACCACTGCCGATCGTTTCGATGCCCCTGGTATCCCGGTTCTCACCGAGCTTCATAATCGAGCCCTTGCCAAATTGTTTTTCGATCTGCAGCCGTGCCGCCTCAATCGCCTTTACTTTGTCGTCGCCGGTTGCCTGGTTAGATGCCATTGGTAATTACCTCTCGGAAATGAACACTGCCGGGCGGAGTATAGCGCTTTTTGAAGTGCGATGAAACACTTCTTGTGAAGACGCTTTTGACCCTGCGGTGGGAATCGTAGTATACCTGACGCATGCGTGGGGAGCTGGTCATTTTTTCGACTCGGAGTATGGAAGAGTATGCGGAACGCGTTGCCTACGAAATGCAAACGTTTCCCGACTTCTACGGCAAGGGTTACAGTAAACAGATTCGCGGAGAACTGAAGACGATCACCTTTGCTGATGGAGAGATTGAGGTGGAGGTTCACACCTCGATCCGCGGTAAGGACGTGTTTCTCTTTGCGTCGGCCGGCCGAAACGCCTACGGATTGTCGGTAGAGCAGAATAAGCTTGAATTGTACCACGCGATCGACGCGATCCGTCGGGCCCAACCGGGGCGGATTACGCTATTCGAACCGTTCTGTACCAGTTCTCGCTCGGATCGCACCACCCGCCGCAACAGCGTGGGGTTCTGGATTCACTACAAGACGCTCTCCAGTCTGGGCGTCGATCACATCATTACCTACCAGTTACACTCAGACAAATCGAAGACGGTCGTTGATCCTCGCATCTGTGCGATTGACGATGTTCCGGCAAGCCCGCTGATAAAGGAATACATCACGGACAGCTTCATTCGGAAGCCGGACGTTCTCAGTTCCACTGTGCGGGAGGATTGGCTTTTCTGTTCGGTGGACGCCGGCGGTGAGAATGTGGCGCGAAAATACGCCCGTGCCTTCGGAACGCGGCTTATGATCGCCCACAAGCAGCGCAACTATGACAAGACGAATTCGGTGGAATCGGTGAATATCCTCACCGACACGAAGATCGAAGGCAAAAAGATCTGGATCGTGGATGACATGATCGATACCGCTGGAAGTGTCTATACGCTGGCGAAGGAACTGAAATCCCGGGGGGTGGGAACGGTGAACATTGCGGCGATCCATCCGGTGTTTTCCGACCCCGCCACCGAACGTTTGCAGGAGCTCCACTCCGAAGGGATGCTCGACCGCCTAATCGTCACCGACACGCTGGAAGTATCGGATGAGATCCGCCGACAGATGCCGTTTCTCTACGTGGTTTCCTCGGCGCGGCTCAGTGCAGAGATTATCATGCGCATGCACGAGGAACAGTCTCTGTCGCCATTTTTTGACGACTTTGATCCGCGCCACTACCTGTCGAACCTGAAACTGTTTCTGTAGATAGTTCGGGCTATGCACCGGGGGCTCTGTGACTGGGAGGGTCTATAACCGGGAGTTCTGCAACGCTTCCGGCGAGATTCTGGTCGAAACTCCGCTACCGGTGGTGGCTGTCGATCCAGAACGTTGCCGGCCCGTCGTTGACGAGTGCCACGTCCATGTGAGCTCCGAAAACTCCCGTTTCTACCTGGACCTCGGCGCGGAGAGCATCTTTCACGGCGTTATACACGGGCAGAGCTTGCTCTGGAGGGGCTGCGCGGTCAAATCCTGGACGGCGGCCGCGGCGCACATCACCGTACAAAGTAAACTGCGACACGAGCAAAATTGCCCCCTCCGCCTCCCGGACCGAACGGTTCATCCTGCCCGTGTCATCTTCAAACACCCGGAGGCCAAGAATCTTTTGCGCCACATAGGTACAATCTTTCGCATCGTCTTCCCGGCCGACGCCAAGAAGTACCAGCAGTCCGGTTGAAATGGCCCCGACGATGTGTGTGTCCACCGTGACGGAAGCGCGGTGTACCCGCTGGACCAATGCTCTCATCCGCAGCTATTCCTCGAGAGAGAGTTCGGAAGGATTCAACCGGCGAATAGAGGTAACCTGAAGGGAAAAGTCGTCGCCTTCCTGCTTGGGCACGACGCGTCCGATGAGCTCCACGGGCTGGTCATTCTCCAGCAGAACTGCGAATTGCACACGGGCAGGAACGATTCCCTCCAGAACTCGCCGCTCGTGATAGCCGGCAAGAAAGTCGAAAGTAATCTCCTCAGTACCCACATTCAGGTTGGCCACGCGTCCGCGCCATCGTACATAGACGTCTGCGTACAGCGCCGGATCGTCGGAGACCTGATCGTAGGAAAAACTGTCCGCCAGGGAGGTGAAATCTGGCTCGGTCAGATAGGAACGAAGCATTTCCGCCCGCTCCCTGATGGCGGGACTGGCGTTGGAGAGCCGTATCCGATTGAGTTCCCGCCGAACCAGATTGTCGCGACGGTCGTTGAAGTAGTCCCCTACCCGGCGCAACAGGCGCTCCGCCTCCTGCTGAGTGAATTGGAATCGCTCCTCATCGGGGGCAGATACGAGTGAGTCAGCGAAGTCCCCGGGAACAATGAACTCGGAGCCCTCCCGGTCCGGGGGAGCGAAGAGATCACCCAGGGCTGTTTCAATCTGAGGACGCACCAGGAGGACCAGTCCCACGATCGCGGTACCTGCGACGGGAACGGTAACCCACCGGGGTAGGAACAAGCCTATCGGTGGTAAAATGCGCCGGACACGGTTGGACTCGAACCACTTCAGCGCTTCTTCCGGAGAATCCAGGCCTCGGAGCCACTGGAGCGCCCGGCGGGCGCGACGGTTGTGGTTATCCAGATCTATAATATCCAGGTACGTCCGGAGCGCTTGATCGGTCTGACGTTGGCGGAGAAGGACGGCACCCAGTCCGAGCATTGCGTTGACGTTATCATCTATATCGAGGGCGCGGCGCAGGTAGGAGTACGCTCCGGAGTAGTCTCCGGTGTATAGGCAGCTCATACCCAAGAGGTAGTAGTAATCATAGCTATCCCGGTACATGAACACCTGAGGCTCGAGGAAGTTGATAACCTGGGTGAAGTTGCGACGTCGATAGAGTCGACGGGCCTTCCTCAGACCGTGCGCGGCGCCTCGTTTCACTCTCTTGTGCGTGCGCGGGTGTCTTGTAAGGCAGTGATTTGCTTCTGATACGAGGAGATCGCCTCCTGGTACGCCTGTTCCCGCCTCTCGAACTCGTCCAGCGCCTGCAGATACTCTTCGTGGCTCCAGCGAAGCAACTCAAGAAGCTCCGTCTCGCGTTCGTCCAGGTCGATCAACGCCGTGCGATATCGGGCGGCCTCAACTCGAAAACTGCGGGGGTAGTCGCGCACCACGGCCTGAAAGACGCGGCGTGCCTCGTCGAGCCGTCCCAGATTGTACAGTGATTCTCCACTCCAATAGAGGGCGTTGGCCACGAAAGGCGATTCCGGGTTGTCGACAATGAAACTGTTCAGCGCTTCGATGGCGCCGGCGTAGTCTTCTTGCATGAACAGGAGTCGACCGCGCTGGTACTCCGCTTCCACCGCGTAAGTGTGTTCGGGAAAGGTGCGCAGGTAGTACTCAAGGTTGCGTTCCGCGTCGGACAGTCGTTCCGTGGCCATCGCCGACTTGGCAAGCCAGAAATACGCGGTAGCTTCCGTCGCCTGGTCAGGCTCCTCTAAAAGGATCTCGCGGAAGCGATCCATGGCGGTCTCGAAGTTGCTGGTACGAAACGCTTCCAGACCTTCATTCAGAATCTCCTCCACCGCCGTGGAATCCTGCGCTGATACGGAAGCGGTAACCACCAGTGCAAGAATTATCGCTACCAGGCGTGTCACAGACCGTCGTCGTTTCATCAGTTTTCTCCCCTGTTTATTGTCGGTCACCGGGCAACTCGGGTTGAACGGCATTCACGCTACCTGACCGGTACCGCCGCGCAGTCTGGTGAGATAGGCGCCGGGATCGTCAGCGGTGAAAAACGCGGACCCGGAGACTAGTACGTTGGCGCCGGCGTTCCGTGCCGCGGGTGCGGTCTCATGGTTTATTCCACCGTCCACGGAAATGTAGAACGCTGCCCCGTGGCGGTGGCGCCATTCTGCGAGCCAGGTCACCTTGTCCAACGTACCCGGAATCAGTTTCTGTCCGCCAAACCCGGGATTGACCGTCATCACAAGCACAAGATCGATCAACGGAAGCAGCTCCGTTATCGCAGCCGCCGGCGTGGAGGGAACGATGGCGACCCCGGGACGAACGTTGTGTTCGCGTATCATCTGCGTTATCCGGTGAGCGTGGACCACCGTCTCGATATGGAAGGTGAGATAATCGGCCCCCGCCTTGGCGAAGTACGGAATATAGCGCTCCGGATCAGTGATCATCAGGTGAACGTCCAGGGGTAACGTGGTACGCGCACGAATGTCCTGTACCATTTTAGGACCGAAACTGATGTTGGGCACAAAGTGGCCGTCCATTACGTCAAGATGTACCCACTCCGCGCCGGAGCGTTCGATCGTCCTCAATCCGAGGGAAACGTCGGCGAAGTCGGAGGCCAGTACCGAGGGTGCGACAAGTGTTGGAAACTCCATACCCGCAAAATCATACCGCAATCGTTATATGCTGGCAAAGGCCCCTTCGTTGACCTTTCCTGTCTACATGATATAATGACGCAAACAGTCTACGAGGTTGCGATCAGCTTGGAAAACAACACGGATACGGCGCATGATCACGTTCACCGTGCCGCCGTGCTTATTGCATCGCACCAATTGCGAGAAGCCAACGAAGAATTGGAGCGGGCGTTGTCACTGGACTTCGACAGTATCGATGTCGTTACCGCCCTGAAATACACCAATTTCTGGGGTGATCGTCAAGAGCGCGTCGAGGGATTGGCAGAATCTTTTGAACGTGGCGAGTATCTCCTGGGCCAATGGGCCGTCTTTCAGGAGTTTGCCGAACGAATCGGTTCTCCGGTTGGTGTTATCATTAACGCCCTCCGGCAACACGTGTTCCGGCAAGCTTTGGCTTTCTATCGTGCGGTCTATGACGATCGGAGTAATCGTGATGCTGATCTATTGGTGCGTATCGGCCGTTGCTATAAAGGAGCGGGAGAATTTGACCGTGCAATGCGGTTTCTGAAGGCTGCCGGCGCGCGGCGGACGGATGATGCCGAGGTACTGGCGGAGCTTGCGGATGTCCTGGCCCTGGTGAATGAAACGGCCCAGGCAAAGGCGTTTTTTCGGGAAGCGTTCTTCGTGGACGCTCAGAAGATTGACATTGCCCGATTGGAGTCGGAACTTATACAGAGACTGGTTCGAGCGGTATATGACCGCGGATACCGGGATAAAGAGCTGCGGGAGTGGATTCCCGTCTTTGGGGTTCTGTACGACGTGCTTAACGTGAAGCGCGAATTACGGTCGATTGAGTTTGGACGGCTCAAACAGTCGATCTACGAATTGGAAAGGGAACTGCGCGAGGGAACAGGGGCGCCTGAGTTGATTAGGCCGCGACTGATCAACCATTATTTCTGGCTTATTGATCACTATAAAGCCGTGAAAGAAGCGCAGGGGAAAATCGACGAAGTCTTAGTGAGAATACGGAGTGTGGATGCCAATGTCTACCACCACTACAACGCCTGATTTGATTCAGCATGTGAACGAGCTCCTCAACGAGGAGAAATGGACCCGGGCGGCAATCAATAACTATACGGTCGCCAACTTCAAGGAGTTGGACGAAATCGTCGGTCGTGTGGCCGAGGAAGAGCTGGAGGACGAGGTTCGCGAACTGTGCGAAGAACACCTGCAGCATACCAAGAACAGCATTATCGCGCTCTACATCTCCGGGCTTCTTGATCTTGCCCGGCAGTCGATGGATGACGCCAATCTCACGCTATTGACCAAGATATTCACGGATAACCATAAGTGGAATATCGTCGAATACCTGGCAAACAGGATGCTTGAGTTTGGCGAAAACCGGTTTGCCCTGCGGATTCTCGCCGATGTGTATCGCAACGAGAATGAAACCACAAAACTGCACGATGTGTGGGAGCGTCTGATCCGTGTGGATTACGAAGAGGCCGATATCGTGCGGCATCTGGCGGAACTTCGCGAAGAGAACGGTGAAATCGACGATGCGGTAACCTACTACAAGAAGGCCCTCCATCGTTACATCACGAAGAAGACGTTCTCCAGTGTAAAAGAGGTCTGGCACAAACTTGTCCAACTGGCGCCGGGGGAAGCGGAGTTCTTCTACCACGCTGAGTCAAAAATCGCCCGGACGATCAGTCCTGAGCGGGCGGTACAACTCCTAGAGGATCTGTATCCCCACTTCAAAAAGAATGAGGACTGGAATCGGGCGATCGAACTTCTCAAACGGGTCCTCGCCTATGACTCCAAGAATCTCTGGGCGCGGAAGGAGATCGTGGAGTGCTATCAGGCGAAGCACTCGGATCACAGTAACCTCGACGAGTATATTCGCGTGAGCAATATCAACCAGAACTGGCGGCCCATCCAGGAAGCGATCGCAGATTTCGAGAAGCATATCTCCTTCGACACCGGAAACTTCGTCTTTCACCGAAGCTGGGGCATCGGCCGTATCCGCAGTATCAGCGGTGACGATATTACGATCGACTTCGCCAAGAAGCGTGGCCACCAGATGTCGCTCAAAATGGCGATCAACGCGCTGGATGTGCTCCCCAAGGATCATATTTGGGTTCTTCGCGCGGTGTGGAAGCGACAGAAACTGCATGATCTGGTGAAGAAGAATCCGATATGGGCCCTGAAGACGGTGATCCGAAGCCTGGGAAACTCCGCAGATATGAAAAAAATCAAGGCGGAGCTGGTACCATCTATTCTCTCCGCCGGAGAGTGGTCCTCCTGGAGCACGAAGGCGCGGCAAATTCTCAAAACAAATCCCGATTTTGGGACGCTCACGGACAAAGTTGACCACTTCGTGGTTCGAGATCAGCCGATCACCTTTGAAGAGAAGACGTTTAACAAGTTCAAGGCGGAAAAGACGTTCTTTGATCGGGTGAAAACGGTGGAAGAGTTCATCGACTATGTCGAGGACGAAGGCGACGGAATCGACAGTGAGTTTTTTCGAGAGATGTTCGAGTACTTCGCTGCGTTCATTCGCAATCCCGCTCAAGTGAATGAGTACGTCATTTCGTCGGTGATCGTCCTCCGCGATATCGCGACCAAGTTTCCCTTCCTGAAGGGCGACTTGGAACTGGACTTTGATGTGTTCTATCAGCAGATTGACGATCTTGAGGGAGTCTTCTCTCGTATCGACTCAACGGACCTGAAGAAGCGGTTTCTCTCGCTGGTGCGAAAGGTCGACAAGAATTGGGCTCCGGTGTACGCCCGCCTCCTACCCTACCACCTTTCCCGGGACATTCTGGTGGATCTGGACCGACACCAGCAGAGCGATCTGATACTGGCGTTTATCGGCAAGGTATATGCGAACTACCGCGACATGCGGGAGTCCTTCGTGTGGCTCGTGCGCAATACCAGTGATGATCCATGGTTTGACCAGTTGGGAATCACCTTGGAGAAGCGCCTCATCGCGATGGTTCATGTCTTCGATATGACGTTTCGGGATATCGACAACGGGAAGGATGTCAGTTACAACCGGAAGATCAACAAGCAGGTGCACACTTATCTAATCAAGGACGCCACGCTCCCGGGTTTTCTCGACACCGCCGATGAGGAGGCCGTTTCTCGGATCTTCACGCTCGTTTCAGATGTGAAGGAGATGGATCCCAAGGAGCTGCTTGACTTGAAGCAGCGCGTTCTCAACCGTTTTCCCGAATTCCGCTTTTACGGCGAGGATGTGGTGGAGCAGAGTACGCGGAAGGTTCTCTACTGCACTGCGCAAAAGTATAATGCGAAGCAGGCGGAGTACAAATACCTGCAGGAAGTTGAAGTTCCGCAGAACTCCAAGGAAATAGAGCAGGCCCGCGAATACGGTGACCTAAAGGAAAACGCCGAGTACAAAGCGGCGAAAGAACGTCAGGATTCGCTCAATAATCGTGCCGCCCGCATCAAGACTGAGCTGGAACAGGCTCACGTAGTGAAGCCGGGGGACGTTTCCGGTGAAGAAGTGGTGTTCGGGACGAAGGTAACGCTGCGAGATCTGGAGACGGATACACAGTTGGTGTACTCGATCATGGGTCCGTGGGAGTCGGATCCGGAGAACAGGATCATCAACTACCAGTCACCCCTGGGAAATAAACTCCTGCACCACAAGGCCGGTGATGTGCTTGACTTTGTGATCAACGAGAAACGCTACCATCTGGAGGTTGAGGCGGTTCAAGTTGCCGACTTCGCCTGACGCGTAGACCTACCGCGTACCGATTTGCTCTAACGCCCGCGCCGCCGCTTGCCGGACGGCGCGGTGGTTTCCTTCTTCTTGACGCTCTTCAGTGATCTCAGCGAGCCCGGTAAGGCGGCTGCGAGCCACGGCCCGCAGCCCATATATCTGGAGTATAAAGTTGGGATGATCGATGTATCGCGTGGCAATCGGCTCAATCTCCGGATTCTCCACCTGAGAGATGATCCGGCCGATCGTGTCCAGCACGCGGGAGTTTTCTTCGTCCCACTCGCTTTCGACAACTTCCAAAATCGTATCCAGGCTTTGGCCAAGGTTGTGGCGTATCAGCTCGTCGGCGATAGCTCCGCGCTCGTCTACCGCAGTTCGTTCTTCCTGAAAACGTTCCCGCAGCAACTCCCACCCTTCGGTTTGGTCCAGCGCCGCCACCGTCTTCACCGCTTCCAGGCGCACTCGCTTCTCAGGGTCCCGGCGCGCCTTGTACATCACCGCCGACAGGGCATCGGTCATTTTTCGCTCGGCGATCGTCTCCAGGGCGGCCACGCGAACGCGCCAGAAGTCGTCCCGCAATGAGTCCACCAGAGCCCGATTGGCTTCGGGGGTGTCGAAATTGGCAAGGGCATTCACCGCGTACGCGCGGGTCATAGCGTCGGAGGAATCGAACTGGCTCAGAATCGTCGGTAGCGCTCGCGGATCTCCCAATTTTCCCAGGGTATCTATGGCGTACCGTTGCAGAGTGGTCTGTGCTTCTTCGCCTTCCTGAATGATCTCGGATACGAAATCGAATACATCCGGGTCCCCTCGCCGTCCAAGCTCAATGAGAATGCGTCCTTTGATTTCGCCCGAAACGAACTGGTCCTGGTAGAGTTCCACCAGGCGCTCACTGGTAACCTCCCGAGAAGCGCCCAGGAGCTGGACGGCGGCATCTGCGTCGCGGGTGGCGCCGGTGGTGGCGACTTCGATCAGTGAGTCGACCGTCTCATCTTCTAATTCCGCCTCGGTTTCTCGGAGATATCTCATGAGCGACACCGGAAGTCCCGCCGCGGAACGCTCTCCAACTTGAAGGAGTTCCTGCGCCCGGGAATGGCCGTCCACCGAGTCCAATTCAGTGAGATAATCGGCGGCGGCGGCCAGGATCTCCGAATCGTTGCTGCTTTCGAAGAGTTCCATCACTTCCGGTACTAGCTCCGATTCTTGATTTTCGATGAGCGTGGGAAAAAGCTCGAGGATTTCCGACTTGATACCGTACAGCAGCGTTTCCCGCCATTCCTGTAACGTGTTGAGCATTTGCTCCCGTTCATCGTCACTGACCTGAGGGTCAGTGACAGCGGTCTCCTCGGAATCCGTTTGGTCTTGTTCGTTTCCTGGTGGCTGATCCCCGAGCGCCGACTCCTGCGAACCGACGATAGGCGGCTGGTGATATCCTAATCCGGCCAGGAGAACAAGAAGCGTAACTATGCTGCGATACGGTCTAAACATACGGATATTCTCGACATCTCCACACACTTGCTCAATGCCCGCGGAGGATCCTTCGAACGTTTATTCCCATCAGGTGGTAGCCTCCGATGAGCGCCGCCGCTGCCGGAATCGCTTCCAGCAGAAATAGTCCGAACGTGCGCAAAGAGCTTCCCGCGCCCGGCCAGTCTTCCAGACCGAACCGGGACATCACGAAGCGGACGATTCCCACCGCGACGAGCGCGGCAGTGGACGCAATTGCCGCCCGAAGCGCGCTGGGAACCAGGGTGCGGAGCGGGATTGTGCCCGCCGCGGACCGAGCGCTGCGTAGCATGAGAACCAGCCCGATCGTGAAGGCGGCGCTATTGGCCAGGGACAGTCCCGCCACGCGAAGGCGTGTCTCTTTGAGCCAGAGACTCAGTCCGACGTCCAGAGCGACAGTGATCGCGGCGATTCGCAAGGGCGTTCGATAGTCGTCGCAGGCGTAGAAAAAGCGTTGCAGGAAGGTAAACGCACCCACGCTGAATAGGCCGACGCTGTACCACGCGAGTACCTCGGCGGCGAGCCGCGTTGCCTCAGGAGTGAAGGCACCTCGCTGCAGGGCGACGGCGATCATTGGCTTCCCGAGGACGATGAGTCCGATTCCCGCCGGTACCAGGAGGAGCACAAGGCCTCGAAGCCCACTCAGCACGGTTTCGCGCAGACCGAGAACGTCTTCTTCTGCGAAATGGCGACTCATAGCGGGAAAAAGCACAGTAGTTATGGAGGCGCTGAAGATTCCAAAAGGAAGCTGCCAGAACACCAGGGCATTCGTCATCGCCGACCCACTCCCATCTTCGAGGCCGCTGGCAAAGAATAACGCGATTTGCTGGTTGATTGCGAAGACACTGGCGGTGGAAACCACGGGAAGCCAGCGCTTCAAGATGGATCGAAAATAAGGATCGGCGAAGTGGAAGCGCGGTCGTAACGAATAGCCCGCATTCAGCATTGCCGGGACGTGGATCAGTACTTGACCGATTCCGCCGATACCCACTCCCACTACCATGGAATAGACCCCGATGTGGCGGTGCAAGGCGAATATCGACCCGATTACCGCCACGGAAAACCACAGCGGCGATAGCGCCGGTATCAGAAAACGCTGCATGGAATTGAGAGTTCCCATGAAGACCGCCGCCACCGATATGAGCAATACGTAATGAATCAAGTACCGAAAGAGATCCCCCGCCAGGAGCTGACGAGAGCGTTCGGGGAAATCCAGTATCACATCAACGATCGGTTGCGGAAAAATCGCCGCCACCGTGAGCAATGGAACAAGAATCAGCAGTTGCAAGCCAAGCAGGCTTCGGACGATATTTCGAGAGCGCTGTCCGGATGAGTCTTCCACGTGTGCTCGGGAGAGTACCGGAACAAAGGCGGAGGAAAGCGCCCCTTCAGCGAGAAGTTTTCTCAGGTTGTTCGGAATATTAAACACCAGATTAAGGACATCGGCGTTGCCGGAAGCCCCGAAGACGGCGCCGATTACCGCGATGCGTACGAAGCCGAGAATCCGCGAGAGAAACGTCGAGGCCATGACTATCGCGGTGGATACTATGTGAGTCCGACGACGGTCGCTCACTGGCGAGGCCCTTCAAAAAAGGTGGATAGAAACGATCGCTTGAACGCTGGAAAACGTTGTTCTCGGATCGCCTGTGACGCTTGATCGGTGAGCCATTTCATGAACCGCAGATTATGCTCCGTGGCAAGCATCGCACCGAGGATCTCATTCGATTTAAAGAGGTGTCGCAGGTATCCCAGACTGTACCGACGGCCGCCGAAGGAGTCGATCAACGGGTCCGGGGGATCATCACGGTGCGCGTATTGAGCGTTCTTAATATTGATCCGGCCCTGCGTGGTGAAGAGGGTCCCTGTACGTCCAGCTCTGGTGGGAAACACGCAGTCAAAAAGATCTATTCCGTGTTCTACTGCGCTCAATATGTACTCGGGCGTTCCGATACCCATGACGTAACGCGGTACGTCCCGGGGCAATTGAGCGGCGGTATGCGCCAGCGTCTCCTCATACTGTTCAAACGTCTCCCCCACTGACAGACCTCCGATCGCGATTCCCGGAAGATTTAGAGCCAGCGTGGCTTCGACAGAGCGCGTACGCAGATCGGAGAAAAAATTCCCCTGCACAATTCCGAAGAGCGCTCCTCGATACCCCTGCTCTTCCTGCGCCTGCCGCCACCGTTCCTTGGCTCGATGAGCCCACCGCGTTGTTGTCTCCAGCGCGGCCTCCGCCCCGGCTCGATTCTCTTCGGGACCTGTACAGACATCGAGAACCATCTGGATATCGGCTCCAATCGTGGTCTGGATCTCTACGGCGCGCTCCGGTGTGAGCATATGTCGGCTCCCGTCAATATGCGATTGGAACCGGGCGCCCTCATCGGTGATCTTGCGAAACGGTGCCAGGCTGAAGATCTGGTAGCCACCGGAATCGGTGAGAATGTTGTGTTCCCATGTCGAGAATCGATGTAACCCGCCGAAGGCGGCGATCGTTTCCATACCGGGACGGAGAAACAGGTGGTACGTGTTTCCCAGAATGAGCTGATATCCGATCCGTTCCAGAGTGTCGTGGTGGACCGCTTTCACCGTTCCTGCGGTGCCCACCGGCATAAACGCGGGCGTGGAGACCGGTCCGTGAGGCAGATCGATCCGTCCGGTTCGGGCGTGAGTGGTGGCATCTGTGTGTTGTTCAATCATGTTTTTGCCGTGCGAAACAGTATCACACCCACGGCGGTAAACAACACCACACCGGACCACGCCCCGGCAATAGGCGGAATGACTCCGTTTCCTGCAAGAATTCCGGAGACCATCCCTGTGACGTAGTACACCACCGCCGCCACCAGTGACACCAGAAGGCTCATGAGGAGTACGTTGCGACGGAATCGGCCGCCAAGGGCGCTTGAGAGAAAGACCACGA
>JBBDTM010000076.1:0-102165 GCA_040904425.1 Alkalispirochaeta sp.
CGCCTTCGGCGTCTCACCGCCGGTGTAGGTATAATTTCGGCGGGAAATTAGGTTGAAAACTTGGTTGTCTACGTCTCGGTATTGATTCGATTTCTGACGAACAACATCGCATCCTCGTGAGACAAGGTTTTATCATGTTGGAAGGCATGTTCGCTTTGAGAGATCAATTTCATAATACTAAGAGCATCTTTCATTTCCTGGAATGAAGCGGTATCGAGAAGCACTGCTTTTGCCTCACCATTCTGGGTGATCACGATGGGGTTGTGGGATTCATTTACCTGCCGAAGCATTTCCGCGGCATTTGATTTGACGTACGAGATGGGTCGGATATCGGCTTGCAAATTCATTACGCCTCCAGTCCGAATATAGCCACTTATTCAGTCTCTATGGTCAAGCTCTATTAGATAGAATCTGGGGCGTCATAACGACGCGCTTGACGCGCGAGCGCCGGCGCCGGCGAGTCGCGTCGAAGCGCTTGTTATGCACAAATCATTCTATCCCCAGTACCATAGCGATTCCGGTTTCAACATCTTCCATTGTCTCCTGGGTTACTTTGCTGATGTTTTCTATCAGTCTCTTCTTGTCAATTGCTGAAAGCTGCGTCACCACAATGACGGAGTCTTTGGCCAGGCTGGACTCCGCTTTGGACAGGAAAACATTTCCAGGGGCTTCTTCTAATACCAGGTTCGTCGTGAGCGGTACGACGACTACGGTGTTGAGCATGCTGTGGGTATAGACGTCATCCTGTACGACGAGCACCGGTCGTCGGAACCCAGATTCGCTGCCGAACGGTATCCCGAAATCGGCCCACCACAGTTCACCACGTGTCATTTCTGGTGAGTTCTCTCATTGTTTCAACTGAGGGTTCGGTCCGCAATTCGGGTGTAGTCTGGTTTTCCATTCTTTCGTAGACTTCGTTCAACCTCTGGGTGATCTCTTCTCTCTTGTGTCGCTTTATGAACTCCGACACGGCCCGTGCAAACAGCTGACTTCGTGGAATTCCCATGGCCCGAGCGGTCTGCTCGGCATCCTCATACAATGCATCAGGTAGTGAGATTGCGGTCTTCATACCTCTAGTATAACCTCAGTATAACAGCTAAACAAGTCGGTTCTGTTTTGCCTTTTCTATTTTGGCACATAACGAAAGAGCTCAGTTGCGGGGCGACAGCCACGACAACTGGAGCGAGATGTTATACCGCCGCCCGCGTCACACAAATTTTTCGACGGATACATAGAACAACTTCGCGAGTTTCTTCGCCATATTCTTGCTGATCGATCGATGGCCGTTTTCCATATTCGAAATGTTTTGGCGAGTCAGATTTCCGAGTTTTCCGCTAATTGGTCCTGCGTCATCTCATGCATCTGTCGATACATCCGTACGTTTTCTCCCGGAACAATCATCTCCCGGATCAACTGATACCAATCGCTTTTTGCAACCTCAACGAGTTCATCATCTTCGACTTCGATGACTTCGATCTCTCCGTACTGGTCTTGCAAAAACCGAACCAGCGAACCGCCGATTTCTCCCTCAAGTCTAATATGGGGCTTTTTCACGACTACCTGCATAGTACACCTCGATTTCCATCTCTCCATCTTCCACCCGCCAACATGCCACCCATGAATAGGAGAGATGGCAATGGTATTCTCGATCGGATGATTTGCTGAAGTTCCGCCAAGGAACCGGTACGTTCCCCGTGGGCGCAACCAGTGTTTGTTATAGCCTGAAATCCCCCAAGCCGGGAAATTTGCTTGACAGAACACAGGACCGTGAACAGGAAACCAGTACTGGTATCAGGATAAGGCCTCCGCCGCGCCGTATTGCGGAAAGCAGCGTCGGAAACCATCGAGCGCGCGGGATGTGGGGCGAATCAAACGATCGCACGCTCCGTGCGGGCGGAACCCGGGGTGATCTCTGATTGCTTCGATTCAGCGCGGGTAGGAAAAGTACTTGTGATCCCAGCACCTGCTCTGATTAAATGCGTGGATGCGCTACCCTCGCGGCTTCTCCCTTCCTCGTGGCTACATTTTCGGATTCGCGGTACTCGGTATGGCTATGACGCTGCCGGGTCAAACCGCCGGCGTGAGTGCGTTCATAGACTTCCTGATCGCTGCCATGGATATGTCGCGTGTCCGGCTGAGTCTGGCGTACCTTATCGGGACGCTGGTCAGCGCGTCCATACTCACTCCCGCCGGCAAGCTCTATGACAGACTCGGATCGCGGGTGACCGGGAGCGCCACGGTGGCGGGACTGGGAATGAGTCTGCTCGCCCTGACCCGCGCTCCCGGCGTTGCTGCAGCGCTTGTCTCGGTCGGAATGGCCCGCCCGGCGGCAGCGCTTCTGGTAATGGCGGTCGGATTCTTTCTGATCCGTTTTTTTGGCCAGGGCGTCCTGGAGCTTGTGAGCCGGACCATGCTTCTGAAGTGGTTCGACGACCGGCGCGGTCTCGCCAACGCGATTTTCGCCGGGATTATGCCCGTGGTCTTTTCACTTGCACCACTGGCGTTCGACTTTCTGATCCGGGCGAACGGCTGGCAGGGAGCGTGGCGTATTCTGGGTTTTACTCTGGTGCCCGGCGGCATGTTGATAACGTGGCTTACGTTTTCCGATCCTCCCCCGCGCGCGTTGTCCCGGGGTGCCGGCGCCGGCCCCGATGCAGTGCCGGGCCCGGGCTCGCCGGGGCGCGCGAACCTACCGGTTCCGGCCGTGCTGGCGCCCTTGAAGGCCATCGCGCGCCGCCTGAATCTGCGGCGAACGCGGGAACCGATCAGTCCGGCGGTGGATCGTCCGCTCTCTTATGCTCTCAGGGATTTCTCCTTCTGGGTCTTTCTTGCTGTGATGACGTTGAGCGGCGGACTCGTGACCGGACTGACCTTTCACGTGGTGGGTGTATTTGCCGAAGCCGGTATCGGCCGGGGGGCAGCACTGGCGGTGTTTCTGCCGACTTCGATGGTGAGTGTAGTGGCGCTGACCTTTGCGAGCGTTATCAGCGACTACGTACGGCTCAAATACTTCGCCGTCCTGCACGGAGCGGCGCTCGGCTGTGCGCTCCTGTCGATTCTGTTTCTTTCCCGCGGGCCGCTGGCGTACGCCATGGTGGTGCTCTGGTTGGGAATCGCTATGGCCTCGATGGAGGTGAACCAGGCGGTAGTCTGGCCGAGATTCTACGGACTTTCTCATCTCGGCACAATTTCGGGGTTCGCGGCGGCGTGCATGGTCGCCGGAAGCGCGATCGGTCCGTATGCCTTCAGCCTCGCCGTAGACATCACCGGCAGCTTTCACGCGATCGTCTGGGTTATGGCACCGATCTGTCTAATCGTTGCTGCCCTCGGCTTTCTCGCGGACAATCCAAATCGCGAGTTCGATAGTTGATTTTACACGTGAATCGCGTTGGTGGGGTATATGTGCACATACAGTTAACGGAGGAACCCATGTCAGAGGTGGCGATTTACCTCGACGACACGGTCATTTGAGGCGGTCTATCTCTCCTTTCGATGCTGGATAACGACAAGCTGAGCTGCGCCGTGCCCTACGGCTGTCATGCCCGTAGGGCCAGACGAAAACGTAGAATCCTGGGTTCCCATAAATAGATACATTGGAGTCAAGAGTCTGCTCAAAGCGCTTGTTATGTTGAATCACTCCGCTTTGCTTAATATCTCCATCAGCGGACGGTTGATGTAAATTGTCTCCTTCCAAGCCTTGTAGGAACCGAGGATGCCGATCTCTTCAAGCTGTTTGAGGTACTTGCTCGCAGTCCGACGCTCCGCGATGCCGTGATTCACCAGGTTCTCGATCTTGACGTAGGGCTGAACGAACAGCAATTCGATCAGTTCTTTGGAGTACGTGGTTCGCGCGAGTGTCTGTCGTGCCATCTCCGTAGTCTGCTCCATCAGGGACACAATCGCCTGAGCAAGGTCCATCGTCAACCGAGAAGTCTCCTCTACGGCCGTGATCATGAACTCAATCCAGGGAACCCATGCAGACTCGGTGTGTACCCGCTGCAGCAACTCGTAGTACTGCGGCTCATGTCGGATGATGTAGCGGCTCAAGTACAGAATCGGCGAGTCCAGCAGGCCACACCTGATGAGGTACAGGACGTTGAGGATCCGGCCTGTTCGACCGTTGCCATCGTAGAAGGGATGAATCGACTCGAATTGGTAGTGCATGACAGCCATCTTGATCAGCGGATCGACGCCATCGTCCTCGTTGATGTAGCGCTCGAGATCGCGTAGTAGATTGCGGATCACCGTCTCGTCGTCGGGCGGGGTGTACACAGCCTCTCCGGTTTGATCGTTGCGCAGGGCGGTTCCTAGCAGTGAGCGTATTCCTGCGGAATTCCCTTCAAGTTCCTCTTGAATAGCGACAATAGTTCGAGATGTAAGAAGACCGGTGTCCTGGAGGAGACGGTGCCCTGTCCACACGGCGGATCGGTAGTTCAGAACCTCCTTCGTCTCCGGGGTCACCTGCCTGTCGTCGGCGGCAAGCGCACGATAGAGCTCGTCCTGCGTCGTAACGATGTTCTCGATCTCGGAGCTGGCACGCGCCTCTTTGAGAACGATGATGTTCAGGAGTATCGTCTCGTTCGGAAGCAACGAGCAATACCCTTTGAGCCGCGCGAGCTCGCGGTTGGCAGAGATGGCACGCCGCAACACAGGTTTGGTTTCGATGTCAGCGCTCGGAGGCAAGAGCGGAAGATCGTTTGCGGGTACGTCTGGTTTCATCACGTTCATTTTATCACATTTCATGACCATGAGAAGCTTGTCGTGTGCATGGCGTGTACACGACGACTGGAGCGAGATGTTATGTGAATCCGGGATGCAATCCAGGAGGGGTAAGACCCGAAATTACTCTGTCTCGACGAGCGCTCGAGGGATCTGTTCCAAGTCTTCTTTTAATCGCTCTTGTTCGTCTCGCAGTTCATACTCGTTTTGAATTCCCATCCAGAATTCCGTTGAGTTTCCGAAATATGCTGAAAGCCGGAGCGCCGTGTCGGCTGTGATTCGTCGATTACCTTTTATAATCTGAGAAATCCGTGTTGCCGGCATTCTAGTATCCTGGGCGAGTCTGTACGCGGTTATTCCCATCGGCTCGAGAAACTCTTCCTTCAATAGTTCTCCAGGTGTGACATTGGGGATTTTATCCATCACGTCCTCCTAATGGTAATCGACGATTTCTACGTCATGGGCCGAACCGGCTTCCCAGCGAAAGCATATCCGCAACTGGTCATTGATTCGAACGCTGTACTGTCCTGAACGATCGCCTGATAGTGCTTCTAATCGGTTTCCCGGCGGTACTCGAAGGTCAATCAAATCTCGCGACCGGTGAATCATGACAAGTTTTCGATACGCTATCTTCTGGATCACGCTGGGAATTCGCTTCGAGAACTCCTGCGGCCAGATCTTCGAGGTCTCTCTATCTTTGATCAACTCGATCATCTTGGGAAATGTTAACGCATTACAACAGTAACGCAAAGCGTTAATACTAAGAGGAGATTACGTTTCTCAATTCTAAGAGTATCGCCACAATCGTTGGACAGCCACATTGAGGGGTAACCATAATGTGCAAGGACCGCAGCCACTTTGTGGAAGTTGTACAGTTCCTGTGCGTTGGCGTTCAGATCACTGTAATTGATTCTCTCGAGCTTCATGGTTTTTTACGCATAACGGCAAAGCTCAGCGGCGGCGGTTAGTCGTCCGCTGGAGCGCCTTGTTAGCCATTTGCTTTGAACCCTTCATGAAAAGATACATTGCCTTGTGGAATATTCCCGTCAAATGAAAGAGCGAAGAACACTTCCTTAGGAACACCTTCGTGGATTAATCCTTCAACATTGTTAAACCCAAATTGTCGATAGTATTGTGGATGTCCGACCAGGCAACAACCTTTCGCTTTGAGGTTTTTCAATCGTGACAATCCTTCTTGTATAAGTGCCTTTCCAATGCCCTTGCGCTGAAAGTCTGGATGCACTGAAACCGGACCGAGACCATACCAATCTTTGGTGCCGTCCGACATGGTTACGGGAGAGAATGCAATATGTCCCACAACAATGCCATCTGCCTCCGCAACCAATGATACGGTTAAGGCTTTCGCTGATCGTAGTGCCTCAATGATGAACTGCTCAGTGTGGTTACTAATCTTCATCGTTTCAAATGCTGCGATAGTCACCTCGGAGATGACATCAAAATCAGTGCTTGTTTCGTCTCTAATCAGAACATTTTGTACCATCTTGGTATTTTCCTTGTTTTCGTGTGAAGTGGCTAACATATTCAATTGCAGGCTTTTCTGTTCTCCTGCCCGTTTAGTCACATTCTATCGCACCAGTAAAACCCCGAAAAGCAGGATTACTGATCGCCCTGTATGTATGGGTGAAAACCGTATAACACACAGGGGGAAGACATGACTGCACCAGACCTGGTTCGTTTTGAGAATCATCTGATTCGCCAGGCCAAGATCCCGGGTAACCAGGCGCCGTACTATCTGAAGTGGGTGAGAGAATTTCTGAAGTTTCGTGCCGCCGGTGATCCTGAAGCAACTCCGGAGCAATCCAGGGCGCTCTATACCGGATTGGCAGGCTATTCAAGCTGACGACGCGGTCTCGATGTTTCTCCGGTTTTCTGGGCAAACAGGCAATACAACGGCGCCCGTCCGTCCAGGTTCCTGGGCATCCGCGGAGACTGAGATGGTGCGCGAACTGCGAAGGCGAAACCGTTCGCCGGACACCGAGAAGACCTACGTCCACTGGCTTCGGGGTTGGTCAGGGGCTACGGCTGTAGGACCAGAAAATCGTTGGTGGCAATTTCTGCCCCACCCAGGACGTCGCTGCGGATCGCCTCATCCCGGCGGTAGTAGTCAGGTTTGCCGTAGCGTCGGTCCGCTTCGAGACGGTATACCATCACCCATCCGGCATCGCCGTTCACGACCCAGTACTCTTTGACTCCATGGCGCTCGTAGAGGGCGAGTTTGTCGGTCTGGTCCTTGTAACCGGTCGACGGTGAGAGGATCTCCACCACGAGTTCCGGCGCGGCGTGAGCACCTTTGTCATCCAGCGAAGAGGGATCGCAGAAGACGGAAATATCCGGCTGAACAACGGTGGGTGTGTCGTCCTCTGATTGGTTGTCGTCGTCGGGAAGGCGAACGTCGATGGGTGCAACGAAGGTTGTACACCCGGTGCGGTCGGTAATTTCGGCTATTTTCCGAACCAAACCCAAGAGCATCAATTGGTGTCGCGGCGAGGGGGCGGGGCTCATGTTCCAGACGACGCCATCGATGAGCTCCCATCGCTCGTCGTCGGGCCACGTCCTATAGTCACCGTAGGTATACTTCACCGCGCTACTCCACAACCCCCACGTACCAGCTCCACCGGTATATCCCTCCGCCACCCTGCCAGCGGGGGTGGCAGTCGGGGCCGCAGGCGGCGGTGCCGATGCCACGATGAAAGTGATCGGCGATGAGCACGGTTTCCCGGCGCGGCTCGATCTGGTAGGTGTGGGTGAGGCCGTCCAGGTCCTCCGGCGCGGTGTGTAACGCGGAGAATTGAAACGTGCCCCCCGCTGCGGCGGCGAGGATGAACCGCGGAGGCGCGCCGGGGCCGGCGGCGCGTGCCCCCCTCGTGTCGGTGCGGTTGCCCTGCGATCCCGGCGCAAGCTCTACCCACCGGGTGTCGGCGTGGCCGCCGTGTTCCTGCGGCACGACGTACGGGACGTATTGCTCCGTAACAGTACTCGTGTAGCGACCCAGGGGATAGCCGGCGGTGCGGTCCGGATAGCTTTCCCGGGGGCCCCGGCCGTACCAGGTGAGCGCCTCGTACTCCGGCGGCAGGTCGAACCGAAGGCCGACCCGCGGCAGGTCGGTCACGCTGGAATCGATCGTGGCCACCACGTCCAGCCGATACCAGCCCTCGGTGGCGGTCATCTCCAGCGCAAGCTCCGCCCTCCGGGTTGCGCCGTGGCGATACTCGGCGGTGAGCCGCCCCGCCCCCTCGTTGCGCCAGGTGGCGGCGAGCTCATGGAGGCCCGCCGCGATCCAGCGGGAACCGGGCTTGTCGGCCTGGTCCGGCATGTGGCGAATGACGTCGTTCTCGGTGGGCGCGCGCCACACCGCCAGAGTCGGCCCGGCTACTCGCAACCCGCCGGCGGTGAGCCACGGCGTGCCGCGCTCGTCCAGGCCAAGGCTCAGCTCGGTAGTTTCGCTCGCCACCGGCGTGCGGGTGTTGCCCGCGATGGCGCCGGCGGACCCTGCCGCAGGAGTTGCGCCGGCCGTGCTGCCGATCCCCGCCGCCACGCGGCCCGCGGCACCCTGGGTACTCGCCCCGCCGGCACGGTTGCCACCGCCGGCGCTTTCCAACACCCACTGCTCCCAGGCGAACTCGTGGTCCGCTGGGGTGAGCGCGGTGGCGCGGATTGTGCTGAGGCGCACGGTGAGCGTGCGTTCGCCGACGGGGAGGCCGGCCTGCCCCAGGTCGATTTCGATCTCGACGTGCTGGTCAACGGCAACCTCCGGTACGGGAATCGTCCCGGAGGCCACCGGCGCACCCTCGTCGGCAACGCTCCAGTGGAGTGAACATCCGGTGAGGGGGGTGAAGTCTCTGCGGTTCGTGAGCGTGAGCTGAACGGTTCCCGGGGAGGCGCCGGCCACAGACGTGAGTTCAACTTCCACCGGCTGTGCCAGTTTCTTGAACTCTTCCATGGCGGGATGCGGCACGCGATCGGGGCCGATGAGGCCGTTAATGCAAAAATCGCGGTCGTTGGGCTCGTCGCCGAAGTCGCCGCCGTAGGCGAAGTACTCGCGGCCGTTCTCGGCGGTCCGGCGCAGGCCCTGGTCCACCCAGTCCCAGATGAATCCGCCCTGCAGACCGGGCAAGTTCTTGAACGCGTGGAAGTAGTCGGCCAGGCCGCCGTTGGAGTTGCCCATGGCGTGGGAGTATTCGCAGAGGATCAGCGGTCGCGGGTCGGCGGTGCCCGGAGGGGGACACGCGGGATCGAGACGCCAGTCGGGGGCGCGGAGGTCTAATTCGGCGGCCTCCGGGACGACTCCCCCGCCGGTGGCCCACTGGGAGATCTCCTCCACCGGGGCGTACATCGGCGGAATGATATCGGTGGCGGTGCGACCGCGCCAGAAATGGTAGGTAGCCTGGCCGTATTCCGTGCGCACGGCCCCTTCGTAATGCACGAGGCGGCGCGGATCGGCGTGGCGCACCCATCCGGCGGCGGCGGCGTGGTTGGCGCCGTACCCGGACTCGTTACCCAACGACCACACCAGTACCGAGGGATGGTTGTAATCCCGCTCCACCATGCGCTGCACGCGGTCCAGAAACGCAGTGGCGTAACGCGGATCGCGGCAGACTTCGTTGTAGTAGTGGTGCGCCTCCACGTTGGCCTCATCCCAGAGGTAGATGCCGTATTGGTCGCAGAGGTCGTACCAGTCGGGGTGGTTGGGGTAGTGAGCGGTGCGGACGGCGTTGAAGTTGTACTGCCGAAGCAGCTCCAGGTCGCGGATCATCGACTCCCTGGTGAGCGCCTTGCCGGTATCCGCATCGTGTTCGTGGCGGTTGACGCCCTTGATCAGGACGGGGCGGCCGTTAATGAGCAGCTGCCGGTCGGCGATTTCCACGCGCCGGAACCCCACGCGCCGGCGGTAGACGGCGATGATGTCGCCGGGCGCGGGGGCCGCGGTGCTGAGCTGGGAGCTCGAACCGGCCGCGGCGGGGGCAGGATCGCCATCGGGAGGGGCCACCCCGGCCCGGGCGGCGGAAATCGGCCCTTCGGCGGCCCGCTGCGCCGCGGAGTCGGGATCCGGCCCTCCAGCGGCCGCCGTCGTTGCGGCGGGAACGGGGGCGGCATCGACTGCGGCGCCGGGATTCGGTCGTTCGCCCGGGCTGGCTGCGGGGCCCCCAGTCGCCCCGCCGGCCCGCACCGTCACGAGCACCGTGTAGAGGTACGGCGCCTCGCCGCTCCAGGGAGTCACCGGGACACTACCGGTGGTGAGACGCAGGCGGTCGGCGCGGTTGGGATTCTCATGGTGATGGTTGTCGCTGGCCGGCGGGCCGGTAATCTCGCCGGAGACGCGGGCCACGGTGGCAGCCGCGGATACCGGCGCGGCGGAAGCTCCCGGCCCCGTATCGGCGCCGGCATCAGGATCGGCGGCGGGGGCCGCGGGAGTGGATAACTGGTCGGCGCCGGGAGCCGCGGATACGCCCGGCCCACTGACCTCTGGATCGGTTCCGGGCGCTGGAGCAGCGACTACGCCCGGCCGTCCCGCCGCCCCGGCCCGGCTTCCACTGTTCAGCACGTCACCGGGACTGTCGAGGAGCGTCACTTCAACGTGCCACGGACCGGCGGGCGGTGCTACCCCGGCGGGTCCGTTCCCACCGGCAGGGCGGTCGTCCCCACCGGCGGTGGTTGGGCCCGCGCCGTGCGCGGCGGTCCCGCGGGCAGCCGCGTCGACACCGTAGATTGGCGGCGCCCCACCGACATCAATCCCTGCCCCGCCAAGCTCCACCTCCGCCACAAGCTCCCCGTGCACATTATCCTCGCTGAGCTCCGGAATGAGGCGCAAGTGGCTAATGTAGGTTGCCGGTTCGCGGCGGACGTAGACGTCCCGATGGAGCCCCGCCATCCACCACTGGTCCTGGTCTTCAATGAAGCTGGCATCGGAGTAGCGCACCACCATGACGATCAGTTCGTGGTCGTCGCCTGCGGCGCCGGTGGTGCTACTGCCGGCAGTGGCGGGAGTGCCGCGGGCATCGGCGCGGCCGTCGCTGCCTGGATAGTCCTCGCCGCCCGGGCGCTCCCCACGGCCGCCGGAGCCGAGCTGCTCTGTGATGTCAAATTCGCTCTCCAGCCGCGTGTCTTTGGCAACACCCACAAAAGCGCCGTCCACCCAGACCAGACCGACGCTTTCCGCTCCGCCCAGATGAAGAATGAGCCGATCGTCTCCGGCGGGGACGACTGCACCTGTGGTGCTGGCCGGGGGGCTGGTACCGACCGCGGCTGAACCGATCCGCGCCTCGCCGGAGTTGGCGCCGGCGCCTGTGATGCCGGTACCGGCGGCGGTTGAGCGGCCCCTCCCCGCACCGGCTCCACCGGCATCGGCGCCAGTGGCCGCTCCTACTCCGGCCCGAGCACTGCCTCCCCTACCTTCGATAGTAAATCTGCGCCGGTAGACGCCGGTGGGATTGGCCTCCGGCGGATTCGGCGGGGTTTCGGGAAAGGGCATTTGAATATTCGTGTAGTGCGGCTTGTCCCATCCCTGAAGAGTCCAATTTCCCGGGACGGTAATCGGCGACCAGTCCCGGGAAGCCGTCTCGGAACGGGTTTTCGCCTCCGCGTAAGAATCGCCGCCGGCAGCGCTTTGAGGCTCAAACGGCACTCCCGCCGGGGGCTTGGCACCCACCAGCTCCCGCACCACCTCCGAAGCGGCCTCAGGCGTGTCAAAGTACAGAAACTCCCACTCCCCGTTGAGATCTACCACCGCCCCGCGATCGGTAGGATCTGCGGCCAGAGCCGCTTCCACGGAAGGATACACCGCCATCCGGGGACGCATGGGAAGGCGGCCAATGCCGGTAATCTCCGGTCGGGTCCACGGGCGCAGGGCAAGAATGTCGGTCGTGTTCATTGCGTGTCCTCTCGAACCAGATGCCACACCTGCGCCTGGTAATCGCCGGTGGGGATACCTAACGGCAGTCCCCGATGTATGAGTTGGGCCGCGGAGTAGCGGCGGCCGGTGGCTACGTCGCGGTACACAACCGTTGCCGGCGATTGGACGCCGGCGGACATCGTTGCGCCGGAGGCACCTCTCACGGGCTCGCCGCTCGCCGCGGGTTCACCGCCGCCGTGTGGGGCGGGCCCACCGCTCGCCGGGACTCTCGCCCCCGTCGGTCCCGCATCCAACCCGGAAAGCCGCAGATACCCGCCGTCCCAATTGGTCCGCGCCAGGGGCCGCACGTGAAACACCACCACCTCGCTGCCGTCGGCAGCCTCAACCATCCACGCCCGCTCGCCGCCGGTCTCTCCGGAAAGCGCCGCGCGGCCGGCGTGTATTCCCGACCGGGCCGCTGGGGCCCCGGCGCCGCCGCTGCCGGAGGCACTGCCCAGCCGCACAAACCGTCCGGTACATGTGATCCGGCGGATCAGCTGGTACAGTTCGGAACCTCGCCGAAACACCTCCCGGTCCTCCTCCGTTTCCCGGGGCGGGTTGAGCTCATAACCGTAGCTGAACGCCGCGGCAGTCACCACTCGGGTCCACGCCGGGGTGGTGCGGCCAACGATGTGGTTGGGAACGCTGCTCACGTGGGCGCCGATCATCTCCGGAGGAAACACCAGCGTGCTGCCGTACTGCACATCCAAGCGCTCCACTGCGTCGGTCTGATCACTGGTCCAGAAACGCGGTGAATAGCGGGCCAGGCCCATATCGAATCTACCGCCGCCACCGGCGCATCCTTCGAAGAGAACCTCGGGGAACTCGGTGGTGAGGCGCTCCAACAAACGGTACAGACCCAGCATATAGCGGTGCATCACCTCCCCCTGCCGCTCCGCGGGCAGCGCCGGAGACCCGGCCTCGCTCATGGTGCGGTTCATATCCCACTTGATGTAGGTCGCCGTGGACACCCGGAGCACGCCGGCGATCGTCTCAAACAGGTGATCCACCACCGCCGGATTGGAAAGGTCCAGGGTAAGCTGGTTCCGCGCCGGAGTCGGATCCCGCCCCGGTACCTGCAGGAACCACTCCGGTCGATCCCGAAACAGTCGACTTTCGGGAGAGACCATTTCCGGTTCCATCCACAACCCAAACTCCAGCCCTTCCGCGCGCACCTGTTCCGCCACCGGCGCCAAACCATCGGGAAAGAGCTCCCGATTCACCCACCAGTCACCGAGGGAGGTAGTGTCGTCGCGACGCTGCGAAAACCACCCGTCGTCCAGTACCAGCAGTTCCGCCCCGATATCGCGACCGGCCCGCGCCAGGTCCACCACCCGTTCCGCGCTGAGGTCGAAGTACATCGCCTCCCAGCTGTTGATCACCGTCTTGCGCGGTTCTGCCCGCCATCGGGAGCCCACCAATCCATCCCGCAACAGGTGATGAAACGCCGCGCTCATCCCGGTAAATCCATCAGTACTGTACACCAGCGCCGCCACCGGCGTGTCGAACGCTTCCCCCGGCTGCAGATACCCGCGGTATCCGTCGATTCCCACGGACACGCGACACGCCCCGTACTGGTCCACATCGCAACCGGCGGAAAAGTTCCCACTGTACAGCAGGCCCGCTGCCCACACCTGCCCATGGTGCTCGTCCGTTTCCGGATGACACGCGGCAACAAAGGGACTCGTCTGGTGGCTTGATGCCCCGGCGCGCGTTCCCACCGCATGCGACCCCGCGGTCAACCCTGTCCGCAGCACGTGCCGCTCCCGCGCCCACGCCCCGCCGAGACTCACCATATCGTAGTGGTCAGTGGGCAGATCCCAGGAGGCCGACACCGCCCGGCGAACCGTCACCGGTCCCTGCGCCCCGGAATTGGTTACCCGCGTCCACCGGAACAGGGCGCCGCTCTCCTCCAGAACCACGTAGTACAACTCCACCGCCAGGTCTCCCCGGGGATCGGCTAATTGAACCCGAAGGGTTCCGCCGGCGCCCAGCCGATGGTCGCTTCGCAACGCCGGCAACGCCTCGGGGAAGAGCGGTTCGTCAACTACCTGGTGGTCTCGGTACTCCAGGCGGAGCGCCTCCGTCCCGTCGGAGAGCACCGCCTCCAGCGCGCCCCGGCGCTGCTCACCGGTGCCCCAGGTGGGGTACTCCTGCGGCAGGGTATCCAGGGAGTACCCGCCGACGGCTAACTGCCACTCTCCGTCACTGGGCGCGCTCCCTCGGGACTGAATCGCCAGGTACGGCGCCGCCGCCGGTTGCATCAGCGCCTCCGCGTCGATGGGCGCCTCCGGTCCTAACGGGGCGCCCCAGTACGTGTGCGCCGGAAAGCGCCCATCCATCACGTGGATGACGTAGCTAAAGAAGCGATTATGCAGATGAAACGTACGGCCGTCGGGTGCTGTGGTGATCATAGGGCGCAATTATTCCTTGACACCGCCGAATGTCAAACCGGCGATAAACTGCCGCTGCAGCACGAAGAAAACGATAACCGAGGGCACCGCCGCCACCACCGATCCGGCGGCGATCAAGTTCCAGGAGATCGACCATTGTCCCCGCAACGCCTGCAAGCCAAAGGTGATCGGCCGGGCGGCATCGCTTTGCACCAGCGTCAACGCCCAGAAGAAGTCGTTCCAGATAAAGGTAAACAGGAGTACCCCCAGGGAGGCCAGGGCCGGCCGCACCAGGGGGAGAATCACCCGGAAAAACACGCCCATCTCGGTGGCTCCCTCTATGCGCGCCGATTCCACCAGCGCTATCGGCAGGTCCGCGATGAAGTTTCGCAGAAAGAATGTGGCAAAGCCGATTTGAAACGCGGTGTGGAAGATAATCAGTGCCCACAGCGTGTCCAGCAGATCCAGGTTGGCAAAGAGCGTGCGCACCGGAATCATCAGGATCTGGAACGGCACAAAGTTCCCGGCGATAAACACCGCGTACAAAAGAATTCGTCCCCGAAAGCGGTGAATCGCCAGCGTGTAACCCGCCATGGCGCTGAAGAAGATCGCCATAAATACCGAGGGCAGCGTGATGAGAACCGAGTTCATGAAGTACTGCAACATGGGACTCCGGGCGGGATTAAAGACCTCCGCGTAGTTCTCGATCATCTTAAACTCGGTAGGCCAACCCCAATAGTTCCCGGAAATGATGTCCTGATTGCCCCGCATGGAGGTTACCACCACCGCCAACATCGGCAGCATCCACAGGAGCAGCAGCAACACAAGCACCACCCGGTAAGTGAGTCGCGTCGGTAGCTTCGTTCGTTCTATAGGTGTGGGAAACATCGTCTTACCTCTCCTCGTTGTGTACGACCGAGCGCAGGAAGAACGTGATAAAGACGGTCATAATCAGGAACAGGATCACGGCGATGGAGGCACCGTAGCCCATACGGAAGTTAAACAGCGACTCCTGGTACATGAGATACGCCAGAACGGTGCTTTCACCCCACGGGCCGCCGGAGGTCATGATCGCGATCAGGTCAAAGCTACGGAGAGCACCGATTACCGTTACCACCACCGCGATAAACGAGGCGCCCCGTAGCTGCGGCAGCACCACGTGCCGAAGCATCGTCCAACCGGAAGCTCCGTCGATCCGTCCCGCTTCCAGCACTTGGGAATTCATGCTGGTGAGCCCGGTGAGGTACAGAATCATGCAGTAGGCGGTCTGCGGCCAGAGATTCGCCGCGATGATCCCGTAGGTTGCCAGATCTTCATCGGCAAGCACGGGAATCGGTCGCAACCCGAACGCCCGGAAAATCTCCGCCAGGAGGCCCAGATCGGGATTGTAGAACCAGGAGAAGATCAGACCCACCACCACCAGGTTGATCACGAAGGGAAAGAAAAACAGCGATTTGATCATCCGGATTCCGCGGACGTTCTGGTTCAGAAAGAGGGCGATAAACAGTCCCCCCACGGGGGCCAACAGCATCAGGACCAACCAGCGAACGTTATTCGCGAAGGCGGTGTGGAAGTCTTCGTCCCCGAATAGCTCTCGATAGTTCTCGAGACCGATCCAGGTCATCTCTCCAAAACCGCTCCACTCATGGAAGCTGATCCAGATGCTCTGAGCCACGGGCCACAGAACGAACAGGGTGAAGAGAATAAATGCGGGAGCCAGAAAATAGACCGGGGCCAGGGTGAATTGCAGGCGCAACCAACGGTATTCAGTTTCTTTTTTCACGGTGTCGATCCTTAGGGAAGTCCGGTCGTTGCCCAAAAACCGGTGGCCCCCGGAGCGTCAACTCCGACGGCCACCGTCCTATTCAGGCTGGGCACGTTACAGCGCGCCGATCCGGTACACAAACCGGACCGGTCCGCTGCGTGCATTACTCGAAGATCCGCTGTCGCTCGCGCTCGAGGCGCTCGCGAATCGCGTCTTCCCGGTCGGGGTTCACCATGAACTCCTGGAAGCCTTCCATACCGACGGAGGCCATTTCGGGGCTGGTATCACGATCATAGAACTGCGCCAGACCGTCGGCTTCGTTCAGCATTTCGAAACCGGCTATGGTGAAGCGATCCTCCGGCGGGCGACTCTGGTTATTGGGCGGAATGTTTCCCACTTCGTAGGCGAAGTCGGCCAGAACGTCGGCGCGGGAGGCGAACTCGATGAAGAGCTTCGCTTCTTCCACGTTTTCCGCACCGGAGGGAATCAGATACGCCTCGGTGGGAGCGTCTTCGTAGGTGCCCACGTTGCGGTTGATCTCGGGAAACTGGAAGAATCCCACGTTGTCGATCACTCCGGCGGACTCCAGGTCGGGCACGATGAAGTTTCCGATCAGGTACATCGCGGCGTTGCCGTTGATAAACGGTGCCTGCGCCTCCTGCCAGGAGTAGGTAGCGTGGTTTTCCAGAAAGTACCCGCGGTCGATCATTTCCGCCCACGTATCAAACACTTCGTCCAAACGCTCATCGGTGTAGGGAACATCTCCGGCGGTGAGATCCATGTGGAAATCGTAGCCGTTGATCCGCAGGTTGAGATAGTCAAACCAACCCGCGGCGGTCCAGAGAAACTTGGTTCCGATTGAAACGGGAGTGACGTCGTTTTCAACCAGCGTGTCACTGACGTTCATGAACTCATCCCACGTCTCCGGGACGTCCAGGCCGTACTCCTCGAAGATGTCCTGGCGATAGAACACACCCCACTGGTAGTATCCCCACGGGACACCGTACAGGCTGTCGTCTACGGTAAACGCCGCGCGACTGGAAGCCATCGTCTCGTTGAAGCCGGCCTCTTCCCAGAGATCGGTGACGTCCATCACGAGACCCTGCTCTACGAAGAAGCGCATCCGGTTTCCGGCAAACCACAGCGCCACATCCGGCGGATCGGACGCGAGAAAGTTCCGGATAGCGGTCTTGTACGCCTCGTGGTCAAACGAGTTCAGGGTGACATCGATGTCCGGGTACTCTTCCCGAAATCGGTTAACCAGCGTCTCAAACGCGGCCTTCGGCGCCGGGTCGGAAAGGTTGGAGTTAATTACCAGCTCCCGATCCTCAGACGCGCCATCTTCTCCTTGACCTGAGGCAAACGCCATCGGTACCAGTAGAGCTGCGACAAGTGCGAGCAAAATAATCCTTCGCATAAATCAGTCCTCCTTGATTATTGGTGGTTAATTTTCAGGCGTGAAAACATGACGGTCAATCTCAAGATATTACCGGGATTTTCACCTATTTCAGATCGCAGCTTTGCCTTGCAATGCGAATGAATAAACACCGAAAAAAACGCGCATATGCACGTTTTTTTCGGTGTTTATTCACTCCGGCTGCATGGAAGTTTCGAACATGAGTCGGTGAGAATCACGGTTGCTTTCAAAATATTAAGAAAACTATTATCTTTTTCGGGCACAGGAGGAGTGAGGGTGAAAAACCAGCATGACGAGGGCCGCCGGGACGGTCAGTTCGTCCTGTCGACCCCTACTGAGGTGGAAAATGAACTCCCGTTTCAGCTGATTGGGGCTGGGTGTGACTTCTACCAGTACCCGATCGAGCGTCCCTTTGGATTTCCCGTCTATCAATGGATTCAAACGATTCGAGGGCGCGGGGTCCTTGAGGCACCGGCAGTGCGTGGTGAGGCGGGCGAAAACCAGGGACTACTCCTATACCCCGATGAAGAGCATACCTATTACGCCGTAGAAGAGCCGTGGTACGTCCATTGGATCAGTTTCAGCGGGCACCATATTCCCAGCATGCTCCACTACCTCGATATGGACCACACCGGCGTCTACGGCATTTCCGACGGTACCACCACCGCCTCCCGCATTCGCAAGGCGCTCAGCACCCTGCAAAGCGACTATCCGCTGCGCGGCATAGACGGGTCCGCGATCATTTACCAGTTGCTCCTGGATTTTCTGAAACATATCCAGCGCCCCGGCGAGGCGAGCCGGGAAACTGATGTGAAGCGGCTGAAACCGGCTCTGGATCTGATAGAGACGGAAATGCACCGTCCCTTGAGTTTAGATGATCTCGCGGGAAGCGTTGGTGTAACCCCGCAGTATTTCTGCGACCTCTTTCGCTCGATCACGAGTCGGCGCCCCACGGAGTACATCAACCAGCGCCGGGTGGACCGGGCCAAAGAGCTCTTGTTGAGAGAGCCCAAGACCCGGGTTCACGATATTGGAAAGCGCGTAGGGTTTGAGAGCGACAGCTATTTTTCCACGGTGTTCCGCAAATACGAGGGGATCAGCCCACGGCGCTACCGGGAGACCAACGCCGGCAACGCCCACTACACGGACTGAGCCCTGCCGGGCGCGCGGCGATCAGGGCATCGCCACCGCCCCCGGAGAGCTTTGCCCGGCCGAGCCTTACAGCGCCCGCTGCATCACGCGGTTCAGGCGCTCCACAAAGGTGGCGGGGTCCTTGAGCTGTTCCCCCTCCACGAGTAGCGCCTGATCAAGCAACAGGAACGCGGCGTCGGAAAACTGCTCGTCGTCGTCCATCGATTTCATCCGCTCCACGATGGGGTGATCCGGATTGATCTCCAGGATCGGCTGGACGTCAGGGAGGTCCCCCTGGCCCATGGCCTTCATCATCTGCGCCATCTTCATGGTGGGATCGTTCTCATCCACTACCATGCAACTGGGACTGTCTGCGAGACGCACCGACGTCACCACGTTTTTCACGCGATCGCCGAGGACCGTCTTCATGCGATCAATAACCGGCTTCAGGGCGTCGTCCTTTTCTTTGTCTTTCTCTTCCTTCAGGTCCTCACCGGCGTCGGAGCGGTTCACCGCCTTCAGCTCCAGTTCTTTGTAGGTACCGATCGTGGGGATAACTACCTCGTCCACGTCATCCGCCATGATCAGGACTTCAATATCCTTCTTGGTGTAGGCCTCAAGCAGCGGGGAGCGGCGCAGGGTCGCCTCGTTGTCACCGGTAATGTAGTAGATCGCCTTCTGATCGGGAAGCATCCGCTCCTTGTACTTCTCCAGGCTCGTCCAACCGTCGGCTTTGGTGCTCTTGAAGCGCACCAGTTCCATCAGTGTTTCCCGGTTACCAAAATCCGAGTACAGCCCCTCTTTCAGCGGGCGGTTAAACTCATTAATGAACGTCTCCCACTTCTCCGGTTCTTCCTGGGCGATACGGGAGAACTCATTGAGCAGCTTCTTGACCGAGCTGTCCTTGATCTTGTTCAGAACTCGGTTTTGCTGCAGGATCTCGCGGCTCACGTTGAGCGGCAGGTCCTCAGAATCTATCACACCCCGGACGAAGCGCAGATAGGTTGGCATCAGCTCTTTTTCGTCGTCGGTGATAAAGACCCGCTTCACGTAGAGCTTCACCCCGGGCTTGTAGTCCACCTGATACATATCGAAGGGCGCCTTCTTGGGAACGAAGAAGAGCGTGGTGTACTCCATCGTTCCCTCCGCCTGGGTGTGTAGCGAGATGAGCGGATCGTCGGTGTCGTGACTGATCGTCTTGTAGAACTCGTTATATTCCTCGTCGGTAATCTCCGATTTGCTCCGCTTCCAGAGCGCACCGGCGCTGTTGATCTGTTCCGTGGTGGGCGTCTTACCCGTTTCCTTGCCGTTATCGTCGTACTCGGTCTTTTCGTAGTGGAGCCAGATCGGAAAGGCGATGTGGTTGGAGTACTTCTTTACGATCTGCTCTATCTGCCAACGGGAGGCAAACTCCGATCCCTCTTCACCGAGATGCAGGATCACCGTCGTTCCCTGCGTATCCCGTTCCGTCTCGGAGATGTCAAATCCGCTCTTTCCGTCGGAGACCCACTTGTAGGCGGTATCCTCCCCCGCTTTGCGGCTGATCACGTCTACCTTGTCCGCCACCATAAACACGGAATAGAACCCGACCCCGAATCGGCCGATGAGGTTGCTGTCTTTCTTCGCGTCACCGGTTAGCTGCCCGAGAAATGATTTGGTTCCACTCTTGGCGATCGTCCCCAGGTTTTCCATGAGCTCGTCATTGTTCATGCCGATACCGTTGTCGCGAATCGTCAACGTCTTCTCGTCGGTCCCTTCGGAAAACTCGATGTCGATCCGGGGTTCGAATTGCAAGGACTTGAACTGCTCGTCGGTGAGCGTAAGGTATTTAAGTTTGTCCAAGGCATCGCTGGAATTGGATACCAACTCCCGGAGGAAAATCTCCTTATGAGAGTACAGGGAGTGGATTATGAGGTTGAGAAGCTGGTTCACCTCTGTCTGAAATTCGTGTGTTGCCATTCGTACGACTCCTGAAACTGCGTAATGCGTGTTTAATAGTAAATATGCCGGCGTGAATGCCCCGACTGCGGGCATAATATACCGAGAGACAGGCGATTCGGCAAACGGTAGAAGCTATTCCCCACGGGCGACTCGTCCCCACCGGCACAATCTACCCGTTGGAGAAATCGTACCGAAGAATGATACTGTTCCGATCCATGTCATAGCGACGACGCTTCTCCGCCGGTAAGCGGTCCACCCCGATCCGTACAAACCCGATACTTTCGAACCAGTCGCTGGTGCGCGTGGTCAGCACAAACACCGCTGCCAGACGCTGTTCCCGGGCGCGCTCCATGAGATACAGCACGATACGGCGACCGATTCCCAATTCTTCATAGCGGGTGTCCACCGCCAGGGCAGCGATCTCCGCTTCCCCATTGGCGTAGGTGTGAAGTGCGCCACATCCGTGGATGCGGCCGTCCGTCTCGTGCACCACGTAGTCCTCCGCGTGGGCGGCGATCTCCTCCGGAGTCCGGGCCAACAGCACTCCCTGTTCCGCCAACGGTTGCATCAGGTTGTGGACTTTGCCCACATCCTCCATCCGCATCGGCCGGATACTCTGGTACACGTTGGCGTGTACCATCGTGCCGACCCCCAGATCGCTGAACACCTCCGCCAGAGTCACCCCTTCCTGGTCTCCGTCGACGATATGGATTCGGGCAACACCGGCGCCCGCCGCCAGGTAGGCCAGGCGGAGGAATTCCAGATGGTCCCGGGTCCCTTCGTGGTATCCGCTGGGCTGCGCCGGAGAGGACAGGGGGCGGGGTTCGCCCTCGATCACTTCCGCCGGCGGTCGCCCGCCGCCGGGGAAGCGCTCCTCCGGGGAGACACCATTCCGCTCCAGCAGGCGCCGAGCCTCCTCCACGGTGAGGCGACTAATGCGTCCCTCAGCAGTAGCCTCAATCTCCGGCGGGAGTTCAAGGTTATGCGCATTGAGTCCCATTCTGTCGGTAATGAAGAACAGTTTTTCCGCCTCCAGCGAGACGGCGATGCGGAACGCCAGCTCCCGGGAGGAGATGTTGTACGGCTTGCCGGTTGCACTCCAACCGATACAGGGGAAGATCGGAATCAGATCCTGCCGCAGGGTGGTGCGAAGCAGATCCAGTTGTACGCGTTCCACAACGCCGGCGTGCTCATAATCTACACCATCCACCACGCCGATGCCGCGGGCACGAACCCAGTTTCCTACAACAGCGTTGGTATTGTGGGCGCTCAGGAGCGTCATGAACCGGTTGGTCACGTCGAACGCGGCCATCTTGATAAAGGGAATCGCGTCCGCTCCGGCGATACGCACTCCGTTCTGCCGGCGCCACTGCACATGGTACAGCTCAAGCACTTCATCAATGCGTTGGCGCGCCCCAGGAACCAGTACGATACGAATTCCCGCCTGGTGGAGTAACACGATGTCCTGCACCAGGGCGGTAACCCGGGTATCATCCACCGCGGCGTGATCCACGTGAATGACGAACGTCTTGCCCCGAAAGCGATGAGCGTACGAGAATACCTGGCGGATGAGGTCGACTTGGTCGATGATTTGCGCACTTTTCACGGTGTACAGCCTACCAGAAACTGGGCGTTAGCTCGACTCCACCGGCGCTTTAGAAGCGCCCCCCAATGCCAAGGCCCACCCCGATCCACGAAAACAGCTCGTGTTCATAATCGTCCCACACCCCGAACCAGGAGGAGTGCAGCGAAAGACGCAGGTTTCGCCATATGCCGAAGCCGAACTCCACCACCCCTTCAAAGACGGGAAACAGATCATCGAACTCCTGGGTGTACTCCGTACCATCCGAGTTTGGGAATGTTTCGGTGAATCGGGTGAGCGCCATTCCACCGCCGGCACGGACGATAAAATCCACGCCGGACACCGGCCCCACGCTCAGTCCCAGCACGCCCATCGCCGGCGTAGCGCTGAGCTCGTAGCTGTCCTCGCCGAACTCCGCATCGGTCCCGATGAAGTAGATGTGGCCGGCAGTTGCCCCCAGAACGAATCCGGGAATGACCACATCGTTGAAGAGCGCCGACGCGATCACCGCTCCCCCGCAGTCCATATCGAAAAAATCGAATCCTTCCAGCGGAATCAGGTAGCTTCCGCGAACGTCGAAAAGTGCCCTCCACCGCTCGTTGGGATCGGTGAGTCGCAGAAACCCGGGAATAGGAGGCGGAGTTCTCGTGAGGGAGAAGCGAATCTCCAGATAGTCATCATCCTCCAGGCGCACCTCGCGGCGACCTACCACCTGCTCAAAGCCGTCGTCCCGCCGGCGCACTTCAATTTCATACGCCCCGACACGTAGCTCGATCTCATCGACATCGGTCCCGAGGAACGCGCCATCGACATACACATAGTAGGAAGCGGAATACCCGTCATTGGAAAAGCGCACCCGCCCGAATCCCGGAAAAAGGGATTCCACGCCGTCGGTCACGGCATTCGCCACATCGTCGACAGCGGAGAAACGGCTGCGGTCGGTGGGAAGATCGAATACCTCAGACGCAGTGAACTCACTTCCATCCCAGATATCGGTCTCTACTCCTAAACGGCCGTCACGTCGGGGCGCGACAGATACGAAGGCCGTCGGCCGTTTCCCGGGCTCCGGGAGGGCGCCGGCGAGGGTACGAGACAACCGATATCGGCGCTGACTACGAAACGCCCCTTCCACAGCGGAGAACAGGAGCTCAGCGGCGCGCTGCTCAGGGTCGGAGAGCGATTCCATCTCGGCGACGAATACAAGATCCACCGCGGGTTGCAGCGGCGGCTCGTTGCCTGCGGTCTGTGCGCCGATCGTCACCACAACCGAGGCCCCTCCCAAGAGGAGAGCGAGGATCGTGAGACGAAGAGAATGACCCCGGGCATACCGGCTTTGAGGACGCACCATCGGTCTAAATGTAACACAACCTGCCCCGGTTTGCATCGTTCACGTTGTTTTCTTTAGACTGTGCATAGAGTGAACATCCGTCGGTGGTTTTGGGCAATTTTGATACTCGTGCTCCTGGCCTCGGCGACGGTGGGAACCGTGGGCCTCCGTGACACGTGGCGCCGCGTGGATCACCGGCGTCTGGAAGCGGCGCGCGCCCATGTTCAACGCGTACAAACCCTGGTTACCACCCGCTACCGATACCGCGATGTGGTGTTCTTCGACCACCGTACCCGGGTACTGGGAATTCCCGCCGGTCAGCAGGAGATCTTGTTCTCGGTAGAAATGGAGGTCACCGCCGGGATCGATCTGTCGCATGGCGTCGAGATCACCCCAGACCGCGAGGATCGCCGCCGGGTCTTTGTAACGCTTCCCGCCCCGGAGGTGCTTCGGGTCGTTACCGATGAAAGCTCGATCCGACAATACCTGGTTCTCGAACGGTTCGGACGGCTGGACTGGCTGGATATTTCTGAAGAAATTCAGGTTGCCAAAACACGAAACCGCCGGGACGCGGTAGATAGGGGTATCCTCTCCCGCGCCCAAGCGCACACACGTGCCGTCGTCGGTAATCTGCTGCGGGCCGTCGGATATGACAGTGTGGAGATTCGCTTTCGCCCTGCCGCCGAGGAGCTCCGAGGATGAGACGCGTTCCTTCGGTCGCGGTTACCGTGGTGGTGGTGGTGGCGGTAGCAGCGGGTTCGGTGTTTGTTGCCCGGGAACATCTGGCGGGATTCATTTTCAGAGAGACAACCTCCACCGGATCGGAATCACTCTTCCTCGACGCCCGGGACGTGGCGGAGCTGGAAACGTTCACCGTGGTGCACAAGACGGTCTTTCCTCACGACTTTTTCATGGAGGAGACACATTTCTACGCCCTTCTCGATCGCGTTCGTCGCGCCGATGCCCCAGCCCGGGAGGTACTCACACCGGATGAACTGGACCATTTTCAGGCGGTGAGTCTCTCGCAGCGTCTGGGCCTGGCCACGGGCCCCGGACAACCGGGGTATGTGGTTGTCACTACTACCCTCCGCTATGGGTATGATCTCTCTCGCCTCGAGGAACAGATTCGGTCCCGGATAGATCAGACCGCCGCCGATGGTTCCATCGAATCGGCAATCACTATTCCCCCGGCGCACCTGCTCTCCCAAGAGACGGAGGATCTCTCCCGGGAGGACTATCCGTACAGTCCCGTCTATCTCGACGCCGAGGGATGGCAGGCGGTAGCTACGTTTGTATCTGCGCGACTCCTCAGAGGCGATCCCGATGAGGAGACGATCAGCCAGGCGACAGCAACCGGCATCGAACTCCTGGAGACCCTCACAACCCGTCGGTTTGAGGTGCGCGGTCCCGAAACAGATTGAATCCGTCATCTGCATTCTACGGTTGCCTCGTTCTATATAATTAATTATCATTATATTACGCAATATGAATATGACACACATCGATTCAGTGTTTTTCTCCGCGGTACACGATCGTTGTCCGGTGTGGCAGGCACTCCGGCGAGGTTGGGGTAAGAATCCCGCCTAGCACTTGCCTTTCCCACATCGCTGTGTTATCTTATATATATGAATTTTAATATTACGGGAGTATAACAATGACCGAACATCTGACCAAAGACACCTTTTTGAATAAGGTTTTTAACTACGAAGAGAACACAGAATGGAAGTATGAAGGCGACAAGCCGGCGATCATCGATTTTTATGCCGTTTGGTGCGGCCCGTGCAAAATGGTCGCGCCCGTGCTGGAAGAGCTTTCCGAGGAATACAGTGAAAAACTGAAGATCTATAAGATCGATACCGATGCGGAGCAGGAATTGGCCTCGGTCTTCAATATTCAGAGTGTTCCCTCGATGCTGTTTATCCCGGTTGATGATAAGCCGCAGATGGCGGTGGGAGCACTGCCCAAGGACAGCATTAAACAAGCGATGAAAGATGTCCTCTCAGTTGAGTAGGGATCCCCCCACATCGCTTGCCGGCCGTCTCGAATCTTCGAGACGGCCTTTCTTTTGTTCGGGGCACACCAGGTTAATCATGCCGGGCTCGGGTTCGGCGAAACCGAACGGAGGCGATATAGCTCTGTCCCACAGCTTCGATCACGAATGAACCGAATCTGGTTTCCAGCACCTCATCCTTTTCCGGAATCCGGCCCATACTCCGGATGATAAATCCGGCGATCGTTTGAGCATCATCATCCGTGGGAAAATCTACATCGAGGTGGTCGTTAATCACGTGAATCGGGGCGTCCCCGGCGATGACATACTCATCGGGTCCAACTGTGAACAGTGGCTGTGCCTCCTCAATCTCGCCCTCATCATAGAGTTCACCGACGAACTCCTCCACCAGATCCTCCACAGTGACGATACCCGCGACTCCGCCGTACTCGTCGAGGACGATCGCCATGTTTAACCGCTCTCGGCGCAATCGCGAGAGTACCGAGTGAAAACTCTTGGACTCCGGGACAAATACCGGTGGCACCACGATCTTGCTGATCGGCATATCGCTGTTTCCATCGGCGACAGCCTTGGCGACATCCTTCACGAGCAGGATGCCCACGATCCGCTCCGGTTCATCATCGTAGACCGGTATCCGGGAGAACCCGGACTCCAGAATTGCGGGAAATACCTCCCGCACCGTTCTCCGCTTCTCCAGGCTGAACACCTTGGTCCGGTGCGTCATGATCGCTCCTACCCGGACCTCACGGGACCGAAAGACGTTCTTCAGGACCGCCGCGTTGAGCTGGTTAAACAGGCCCTCGCTGCCTGCGTAGCGGACCAGGTGTTGGAGACCTTCGATCGTGACGCGCGGTCGTTTTGTGCTTCCGGTGAGACGAGTCAGGGCGTTACTGATTGTGCGAATCAGCCAGATGAAGGGCGAAAAGATGGTGGAGAAGATCTGCAGAAACCGCGACAGCCCAAGAGTAACGCGCTCATTGTGCATAATGCCGATCTGCTTTGGAGTTACCTCCCCGATTATCAACACCAGAATCGTCAGAACCAGCGTGGACGCGGTGAGCCACGTCTCTCCAAAGATGCGAATCGTGAACGCGGAAACCAGCGCGGAGGCCGCCAGGTTGGCCAAGTTATTACCGATCGTAATGGAGGTCAGGACTACGTCTAGGTGGTCGTAGAGATCGGCCACATGCCGTCCCCGGACACCCTTCTCTCGTTTCATTCGCTCGATCTGATCCACGGAGAGTGAGGTGAACGCCACCTCGGTGCCGGAAAACGCGCCGGAGATTAGCAGCAACACAAAGACAACGGATATTTCGATCACGATACCATCATCTCACGATCACGGCGTCGAGGCAATTCTACCCAAATTGCGGGAAAAAACAGCTAGATTAATCGTTTGCATATTGCAATTCATACCCAGAGGTGGTAATTTTCCGGTGCGTCGGAGCATGTCTATGCACCACTCGTATCGTTCCGACATAGTCATCTTTGGTCTTTTGGTTTTTGAGACCCTCTCAGGTTTTACCTCCTTTCCTGAGAGGGTCTTTCTTTATCCTCGCACCGGCGCGGGTACCAACACTACTCTCCTCCGCGGGGAAAGGCAAAGTTGATCCCCGTGGACAGGCGCGTGCTGGTATTGATCCAGTCATTGCCGCCGATCAGCAGATCCTGCTGCGCCTCGAGAAACCAGCTCATAATCGGGTGCACTTTCACGCGCATCGCCGCCTTCACGTAGGGCCCCATGAGAAAACGGAACTCCGTCTCCGTGTCGGGATTGAAGTTGAACACCGGAGATAACCCGGTTCCGAATAGAAACATCACCCGTTCCTGGGGAAACGTAAAGTTGAGCCCCACGTTTACCGGAATCAGAAAGCTCGGGACGGTATCGCCGTCACTATTCTTATCGGTGGTAATACCAAACTCACTTCCGAGATTCAGCTCCAGACCGTCTTGCAGTTCGTGGAGATACGTGGCGGATAGCGCCGTGAGATAGGTCGTATCGTACCGATAGAAGTTGGTTCCAATACCTGCTGAGAAGGAATTATCGGCGGCGGCGGTGGCGGTGATCACCGTTACCGCACATAGTACAAGAAATGCTCTGCGCATCAACGTCTCCTTAGACAAAAACTCCGTATAACTGGTGACCGCACTGGGGACACGCTCCATGATCGGTGTAGTCCCGGACCGGCGGTCGATGGTCCACACAGACGGTACCACATTGGGGACAGTTCGTCCGATGATAATCTGATTGTCGGCTATTTCCGGCAAAGATAAACGGTGGACGTTCCCGCTTCGAGAGGTAGTCCAACGTCTCCCGGAGGTCGTCCTCGGTGGTGGCCGGTTCGTCGGCCATTCTCCAGGCGGGGAAGAACCGGCTCAGGTGCCACACCTGTACCCCGGCGTCCACAAGCTCCGTTCTCAGCAGGTCGATCGTTTCCCGAGTATGGCGCGAACTCATAAGCATCGTGGTCACTTCCAGGTGTCGTTCCGGTGCAATGCGGCGAATCGCCTCAAGCACCGGCTCGCTGCGGCCCTTGCACAACTTTCGATAGAACTGCTCGTCTCCCTTAAGGTCAATATTGAACGCATCCACCACCGGTATCAGCCGATCCATCGTCTCCTCGGTGAAGAACCCGTTGGTCACCATCACCACCCGGCCGCCGTCGGCACGAATCCGGGGAGCTGAATCAAGAATAAAGTCCTGCCACACGGTGGGCTCGCTGTAGGTGTACGCGATGGAAGGGGTGCCGGACCGCTTCCACTGGCGATACACCTCTTCCGCGGACCATTGGGCTTGAGGCTGGGGAAACCGCTCCGGAAACGCGATGGCCGCGTTCTGACAGAAACTGCACCGAAAATTGCATCCCGCCAACGCCACGGAGAACACGTGAGATCCAGGGAGAAAGTGGTACAGCGGCTTTTTTTCGATCGGGTCGATCCCGGCAGACTGAATCTCGCCATAGACGGTTGTCCGAAGCGCACCGCCGTCGTTGGTGCGGACCCCGCAGAGGCCTACTTCTCCCAGGGCGATCGAGCACCGGTGTGCACAGAAATCACACGTGACGGTTCCCTCCCGGCGGGAACTGCTTTCACCGCCCATTTACACACTCCTCTTCGGTGTAGTGCACCGTCTCGAACACTTCGAACCGCGCATCCTCACCGCGCCACGCATCGGAGGACAATCCCGCTTTTCGAGCGAGGTGGGAGAGCGTCGTCGACAGGTCCCATCCCTGCTCCCGGGAAACCTCCGGCAGAAAGAGCGCCCGCTTTCCCGCCACGGAGAGAATGATCCCGTCGCTACCGAGATTGATCTCTCCTATTCCCTCGACTTCCCGAGGAACGGTGAGAATCGAGTGTTCGATCACACACAACTGGATTTCGTCGTCCGTGACCGGATCAAACCGAGGATCCTCCAGCGCCGCCTCCAGGGTAACGCGGCGCAGGGTAGAGCGAAGCGGCTGCGAGGTACGAATCGTTCCGATGCATCCGCGGAGTTCTCCATATTTGCGAAGCGTCACGAAGAGGCCGGGGGTTTCATCGAGAATCGGGTCTTCCAGGGTCAGGTGCGGCTCCTGGCCGTGACGATACCGGGAGCCCAGCCGCCAGCCCAGAAGCGCCCGGGAATAGCCCAACAGGGCGCATCGCGTTGCAGCGGAAAGGTTCCAAGGAGTCATCGCATACCTCCGGTAATCTCAGCGGTCAGATAGCACACGAACTGCCGTGCCGTGTCATCATCTTCCGCGGATGAATAATAGTCGAGAATCGCCGCGTCACCCCGCTCCACGGTACCGGCCGCTTCCTGCTCCAGGATCGCCGCCGTGGCCAGCCCCAGGGCGTACCGTCCGCACACCGTGCTCTCCCGGGCCAGGTACTCCCAGTAGGTGCTGAGGTCTCCGGCGAGCGCCGGGCGGACCATGGCGGTATCGTCGGCGTGGAGCTGGTGGTGAAGTTCGCCCCAGGATCGATCACCGTACGGCTCCCACCGGAACGTCCGCCCGTAATGGGTGGCATCGGAACTCACGAGCCACAACACGCGGCGGTTCCCCACCCGATCCAGCAGCCGCCGGGCGGTGGCGCGGGCGCTTTCCGGTGTGGTCAGGTTACCCACCAGTACCGCTGCTACGGGAAGCTCCCGCCCGAGATAGCGGGCGATTCCGGGAAGCAGGAGCTCGACGGCGTGCTCGCCCTCAACCGTGGCCGGATTCTCGCGATCGCCAAGACCGGTGGTCTCCTCGGCGGACCCCCTGTCGGCTACGGCTCCGGGAATCTCCCCGTACGGGGTGGCGTGGGCGGAAAACGCCGCACCCACGGTGGTATCCGCCGGAATCGGCACGTAATGTGAAGGCGCCACCACTACGATCAGGTCCACCGTCTCCCGTAGCGTCTCGCGGTGAAGGGCCGCGCGGTCCCAGAACACACCCTGCCCGCGCGCGGTGTAGATCAACGCGGCGTGGGGAAGCATCCCCAGAAGAGGAGGCGCAGTGGTAACCGCCTGCGGTCGATCTTGTGTGTGAGATTGAAAGAGGCCGTCCACCACTTCGGCACGGTCAGGGTACCAGCGGCCGACGAATCGCATGTCATTTACCATTGATCCACCTCCTTTGAGGCGTGCATTCCTATTGTAGGCGCGATTGACGGTGCTGTGAACCATTGGGTACCATGCCGACCATGAAGAAATATCCATTCCGCGAGATTGAGCCCAAGTGGCAGCGGTACTGGGACGAAAACAAGACGTTCCGGGCGACGGAAGATCCCTCAGTTCCCGCCGACAAGCGGCGCTACGTTCTTGATATGTTTCCGTATCCCTCCGCGGCGGGCCTCCATGTGGGACACCCTGAGGGGTACACCGCCACCGACATCTATTGCCGCTATCTACGCATGAATGGATACAACGTGCTCCACCCGATGGGGTTTGACAGCTTCGGGTTGCCGGCGGAGAACTATGCGGTGCAGACCGGGACCCATCCCAAGGCGACTACCGAGGCCAACATCGATCGCTTTCGGGAGCAGATCAAGAGTCTTGGGTTTTCGTATGACTGGGACCGGGAGGTGAGCACGCACCGCGCGAACTACTATAAGTGGACGCAGTGGATCTTCCTGAAACTGTGGGAGCAGGGATTGGCGTATGTAGCGGAAATACCCATGTGGTACTGCGAAGCGCTGGGAACGGTTCTGGCCAACGAAGAGGTGCTGGCAACGCCGGAAGGACCTCGGAGTGAGCGCGGCAACCACCCGGTGGAGCGCCGTCCCCTGCGGCAATGGATGCTCAAGATCACGGAGTACGCCGACCGTCTCCTGGAGGGGCTGGACACGCTGGACTGGCCGGATTCGATTAAGGCGATGCAGCGCAACTGGATCGGCCGTTCCGAGGGCGCCAACGTGATCTTCCTGCTCGCCGAGGACTCCGCGGCCCGGGCCACGGCCGCCGGTCTCGGCCCGGATGAGCAGCACATCGAGGTGTACACCACCCGGCCGGACACGCTCTTCGGGGCGACGTACATGGTGATGGCGCCGGAGCACGCCATGGTACCGGCGCTTACCACTACGGAGCAGTCGCAGGCAGTCCGGGAGTACGTGAACGCCACTAAGCTCAAGAGTGACTTGGAGCGGACCGAGTTATCCAAGGAAAAAACGGGGGTCTTCACCGGCTCCTACGCGATCAACCCCGTGAGCGGCGCAAAGATCCCCATTTGGATCAGCGACTACATATTGGCCAGCTACGGCACGGGAGCAATCATGGCGGTCCCCGCACACGACGAGCGGGACTGGGAGTTTGCCACCGCCTTTGAGCTGCCCATCGTGAAAGTGGTGGCGCGCCCGGACGAAACCGATCCCACCGCGCCGCTCACGGAGGCGGCGGCGGAATACGGCGTGGCGGTAAACAGCGGGCAATTCGACGGCAAACCCACGGAACAGGTAAAGACCGAGATAATCGCCTGGCTTGAAGAACGAGGTCGCGGGGCCCGGGCGATTAACTACAAGCTGCGGGACTGGATCTTCAGCCGACAGCGCTACTGGGGCGAGCCGATTCCCCTGGTGGAGTGCGACGGCACCTACTACCCCGTTCCCGAAGACCAACTACCGGTGACCCTTCCGGAGGTCGAGAGTTACAAGCCCACCGGCACCGGCGAGAGCCCGTTGGCGGCGGTGCCGGAGTGGGTGGGATGCGAGTGTCCCGACGGCAGTGGCCGCACCGGCCGCCGCGAGACGAATACGATGCCCCAGTGGGCGGGGAGCTGCTGGTACTACCTGCGCTATCTGGATCCCAGCAATGACCGGGCGTTTGCCGACCTGAAAAAGATCGAATACTGGATGCCGGTGGATCTGTACGTGGGGGGCGCGGAACACGCGGTTCTTCATCTTCTGTACGCCCGTTTCTGGCACAAGGTGCTCTACGACATCGGCGTGGTAAACACGGACGAGCCGTTCACGCGCTTGGTAAACCAGGGGATGATTCTGGGAGAGAACGGGGTAAAGATGTCCAAGAGCCTGGGCAACGTGATTAACCCCGACGACATCATCTCCGAGTTCGGCGCGGACTCCATGCGCGTCTACGAGATGTTTATGGGGCCGTTGCAACAGGAAAAGCCCTGGTCCACGCAGGGGCTGGTGGGGGTTCACCGCTTCCTGGATCGGGTGTGGCGCCTGACTGATCGGCCCGTTGCCGACGAAGCGCCTGATGAGGAGCTCCTGCGCACCCTGCACAAGTCCATTAAGAAGGTGGGCGAGGATACCAACAAGCTGGCGTTCAACACCGCCATCAGTCAGATGATGATCCTGGTGAACGAGATCTACAAGCGCGATACGCTCTCCAAGGAAGTCTGGCAGGCGCTAATCCGCATGCTTGCACCCTACGCCCCCCATCTGGCGGAGGAGCTCTGGGAGATGCAGGGGAATCGGTCACCGGTCTCCCTGGCACCGTGGCCGGAGTATCGCGAGGAGCTCACCAAGGACGATCAGGTGGAAGTGGTGCTTCAGGTGAACGGCAAGATTCGTTCCCGAATGACCGTGGCCGCCGGAACCGATAAGGACGCACTCCAGGAACAGGCGATGCGGGAAGAGCGAATCGCGGAACTCATCGCCGGCAAGGAGGTGGTCAAGGTGGTCGCCGTTCCGGACAAGCTCGTCAATATGGTGGTGAAGTAAGCCTCGCGGTGAGGTAGGCGGCGCGCCTCCGTTACGCCCCGGGCACGCCCGGCACCTCCTTGATGAACCAGAACGCGTGGCCGTTCCGGTCGCGCCCCACCGTGAGGAGACGGATCCAAGAGGTCCCCGCCGGGGGATCGGCCACGCCGTTCGCCGAGCCCGGTGTGGCCGCCGCAGTGGACACGCCGTTCGTCGAGCCCAGCGTAGCCGCCGCGCCGGCCCCCGCCGGCAGCCACTGCCATAGGTGCCGCACTTCCCCTTCCGCCACCGGGACGATCCAGTGGCAGCGGTCCCCCGCCCACACCCCCTCGATCGTTTCCTCGGTGGTGTCATGGCTGATCCATACGTCGTCCACGGGAGCGGGAAGCGATACCTCACACCCCGGCCGAGCACGACGGCGGATCGCGTACCGGTTCATTTCACCGGTACCGAGAGCCTCCACCAACCGCTGGTGATCCAGAATCTCCGGCTGGTCTCCACATTCTTCACCCACAGTACGGTGCAATCGTTTCAGGTTGATCAGGGCCGGGTCGAGCCCGCGTCGCGCCACCTGGAGCACCGACCCCGCCACCCGACCGAAGTCGGGCTCCAACGTGAATCGGGAACTCGGCGGAGCACCCCACGCTCCCAGCGGTGCCAGCGCTCCCCCGCTCGCCGGGTGGGCTGCGGCGCGAACGACCACTACCTCCGCCCCATGCTGGGAGAGCGGTAGCGTTGCCGTCACAGGGTCCGCCGCACTTCGCTCCAGGAGAACCTCACTCTTCACCGCTGCTCCGTCCCACCAGGTGATTTTCCAGACTACCCGCATCGGCGCATACACCTCCGGGATGTCGGAGATCTCCACCGTGATCGCCTGCGCGCCACGCGCCGCGTCTCCGGGATGCGCACACGAGCTCCAAAGCCCGGAAAGAGCTGCGAAGAGCAGGAGAACTGTGCCACCAGACGAAATTCTTCGCATATCCCTCCCTACTGCCGTTTCCGGCACGGTGCTTGCCGGAGGCGGTTGCTTGCCGGAGGAAGGTCCTTGCCGTATCATGGGGTTCATGGCTGGGTTTGAAAGCTTTGAGGCGGAACTTGAGTCGCATCTGGAAGCTCGACGTGCGGAGATCCGGGAACACGACCTGGACACATTGAAACGACAGTTTCGACAGATGCAGTCGAGCTTTGAGGCGCTTCACAAGCTATTCAAGAAAAAGGGACTGATCAAGGAAGATCCCTACAATTACGAAGAGCGTATCTCGGAGCTGGACGTACCTTCGGATGCGCCATACCTCGACAGCGAGCGTGACACCCAACTCAGCATCCGTCTCGGCAAATACGAGAGCCGCCTCTCCTTCCTTACCGACTATTTTGATTGTTCTCTGGAGAATCTCTCGTTGCGCCGGATTAAACAGGTGGTGAAATTCCTGAAGTACATCAACTGGTCCAACGTCTCCGATACCGCAACGCAACCGACCACCCGCGGTCTCGGAGAACAGATAGTCAAAGTGAAACGCGGCAGTGATACGCTCTCGGCCAACATCGTCACCGACGCGCAGGATCAGTTGAGTCGCGCCTCACGGCAAGCGTTGTCGATTCTGAAACGCATCACTCAGCTGCAGCGTGAACAGTACAAACTCGATCTGCGCCGTTCGGTGCTCACCGATTCGAGAGTTCCGGAAACTCCATCGGAGGACCAGCGAGAGAAGGCGCTGCAGGCGGTGAAGTCGGTTTTGCCCACGCATCTGCCGGGGCAGCCCTTCGCACGGGACCTGGTGTTGGAGATCTTTGCCGAGAACAGTCCCGACGGAGGAGAAGCGATTCGTCGAACCCTGTTGAGCGATCTGGCCACGTCCAGCAAGCCGGCGGAAACCAAGAAACCGGAAGATGATCTGAAACAGGTATTGCTGGAATCTGCTCGGACCCTGGCCGCCGCCAGTCGACCTCTGGAAGAGGCCGGCCGGAAGCTTGGAGACAACGTCCTGGTGCTGGAAAGCCGCAAACTCTCCTTCGGAGAGATGCTCAAGCAAATCTGGGCCAGAATGCGAGGCAGAGACTCGGAGGAACGCATCTTCACGATCGATTATGTGGACAAATCCACCGGCGCTCACAAAACGGAGGATATCAACTTCGATTCGTTCCTGGAGGCACTCCGTCGCCGGTCTCGGGTGTACAGCAGTCTCATGGCGCGGTCCGGAACCGCGTGGACGAAGCTGCAGAACTCCGATGAGGATATGCTGCTCCAGTTCGTCACGAAAGACGTCCAGGAAGTGTCTGACGTGGTGCGGCGTTTGGAAGGTTTGGAGACGTTCTTCAAGACGGAAGTCAGTCGTGATCAGCGTTCGCAACTCCGATCAGTCAATATGGAGATCACGGCGATTAACGACCACCTCGACCGCGGCCGCAAAAAAGTGCGGCAGTACGTAGCCAAGACGGAAGAGCGGGAGCAATTGCGGAAACTGGGTATCACAGACGCGTAATGCCGGGGGCGCCGGCCGCCCCGCCTTAGCTGCGTGCCGGCCGCCTACGACCGATCGAACCCTCGGGAACTGCGAAACGTTCCCAACAGGTGCACGTCCCGTGCAGCCTGTTCCAGTTCGGAATAGGCACGCTTAAAATCATCCCGGTTCTCCGGAAGCTGCACATCCACGTAAAACATGTACTTCCACGGCTCTCCCAGAATCGGACGGGACTCGAGTTTTTTCAGGTTGATTTTCCGTTCGGCCAGGACCCGCATACACTCGTAGAGGGCTCCCGGCGTGTCCGGAGTAGAAAACACGAGCGTTGCCATATCTGGATCCCGGGCTTCGGCGTTCTCCTCTCGTGTGAGAATCGCAAAGCGCGTGTAGTTACGGGCGTTGGTTTCGATGCTTTCCCTGAGCACCTTCATACCATAGTAGTCGGCGGTCCGGGCGTGGGCGATCGCGGCCACGCTATCATCGTTGCCCTCCCGTACCTGCGCAACGGCACCGGCGGTGTCGTAAAACGGAACTACCTTCCATTCGGGATGGCGGTTCAGAAAATCACGGCACTGCTCGATTCCGGGTGTCTGCGACATCACCGTTTTCACCGACTCCAGAGTGGCGTTCTGCGTACCGATCAGGCTGTGCTGGATCCGGATATGTGTCTCCCCCACGATGCGGATGTCCGGGTATTGCAGCAGCAGGTCGTAGTTCTCGTGAATCGAACCCATGAGGGAGTTCTCCAGCGGAACCACTCCGAAAGGAACCTCGTTCTTCAGGACCGCTTCAAAGACGTCCCGGAAGTGCTCGGTACTAATCGGCTCGACTTCTCGGCCCACCTGATCAAAGTACCGGAGCAGTGCGATCTCACTGTACGCACCACGCGCCCCCTGAAACGCCACCCGCAAGTTCGTCGATGCCCCGTCCGTAGCAGGAACGTCGGCCACGGTGGCCCGGCCCGGGGCGATCCGAGCGCGATGGGGAAGCCGAGCCACCTCGCGGCCCACCACCGGAGACAGCGCTTCAATGTCGCGCATGAGCTTCTCAAACTGCTCCGGATAAAGGCTCTGTGGTCCGTCGGATAGCGCTTGATCAGGATCGGGGTGAACCTCCACGATCAGTCCATCCGCTCCAGCGGCGATCGCCGCCAGCCCGACGGGCTGAACCTTCTCGCGAATGCCCGTGGCGTGACTGGGATCGACAAACACCGGCAGGTGGCTGAGTTTCTTCACCACGGGGATGGAAGAAATGTCCAGACTGTTCCGCGTGTAGGTCTCGAAGGTGCGAATCCCACGTTCACAGAGGATCACGTCTTCGGCACCGTGGGCAAGCAGGTACTCCGCGGCCATGAGCCACTCTTCGATCGTTGCCGCGAGGCCCCGCTTGAGCATGACCGGCATCGACTCGGCGCCAACCATCTTCAGGAGCTCAAAATTCTGCATATTCCGGGCGCCGATCTGGAGCACATCGACATACTCCCGCATGCGATCAACCTGGAGCGGCGAGACGATCTCCGAAATCACCGGCATGCCGTACCGTTCACCGGCCTCTTTAAGATACCCCAGCCCTTCCTCACCGAGACCCTGAAAGGAATACGGCGAGGTTCGCGGCTTATACGCGCCGCCTCTGAGCATGACCCCCCCAGAAGAGGCCACGATTTCGGCGGTCTCCATGATCTGATCCCGGCTCTCGATCGCACAGGGACCGGCGATCATTACCAGCCGATTTCCGCCGATTTTCACCGGCCCCACGGAGAATACTGAGTCCGCATGCTTGAGTTCGCGGGAGGCCAGTTTGTACGGCTTGGAAATCGGCACGACCTTGGCCACGCCGGGACGCATTTCAACCTCACGCAGGTCGATCTGCGTGCTCCCCACCGCTCCGAAGATCGTTTCCGTTTCGCCGGTGACTTCCCGGACCTTGAATCCACGATGCTCCAAAAACTCCCGAAGAGCGCGTTTATCCTGCTCCCGGATTCCCTGTTCGAGTACGACAACCATAAGGTGTTACTGTATCATCAGGTGCTATGGGAGGGGAACTCTCTCAGGATGTATGCTCGAAAGCGGTTCTCGATCCGGGTCCGGAACTGACCGATTCGATCGACGTAGACACGTGTAGACTGCGGGGTTCGACCCGCCCGGACGCGGGTAAGGCCGGCGTTATAGCACGCTACCGCCTCCATGTCCGAGGAGGTGTGTTCCATGCACCAGGTCAGGTACTGGGTGCCGTGTCGGGCGTTCACGTCGGGGTGAAAGAAGTCATCTTCGGAAAGGTTGCGAAATGTGCGGGAGTTCAACTGGAAGAGCCCTCGGTCTACCGACGTGGAATTATAGTTTACCGCACCCGGAGAGTAACGACTCTCCACCCAGGCCAGGGAGAATACCAACGATAGGGACAGGTTCTCCCGGTTCGCATAGTAGAGTATAGGCAGGGCTATCTCTTCGGAACCGGCGAGCTCCACGAAGAAATCCACCACCGCCTGGTGCGTTACATCTTCCCGATACAGGGCGAGCATCGGTCGCTCGTCCTCAAGCAGATTCAGGACGTTTGCGTAGTCATCGGGACTAAGCGGCCCGTTTTCGCCCGTATCCCAGGAGAAATTGAAGCTGGTCGATTGGTCATTGTCGGAAAAAGTCCCCCCTACTGCGGTGGTACTACACCCCAGTACAGCCGTGATGCCGGCGAGGAGAAGAAATCGGTTCGTCATGGTTCGTATTGCCTCTCACGAGTGTGGGTTATCACGACCACCGCATGCCCATTTACGTTGGCAATGACGCACATGTCGTCTCTTGCCCGTAATTCGTGAACGAGACTGGTGACACCCTCGCAACCGGAAAAGCCGTAGTCGTCAAATACAATGATCCCTCCAGGAGGGACGCGGGGTAACACCCAGTCAAAAACGCCCTGCGCCGAGTCATACACATCAACGTCGATATGGCACAAAGCGATCGTTTCGTCACGCACGTGGTGCGCCGTCTCATCCGGGAAAAGCCCGGAGAGCAGCCGGAAATCCAGCAAGTCCAAACTATGAAGAAATGCGGACACCGTGTCAAGGTCGGTATCGGCGTGTTCGCCCCCACGATAATAGGGATCCCGGGGTCCAGCCTTGGCTACTCCCGCGAAGGTGTCGGCAACTATGAGCGAACGGTGGGCATTCAAGTGTTTCAGCCGCAGCCCCATGAGGGCAGCGCTTCCACCCCGCCAGGTTCCGACCTCAAGAATCGCTCCGTTAACCTTGGTCGCTTGTTGCGTGAGTTCCCAGAGCTCATAGAGCCTGGGTTGATCCAGCATCGTGTGGTCGCGTACCGCGGTCCACGCCCGAAGAAAATCGTGATCGCCGTGCCACGGCCGATAGTCCGCCGTCAACGGGGTATGTCCGTAACCTGGAGGATATACGCGCACCTCCGGCTTCTGTGGTGCCATGGGAAGAAAATACTACGCGAACTCCGTCAACGGCTATCGGTGCCGCACCTTACCGGCGCCGCACCTCAAGGTCTGAGAACTCCCCCTCTCCCAGGGCACGCAGCGCCACTTCCAATCCCGCCCCTTGGGGAAGGTTGAGGCGATAGCGGAACTGCTCAACTCCGTCAATGGCAACGGTGAGTATTCCAGCGCCGGGATCCATGAGAACTTCCAGAGCGCTCGTGACGCTCAGATCGGAGTCGAGGGCGCTCTGCGCCACCCGGTTCATCGTGAAATCGTCGTAGGAGATGTAGACCTCAAGGAAGGTTGTCTCTTGGCCGTAGGCCTGCACGTCGCGCGTGAGCCACACCAGAATACTGCGCCCGTAGCCATATCCCGCCGGTAGCTCCACGTCGCTGACACTGAGATGGAGGCCTACCCCAGCCCAACCCTCGCCGGGGGCGCGGGTCACCACCCGATACAGCCGCGGCCGGCTGTCCTGGCGGTACGGAAGGATAAGCTTCGCAAAACGCGCGTCGGGATCGATCTGGGAGACGTTGTCGGTATCTGCCGCACGCCAGCTGCCGGAAACCGGAATCCCCGCGCTGAGATCAAGAATATCCGTCGTGGCCATCTCCGCCCGTGCCCGCGAGAGGGAAAGAGTCGGAGCGATATCATCGACGGCCGGCGCGGAACCACCGGAGCCGGAGGACGCTGCAGTTACCCGGCTCATGAGCTCAGTTACCGCGGCACCACCGTCGGTCACAGCGGCGTCTACCCGATTTATGAGCCGAGTCACGGCGGCCCCCCCGTCGGCCATGGCGGCGTCCAGCCGATGTGCGAGCTCATCGATGCGCGTCTCCAGTCTGTCGAGGCGTTCGGCGCCCCGTGCCGCATATTCGTCAAGGCGCTGAATGACGGGGTCCTGTGGAGAAGTTGTCTCCCCGGAGGACGCCACGGAGGTTTCCCCGGAACGATTCCCGGAGGCCTCCCCGGAGGACGCGGGCGCATCGTACATGTCGGCCAATTGGCGTAATAGCGCGCTCTGGGACGGGGCCGGTTGCGGCGTTGAGGAGAACTCGTACGCCTCGACCTGCCGGTACGATCGATTGAAAGCAACCGTACCGGAGTAGAATCGGCCGTCGAGATAGATGTTTTCGATGCGAAGCTCACCCGTTCCGCGCGTGGACAATTCGGCCATATCGAGAATGACATCCTTGGGAAGCGCGCGGCGATCGATTGGCTCCACGGAGGTCACGAGCCACCGACCATCATCGTCGGCGGAGAGGTAGATCGCGTATTGCTCGCCACCGATCACGACGCCGTCGAGGAACAGCATGTCGGGACCAGCTACATGCATACGAGCGTCACCGGTCGAGATATCGCGTGTCGGCGAGCTTGCTTGAGCCGATATCAAACCGACCGGCGCGAGAAGAACCGTCGCCGCCATGAGCAACACGGGCCACCGTCGACGTTCCTGATGAGTCATAGGTTACACTCCCCCATTATGGTATCGGTTAGTTCTTGTCATTTCTTGACCGTCCGGGGCAGAATTCTTCGGTATGAGTAATCCGGCGCTTGGTACGTGGTTTCTTGACAAAAGCGCGTGGCCCGCGATCGATACGGCGAGAGCAAAAGCTCTTCTCAGCCACGCCTGGGATCGCGGCTTTCGGCATTTCGATACCGCGGAAGCTTACGGCAATGGTCGGGCGGAGCAGCTGGTGGGGCAAGCGCTGCGCCGTCAGGTGCGGGAACGACGAAGTGAACTCCATGTGGCGACGAAGTCCGTTGTTCGTCCCCCGCAATCCCTGCGCACCCATCTTGAGCGCTCGCTCCGTCGGATGGGACTCGACTTCGTCGACACGTACTACATCCATTGGCCCCGACAGGGAATCGATCTCGCCGCAGCGGTGGAAGAGCTGGCCCGCCGGCGGGATCAGGGCCTACTCCGACGGATCGGTCTGTGTAAGTGTGACACCGGAGCAGGTTCGGGAGGCGGAACGGGGAGCGGCGGTGGCGATCCTGTGGGCCACGGATCGAGTTGACGGGACGGTGGCGGGAGCACGCTCGATCGCGCAGCTCGACTCACTGGTCGACGGATTGGAGACCGCTCGGAAGCGCCCTGATGACCTGAATCGATTGCTGGAAGCGGTCACTCGCGCCTCCACCAATCTGCAACGGGCCCTGCCGGAGCTACCAAATATGTTCGGATATGTGCCTACTCCTTGTCGGAGCTGCTGATTCTCGGTATATCCAAGGTATGGCACGTCGTCTTTTTCAAGTTGTGGTGTTTCTCGCGCTCCTCGCGCACGGCGGTCTCACGGTGACCGCCCAGGATGCCTCTCAGTCACGGGAGTTCGTCGTTTCTTTTCCTCAAGGAAACGCGCAACTCAATCCGATCTACAGCTTCACGTCCAGTGAGGCGCAAATCTACAGCGGCCTCTATGAGGGCCTCGTCAGCTACCATCCTTTGACGATGGAACCGGAGGCGGCGGTTGCCGAACGGTGGGACGTGAGCGAAGACCGAAAGGAATACACCTTCCACTTACGCGAAAGCGCCCGCTATTGGAACGGAGATGCGGTGACCGCCGATCATTTCCGCGACACCTGGCTAAAACTTGTCGACCCGGAGACGGATGCCGCCTACAATTTCCTCTTCGATATCATTGCAGGCGTTCGTGAATATCGTACCGGTGAGATCGAAGATGCCGATCAAGTCGGAATTACCGCCGTGGATGACGGGACTCTCCGCGTGACGCTACGTCGACCGGCTACCCATTTTCTGCGGATCCTCAGCCACCACGCCTTCGTACCAGTTCACCCATCGATCCGCGACCAACGGGACTGGTCACAGCTCTCCGAGGTACTCGGTAATGGGCCGTACCGGCTGATAGAACGGGGGAACGACGAGCTGGTAATGGATCGCAATGCGGAATACTGGGACGCAGACCAGGTGGAGATTCCGCGGATACGGGTGGTCTTTACGGACGACGACACCGTGACGGATCGCTTCAACCGAGGTGAAATCGATTGGGTCACCTCCGGCATGAATCTTTCGGAGGTTCAGTTTCCGGAAAACATCGTGGTGAACCCGCTCTTCGCCACTACCTACTATTTCCTGCGGGCCGACATAGAACCGTTTTCCGACGACCGCGTGCGCCGCGCACTGGCCCTGCTTCTTCCCTGGGACGAGATCCGTGATCCCGAGATTCAATTCATCCCAACGGACACTCTCGTACCGGAGATCCCCTATTACCCTGACGTTGTCGGCATCCGCGACCGCAACGAGGAAGAGGCGCTGGAGCTCCTCCAGGAGGCCGGATACCGCCAGGGCGTTCGACTGCCTACGATAACCGTTCATATCCCCGAGGGACAGGAGTCGCTGCGGGTGGCGGAACTCATGGAAGAGGCGTGGGAACGGTCACTGGAGGTGAGTGTGGAAATCCGCGTCACGCCCTATCCGGAATACTTTGAAACGGTGAGCGACGGCGAGTTCACGGTGGGCACGGTAAGCTGGATCGGCGATTTCGCCGATCCTCTCACCTTTCTACAGATGTGGATCAGCGACAGCAACGTGAACGACGCGGGATTCAGCAACACCGACTACGATGAGCTCCTTGATGATTCGATGCTTCAGCGGGGCACGGACCGCTATGAGATTCTCGGCGAGGCGGAAGAGATCCTGTTACAGACGGGGACGGTGTTGCCGGTGAGTCATTCTCCGTCGATCAATCTAATCGATCTCACCGCGATAGATGGCTGGTTTCCCAATCCCCTGGATGTGCACCCCTTTCGATACCTTCGCTTCACTGACCAGGAACCGGCCCCAGGAGTGATTAACTACCGGCCGTAACGCGTCATAACACGCTATCACAGGTGTTGGCCCTCTTTGACCCGAACGCCTACTTACCGGTATACTGGGCGGAATGAGCAGTAGTGCCAAGGAAAAATCCACGACGTTTCAGAAAGAGCAGCAGGTTGTGTATCCGTTGCAAGGCGTCGGACAGATTCAGGAAATCATTGAAATCGACTTCAAGGGTAAAAAGACCCTGTACTATGTGATCTACCTGCCGGTTTCCGACATGACCGTCAAGATTCCTGTGGATCGGGCGGAGGAACACGGAATTCGCGCGATCGTTCCCAAGGATGAGGCTGAAAAGGCACTGGATCTTTTCTCGCAGGAATTTGAACCGGTTCCGGCAGATTGGAAGATGCGCTACCAGATGAATCTAGATCTCCTGAAGAAGGGATCGATCATGGATATCGCGTCGGTGGTGCGTACGCTTTATGCCCGCAAGAAGGTGAAAGAGCTCCCCATCATGGAGCGCAAACTCTATGACAGCGCGCTGCAATTGCTCGTGGACGAGGTCTCTTTCTCGATGGACGTCTCCAAGAAGGAAGTTGAAGAACTCGTCTTCCAGAAGCTTGAAGTTGACACCGGTACTGATGACGCCGACGGCGGTGATATACTCCCGGATGACGAAGACCTGGAAGGTGACGACGACGACAGCTGATGAAGCGGTCTCCAACCCGTGGGAACGGCCGCTGCACCTTATCGCCGATGCGATCGGCACAGATTTTCAGGCGGGTGTGAACCAGATCGCCCCTGAAGCGGACGGTATCGATGCCCCGTTTCGCGTACTCGTTTCCACCGTGATCAGCTTGCGTACTCGCGACGAAGTAACCGTATCCGCCGGCCGACGGCTCCTGGCGGAAGCGCCCGATCCCGACACTCTATCACGCCTGTCCGAGGCGCGAATCCAGAAACTAATCTACCCCGCAGGCTTCTACAAGAACAAGGCGAAGAATCTCAAGGAAATCGGTCGGCTGATTTCCGAAGAGTGTGGCGGAGCAGTTCCGGATACGCGCGAAAGACTCACGGCGCTCCCCGGTGTGGGCCCCAAGACGGCGAACCTCGTGCTGGGTCTCGGGTTCGGGATCGATGCGATCTGCGTTGACACGCACGTCCACCGCATTCCCAACCGACTGGGTTGGATTTCCACAGAGACTCCGGAAGCGTCGGAGCGTGAGCTGATGGAATTGCTTCCGCGGAGATACTGGATTTCGATCAACCAGCTCTTGGTGGGATTCGGCCGGCAAGTCTGCACTCCCGTGAGCCCCCGGTGCAGCATCTGCCCGCTATCGTATCAGTGTCCCAAGAACGGCGTTGAACGACACCGATAGTGGACGCCCGCCCCCCCCGTTGCGGGCCGGCGCTTCGATGCGTTTCGTTCTCAGTTCTCAGTTCTTTCGTCTGTTGGCTACTGTCCTTCTTTAATGAGCAGCGTCTTCGGATCAAGCTGCAGGTGGAGATCCTCTTCACGATACTCTTCATGGTCCTTCACCAGCCGAAGCTTCAAATGGTCCCCCTCCGGTGCCAGGGTAATCAGAACCGTAATTTGATCTTCGAACCGCTGCAATGATGCCGGGATTCCGTGCTCATTCAGTGTGGGATCGTCGCGGTGGATCGATGCCGTAAACCAGACGGTCAGCTGGTGCTCCGCCGCAAACTCACGGAGCGCGCTGAGCGTCTCTACCTCACCTTTTTCGAAGTCATATCCATCGATAACGATCACGTCCGCCCGGAAATTTCCGTCCTCTACCAGAGCGCGAATGCTGCGAAGCAGCTGCTCCCGCGTGACGCCTTCCTGACTGAAATTCATGACCACGCGGTTCTTGATCAGTTCGTCGTGGATATCCATCGCGTTCTCCAGGTGCCGTTTTTTGGCAATCTCCCCGAAGATATCCTCATACCAACTAATGATATGATCGGTTCGTCCAGAAAAAGAAACGTGAACGACGTGTTTTTGCTGAAAAAGCTGATCCGTAGCAATATGTACGAGACATGCCGTCTTTCCGGTGCCTTTGCGCGCGGCGATAACACCCACGTTTCCAGCTCCGACGCCGCCGTGAATCGATTGTTCCAACAGCCGCAGGGGACTGCGCTTAATGAGCTCTTCTCTGACCATACGGCGCCTCCTTATTTATTGCCTTCCTGCTTGGCTTTGAGGTACTTCTGACGAAGCTCCTCTGCAATACTTTGCGGTACTTTCCCGTACTTCGCAAATTCCATCGAGTATTCCGCCTTTCCTTGCGTCAAGGAGCGCAACACCGTGGAGAAGCCAAACATCTCGGCCAGCGGGACTTCCGCTTCCACGATACTAAAAAGCCCATCTTCATTGGACGCTACAATGAGTCCCCGGCGCTGGTTGAGAACGCCGAAGATGTTGCCCTGGTACTCAGTGGGGCCTTCAACCACAACTTTCATGATCGGCTCCAAGGCGATCGGCTTGGCCTTCTCGTACACACTGCGGAACGCTGCCAGGGCAGCGGTCTGAAACGCCTGGTCCGAGGAGTCCACCGGGTGTGTGGCGCCGTCATTAACCACCGCCCGAACGTTGATAATCGGGTAGCCGATGTAGGTTCCCCGATCCAAGGCGCTACGGAACCCTTTGTCCACCGACGGGATGTACTCCTGCGGAATCACACCACCTTTGATCTGGTTAATAAACTCGTAGTTCTCTTCTTCGTTGGGCTCGATATAGCCGGCAACGCGGCCGAACTGCCCACTACCACCGGTCTGTTTCTTGTGGGTATAGTCGTACTCCGCACGTTGGCTGATCGCTTCGCGATACGCCACCTCGGGCCTACCCGTTTCCACCTCGGCCTTGTACTCGCGCTTCATGCGCTCCACGTACACGTCCAGATGCAACTCTCCCATGCCCTGAATAATCGTCTCGTTGCTCTCCTCGTCCACATAGGACCGGAAGGTGGGATCTTCTTTTACGAAGCGTCCAATCGCCTTACCCATGCGGTCGGCGGCGGCCTTATCCTTCGGTTTGATCGAAAGCGAGATCACCGGCTGCGGAATAAACATAGATGTCATTGACACGTTCATCTCGGGACTGCAGAAGGTATCTCCCGAGGCGCAGTCGATTCCAAAGAGTGCGACAATGTCGCCGCTGCCGGCCTCGTTGATATCTTCCATGTGGTTGGCGTGCATTCGTACGAGCCGTCCCACTTTGAACTTCTTTCGAGTCCGCACGTTGAAGAGCTCCGTGCCCTTCTTCGCCATTCCCTGATATATTCGGATGTACGTAAGCTGCCCGTACTGACCGTCTTCGAGTTTGAACGCCAGAGCGATGCTCGGTTTCTCATCATCGGAGATGGTGATGAACTCTTCCTCGTTGTTGTTGAGGTCCAGCGCCTTGTTGGTGATATCCAACGGTGAGGGCAAATACTTCACCACGGCGTTGAGCACCGTCTGGACACCCTTATTCTTGTAGGCGCTTCCCACATATACGGGACAGAGTTCATTAGCGATAACCGCTTGACGGATGGCGTTGTCGATCTGTTCAATAGTGGCCGTCCCCTCCAGGGCGGCCTCCATCAGCTCTTCATCAAACATTGATGCCGCATCGAGGAGCTTCTCGCGATACTCCTCGGCCTGGTCCTTCAGGTCGGCGGGAATCTCATCCTCGCGAATAATCTCGCCGAAATCACCCTCAAAATAGTTGGCCTTCATCGTGACCAGATCGACCATTCCCACGTGCTTGTCTTCGAGGCCGATCGGAAGCTGCGCCATCACCGCGTTCAAGCCAAGCTTATCCTCGAGCTGCTGCCGGACTTTGAGCGGATCGGCTCCAGCGCGGTCACATTTGTTGACAAACGCCAACCGGGGCACCTCATAGCGCTTCAGTTGACGGTCGACCGTGATCGACTGAGACTGTACTCCTGCTACGGAGTCCAGAATCAGGATCGCTCCGTCAAGGACGCGAAGCGCCCGTTCCACCTCGATGGTGAAGTCAACGTGTCCGGGAGTATCGATGATGTTGATGGGATATCCCTTCCATTCAACGTTGGTAGCGGCGGACTGGATGGTGATGCCACGTTCCCGCTCGAGTTCCATCGAATCCATCGTGGCGCCGACGCCGTCTTTACCGCGAACTTCATGAATCGCATGAATCTTATCGCTGTAGAACAGTATTCGCTCGGTGAGCGTCGTCTTGCCACTGTCAATGTGCGCAGAAATACCAATATTGCGCATTTTTGCCAGTTTGTCACTCATGAAAAATCTTCCTTAACAAATTTATCTGTGTTTGCCTGCGTGCGTCGTGCAACTATATAGACGGCATTGATTTCCATCAATACCTGAGTGCGAGTATGAAGTAAACGTCTGCCGGCACGAGTCTCTGGTTACTCGTACTGGTTGAAGTACAGCGCGTAGATCGCCTGAATGTGCCTATTGTGCAACGGTTCGGCGTCGTCCGGCAAGTCCGCGTTGACCCGTTCCTGAACCTCATCCTGGGTAATCTGCGGATTCGCGGCGCGGATCTGAACCACCTGAAGGAGAGCTTCGGGGTCAACATCCCGGAGATTCCCAAAAAGGGTCCGACCGGCAAGGATAATCGAGCCTCGGCGAAGCGCTTCAAACTCCGTCTGCAGTTCGGCCTTTTCCTCTCGAACCGCCTGCAGTTGCGCCTCAAACTGCTCAGCCATTTCGGCCATAAGGTGCGCTTGCTGCTCGGCAAGCTGAGAGATCTGCGCCTCCAGCCGGTTTACCGCCTGTTCACCGCTCTCTTGCAGCCGGTTTACCGCCTGTTCACCGCTCTCTTGCAGCCGGTTTACCGCTTGTTCACCGCTCTCTTGCAACCGGTTTACCGCTTGTTCACCGCTCTCTTGCAGCCGGTTGAGCGCTTGTTCATTTCTCTCTTGCAGCCGGTTTACCGCTTGTTCATTTTTTTCAGTGACCGCAGTGATTGCGTTTTCACTCTCACGACGCAAGCTCTCCACCCGGGACAGAATACTCTCGTCACGGTTGTTCTGCTCTATATCAACCGCCACCCGCCGCTCCATACGCTGCCGAAGATCTACGATCTGCTGGGCGAGATACTGTGGGTCCTGGCTCTGAATATAGTTGGCCGGATTCTCTACGGCTCGCTGAATTCGGTCCAGGAACTGCGCTTCTGAGAGGAACTGTCCATTCATTCGGACGGCGAGATTATCAACCAGCAGGCGAAAGTCAAAACGTACGGCGTCGTCAAACTCAAATTGCATACCTGATGGCATATACTGAACATAGTCGGCACCATCTATGAGGAACTCCGAGGGAATTACCACCGCATCCGCACGGTCCGATTCGAAGACGTACCGGAGACGGTCGATCTCAAGACCATCGATCTCGTAAATCACTTCCCGCATCGCGTCGAGCGCCTCCGCATGAGCTGACGAGAATCGTCCCATGACACTTACGCTAAAGCGGCGATCCTGGCTATCGCTGAGTCGCCACGACGGAACCCCGCCGTCGGAGTATTCCTCACGCACCGTGTACCCTTCATCTTCAAGAGCATTGGTTACGTCACTTCGACTCTGCGCCGGCGCGGTGACGAGTCCCATCGTCAACAGGGCCACCGCAATTCCGTATACTATTCTCCGTTGCATCTCATCTCCCCCGCCTCTACTGTACGTCAATCAAGACTTTGTCGAACGCCCGCAACTGCATGTCTTCGGCGGTATCCACCAACCGAGCCGTGACGCGACCATTACGATCCTCGAATCGGACGGTCCCTACGAATTCATCATCGCGCCGGAATACGTACCCGATCGACCCGATCGAAACGTTTCGGATTCGATTGATGTACACCACGATATTGTCTTCGTCCCGTGGATCCAGAATATAACCGGTATCTCCGTTCACACGGGCAAACTGGTCGAGAGCAAAGAAGAACTCAGCGATTCTCGAATCCCGCTGGGAGATCGTCTCTTCCCGATCTGCGATCGTCGCCTCCCGGTCGTCGATCACCTCATCCCTGCTGATCACCGTTTCCTCCAAGCCCTCGCGAATCGCTTCATACTGAGCCAGCAGATCCCGGATTCGCCATTCGATCTGGGTAAGCGCACCGGGGACGGAGTTCTCGTAGGGTACCTGCTGCAACCGTCCGATCAGCTCCTGTACGTGGGCATATTGCTCTTCGAGCTTCGTGAATGCACCGCGGGAGATGACTCTCTCCTGAGACAAAAGCGAGCTGTAGGGACCCACCGAGGCGAACCCGGCGGCGGCATCCGTTTCGGGAACACCCAGAAGCTTAGCTACGGGTTCATCCCCAAAGGTCGGATTGTACAGACGGACCAGTCGGGCGATTTCATTGGCGTGACGTTGACGGATCGACTGTTCGAACTCGGCCTGGTACTGCTCGAGCTCGGAGATCTCCCGTTCGTAGGACTGGGTCAGGGATTCAATCTCCGCCTCATACTCTTCCCTGAGTTCCTGCATCTCCAGTTCATGGACGCGATTCTGATTGTCCAGCACCTCCTGTTGCTCTCGGGCCTGTTCCAACTGGCGACTGTCGTATTCCGCGATGCGCTCTTGAAGGTCGGTGATACGCTCCTGAATCTCTTCGATGCGGGGCTGGTATTCTTGGTTGAGTGCGGCAATTCCCGCCTCAGCTTCATCTTCAAACTGGGCAATCCGATTGTTCAACTGCGCCTGGGAGAGTTCCTGCTCCCGGGCAAGCTGGATGTTCCGGTCTCGCGCACGTTCAATCTGACCGATACGATTCTCCAGATCCCCTCGGACCTGGTCTAACTCTCGCCGCGCGGATTCCAGTTCGTTCTGCAGTCGTTCCGCCTCATCCAGGATGTCACGCAGATTCACATCGGCGAAGTCCTGAATATCAACCTCAATGGCCCGACTGGAACGTTGGATATACTGGGTAACGGCTATCACCACTACCGAGAACACCACGATAAGTCCCACAATGACCAACGGCACCATAATACTGCGATTTCTACGCGTCTTGGCAAACTCGACGCCCACATCGTATTGCTGCTGCTTGCGCCGGAACTCATTGACGATCTCCCGCAAGAAGACCTGTTTACTGCGCTCTACCAGATCTGTAGACTTCGAGCTACCGTTCTGGTTCCGGGAGTTCTGGTTCTGATTCATTTTTCCGTCATTGTCCATACGCCGTTCCAATTCTCCGGTGCTTGCTTACCGGCAATGCGGTCACGAAACGTTTGAGAGACCGTCAATGAGCTCTGCTCGAAGTAGGGGACCGCTTCGGGCCAATCCCCCCGATAGTACCGGTGAAGTCCCTCGCTAAAGGTGTGTATGTCATGGCTCAGTTCGTCATCCATTTTGTCCACCGGGATCGGCCAAAAAATCTTCTTGCCCTGCGTTTTGCCCTTTACCTGCACCATGTCTAACTCGCAAAAAGTAAACTCGTCGGTGTGGTGCAGAACCTCATCTTTCACGTACTCGGAGCAGATAACCGGAGTCTTGTAGAAGCGGGTCAACCCCTCGAGCCGGGCCGAACTGTTCACGTTGTCCCCAATGACGGTGTTCACCATACGCTCATAACTTCCGATGTTGCCGTAGAAGACTTGCCCACCGTCAAGACCGACACCAATATCGAGGAGTACCGCGCGATACACGTTTTCTTCCTCTTCCGTGAGGCTTCCGCGCTGTTCCAGAATAAGCTCACGTCGAGCGTGCATCTCTTTGCGAACTTCCGCCGCCACGTCGTGCAGACGGTAGGCCGCCCGCAGGGACTGAACGCTCTTGTTCTCTACATCGGTCTCTACCGTACCAAAAACCGCCAACAGGGCGTCACCAATGATCGAGCCGATATCCCCGCCGTGCTCATGGATATATCGAATCGCCTTGTCGTAGTGCAGGTTCAATAGTTTGATGATATCCGTACCCAGCGTCTCGGTCATAAAGGTAAAACTTCGGATGTCGGTAAACAGGATCGTCAGTTCCCGTTTGGTTCCCTCCAGACGAATCTCCCGCTCTTGGTACGCTTTGGCCGCTACGTCCCGGGCGACAAACTTCTTGAAAATCCCCATCAGATTGTCGATCGTGCTGGCCAGTGAATTGAAGGCAACCCCTAGATACGTGACATCATCGTTCGGCGCGCCGTCCAAGTGCATCAACTCCAAGGACTGGTCTGCCTGCATGCGCATAATACTGTCGGTAATCACCCGCACGAAGCGCAGAATAAAGCGTAGCAGCAACACCCCTACCAGGGCGAAAATCACCGTAATTACGATGATAATCAGAGAAACCTGGCGGAAGATCCGTTCTGAGTCCGCGTAGAACTCGCCGATCTCTTCACCGCGCACCTGAAAAATGTCCCAACTGTTGTTGTACTTGTAGACGCCGAAGTAATCGTACCCCTGGAAGGTGAAATTGAGCGTTCCCTCCTCCTCTCCCCGGGAGACGCTCTGGATCATCTCCTGAAGCGCGTCTTCGTCGGTGAATCTGGCCTGATCTTCAAGCTCACTGGCCTGGAAGAACAGCTCCCCGGATTCCTTGACACCCAGCGAGACCGACCGCGACCCGCGGTGATTCCGGGCGGCGGCGTTTTCGATGTTCTCGATAGCCGCTTCTTCGTCGGGGTTGAAGTTGACGATTTGCCGCTGGTTGTTGACGAAGACGTGCAGCTCTTTGAGATCCTTTACCAGCAGTTGGTTGAGCAGCCGGATCTGCTCACCCCGGTTCAACATCAGATTAATATAATTTGTGGTGAAGTTGGAGATGAGCAGAAAGATGGTAAAAATGACCGTGATCTTCACGATCATGGGTACCACGCGGGTACCGTTCACTTTCTGTCCAAGGACCTTTTTTAGTAGATCAGCCATGGCTCCCTCTACTGTACCCCAAAATATCCGTACCTGTAAGGCCGTATTGGAAAAAGACGACAAAAACCGGCGGGTTTTCGGGTTACCTCGGCGGCCCATCGCCACCGAGGCAGCATCTCGCTACGTTTCGCGTATGTCAATTACTTCCTGAATGTGTTTCTCCACGGAACTAATGAAAGAGTCCTTATCCATACCGGAGACTTTTATTATGCACACCGCATTGGTTGGCTTGTCTCCCGGCCAGGTCCCGATGGAAATGATGTTTCCACCGTGATCCGCCACGTCCGCTCCCAACTTGGCAAGCTCTCCCGGCTCCTCCGGGATCCGAAGCGTGGCTCGCAGTCCCTTCTCCCGCGTGCCGAAAAGATCTATGAACAGACGAAACATATCCGATTCGGTGACGATCCCCACGGGAAGGTCATCATCATCTACCACCGGCAGACAGCCGATATCGTTGTCTACCATCTTCCGGGCGGCGTCTTCTACAAGGTCTTTGGGATGCGCGGTAAGGACCTTCTTGGTCATCACCTTAGAGACCACCAGCTTCGACAGAAGGCGCGTCATCTCGTACACATCCAGGGTAGACGCCGGCGAAGGAGAAGCGTAGAGCAGATCCTTTTCACTGACGATGCCGATGATCTTCTTGGTGTGGTCATTGACCACCGGCAGATGGTGCAAGTGCTCTCGGCGCATCAGATCCTGGGCATCGGTAACCGGAGTGTCCGCGTGTACCGTGTAAAGGTTGTCGCTCATGATTTTGTGAACAAGCATTACGGATTCCTCCCGCGCTCATTATACGCCCAAATAGGCCGATTTGATCTCATCATTCGCCAACAAATTCGGTCCGGTATCCGCCATCGTAACGCGGCCGGTCTCCATTACGTAACCGCGGTGGGCCACTTGAAGAGCCAGGTTGGCGTTCTGCTCGACCAGAAATATAGTCGTCCCGTTCTCACGGTTTATCTGGGAGATGATCTCAAAGATTTGCTGTACGATGAGTGGCGCCAGCCCGAGGCTGGGTTCGTCGAGCAGAAGAAGCTTGGGCCGCGCCATGAGCGCCCGGGATATCGCCAGCATCTGCTGCTCACCGCCGGAAAGCGTGCCGCCGGCCTGCCCCTTCCGCTCCGCCAAGATCGGGAACAGCGAAAACACGTAGTCCAGGTCTCGCCGTATTCCGTCCCGATCCTTACGGAGGAGCGCACCCATATCCAAGTTTTCACGCACCGTTAGATGGGGAAAAATGTGGCGCCCCTCGGGAACCTGCGAGATACCCAACGCCACGATGCGATCCGGATCGCGGCCGACCACCGATTCCCCCTCGAATAGAATTTCGCCATGGCGGGGAGGCACGACCCCGGAGATCGACATAAGCGTGGTAGATTTTCCGGCACCGTTGGCACCGATCAGGGTGATAATCTCGCCGCGCTCAACCAGGAGGTCGACACCTTTGAGTGCTTCGATATTGCCGTAGTAGGTATGGACCGATTTCAGTTCAAGCACTGACTTCCTCCCCGAGATACGCCTTGATCACTTCCGGATTGTTCTTGACCTCGTAAGGTGTGCCGGTGGCGATTAACTTCCCGTAGTCCATTACGTAGATCCGCTCCGACAGGGACATGACCAGGCTCATATCGTGCTCAATCAGGAAGATCGATACGTCTTCGGTATCCCGAATTCGCTTGATGAGGCTCTCCAGGTTCTTTGTCTCCTGGGGGTTCATACCCGCCGCCGGCTCGTCCAAAAGGAGCAAAAACGGATCAGTGGCAAGAGCTCGGGCGATCTCCAGCCGCCGTTGTGCACCGTAGGGAAGATTACTAGCCAAGTCGTTTACGTACTGGTCAAGCTCCATCCGCTTCAGAATCGCATAACTGTCATGAATGACCTGTTCCTCTTCTTCCATCGTCTTTCGCGTCCGGAAAATCGCCCCCAGGATGCCGGCCTGCAGGCGCGTATGTCGGCCGATCATGACGTTTTCCAGGACGGTCATGTTTCCGAAAAGTCGAATGTTCTGAAACGTGCGCGCCAACCCCCGCGCGGCGATCGTGCTGGGTTTCAGACCCTTGATGGAACGCTGCGATTCGGCGGGTGGCTGAATCAGAATGTCACCGGTGGTCGGCGTGTATACCCCAGTGACACAGTTGAAAAAGGTGGTTTTTCCCGCGCCATTGGGACCGATCAGCGCGATAATCTCTCCCTGATCCATCGCAATGTCCACGTGATTCACCGCCCGCAGCCCACCAAAATCCATCGTCATGTCATAAACGTTAAGTATTTGCTGACTCATGACGTACGCTCCTCTTCCACGGGAAAGGTATACGCTTTCCGTTTCTTCTGAATGAGCCCTCCCGGACGAAAGACCATCATCGTTACCAGAATTGCGCCGAACATGAGCATCCGGTAATCCGAGAACGCCCGCAGGTACTCAGGAATCAGGATGAGTCCCAGAGCGCCAACTATGACCCCGGGGATAGACCCCATACCTCCCAGAACGACACAGGAGAGCACGATCACCGACTGCCACACGGTGAAACTGGCAGGATTAATGAAAGTGGTCCGCGACGCAAAGATGACGCCTCCCATACCGGCCCACAGCGAACCCAGGGCGAAGGCGATTACCTTAATCCGGGTGATATCGATTCCCATTGATTCGGCCGCGATATCGTCTTCCCCCATCGCTACGAGTGCCCGGCCGAGTCGCGAGTTATAAAAGCGCCACACCACGAATATCGTCAACGCCACCGCGGCAACAATAATGTAGTAGGTATAGGTGGTGGCCATGGAAAGATTCATCTCGATGCCGAAGAGCCCCGGCCGGGGGATACCTCCGATACCCTGCGGACCTCCGGTGAGTGAGTTCCAGTTGTTGAATACGATACGCACGATCTCGGCAAATCCCAGCGTCACAATCGCCAGATAATCACCTCTCAGCCGAATCACCGGCAACGCCAGGAGCACTCCGGCGACCGTCGCAAAGAACGCCCCCAGAGGAAGTGCCAGCCAGAAGCCGATTCCAAAGAAGTGGTTCAGAATGCCATAGGTATACGCGCCGACAGCGAAAAAGGCGATGTATCCGAGATGGAGCATCCCCCCAAGGCCGATGACGATGTTCAGTCCCAGGGCGAGCATCACGTAGATCAAAGCGGTGGTCATGATGCTCGTCTGGTAGAGTGAATTAACCAAAGGAAAGACGACCAGCAGAACCGCAAATGCGATGTAGATACCCCGGCGAAACTTCTGCTGCGTCACAAACGCCCATAGCGCGGCAAGCCGTTGCTTGAGCGACGCGCCCGTGCCGGCGACCGCCTCAAGTGAGACGTGCTCGTCCTCAGATACGACCTTAGGAATAGCCTTCCCGGGGGTCTTTCTCCGACTCAAAGCAAATCGCCACAGAAGTCCACCGACGAACGTACCGACGCCAACATAGATCATGTTTTCCCAGCGCCAGTCGATCGTCATGTCCACCTGGCGGACCTGTATGACCATGATTGGAAACGTGAGGAATACGAACCACAGCGCCACGCCCAGGGTGCGTTTTATTTCCTGAAAGTTCATAGGTAGCGCCCCCTCAGACTTTCTGTACTTCCGGCTTGCCCAGCAGCCCGGAAGGTTTAAAGATCAGGATGAACACCAGGATTACGAATGCGAAGACATCTTCGTACTGGCTGGATATGTACCCCGCGGCATACGCCTCGGCCATTCCCAAGACCAAGCTTCCCAAAACCGCCCCGGGGACGCTGCCGATACCACCCAGGACCGCGGCGACAAACGCCTTAATTCCCGCGATAAACCCGATATAGAAGTTGATCTGGCCAATAAAGGAACTGATCAGTATTCCGCCGAGGGCGGCGGTGAAACTACCGATGATGAACGTCCAACTGATTACGCGGTTCACATTGATTCCCACCAGGGTAGCCATGGTTCGGTCCTGGCTTGTGGCGCGCATCGACTTCCCCATCTTCGTGAACTTGATAAGCACCGTGAGGATCACCATAACCACTGCAGTGGTTATGAAGATCACCAGTTGCGAGGAATTCATAAGACCCCGAAACGGCCCGGGGATGGGCAGCGTCGGCAACATTGCCGGAAAGGGAAGGAAATTGGAAGTCTGCGAGAGCAGTACATAGTTCTGCAGAAACAGAGACATACCGATTGCGCCGATGAGAACGGAGAGACGCGGTGCGCGCCGTAGCGGCTTGTATGCGAGTTTCTCAACGGTATAGCCGTAGGCGGATGAGTAAACCACCGCCACGAGACTCGCCAGTACCAGAATCGCGAGAGTAGGCATTCCCATGATCGAAAAGACCCCGGACATGATCAACGCGATGAAGGCACCGATCATATAGATCTCGCCGTGGGCAAAGTTGATCAATTTGATGATTCCGTAAACCATCGTATATCCGAGAGCCAGAAGCGCGTAAATACTCCCTCTCGTGAGTCCGCTAAAGAACAGCCTGAAAAAATATTCTGTATCCATGTTGTCCTCAGTCCGCGCAGAACGGAAACAGGCGGATGACATCGTCACCCGCCTGTTTCACTTGTCTACCTGAAATGCGGGTCAGAGTTCGACGTATACGCCGTCCTGAACCTGATAGATGGCAAAGCCGACGCCCTCTGCATCACCACGGTCATCGAACTTGATATCGCCCACGGGGGTGGATACCACCTCGGTATGGAGCGCATCAACGATCGCCTGGTACTCCGTGGAACCGGCCGCCTCGATCGCGTTCACGATCGCTTGAGCCGCAGCGTAGGCGTTCATGAAGAACGGACCCGGCTCCTCGCCGTACTCGTCAACGTGCGCCTGGCGCGCCTGCTGCGCCACGGGATTATCCGCTGTGTCCATGGGACCGGTAGCGTATACGCCTTCCGCGTCTTCTCCGGCAACATCGATAAACGACTCGTCTTTCACTCCATCACCGGAAATGAAGGGTACCGCGATACCCTGAGAGCGCATCTGACCGACGATCTTGGAAGCCTCCGGATGGTAGCCACCGAAGATCACCGCCTCGGCTCCGGACGAGGCTACACGGTTGACGATGGCACTGTAGTCCACCGCTCCCACCGTGACTCCCTCAGCGAGGACAACCTCGACTTCCGGATAGTCCTCCTCAAGCGAAGTCTGGGAGAACTGTGCGAGGCCCTGTCCGTAGTCACCGCCGTCGTGCAGAATCGCCACGCTACTCACGCCAAGTTCTTCAGCAACAAACTGAGCCTGCATCTGACCCTGGGCATCGTCCGGCGCAATTGTCCGGAAGAACACCGGGAACTCACCGCTCTGGGTGAGGCCAGGACTGGTAGCGGAGGGAGAAATCGTGATGATCTCTTCTCCGGTATAGATTCCCAGCGCTGCGCGCGTGGCACCGGAGCAGATATGCCCGATTACCGCCACAACGCCGTCTCCCACGAGTTTAGCTGCGGTGTTAGTTGCAACCTCCGGCTGACACACATCATCCTCGATAATCAGTTCGATCTGTCGCCCCAGAACCCCGCCGTTGGCGTTGGCCTCTGCTACTACCAGCTCCGCCGCGTTCACCGTGGGCAAGCCGTAGGATGCTAGGTCGCCACTATGAGCTCCCGCTACCCCGATCTTGATTGGTCCACCTTCCTGCTGTCCCCCCGCAAACACGAGAGTCGTAAGCAGAACCATGGCCACGAAAACTACACTAAATTTGTTTCGCATGCCGTTCCTCCTTTAAAATTTTGTGGCATTATGCTGTAGACAGCCCCGCTCGTGCAAGGACTGTTGCAATCTTGCGTATAAATATACGGACGCATTCGCGCGACCGGCTATCTTCAGTGGCGCTCCGGGCTAGCTGAGCCTCGCCTCATCACTTTCCAGCTCCCGCCGGCGAATGCGGTGGAACCGGTCCACCAGCCCTTCCACCGTTAAGCTGGATTTCTCATTTCCTGACACGTCGAGGATGATCTCGCCCTTGTCCATCATCAGCAGCCGGTTGCCGTAGTCGATGGCGTGCTGCATGTTGTGGGTTATCATCATTGTGGTGAGTTGGTACTCCTCCACATACTTCCGGCTGAGCTCCAACACCATAGCTGCGTTTTTGGGGTCCAGAGCGGCGGTATGCTCGTCCAGGAGGATAAGCGCCGGACGACTGAGAACCATCATAAGCAGCGTCAACGCCTGGCGCTGGCCGCCGGAGAGCAACTTCACGTTGTCCTTCATGCGTCGTTCCAGGCCCATACCCAGATCGATCAGCTGCTCCTGAAAAAACTCCCTTCGCCGTCGGTTGAGACTGATCTTCAGTCCCTTGAACCCCTTGCGGTAGCAGATCATCATGTTGTCTTCCAGTGTCATGGACCCGGCGGTTCCGAGCATCGGGTTCTGGAAGATTCTTCCGATGTATGCGGCGCGGCGGTATTCCGGTTCGCGGGTGACGTCCCGATCGTTAATCCGAATCACCCCGCTACTGGGAGGGTACGCCCCGGCCACCAGATTGAAGAGCGTACTCTTGCCGGCGCCGTTACTCCCGATGATCGTGATAAAATCTCCTTCGCGGACCTCGAGATCGGTAGAACGAAGAGCAGAGACCTCGTTCACCGTCCCCGGGTGAAACGTCTTACTTACCTGCTGCAGATGAATCATGGCGCCCCCGCCCGCAGACTTTTTCGAAGACGAGCAGATTCGCTCCTACCGCTGCGATAACGGCTCACCATGAGCGCTCCGATAATGAGGAGCCCCGTGATCAATCTCAGATCATTGGGAGTCAGATTGATGTGATAGCCGTAGTAGCGCCCGAGAAACATTATTCCCCGATACACGATCGAACCGAGCAAAACCCGCACCGTAAGCAAGCCGATGCGGTTGGAATTCAGCAGGAACTCGCCGATCATCACCGAAGCAAGCCCCGCGATAATGATGCTTTGTCCCATATTAACGTCGGCAAAGCCCTGGTACTGCGCCGCAAAGGCACCCGAGAGCGCCACCAATCCGTTGGAGAGACCTACTCCGATCAGCTTGAGCCACTCCGGATTCACACCTTGACTCACCACCATCTGCTGGTTATCACCCATCGCTCCGAGGGTCAGTCCAAGATCGGTGTGAAAAAACACGTCCAGCAGTACCTTAATGGCAAGCGCAACACCGATAAAGAACACCAACACCGCCCACTCCGGCGCGAGAATCGGCTCAAGGAGCGCGACGACTTCGCTTAATATTGTGTCCTGCCGGAGGAGCGGCAGATTCGCCCGGTTTCCCAAAATTCGGATGTTGATGGACCAGAGCATCGTCATTGTGAGAATTCCGGCGAGAAGATTGGGTACTTTCAGTTTATTGTGGATCGTCGCGGTAACCGCACCCGCCGCCAGACCGCCGCCGAAGGACAGGAGTAGTGCCACTGCCAGGGGAACGCCGTTGACCACCGATACGGCCATGATCACCGCCCCCAGGGGAAATGAGCCATCCACCGACAGGTCCGGAAAATCGAGAATGCGGAATGTAATGAAAACGCCGAGGGCCATAATGCCGTACAGCAGGCCCTCGACCAGGATTCCTTCTACCATAGCGCCTACGCGGTGTTATCTGACCGCGCCGTCTTCAATCACGATCGACGCCTCACTCAGAACCGACTCCGGCACCGTTATCCCCAGATCCTTGGCAACATCGAGATTGATGAGCAGGTCCAGGTCGGAGGGAGCCTCGAGAAACAGGGTGGGAATATCAGCAGGATCCGCGCCCTCGAGGATATCCGCGATGAGCCGTCCCGTGGCGCGTCCGAACTTGTAGTAGTTGAACCCCAGAGCCGCCAGAACACCCCCGGGTTCCGCAGAGGTTGTATCGGCACTGATCACGGGAACTCCGGCTGCCGCGGCGACCTCCGTGAGCGCCGAGAGCGCACTTACTACGGTATTGTCGTTACTGACATAGATCGCATCCACCCTATCGATAATCGACTGGGTTGCGGATCGAACCTCGCTAGAATTGACCACGGTTGATTCTACAAACTCTATTCCACGATTTGCAGCGGCTTCCCGGGCGAGCTCGGCGAGAGCCACAGCGTTGGATTCACCACCGGCGTAGATGTGTCCCAGCGTTTCTACCTCGACAAGACTCTCCATCAGATCAAACTGCCCTTCCACCGGCGTCAGGTCGGATGAGCCGGTTATGTTACCCTGCCCTGCGTCCGTACTGTCTATGAGGCCCGCTCCCACCGGATCGGTAACCGCCGCGAACACCACCGGAATATCACTAATCGCATTGACCAACGCCTGGGCGGTGGGAGTTGCAATACCAACCGCAAGACGCACGCGATCGGTGCGAAATTTGGAAGCGATACTTGCGGCAGTGGACATGTCGCCGTTGGCGTTCTGCAGATCATATTCCAGGTCGGTGAATCCGAGCTCCGTCAGTTCATCGATGATTCCCTGCTCCACGTCATCCAGCGCGGGATGCGCCACAATCTTCGAGATACCGATCACATTACTTTCGGTCTCCGCTGACTCCGGCACACCCGAGGCCGGCACCGAGACCGCCATGGCACCAATCACTGCCAGAACCACGATTACCCTTGCTACTCGAGACACATGCATATCCAGACCTCCTTTGTCGAAAGCCGAAGGGTAGCGAAAAGCCCTTCATCTGTCCATTGCGCGTTCGGGCAAAAAAAACCCGCCGTCTGCGTGACGGCGGGCGTGATGAGCGGCCGAAGGCCGCCAAGTTTGACTACTGCTTCTGAGTGTTATCGCCGAGGGCTTGGGTGACGCGGTCAAGGAAAATTGCCAGAATAACGATCGCAATTCCACTTTCGAAACCGACATCGATTCTCAACTGCGTGATTCCTCGGAGCACCTCGTTTCCGAGGCCACCGGCACCAATCATTCCCGCGATGACCACCATAGAAAGCGCCAACATAATCGTCTGGTTGACACCGGCCATGATCGTACCAAGCGCAACGGGAAGCTCGGCCTTAAGCAGCATCTGTCGATTGGTTGCGCCGAAAGACAGAGCCGCTTCTTTGATCTCTTTGGGCACCTGGCGAATACCTAAGTTGGTAAGACGCACCGCCGGCGGCAGCGAAAAGATCAGCGTTGCGATAACGCCGGGAACCGCACCCAACCGGAAGAACAGAACCGCCGGAATCAGATATACGAACGCCGGCAGCGTCTGCATAAAGTCCAGAATTGGTCTGACCACGTTCCAGACCACGTCGTTCTTGGACGCCCAGATTCCGATCGGAATTCCAATAAGAAGCGAAATCAGGACAGAGGTAATCACTAGTGAAAGCGTGCTCATGGTAAGCGTCCACAGACCCATATACCAGATGAGCGTAAACCCGATGAGGGTGAAGATTCCAACTCCGCGAGAAGCTATCCACCACGCCAGCGCTGCAAACAGCAGGATCATTACCGGCTCCGGCAGGAAGTTGAATCCCGCTCGAATACCGGAGAGCACCGTATCTACCGTCTCCGTGACACCGGAAAAGAACCATCTGAGATTAGTTTGAAGCCAATCAACGATCGCCTCAAACCCTCCACCGATATCCACGTATTGTCGAATCGTATCCATCATTGTTCTGTGCCCTCCCTATCGGACAGCTCTTCGTGTAGCTGCTGCAACGGAATCGGGCTTTCCGAATGATCGGTTCCCTTATTGACCTCCGCCATAATAGATGCCCTGCTCACTGCACCGCGAAACACACCGTCATCGTCCACCAGCGCAATCGGGTACCGCGTATGGATCGCGGTGGAAAGCAAGTCTGAAATCGACGTCGTCGGAGAGCTGGTGTAGATATCATCGATGATGATCGACGAAATGTCTCTCTCACCCTTCTTCTGCAACGCGATCGCGTCATCAATGGTGACGATCCCCTTCAGGAGGCGGTCATTGTCCACCACGAACACCGAGGATGTATTCTGTTTTTCCATTGCTCGCAACGCAGCTTGCAGGTCTTCACGGGGATAGGTGATAGCTGCGGCGTGAGCCATGATTGCGCTGGCCGTGATCACCTTTGTCCGATCTACGTTCTGCACGAAGTCTCTTACGTAATCATCGGCGGGTTCAGAGAGGATTTGCTCGGGAGAACCCAACTGGCGCACCCGTCCGTCGGGCCCGAGAATAGCGATCCGATCACCGATCTTCAGTGCTTCGTCCAAGTCGTGGGTAATAAAGACGATCGTCTTGTGCATCCGAGCCTGAAGCTCAAGAAGTTCATCCTGCATCTGAGTCCGAATAAGCGGATCCAAGGCGCTGAACGCCTCGTCCATCAGAAGTACTTCCGGATCGTTTGCCAGGGCGCGGGCGAGCCCGACACGCTGCTGCATACCACCGCTAAGTTCCGAAGTCATGCTTCGTTCGTAGCCATCCAGGCCGACAAGCTGAATTGCATCCAGCGCTTTTTGATGACGTTCTTCTTTGTCCATGCCTCCGATTTCGAGGCCGAACTCTACGTTGTTCACAACGTTTCGGTGGGGCAGGAGTCCAAAGTTCTGGAAGACCATGGACATCTTGTACCGCCGAAACTCGCGAAGCTTCTCGTCATCCAGTTTCATCACGTCTGAGCCGTCGATAATGATCTCACCGTACGTAGGTTCGATGAGGCGATTGAGGCACCGAATAAACGTTGACTTGCCGCTTCCTGAAAGCCCCATGACGACAAAGGTCTCTTTCTTTTCGACGTTGAACGTGGCCCCGTTAATCGCCACGGTACAACCGGTTCGCTTGAGGATATCCGCCTTGGAGATCCCCTCTTTGATCATGGGAATCGCCCGTTTCGGGTTTGCCCCAAAGATCTTATACAGGTCTCTAACTTCTATTAATGACATAATTCTTTCTTTCTTCTGTCCTACAGGCAATAGATGAGCGGGCGTCGTCGGAAGGGGAAAACATCACAAGCTGCGCATCTGTTCAACGACCGACCCCACCACAACGGGAAAGTGGCAGGCAGGCCAACGGCCTGTCTGCCGTTTTCGAGCTCTAGAGCTCGGTTGGTTACATGGAAGGAACCCAGTCCGACCAGATGTCCGTGTTCTCGTTTTTCCATTCACGCGCGGCGTCGAGCGTATCCATATCCGACTCGGCGATGTGCACCATGAGAGCACCCATCTCGGCAGTGTTCATGCTCATGTTGCCCAAGAACTCCGCGAGCTCCGGCTTTTCCGATTTAAGACCGGTCCGTCCGAGAATGTGGATGTTATCCAAACCCCAGACTTCCTCTTCATCCTGCTCCAGAATCGCAAGATCGTAATATCCGAACATCGAGTGCGGCTGCCAGCCGAGAACGACAATCCACTCTTCGTTTTGGTAGGCAGCTTCAAGAGCGGCCATCATCGCGGGACCGGAAGACGGAACTAACTCGTACCCAGCCTCGTTCAGATCGTACGCGGGCATCGCCTCTTCCTCGGTGGTGATCATAAGACCGGCGCCGGCGTCGATTCCGGTGATTTGCCCGTCAAGCTTTTCAACTACTTCCTCATCGCGTAGGTCGGAGAGGGCTTCAACGCCCGCGTCCACCATGTACTGAGGAACCACGAGGCCGCTCACCGCGTCCTCATAGATCACGCCTAGATCAACAAGCGAATCACCGAGCTCATCAATGTATGACGCGTGCAAACCGGGAAGCCACGCTTCCATGTACGCATCCATGTCACCGGTAGCTACCGCCTGATAGGCAGGGCCCACGTCGGCAGCGACCGTTTCGACCTCGTAACCCATCTCATCTTCGAGAATGGCCTGGGCAAGGTGAGTATAGGCAACGCCCTCTTCCCAGTTTACGTAAGTCAGGCGAGCGGTCTTCTCCGCGCCACCGGAGGCGTCTTCCCCTTGACCGTTGGCAAATGCCATCGGCGCCAGCAGGGCGAGCGCCATCATTCCAATTAATAAACGTCGTACGTTATGCATGAATCCTCCTCTTAGGTGTGTAAGCACCCAAATACTTATACTCGAACCGGGCAATACGCCTCGGCTGACGAGCAGATTGCGCATGCACGCAATCATTAATCAACACGGTAAGGAATTTCCCACGGACCGTCAACAACTATGTTGCACTCTATGTACTTTTCAGCCCGCAATTTCTTGAAAGAGCTTTATAAACGAAATATATTGGTATATATAACCCAATTCTCTGCAATTCTAAGCAACCAACACTTGCCTGTTCAGACCAACGTACAGTTCTCGAAGCAAGAGAACGTACTGTTTAAGCTGCACTCTAAAGAATCGTACACGTTCAAAACACGACCCGACAAGTGAGGAATCTCACATGCTCTCTGGTATCGAACACGAGATTATGGTATGAACCGCCTATGCGTGTAGCATGTTTGGACCTTGAAGGAGTACTAATACCGGAGATCTGGCAGGCGGTCGCCGCCAGCACCGGAATTGCCGAGTTGAACCTTACGACGCGGGATATTCCCGACTATCATGAATTGATGCACCGGCGGCTGCACCTGCTCGAGATCCACGACATCACCATCGATCAGATAACCTCGGTGATCGCAACCCTCAGCCCCCTCCCGGGAGCATCCGAATTCATGAGAGAGCTCAGAACCCAAGCCCAGGTCATTATTCTCTCCGATACGTACCAGGAGTTCGCGGCGCCTCTCATGGCTCAGCTCGACTGGCCCACATTGTTCTGCAACAACCTCTCCATCGACGGGGACGGACGAATCCGCGACTATCACCTACGGCAAGAACAGGGCAAGCTCCACGCCGTGCGGGCGTTCCAGAGCATGAATCTCATCGTCTATGCCGCGGGAGACTCGTACAACGATCTCACGATGATCCTCGAGGCCGATGCCGGCGCCTTTTTCAGGCCTCCTTCTTCTATCGTTGAGGAGAATCCCGAGGTTCCGGTGGTGACGGAGTATGACGGACTTCTGGAGTTTCTTGTCTCGTAGCCGACGGAGTCTATGCCACGGAGGGGGAGGGCGTTGTGATCAATCTGCGGCCGGATTCTCAGTAGGTGGTGCCCCCATATTGCGTATCTGCATCGCTACCTTGTAGTAGTCAAGCGCGCCCTCACTGCGCAGGTTGTGCTGAAAGATCGTGTGACCATTTCCCGGGGCCTCCGCCAAGGCGCGATTCTGGCGGATCGGATTGAGCACTACCTCCTCACCGAGGCGTCGCCGCAACTCTTCCATCATCTGCTGAGAAAATGCTGCCCCCTGGTCATAGAAGGTGGGGATGATTCCGCGAACGCTGAGCTCCCGATTGTAGTGCCTTCGGGTCTGCTCCACCAGTTCGATGATCTCGATCATTCCCTCCATGGCAAGGAAGTGTGCCTGCATCGGCACAAACGCCTCAGCCCCAGCGATCAGGGAGCCCAGCGTCAACAGCTGAGTAGTAGGGGGGGTATCGAACACGGTGAAGTCGTGACGCTGCATTTCGGGTTCCAACTGCTTTTTCATCCAGAACCGCGCCTCCAAACTGTTGGCGTAGCGCCGCTCAAAATCGCTCAATCGCCGCGAAGACGGCAACACCTTGAGCCGCGGCACGTAGGAGTTGCGAAGGACATCCGAGACGTGTACCCGCCCTTGTGCCACGTCGCTCACGTCACCGGTGAGTTCGGACTGGGAAATACCCAGCGACATGGTGGCGTGAGCTTGGGGATCGGTATCAACGAGGAGTACCGAAAACCCCATGTGTGCCAAGGCCGCGGCAATGTTTACGCTGGTGGTGGTCTTTCCGACCCCTCCTTTGCGATTCGTGAAAACCAGGCGCCGAGGGCTGCTCATACACGATCTCCTGCAATGATCTGATTAAGAATATGCCGCGTAATCGAGTACAGCGGCGGGACTCCCTCGGATGCGCGCAGCGGCGCCGCCAGGGTCGCACTCGTTTCCAGCGGTAGGTCCGACACGTAGTACAGGAATCGAAACTGTACCTCGGGACGAATGACGCCGAGCTGCCGGGACTCCAGAATCTCACGATAGTAGTGGGTTCCCTCCATCTCAATTCCGATGACGTTCCAGATCTGCCGATAGAAGTTGAGCATCTGGCGATTCTGAAGGAGCGTACCGTCCACCGTCAGCATCGGACCGTGGTGTACCGCCGCCCCCTCGGGAACGATCTGATCCGGAAGCGGCTGAAAGAGATCACTGTACTGCTCGATGAACGCGGTGGGAGCGAGAATATCACCGCGCCCACCCACAAGCGCCCCGGCCTTGCCCAGAAAGTTCACACTCCTGATGTTCTCCCCGTACAGCGTGAGCAGACTGCGGATCACATACTCCGCCTGCTCACCGAAGGCGTAGTCTATATTTACCACAAGATCGTCCGCCGCGGTACTTCCGGCAAGAAGCGGTGAAACGCCGGGATCAATAGAGGTCCCCACCAGACGTGCCAGGTCGATCAGCTGCACCTGGATTCCGGTACTTACCGTCTGGGAAAGGGAGTGGTGCCCCACCGCGACGGCAGTGTTTCGTGCCTCCTCGGCGGCGTCGGGGTGAGCCACGAAGTAGTCCCGGGCGACGGCATACACCTGATCATGCTGGTACCACCACGTGTCCTGAACGGCGGAGTGTTTCACCGATTCCGCCCACTGCAGGATTTCTCGGGCGTGGGTGCGATACCACGGATTCAGGCAGTTACTCACGGAGTGCGTGTTGCTGCTGATGATGTGAATTCCGCGCTCAGCGGTGAGCTCGATCGGATCAACCCCGAGGAGCTCCGCGGTTACGCGAGCAACTTCGGAGGTCCACAGCTCACCACGGCGAGCATGATAGTTCCGTTGTTGTCGCCGAACGTCGATATTGAACATCTCCCGGTGACGAGTGATCTCGGAGATGCGCTGCACGGTGTCATCGGGCCAGATCTGTACGAAGGCATCGACTTCGCGGGAGCTGAAGGAGAGCGTGTTCAGAAACGCTCTCCCCCGCTCCGCCGGCGTCATCTCACCGTCGGGGGTGGTGTCGGAATCGGTCTTCTGGAGATAGGCGTGAATCCTCGGCAAGCTTTCGTCGCGGACGACGCGCTCGCGAATCTTCCGTGCCTCCACCGCATAAAGACAGAGCCCGGTCACCAGGTCGATCAAATCGGAGTTGCCGGTGCGAAGGAGAACTAGGTCTTTTCCCGGGAGCACTTCCCAGATATCCCGCCGCCGGGCGGCTGTCCGGACCGGCGGGAAGAGGTGTTCCGATTCCGCCAGGGCCGCCGGCAATTCATCGACCAGCAAAAAGGCAAACGTGTGCGTGACGTTCTCCGGCAGCCGGCGCACCGCGTAATGCAGCGCCGCCGTGTCGATCCGGGAACCCTCCGCGACGCCGCGGTGCAGCGCAGGTTGCAGCGCACGGTACATCGGTAGCAGCGCTTCAATGCTAATGTGCCCGCGCCCGGCGCTTTGCAGCAAGTCAACCTTGAACCGATCGAACGCCGCGAAAATTCCCTGATTCTCCCGTAGAATCGTCCCGAATCCCTGGGCGAAGCCCGGTGAAGACTGCAAGGTGCTGCGAAACTGGTCACCGGAAATCGCGTAACACCGGCAATTGCTGCGCGCGCGAACACCGAACATGCGCGGTTCCTGAAAGATCGCCTCCCATTCACCAAAGAAGTGGTATTCCTGGATCACAGTGACCAGATCGTCATCATCGCGGCTCGGATCAAACACTTCCACAGTTCCCGACTCTATCAGGTACACCGACTGGTCCAGGTCATTGCGGCGAAAGACCGTTTCTCCCGCGGCAAACTCGTGCAACCGGAATTTCGGCACCAGTGAATCCCGTTGGATTCCGCGGAGAAATCGAAATGGGTGCACCCGCCGCAAAAGCTCGATCAACTCCATCATCGCATGGTAGCATGAGGGAGAACTTGTTCGGAAGAGAGGTACCCGTCGTGGATCTGCTTGAGCGCCGCCGTCAACACGCTCTGGATACGCTATCATCGCGCTATGCCCAGGGGCTTCTGGACGACGCAGAATTTGAATCCGCGCTCCGGGCAGTACGCACCGCACCATCGGAATCGGAGTTGTCCACCGCTCTGGACCGGTTCGCACCGCGCACGGAAGACCGATCGGCGACTGTTCCCGGCCAGACGGTATACGCGATTCTCTCGGAGCGGCGGATGACGGGAAACTGGATTACCCATCGGTATGTCACAGCTACCACGGTCATGGGCGAAATGACGCTGGATCTGCGAGGTGTGGTCCTCACCGAAGATACTCAACTTCACGTGGTAACAATCATGGGCGAGGTTAAGATTCTCGTACCGCCGGAAATGTCGGTGGAGAACCATATCTCCGCGTTCCTGGCGGAGCACAATGACACGGTAGGAAACCGCCGCGGACAGGGGCCCACACTTCGCATCACCGGAACGGCACTCTTGGCGGAGGTGTCCCTCCGATAGTCCCGGACGGAAATCGCGACTGCGCCTGAATTCGCCGGATAATGTGCAACGCGTCCTGGTAGCCGAATCCTTCACAAAGATCCAGCAGGTTCTGATCTTTGGGGGCTTTTACGCCGAAATCGAATCGACAGATCGGATGTTCCACGAGTCCCTCCACGTCGGTCATGGAAAACCCGTGTTCCACGAGAAAGGTCGCAAACGACGACGACCGCATCCCCGCAGGACCACCCTCCGGCGTAAGTAGATAGTCCCGCGCATCCAGGAGCTGCTCGAAGGGACTGTGAGAAATATGCACCGCCCGGGCGATGGGCATTCCTTTCCGCAGTAGGCCGCGTTCTACCAGGGCGCTCTTCATTTGCATCGCCAGCTCGAAGAAATGAGGATATCCCTCCCGCGTGCGAAACGCCATTACCGCGATATCGGTGGCGGCGTTATTCTTGTGCAGCAGCGCCGGAATGTCGTAGTTCACGACCCAGATCCCCTGATACTGCTTAATAACCTGTCCGGCGATTCGGGTGACCGCCTGTTCGTCCACCCAGAGACCGAAAAGATCATCCGGGCTCCAGCGAAAGCGCCGCAGCGCGTCAAAGGCACCGATCACTTTCTTGGGATTGAAGTCGACGCCATAGAACTCTTCGAACTGTTCCTGCATGTCGGAGGAAAACGTAGCTCCCCCGTGAACCGCAAAAAAAAGCCGTAGGGAATAGTGGCGCTCCACAATCCTGCGACGTGCGATATAGCCTCCGGGGACGTTGGCCATATATACCAGCCGGAAATCGGAACTCCCCGTCTGGCACTCCTTGATTACCTTCATTACGGTGCTCTCAACCGCTACACCGTTGGTTTCCGGACGCAGGTACACAAATACGTCCAGCGCGCCCGGGTCGGAGTCGGCACCGACGTAGGGCACGAGAATTGATGGCCTATGTGGTCGCTCTGCCTCCGACATTTTTACCCAACAATCCCTCAACGTCGAGTTCTCCGGCAGTACACGGAACCTGAACGCCCCACGCCTCCAATGCTCGCGGATGCAGTTCGCCGAAAACCCCAGCCACGGTTCCGCCGTTGAGGACAATTTTTGCCGCTCGTCCGGGAATGAACCGTGGGTCTCGCGCTTCCTCCACGGTGTATTCCCTTCCTACATAGTACAGTATAGCGGAGATGTGCGAATTTACCAGATTGAATCCCGCCGATCGATCCGCGGAAATAAAGCCCATCATCGTCCGGGTGCGAGTACCACTGACGTGGGACTCGTCGCGCTCGGCGGTGTTGCCGATCTCGAAGATATGGTGAGGATAGACCGCCTGCCCGCTCACCGATTCCGCCGAGAGCAGCGACGGCAGAATTGACAGACGCACGAACTCGTAGTTTTCGCTCATGGGGTTCGCGATCTGTACCGCCCGTTCCCGGGCGGCGGCCCACTCTTTCTCGGGATACATGCTTTCGATGTAGTCCGCAGCGGAGCCCAGGTAGTTAAAGATCATCTCCTGGAAACCGAGGCCCACCATGGTGAACTTGAGCCGCCGCGACATCTCTTCCACCGCGGTGAGGCGTCCCACGGTGAACTCCTGCGGCATCATCGGCTCAAAGCTGTCCATGCCACGCCCCATCATGACATCTTCCACGATGTCCACGGCGTGGAGGAAATCATTGCGGTACTCCGGGACGCGGACGATGATTTCCCGGGAGCCGACGGTGGCGGTGATCCCGGGTGCGCGGGTGCTGCCGGGGGCGGCGCCTGAGGTTGCGGCGGCGCTGGTGCTGCCGGGGGCGGCGTCGCTCGTGCTTCCGGCGGCGCCTGAGGTTGCAGCAGCGCTCGGGCCGGTGGCGGTGCCCTCCGCTGCGCCGCCGGCTCCAGGGACAGTGGCGGTCCCCGATGCCGCGGCAGAGGCTGCACCCCGTGCAGCCATAACGGTGGCAACCACACCCATCCGGTTCAGCGCGGCGACGATTTCCTCCTCGGAAAGATCGGTTCCCAGGAGCTTGTTGATCTCTCCCACCGTTGCCGTCTGCGGTTTCTGGAAGTAGTAGGGCACGGTGATTTCCCGACCGTACGGCGTATCGTAGGGATACTCCACCTGCACCGGTTCAATCGTGTATCCGGCATCCGCCGCGTCACACGCCACGATAGCGGCTGTGAGCAGGAGCGAGTCCATGTCGCTACCGGTGAGCTCGATGAAGAGCGTCGTGTCTCCTTCCTGCACCGCCCCGATCTCCGCGCTGTTGATCACCGGCGGGAAACTGAGGACGTTGCCTCGGTCATCGGTGAGGAGCGGAAAGCGCGGAAGATCAGCCACGATATGGCCGAACTCAACGCCCTTGGGATGCTCTGACAGGATCTCCCGCATCGAGAGTTCTCGGTCCATCTGCAACGGCACGAACCGCGTGGCGTCGGGGTCTTCCGCGGAGTAGTGCACCGGATATGACATCAGATCCGACCGGTACACTCCCATCGCCACGGACCGCCGCTTGCGACCGAAGTTCCAGGTGAGCTTCTCCTGCGTCTGAATCAGGTCCTTCAACACCGCCTCCCCGATCGGAGGTCCTGCCATGACGAATGCCACGACGTAGGGACGGATATCCTGAACCGAAGGATCGACGACCACGCGTCGCTTGCCGTGCTCCCGACGCACGGTGGCATCGGAGAAGAACTGATAGTGGGGCAATTCTCCGCCCCGGGCGATCCGCACCTGACGCGCCAGCCCCGCGGTAGACCACAGGTCCGGGCGGTTGGTGTCGTTCAGTTCGATCTTCATGATTCCTTCGGCGTCGGCGGGCTCATCGAGCTCGGCCTTGGCCACCGGAAAGATCGCTTCCAGCTCGTCATCGGTTATCTTGGGGGCGTCGATCGCCCGGGTCAGGGCGTCTCGAAATACTTCAATTTTCGGCATATGCAGTTTCTCCTCGGGTGGGTGGGATCAGCCGGCGCGACGGCGAAGGCGCACGTTTTCGATGTCGGGGCTAAAGAGCTCCCGGAGATCGTTCAAACCGAGATGCATCAGCGCCATCCGGTCGATTCCCAGTCCCCAGGCGAGCACCGGTACATCGATCCCCATCGGTTTGGTCACCTCCGGTCGAAAGATGCCGGAGCCGCCCAGCTCAAACCACCCAAGCTTGGGATGCTTAATGTGAACTTCCACCGATGGCTCAGTGAACGGGAAGTAGCCGGGGACATAACGAACATCGGTGGCACCGGCGAGCTCCTCGGCAAACATGCGAAGCATACCCAGGAGGCTGCGCAGATTCACGTCGTCTCCCAGGACGATTCCTTCCGTCTGGTAAAAATCGGAGAGGTGGGTAGCATCAACCTGGTCGTACCGGAAACAGCGCAGCACACCGAAGTACTTGCCGGGAATCTCTGCGGTATGCAGCGTCTTGGCCGACATGACGGTTCCCTGGCTTCGAAGTATCAGTCGCCGCGTGAAGTCACGGTCGAAGCCGTAGCCCCACCCGCGGCTGCCGGTCTCCCAGCCATCTTCGTGGGTCGCCGCGATTCTCGAGAGGTAGGGCTCTTCGATCTCTTTCGCGTGACTCGGCGTCTTTACGTAATAGACATCGTGAATATCCCGGGCGGAATGAAACTGCGGCATGAACAGGGCATCGGAGTTCCAGAACTCCGTCTCCACCAGCGGGCCGTCGAACTGCTGGAACCCGAGAGAGACGAGCTTATCCTTTACGGAATCGAGATACTCTACGTAGGCGTTGCGTCGCCCCGGTAGCAGTCGGCTTGCCGGGGCGTTCACCGCGTACTCTCGGAAGGTGGCGTTCTTCCATGTGCCGTCGCGGAGCATTTCCGGAGTGAGCTGCCCGATCTCTTCACCGGTGATCCCGGCATCGGCCAGGGCTTTACCCATCTGTGATCCGGCAGCCGTCACCCGGTAGCGCACCTCATCCCGCTCCAGAATTCGAAACATCGCCGAAGCTGCACCCCGTTTCTTGGCGTGCGGCTGCAGCGCTGCTCGCTCTTCATCATTGAGCGTAGCGTCCTCTATCGCGCCCTGGGCGGCCCGCTCCAACAGTGTGCGAAGCACCGCGTCCGGGTTGGGAGCGGAGGAGAGGTCGACACCGTCCGCGGGGGAGACGCGCTTTTCGCCGTCCATGGCCAGAATTCTCTGTTTGGAAAGCGTCCCAAACGCCGAACCCACATCCTTCTTCTCCAGACCGGTCGCCTCGGCGATTTCAGGCATCGTCAGGGCGCCCCGCTCCACCACGGTGGCCACAATACGCTCCGTCGGGGTGCCTTTTGTCGCAAACTCGGCGCCAAGGTCGGTCCGCTCATACGCAACGGAAGCTAAACGTTCTGTTTCTTCGATTAGGTCCTTGGCCGCGAGCCAGCTGACAGCCTGGTTGCATTGTCCGAGAACCAGACCGAGGTCGAGTTGCATCGTTTCGGCGGTGAACGTATCGCCGGGACCATATTGGAGCAGCGTCTTCACCTCCAAGGGATGAAGGCTTTTGAGCGGTGTTTCGGAGGCCATGGCGCGATTATAGAGGAAAATCCCACCGCGCATCTACGCGGTCAGAGATTCTGAAGTCGGTCGCTGAGTCGGTGCGCCCGCTCGCTTAACTGCCCCCCAACTTCGGGATCCGGGTGATAACCGCTCAAGGACGAGAGATAGTCGAACGTTTCGGACAGGTGTGCAGGTTTCGCGGAGCGCGCCGAAGCGCTAGGGCTCTTCTCGGGAGCGCGTGCCGCGACCCTTTCACGGAGCGTGGTGCGCCCGCTGAGCCGCGCGTGGACGCCCATTAGCTTCAACCGTTCCTCGCTCTGCCGGTATTCCTGATCTCGCGTGGGAGGGAGGCTGCCGGCGAGTCCCATGAGGTACTCGAAGAGTTTGGCGTGCTGTGAAAGTCCCGTCTGCGGTTGTTCACCGGTGGGCTCCGGCTCAGGCCCAAGCTGGTCTCGCACGCGACCGATCATATCTTTGAGCTTTCGTCGCAGGGAGGGATCCGGTTGCGGGGCTTCTTCCTCCTCTTCGGGGGGAGCGTCCGGCTCCGGTGTGGGCTCAGGCGGGGGCGCCGCTTCGGCCTCCGCTCCCGGTTCGAGTTCGGGCTCCGGCGCGGCTTCGGCCTCCGCCCCCGGTTCGAGTTCGGGCTCCGGCGCCGCTTCGGCCTCCGCCCCCGGTTCGAGTTCGGGTTCCGGCGCCGCTTCGGGTGCGGCCTCCGGCTCAGGTTGCGGCGGCCGAGGTTGCTCAGGTTCAGGCTCAGCTGCCGCCCCCGGTTCGAGTTCGGGTTCCGGCGCGGCTTCGGGTGCGGCCTCCGGCTCAGGTTCGAGTTCGGGCTCCGGCGCGGCTTCGGGTGCGGCCTCCGGCTCAGGTTCGAGTTCGGGCTCCGGCGCGGCTTCGGCCTCCGCCCCCGGTTCGAGTTCGGGCTCAAACTCCGGCTCAGGTTCGGATGCAGACTCCGCGTCCTGATCCACCTGAGCCGCGGGCTCCGACTCGGCGACGATCGGTGATTCGGAGTCTACCTCCGGTGGAAGCTCTTCCTCGTCGTCCTGGGCGGTTCCCTGGTCCGGCTCCGCCTCCACTTCCGGTTCGGCTTCTTCCTCCGGCGCTACCGGCGGCACAGATGGTTCCGGTTGCGGCGGTGGTTGTGTGGGCACCGGCGTCGTTTCTTGAGAACTATCGGACTCTGCCCCTCCGAAATCCTCACTCGTATCGTCATCGGGTTCTTCCTCGGCAGAACCTCGTCCACCAAAAGGATCAGCCGCTTCTTCATGCTCAGGAAACGGCATTTCATCTTTTTCGTCCACGAGGTCCCTGAAATCGCCCTGATCCGGGCCGCTCTCATCTGCCCCGAAACCGGCAGTAGCGGCGTCGGAACCTCCGCCACCGGCGGAAGACCCGCCCCCACCTCCGGAACCACCGCCTTCCGGGAGGTAGTACTCGTCTTCGATCTCGTCCGGTTCTTTCAGGTCTTCCGGCTCTTCTTCGGCCTCGCCCGCGGTGCCGCCGTTGAAGTTCAGCAGTGGAATCGACTCCTCGTCGAAGCCTTCCGCTTCGGAAGTCTCCATGTCGGGAATTTCACCTTCAGCTCGACCGTGACGCGCAAGCCGCCCCAGCTTCTCCAGGTTGCGTTGCCAGCGATCGGCGTTTTCCTCTTCCCAGTCGTTCACCATTTGCTCGTAGAGCTCGAGACTCTGGTTGAGATTGCTCAGGTCATCCGAATTGCCACGGGTCCCCTGCAACGAGACGAGTTCGTCCGCCGCCTCCAAGGCACCAGCCCGATCACCAAGAGAGCGGTTCACTCGCGCCCGAGAGGTGAACAACTCCGGGCTATTCTCGTCGATCGCTGCGGCGTCTTCGAGGGCGCTCTTGGCTTCCTCCGCTTTGCCCATATCGGCAAGGATTTCTGATCGTTTCAGCAACCCCGCCATATCGGAGCGATCCGCGGAGATGGCGCGGTCCGCCATCTCCAGCGCTTCCTGGTGGAGTCCGTCCTCGTGCAGAATGCCCGCCAGGTCCGCCATGAAGGACGTATCGCCCGGCTGTGCCTGGGAATAACGTTTGAGCGTCTCTTCCCCCGCTTCCCGGCGACCGGATCGATATTGGGTGAGCCCCAGTTCCCGCAACGATCTACTGTCGGAAGGATCGTCGGATACGACCCGCTCCCATTCTTTAGAGGCTTGCTCATGGAGGCCGGACCGGGTGAGAACTTTTGCCAGGCTCCTCCGTAAACGGGTGTTGTCGGGATCTTGATCGAGCATGCGCTGTAGGATCCGTCGTGATTCACCGGAGTCGCTGGCTTGTTCCGCGACCTGTCCCAGGTTGGTTGCAGCCCGCGCGTATCGCGGTGAGGCGTCCAGGGCCGCCTGAAACTCGCGAATCGCGTCATCAACCCGTCCCGACCGGGCCAGCACCGTTCCCAGGTTGTTACGAGCGGTGTAGTTTTCCGGCTCAATCTCGATCAGTTCCTGGAACGCTTCCTGCGCCTCATCGAGCTGGTCCATTCGTTCCAACACGATTCCCAGGTTATTCAGGGCGTCGCCCCATCCGGGGCGACTCTTGCGAGCGGATTCATAACTCTGACGCGCTTCCGAGAGTCGCCCCACCGACTGGTAGCTATTTCCCAGGTTGTAATGCAGGGTGGGATGATTCGGATCACGCTTCAGGCCTTTCTGGAACGCACCGATCGCCTCCTCGTGGCGACCTTGCGCGTCGTAAAGCGTACCGAGGTTGTTGTACGCCACGGTGAGGTCCGGGTTCTGGTCGGTGGCGCGCTCATAGGCGGCGATCGCGTCATCGTAGTCGCCCAGATCTTTGTGAATGTTACCCAGATTGTAGAGGATCTCCGAGTTTGTCGGTTGCCGTTTCACCGCGCGCTGAACCATCTCCAGCGCCTTCTCCGTCTCACCGGTCTGCCGGTATATCACCGCCAGATTGTTCAGCGCTTCCGCGTTTTTCGGCTCCAACTCGATCGCGTAGTTGAACTCCTCAATGGCGGGGGCAAATCGCTTCTGCCGTCCGTAGATGGTACCGAGCAGTACGTGACCCGCCGCCAGATCGGGAAACGCCTCCAGCAGTTGCGAGGTGAGCCGCTCGGCGACCTCGTAGTCGTTTACGCGGAACGCATTGATTGCCCGTGTGAGAAGTTCCTGGTGCTTCATGGTTGTCCCCTTCCCGCTCGAACCTGGATCTCCCGCGCCGTTCCGCTGGCCTCACCGTATTCGTCATAGCTCTCGACGGTGAATACGTACGCTCGATCCGGTTGGAGCCCTTCCACGGTGAACTCCGTCTGATCACCTACATCGATAGGGCTGGTCACTCCTCCAGTACCGAAATACCTACCGGGGCGCTCTCCAACGAAGACTCGATATCCGGCGAGCCCCTCGGTGAGCACGGGGTTCCAGGAGAGGGATACACCTGCCACCGTACCCTCACCCGACAGACCTCGCGGAGCAGGTGGCGGCAGGTGCGGCCGGTATCGGACTTCGACGTGTTGCAGTCGAGGTGAATTCTCACCGGCGGCGTCGGCAAGCAGGTCGAAACGCATCTGAAGATACGTGCCCTGGGCGTTCATGGGAAGTCGTCCGTCCTCGGGAATCCGGCGCCATTCGGTGGGCAGCGCATCAGAGGCGGTGCGACTCACCACCACGTCCGCGGTTCGGTACCATCCACGAACCTCGGTTCGACCCGGCTCGTGCGTCCGCACATGAACTGATTCCACCCGGGCACCGGATTCTCCCAGGATAATGGGAGCGGTATACGCGACGCCGGGCTCTCCGGAATACGATACCAGTCGTGGGTCCCGTTCGGCGTCCCGAGTAATGCGAAGCTCATCGATAAATCCGTAGAAACCGCGACCAAGGACCAGACCATCTCCAGTGTCCGCCCCGAAAAAGACGCTTGCCGGTGCTGATCCTTCACGGCCGTCTTCCGTGAGATAGGTAATCGCCTCGGGAACCCCGTTGACCCGGTAGCTGAGTTGCGAGGTCCGCCGATCGTAGCGCAGTTGGTGGTGTGACCAGCGTCGCGGCACGAGGCCCCGACGAGCCCCAAGGCTTTCACTCGAGAACTCTCGAGATCCGCCCTCAACCGCGTTCATCACCAGGTTTCCCAGCTTCCAGACGAGCCGGTTGTCCCGGATATCCAGTCGAAGCTCTTGAAGCACCGGGGTACCGGCGTTGATCAGGGCACCCCGCCAGCGGAGCACGGTGGCCCCTTCCGTCACGCGCAGCGGATACATCCACACGTCGATCGTAAACGCGGAGGGTTGGGTGTCGGGGGCCAGCAACGCGTCACTTCCCGCCCGATAGGTCACCGAGGCCTCACCATTAAAGCCGGCAGCCCCCGCGCCGAAGCGGGCCTGCGCGGTACTGATCTGAACCCCTTCCTGGCTACTCCGGTACCGACCGGTCCGATCCTGGAAGGAGGTGTCAAACGGGACAAGCAGGTCCGTGGTACTGTCGATCTGCGATCCCCTATCGGTCAGCGTCAGATCGTCGCCACCTTGCCACCCGTCACGAAGCATCACGTTCTCCCGCGACGCTAAGAGTTCCCAGCCACTCCGTCCTCCGAGCTCGATCGTTTCCGCCGTGGTTTGAGCCTGTGCGGAAACGGCGGAGAAGAGCAGAAGAAGAATGGGAGGTATATGCCGATGGTAGATCGCCGAGATTCGCATAATTTCGTATTCTTTTCATCGGCATGTCCTACGACGAACTCAAAAATAGCATCCGAGAATTTCCGAATTCTTCAGGCGTGTACATCATGAAAGATGCCGAGGATCACGTAATCTACGTGGGAAAAGCCAAAGATCTACGGTCTCGGCTACGGTCGTACTTCTCGAATGACGTACCGATTAAGACGAAAGTGCTCATGTCACGGGTGACCCTGATCGACTATCTGCTCACCGGTAACGAGTACGAGGCGTTGTTGTTGGAGAACAACCTGATTAAGCGCCACAACCCCCGATACAATATCAACCTGAAGGACGGCAAGAGCTATCCGGTTATTCGGATTACCGCCGATGAGTATCCCCGCGTTTTCAGGACGCGACGAATCGTTCAGGACGGATCGTTGTACTTCGGACCGTACACGAGCATAAGCCGACTGGAGGCATACCTCGATCTGATCGACCGCCTCTATCCCCTTCGGAAGTGTCGCACTCCACGCCTGAAGAAACGGTCTGCACCGTGCCTGTACTGGCACATCGGTCGCTGTGCCGGCGTGTGCGCCGGGAAGACGTCCCATAAGGAGTACATGGCGCGTATCGAAAAGATAAAATCGCTGCTCTCCGGAAAGACCGACGAACTACGGCGGGAACTCCGGGGAAAGATGGACCGGGCCGCGGCGGAACTCCGTTTCGAAGAAGCTGCGGAAGTGCGGAACGCGCTAAGTGGGATCGAGCAGGTTGAGACGGAACAGAGAATCGTGGATTTTGATCCGGAAGTCCGAGATTATGTCGGCTACGCCTCCCACGCCGAGCTGTCCACCTTCGTCGTGTTTCAGATGCGCTCGGGTACGCTGGTGGGGAGCAACGTCTTTCACGCTGAGCTCCCTGGTGACGAGGAAGAGAACCTCCTGGAGTTCGTGCTCCAGTTCTATAGCTCTTCCGGCACGCCACCGCGAGAACTGTACACGTCGGCGGCATTGGGTGATCTGGAAGTCCTGAAGCGATTTTTCCGGGAAGAGCTTGACGCTGATGTGACGATTCGAACGCCCTCCGGCTCCCGTGATGCGGCAGTGCTTCGTCTGTGTACGGAAAACGCCCGGCAGGAACTGGAAAAGCGACTCCGGGAACGGGGAGACCTGCCGGCACTGGAGGAACTGGCGGAAGCGTTGGGACTATCCCATCCACCGTTGCGGATCGAGGGATTCGATATCGCTCATGTGGGGGGGCGCAATACGGTCGCAGGCCTGGTGAGTTTCTCGAACGGAGTTCCCGACAAGAGCCAGTACAAACGATATCGGATACGAAATCTCAAGGAAGGTCAGGTTGACGACTTTGCTGCCATGCGGGAGGTTATCGCCCGAAGATACACCCGTGTGAAGAATGAAAAACTGCCGCAACCGGACCTGATTTTGATTGACGGTGGCAAGGGGCAGGTTAACGCGGCCCATGAGATTCTGACGGCACTGGACCTTTCGATTCCGGTAGTGGGCCTGGCGAAACGCAACGAAGAACTCTTTCTCCCCCATCGTGGTGACCCGATCATTCTTCCTGAGGCCGCCCCTCCCCTGCGAATTCTGCAGCACGTGCGCGATGAGTCGCATCGCTTCGCCACCACCTATCGTGCGGGACTCCAGAAACGGGATGTGATCACGCCGATCGTCCGAAAGGTGCCGGGGATCGGACCCAAACGGGCCACCCGGATCATGCGCTCCTTTCCACACGTGGAGAGTCTCCTGGAGACGCCGGTGGACATCATCGCCAAGAGCACCGGGATCACCGAATCGCAGGCGGCGGCAATTCAGGAACGAATTCGGCAAGAGATATACCAGTAGTCAATAGCCGGCGGGGAACTGCCACGGGTTTGCGGTGCGCCGCGATCCGGAGGGACTCCACGCCCCCCTTCGCGCGATCGTGGCGTACGTAAACTGCTCCAGAATTGAAGCGTGCAACGGTGTCGGAACGGTGCGCAGCAAGGCGTCGATCTCTCCGATGAGCTCCTTGATCGCGGCACACTCATACGGCGCGTATCGGCGGGTCGCGGCCATGAGGTTTTTCTGCACCCGCTTGCTGCTCACTCGCCGGCCGGTGACGCGGCCGAGCTCCTGAAAGAGGTTTTTCTCCACCACCCCGGCTTCACGGAGCGCCTGCAGGTGGTACAGGCGATCGAATTGCCACGAGAGACCGATCACGATCTGAATCGCTTCCGTGCCGGCCAGCAGTTTGCCCAGTATATCCAGGGAGTGATCCAGGTCTTCCGCCATGAACGCGTCAAACAAGGAGAAGATACTCTCTTCCCGGGCGTGATAGATGTACCGGTCGACATCATCGACCGTGATTCGCTCACCGACGAAGGCGATGAGCCGATCCGCCTCCTGGCGCAGTTCGACGGTATTGTTCTGTACCAGCTCCAACATCAGTTCCACCGCATCCGGTTCTATAGACACTTTGCGGCGACGAAAATACCCCTGCAGCCAGCCCATCTTCTGGTCGTCGAACATCTCCCAGAAGATGCGTTTGTTCCGCCCGCCCACCGCCTGCTCCAACCCTTTGGCAACGGAGACGTCCGGGCTCTCCAGGATAAGCACGGCTTCCGGGTTAGGTGATGTGCTATAGGATACCAGCGGTTCGATCTCATCTTTGCGTCGCAGATGCTCCACCGAGCGGTACCGTACCAAGGCTCCCGAGCCGAAAAGAGATCCGTTCCGGAGAAGGGTAACCACCTGATCTGCGGGGGTTTCAAACGCGTAAAAGGAATGCTCCTCCAAACCGTCGCCATGGTCGTTTCTGAGGGCCGCTCGGATCTCCTCTACGGCAGCGCGCTTTTCCCCCTCTTCCGGTCCCAAAAACAGGACCATGGGGACGCTACTCATAACTGCGCACGATATGTGCCAGGGTGCCGAGAATACGCGCATCGCGGGTGTAGATCGGCGGATAGGAAGGATTCTCCGATTTGAGCTGCACGCGGTTGTGCTCTTTGTAGAAGCGCTTCAGGGTGACGGCCTCGTCAACCATGGCCACCACGATCTCGCCGTTCTCCGCCACCGGCTGGTGCGCAATAATCGCCGTATCCCCATCCATGATGCCCACACCGATCATACTGTCTCCGCTCACACGTACCGCGAAGTAGCGCTTGTTTCCGAGAATCGCCCGCGGCACGGGGACGAAACCGTCGTGGTTCTCCTCAGCAAGCAGGGGCATTCCCGCCGCCACCGATCCGAGCAGAGGAACCTCGGCAACGTGTGATTCTTCACTGCGAGCGGTATCCCCGAGAATCTCGATCGCTCGGGAACGGTTGGTGTCACACCGGATGCGTTCCTTTTTCTCAAGCGCTTTTACGTGATCGTAGGCTCCCTTCACCGAAATGGTAAAGTGCTCCGATATCTCACGGATTGTGGGAGGATACTTGTTGCCGGAGATAAATCCTCGGATGAAATCGAGAACCTCTTCTTGCCGATCTGTCAACGGTCTCATCGTTCCACCTCTATGCCGAACTTTCGGATCTTAGCGTGAAGGTTGCTGGGATATACCCCCAACTCCTGTGCCGTCCGCGAAATGTTGAAGCCATGTTCGCGGAGCTTTGCCGACAGGAACTGCCGTTCGAAACGATCCCGGGCCTCCGAGAGTCCCAGATTGAGGTATTCGCCGAGGGGTGACGATGCAACGGCAGCCGGTCGCCGACCAAGAAACTGGGCGACCTCGTCACGCGTAACGGTGCGACTTTCTGCCATTATGCTAACTCGCTCCGCGAAATTCTTCAACTCTCTTACGTTACCCGGCCAGGGGTGTTCCCGCAACGCCTCGAGAGCGTCACGATCAAACATGAGTTCCGGGTCAAACGCGCGCAGAAGCAGCGGAATATCATCCGCCCGTCGCCGCAGTGGCGGCATATGAATCGGAACCACATTCAGCCGGAAGAACAGGTCTTCCCGAAAGGAACCGCCGGTAATCGCTTCGGTGACATCCCGGTTCGTGGCTGCCAGAATCCGGACATCGACGGAGATCGACGACTCACTACCGACCCGCTCGAATCGCATCTCCTGCACTGCCCGCAGCACTTTCGATTGGGCGCTGAGGGACATATCCGCCACTTCATCCAGAAAGAGGGTGCCCGTGTGGGCCAGCTCAAACTTGCCTTTTCGTCCCCCGGCGGCACCGGTAAAGGCACCCTTCTCGTGGCCGAAGAGCTCGCTTTCGATGAGAGTGTCCGGGATCGCCGCACAGTTTACCGCCACGAAGGGACCGTTCCGCCGCCGGCTCCGTTCGTGAATCTCCCGCGCCACGAGCTCCTTACCGGTACCGTTTTCGCCGGTAATCAGGACGCGAGCGTCACTGTCGGCGGTTTGGGCGATTATTTCCCGAATCCGGGCGATCGCCTCGCTCTGCCCCACCAGTTTCGGGTACGCGGGAACCTGGGTGCGGAGTGTATCGTTCTCCCGCCGGAGCTCCTCCAAGGTCAGCGCGTTTCTCACAACCGTCACCACCCGGTCCAGACTGAGCGGCTTTTCAAGGAAGTCGTAGGCGCCATGTTTCACCGCCTTCACCGCCACGTCGATCGTCCCGTGTCCACTGATCATGACGACCGGGACCCGAGGAAAGCGATCTCGAATCTCATCAAGCGCTTCGAGCCCCCCTTTTCCGGGAAGCCAGACATCCAGCAGTACGCAGTCCACAACCTCCCGCTCGAGTACACCCAGCCCCACCAGCCCGTCTTCAGCGGTAAGAACCGAGTATCCTTCATCGGTGAGGATATCAGTGAGTACGTCTCGAATACCTTCTTCGTCGTCGACTACGAGTATCATCATAGGGGCTGCTCCACCGGCAGATCAATTACAAACGTTGTCCCGCTCCCGGGCGCGCTCTCATAGGATATGCGGCCATCGTGGTCGAAGACAATGCGTTCCACGATCGCCAGACCGAGACCGGTGCCGCGATTCTTGCTGGTCACGTACGGTTCAAACAACGATTCCCGCAAGTCCTCGGGAATGCCGGGGCCATCGTCTTCCACGCGTACCCGACAGATTGACTCACGGCCCCGTTGAACCTCATGAGCCGAAATGAGAATTGAAACCGTCCCTCCCGCCGCTTCCACGGCGTTGGTGATCAAGTTAACGAAGACCTGCCGAAGCTGACCCCGATCCGCCGGGATCGAGACATCCTCCGGCACGCCTCCCAAAGAAATGGAGACCGCCGGATTATCGCGGTACACATCTGAGACGTGCCGCAGGAGCTCAGCGAGATGTACGGGCGCAAACTGCGGTTCCGGCATTCGGGAAAACGAGCGGAACTCGTTTAGCAATGCGGTGAGGGCGTCCACTTCACGCGTAATGGTAGAGACGGTGCGAGTAAGGACGTCTTCAAAGTCGGCGGCGTTCGCCTGGTAGCGCCGCTGCAGCCGTTCCGCCGCCAATTTGATCGGAGTCAACGGGTTCTTAACCTCATGAGCCAGACGCTGGGCGATTTCCTGCCACGCCTGCACCTTCTCCGCTTGTGCCATTCGCCGGCGAGCGCGATCGAGTTCCGTGACCATACGATTAAAGGAAACTACCAGAACCCCCAGGTCGTCGCCGGGACGGGTGAGAATACGCACGCTGTAGTCTCCTTCCGCCACGCGCCGGGTGGCATCCTCCAACGCTTCGATCGGTCTCATGATACGGTCGGACAAAAAGAATCCCGCAAGGATAGACAACAACAGGATAGGAGCGGCAAAGACGCCATACACGGCGATCAGAACGATCAGAAGCGGCGACCGCAACCGCTGGAAGCGGTCAAAGAGCTCCTGTGCTCCGGTGAGTGATCGAGCTGTCTGTTCCAGGCGCTCCGGAACCCTGGCGGTAACTACCGCCACCGAAGCAGGTTCCTCCGCGACGGGAGCCACGAGCTGTAGCGCGGAGACACCGGCGATCGTTCCGCGGGTTACGATAGGCTCGTTCCCAATTCCTCCCAGAGACGGCATCGAACGCCGGGCAAACTCTCGATTTCCCAGTACCAGAAGCTCGCCGCCGGTGCGGTCGAAGACTTGAACAGCTTCGGTGTGGGGAATCCTCCGGAGGATCTCCGGCCAGATCTCTCGGGCCCCTTCTCCATCCCCGCCAAACGCCTCCGGAAGGTGACGAGCCAGAGCCTCATCGATCGTTCCGTCGTCTGCAAGAACGCGCAACTCACGAATACTGTTCTCGTAGTAGTCCAGCGTCACCGCCAGTCCGTCGCTGATCGCCTGAGAAGTCTCCGATCGAAAGATCACTTCAAAACCGGACGCGAGAAAACTCACGGAGACGATGCCCTGCGGAACCGCCGCTAAGAAAACGATCAACGCGAAGAACCCGGTGAGACGCCCCTTGAAGCCACTTCCCGGTCGCCCGTTTTGTCGATCCCGGATGAGCCGCAGGAGGCTTACTACTACCGCCACAACCAGACCCAACGCGAAGAGCGCCCCAAAAACGACCAGCACCCAGGCGAAGCCCAAGTCGAAATCGGGAGGAGTCACCAGAATCCGATTGATCAGGACCACCGTCAGCACCACTACCAGGACGTAGAGCGCTCCCAGGCTGGCCAGAGTGGTTCGGGATGCGGACGCGTTCCGCAGGGCTCTCATGTCGAAAATTCCCCGCCGGGACTAAATCGGTGAGCCGGGGTGACGGATAATGTGACGGCGGGGCTAATCCTCTTCAAAACGGTTTTCGAATAGGCGTGCCAGACTGTTTACGGCGTCTTCTTCATCCTCTCCATCGGCGGAAATGGTTATGGAGGTATTGTATCCGGCGCCGAGGGTAATAATGCCCATGATTGACTTGGCGTTGATCGTCTCGTGTTCTTTCTTGAACTCGATTTGTGATGAATACTGCGATGCAGTCTGCACGATAAGTGCCGCCGGACGCGCGTGAATACCCGCACGATTCCGGACGGTCACCTCCTTTTCAGTCATGGACGTTCCTCACGTTATGCCCTTCTTCTGCAAATACGCTTTTCGGGCGTTTTCGCTGTCCAGCCAGCGCATAATGTTCTGGTTGAACTCGCGGGCACTATAATACCCCATTTTTTTCAATCGTTCATTCATCGCTGCAGTTTCGATGATAATCGGGATATTGCGTCCAGGCTTTACGGGAATCTCCAGATAGGGGGTACCAACTCCGAGGATGTCGAGCTTGCGTTCATCCGCACCAATTCGGTCATAGGCCTTCTGAGAGTCCCACACCTCCAGCTGGCAGATCAGTTGGATCTGTTTGTCGTCTCGGATGGAGCCCACTCCAAAGAGATGAGTGATGTTAATAATTCCCAACCCCCGAATCTCCATGTGATGCCCCAGCGCCGGGTTTGCCCCCTGCCCTAGGAGGATGTTACCCGCCACGCGCCGAACCTCTACCGCGTCGTCCGCCACGAGGCGGTGTCCCCGCTCAATAAGCTCAAGCGCCGTCTCACTCTTGCCGACTCCGCTATCGCCAAGGATTAAGACGCCAATGCCGAAGACCTCCACCAAGGTGGCATGAATCGTCTCCCGGGCGGCAAACACGTTTCCCAGAGCGCGGATGAGACGCATAACAAACTCGCTGGTGGCCAGCGGTGTCTGCAACACCGGACACCCGGAGGCCTCCGCAATGCGAATGAACTCCTCCGGTGGCTCCAGCCCATGGGTAAACACGCAGGCGGGAATCTCCCGATCGAACAGTTGTTTCACGTTGACCAGGTTCTGTTCCGCTGCGAGCTTCTCGACGAAGGCGTGCTCACCGCGCCCGAAAATCTGCACGCGATCCGAACCGAAGTTATCGAAGAATCCGTTTAACGCGAGGCCCGGCCGGTTGAGGTCCGGTGTGACGATCGGCCGCAACAATCCCGGACGACCGGCTAAGCACGTCAGGTCCAGATCATTATGCTCCTTCAGGTCCAGATCGAGCAGGTCGAGAACGGTAAACTGCTGGTCCATTGTTAACTCTTGTGATCCTGAATTTTATCTACTTCTTTGCGGACTTTCTGGTCCACCTTGTCGATGAGCTCGTTAATCGCCTTGTGAAGCTCGTACCCACCGTTTTTTACGATGTCGCGTTGGCCCCACCGAAAATGTATCTTCGCCTCCAGGAGGTAGCTGTGGTCCTTCTCCTTGGTAAGGGTGAAGTCCAAATCATGGATCTTGTCGGCAGCAAACTCAAGCTTCTGTGTTCGCGTTTCAATCAGTTCTTTGGTCAGGTCATCAGCATCGAAGTGTACCGATTTGATCGTCATGTTCATTCTCGTTCCTCCCGTCTGGCTCCGAATCATCGCTCGTAGGACGAGTCGATTTTGAGTTCTTTGCGATACTTTGCAACGGTCCGTCGGGCTATCTTTATTCCCCGCTGCGCAAGCAGATCGGAGATTTTCTGATCTGAAAGGTGCGTGCCGGACTCACCCTCGGACTCCAGAATCTCCCGCACGATCTCTTTCACCCCCTCCTTGCTGTATTTGGAACCACCGGCAGCGGTTCCAGCCACGCTATTCGAGAAGAAGTGTTTCAACTCGAAAATACCCCACTCCGTCTGCAGATACTTACCGGCCGTCACCCGCGACACGGTAGCTTCGCTGACATCAACTTCGTTCGCGATGTCCTTTAACGTCAATGGTACGAGGTGCTTCTTGCCCTTTAGAAAGAAGTCGCGCTGAAAATCGAGGATCGCCCGGGCAACTTTGAGAAGCGTCTGGTTCCGTTGCTCGATGCTGTGCATGAACCAACGCGCGTCTCGGACACTCTGGCCGGCAAACTTCCGGGCCGACTTGTCTCCGTTGTCGGCGACGCGGGCGAACGTTCGATTCACCCCCAACACGGGAATCTCCTCGTCATTGAGCACCAAAACAAACTGGCCATCCCGTTTGCGCAGTACCAGATCCGGAATCACGTATCGGGACTGGTCGCTGGAGTACAACCGTCCGGGAAAGGGATTCAGGCCACGAATCACCTCTAACGCCTCAACCACATCCTGTTCATTGATGGAAAGCGCTTTGGCGATTTCCCGGTACTTGCCCTTTTCCAGCTGCACCAAATAACTACTGATAATCTCCCGTATTCCCGGTGGCGGGTCCGGGATCTCATTAACCTGTACCAGAAGTGCCTCGTGGTAGTCGCGCGTGCAGCATCCCACCGGCTCAAACGTCTGGATCACATCCATCATCGACTGCAGGCCTTCATGGCGAGCGCTGTCCACGAGAGTGAAAGGGTCTTCCCTATGGAAGCCGTTCTCATCCAGATTGCGAATCAGTAATTCTCCCAAATCAAACCGATTCTGGTCCACCGGCTGGAGACGCAACTGCCACAGCAAGTGCTCTTGGAGGGACTCCGGGTGAGAGAGCGCGTTCTCCATGAACATACGCTTGCTATTCTCATCCCCTTCGTAGCGTCCACCGGTACTGTACCCGGGGTCGGAAGAGTTCTCGAAGTACTCGTAGTCCTCCGCCGCAGCGGCACGTTCGCGCTCGCCGTCGAGTGATACCGTGGGGCGCTCTCGCACGAGCTCCAGCGCGGGGTTGGCCTCGAGCTCCTCCTGGATACGGAATTGCAAGTCCTGCAGTGGGAGCGTCATGATCTGGATGCTCTGTAGGAGCTGCGGCGTCATGCGCAATTCCTGTCGCTGGATCAGCACAGGCCGTTGATACTGCATACCTTTAATAATGGGAGAGCCCTGAGGCTTTGTCAATTTGGTGACCACGGCGCGTGGTCCAGGTAACTACCGTTCGTAGTCTTCGCCCAAATAGATGCGACGGGCGGTCTCGTTCGCCTTGATCTCGTCGCGAGTACCGGCGGCCACGATCTCACCCTGGTGAATCAGATAGGAATAGTCCGAAATCGCCAGAGTATCCCGCTCGTTGTGATCGGTGACGAGAACACCGATTCCTCGCTCCGCCAGCTGCCCCACGATAGTCTTAATTTCGTAGCGCGCTCGAGGATCAATTCCGGCAAACGGTTCGTCCAGAAGCAGAAACTGTGGCTCAATTGCCAACGCCCGCGCGATCTCAGTCCGTCTCCGCTCACCTCCGGAGAGGGTATACGCCCGCTGCCGGCGCAAATCCAAAATTCCCAGCTCATCCATGAGGCGCTCTACGCGCGTCCGCTTCTCCTCGGTACTGATGTCACCACGCGGTTCCAATACGGCCGCCAGGTTCTGCTCCACCGTGAGTTTCCGAAACACCGACGGTTCCTGTGGTAGATAGGAAATGCCCAGACGAGCGCGCTTATACATCGGGTAGCGGCCGATTTCGTGCTCATTGAAGTACACACGTCCCGCAGTGGGTGTAATGAAGCCCACGATCATGTAGAAGAGGGTCGTCTTTCCGGCACCGTTGGGACCCAGCAGACTCACTACCTGACCGTTGCCCATGGAGAAATCCACTCCGCAGACCACTTCCTTCTTGCCGAAGCGCTTCCGCAACCCCTCTACGCGGAGCGTGTCGGCGGTCTGACCGTTCTCATTCATCACCATTCTCCTCGACACCACTCTCGTCGGCACCGTTCTCTTCGACCGCAATCTCGCCCCGAACCCGCCCCTGGAGCTCGATCTCCTCCGTCTCCAGGTTAAGGATGATGCGCCCCGCCCGATACTCATCTCCCTTCCAATACACCACCGGAAAACCCGATAGTTCCAGCACTTCGTCTTCGCGCCGGTACCGGAGGAACTGTGCTCGAGCGGTAAGGTCATCCCGGAGCACCCGGACCGAAGATTGCACGAAGAGCAGATCACCGCCCTCCCGCGTTTCGAGATATCCCCCTTTCAGGAGAAGATCGTTTCCGCTGTCCTCGACCGTCACCGCATTGCGAGCTTGGGAATTCTCGGTGGTTCGATCGAAGGAGACTTCCTCGGCGGTGATAATGAGATCTCTACGGGCATCGGTGATTCGAACCGCTGACCGTAGCTCGGCGTACCGAAAATCAGTTCCGGAAAGCTCGATTTCCCCCGCCTCCAGCGTTATCTGGTCAGATACAACACGGGCGTTTCCCTCCAAGAGCGTTCGTTCGCGACCTTCCGCTAGTGTGACTTCGGTACGATCACCGGAGAAGGAAAAGGTATCCGCATGCACGGGGAGAGTTGCGATCACGGCGATAATGATAACCGCCGGCACTCGTAGATACCCAACCATGCGTTTCACTCCTCCTCATCGCTCTCGTCCCGGTAGACGCCCTGGACGCCACCGGAAAACGATACGCTGTTGCGACGACCATCAACTTCCATGCCGCGGCCCTCGACGCGGGAGCCGTCCTGCCGCTCCAGCACTACCTGAGCATCGTGGGAACTATCGCCGGCACTGGAAAGCACCCGCTCCTCCGCGTTCCAATACAAGAACGAACTTGTGATCGTCGCCTCCTCCACCGTCGAGTAAAACGACACATTTCCCCGCAGCTCCACATCCTCGGTATTCAGATCCAGCCGTCCCTCGTCGGCGCGCCCTTCCAGGCGCAGCTCCCCGTTCGGACCAAACTCCGAGAATCGCAGATCCTTGAGGTCCTGATACCCCTCATCGGGATAACTGGCGATTCGTGATGCGGAGAGGTGCAGCCGATTACTGCGTTTAATCACCATTTCCACATCGACCAGCTCCACCTGTGGAATACGCTCCTCGCTTTCCCGTTCTACTCCGGCTCCGCTATAGTCGAAGGTACACCCGCCGAGCGTGATAAACCACAGTACGAGGAATGCTACCCGGGAACCGGCGTTATTTCGTAGCACTACGTTTCTCGGCACTGCGCGTGCCGGCGGCACCAACAAACTCCCGAAACAGCGGATGCGCATCTACCGGCTTGGACTTGAACTCCGGGTGAAACTGGACGCCCACACCAAAGGGGTGGTGCGGCCATTCCAGGGATTCCACCAGGGAGTAATCCTCGGTGACGCCGCCGGTCATGAGACCTGCCTCGTTCAACTGCTGGCGGTACACGTTGGATACCTCGTACCGGTGGCGGTGGCGTTCCTCAACGATCTCTCTTCCGTATACGGCGCGAATTCGGGTATCCGGAAGCAGCCGCGACCGGCCGGCACCGAGGCGCATCGTTCCTCCATAGTTTTTCACATCCACCTGTTCTTCCAGGAGACTCACCACCGGATGCGGCCCGTCGGGATTGAATTCTGTGCTATCAGCCTCTTCTAATCCCAGCACCAATCGGGCGAACTCGATCACCATTACCTGCATGCCCAGGCAGATCCCCAGGTAGGGGATTCCCTGGGTGCGGGCGTAGGTGGCAGCACGCACCATACCCAGCACGCCACGCCCCCCGAAGCCCCCCGGCACCAGAATTCCATCGATCCCTTCAAAGAGTTCGGCCAAAGAGTCTCCGGCCTTCTCCAGCCGCTCGGCATCGATCTTCACCAACTCTACGCGACATTCGTTGGCGATTCCCCCGTGAAAGAGTGCCTCGTCCACCGACTTATACGTATCGGAGAGCTCTATGTACTTGCCGACCACCGCAATCCGTACCACACAGTCGGATCCGGTCACCACGTGCACCACGTGCTGCCACCCGGAAAGCTCCGCCTCGCCCGCCTCGACGCCGAGCAACTTGAGCGCCGTGCCATCGAGACCTTGCCGATGGTACACCAGGGGGATTTCATAGAGCGTGGATGAAACGTCATAGGCGGAAATTACCGCCTCGTTCTCCACATTGGTGAAAAGTGCGATCTTACGACGAAGTTCGTCGGGCAGGGCAACCGGGGCGCGACAGAGAAGAATATCCGGCTGGATACCGATCTCCCGGAGCTCCTTCACGGAGTGTTGCGTCGGCTTGGTCTTCAGTTCACCGTTGGCGACCTCCGGGATCAACGTCACGTGTACGGCAAGGACGTTGGTCTTGCCGAGTTCATGAATCATCTGGCGAACCGCTTCGAGAAACGGATAGGACTCGATATCACCCACCGTTCCCCCGATCTCCACGATGGTGACATCCACGCCTTCCTGATCTCCCACCGCCCGGACCCGCTGCTTGATGCGATCGGTGATGTGCGGAATCACCTGCACAGTACGACCGAGGTAACGCCCTTCCCGTTCTCGCTGGATAACCTCCTGGTAGATCTGTCCGGTAGTAATCGAATTGTCCCGAGAGAGTGGCGACGAGGTGAACCGGGCATAGTTTCCCAGATCGAGATCCGTTTCCGCTCCGTCGTCGGTAACATAGACCTCACCGTGCTGGTAGGGACTCATCGTTCCGGCGTCGACGTTGATGTAAGGGTCAACTTTTATCATGCGGACGGCCAGTCCGCGGCTTTCCAGGAGGCTCCCCAGGGAGGCGGCGGCGACTCCTTTTCCCAGGCTGGAGCAGACGCCTCCGGTAACAAAAATATACTTGTTCATTCCGGGAGTTCATTATCATCGGCCTGTCGGAAGGTGTCAACGAAGGTCGCCGCACTGCTACACCCAGCACACCGCCGGCGGGTCCGCACAATTGACAGCGCCGGGACCAGGAATTACTCTTCCGGACATACTAAGCGTTTGCGCGCGGCAAAAAGAAGGGCTATGTCTGAATTTCTCGGCGATTCCGACTTCGAGCGGTTTCGTACACTGATCTATGACGAAAGCGGAATTCACTTCTCCGAGTCAAACCGTACCATTCTCGAAAGCCGTTTGAAGGAACGCCTCCGCGCCGCCAAACTGGAGTCCATTGGCGCGTATTTTGATCATGTAAAACGTAATCAGGAGGAACTGAAAGTACTTCTGGATGCGGTCACCACCAACCTGACCCGGTTCTTCCGCAATGCCGCTCACTGGAAGACGTTCGAGAATTACGTGGTTCCGGAGATGGTAGCGCGCAAGAAAAGCGGCGGTGACCGGACCGTTCGAATCTGGAGCGCCGGCTGCTCCACCGGCGAAGAGCCGTATACGATCGCCATCGAGCTTCTCGAGCTATTGCCGTCGGGTTTCAATTTCGAAATTCTTGCCTCTGATTTGAGCCTGAAGTCCCTCATGGTCGGCCAGCAAGGTTTCTACCCCGACACCCGGATGAACGGGGTTCCCGAGCAGTACCTCACAAAGTACTTTGACCGCAAGGACGGGGGTTACCAGATCAAGGACCACGTCCGGAATCGGATCAAATTTGACTACCATAATCTGAAAAATGATAGCGGTAAGCGCAACCTCGACGTCGTTTTCTGCCGCAACGTCCTCATATACTTCGACGAGACCGCGCAAAAGGCGGCAGTGGAGCGGTTCTGGGAGGCGATGGGGGCCAAGTCGTATCTGTTTATCGGTCACAGCGAATCTCTTTTCGGAATGCAGACGCAGTTCAAGTTTCTCAAGACCGACTGGGCGTGTATCTACGGAAAAGGAGTGACATCGTGAGCGAAATCGGCGTTCTCGTAGTGGATGATTCCGCCCTCATGCGGAACCTTGTCAGTCGCATCATTAACAGCGCGCCCGATCTCACCGTGGTGGGCACCGCCATGAACGGGCAGTTCGCCTTGGACAAGCTTCCCCGCCTGAAGCCCGACGTAATCGTACTGGACCTGGAAATGCCGGAGATGAACGGCATCGAGTTTCTCCGCACCCGGCGGGAGCGAGAAATCGATATACCGGTAGTCATTCTGTCCTCCATCGCCAAAAAGGGCGCCCAGATAACGATGGACGCTCTCGCGCTGGGTGCGGGCGATTTTATCACGAAACCTTCCGGTGCCGTCTCGCACGACATCCATGCCGTGGGAGAACAACTGATCGCGCAGGTGCGAGGATTCGGTACGCGGTACCGTCGATCTCAGGGAACCGGAGTACCGGAGCCCCCGGTGGACCACGCGATATCCCCGGGCCCGGTTCACATCGATACCAGTGATCTCGAGCAGGAGAGCTCGTCTGTAAAAGCACCGCCGGAAGCGCCCTCGGTTCGACCGAAGCCGTCGGCGGAGCCTCCCCAACCAAAGACTTCCGCCGACCGCAACAAGAACGCTCCACCCCGAACTCCCAAGGAAAAGCCGGGCACCCTGGAACTGATCGTGATCGGAATCTCCACCGGCGGTCCCAACGCGCTCCGCAAAGTATTCGCCGAAATCAGCGAGGATCTCGGCGTGCCGGTGGTGGTTGTGCAGCACATGCCGGCAGGCTTCACCACCGAATTCGCGCGCAGTCTCAACCGCGTATCCCCTCTGGAGATCAAGGAAGCGGTGGAGGGTGACGTACTAAAGCCCAACCGGGTCCTGGTGGCTCCGGGAAACTATCACATCGAGGTGGAGAAGCGTTCCCTGGCGGGAATCGTCCACATCTCCCAGGGACCGCCGGTCAACGGACACCGTCCCTCGGCGGGCGTTCTCTTCCAGTCCGCCGCCCGCTACTACGGAAAACACGTCATGGGAGTAATCATGACAGGCATGGGGCGTGACGGAGCGTACGAAATCGGAGAAATTTACGAGGCAGGGGGAATCACGATCGGCCAGGATGAGGCGACCAGCGTCGTGTACGGCATGCCCCGGGTGGCTCAGGAGATCGGATATCTGCACCGCGAGGTTCCACTCCACGAGATCGCATCGACGATTAGCGATCTGGCACGAGAACATCGCGGAGCGGCAACCCCCTAGGGAGGCACGTTCGATGGAAGGAACCCTGGGCCGCAACCATCCCCTCGCCATTCGCGATCTGGGCATGATGGACTACCGCACCGCTCTGGATTTGCAGCACTCGCTGGTAGCCGCCCGGCAGCAGGATGAAATCCCGGACACCCTCCTCCTGGTTGAACACCCGCCGGTCATTACCATGGGGAAGAGTGGCGTATCCGAACACGTCCTGGCGTCCCCGGAGGTACTCTCCGCGGCGGGAGCCACCGTGGAGCGCATCGAGCGCGGCGGCGAAGCAACCTACCACGGCCCCGGGCAGCTGGTGGGGTATCCGATTCTCGATCTTCGTGCCCATTTGCGGAGCGTGCAGAAGTTCGTGAACCTCCTGGAAGAGGTATTTATCCGCTATCTAGCACAGGAATTCTCAATTTCGGCCTACCGGGATGAGGAACACCGGGGCGTGTGGGTGGACGACGAGAAGATCACCGCGGTGGGAATCGCCGTGCAGCAGCGCGTCACCTTCCATGGGTTCGCGTTTAACGTGAACACGGATTTGCGCCACTATGACTGGATCATCCCCTGTGGAATTACGGATCGCGGACAGACATCCTTGGAGCGCCTCACCGGCCGCACCCACAACATGAGCACCGTCAAAGAGGGCGTTTCCCGGACATTCGCCGAACTCTTCGGCTATCGCTGGACGGAAATCGGCTTCACCGGCTGAAGCTTCGGGGCACCACCGCCGAGGAGATCGGCTATTACCGGCAGGTCCGCCTCCGATCCACCACGCCACGCGAACAGTCCGATTACCGCCACAGCCGACGCCACCGCGATAATTCCTTGCCACAGTGCCGCCTGCGGAAGCACCTGTACCCATCTCCAGGTGCCGACGGTAATCGTAGCGCCGGTTATAATCGGGGCGAGAAACAGCTTGCCGAACGCCCGGATCAGCGCCCCCCGGGGATATCCCAATCGAACCCGATAGCCGTTTCGTAGATCATCTCGGAGGTGATCGGGCACTCTGACGCGCATCTCCCGTAGTTTGGGAGCGCTGTGGCCGCCGTCGGTCTCGCACCGGCCACAGCTGGGCGGCATCACCCTCACCAGAGCGACGCCCGGCTCAACCTCGCGGTCGAGAACGGTCACGATGTCAGCTGCCATCGGATCCTCCCTTGGAATTGCGACCGCCCCGTCCTCGATTGCCGGATTTGCCGTTGCGCCGGGGCCCGGAGTCGCGCTCGTCCTGGGGCGGCGCGGAACATTCCTCCCGGACCGCCTCAAACCCCACCACGTAGCCACTTGCCAGATCGAGGTCGAGAATCGCTCCCTGCAACTCCAGCTGGTCCCAGCTTTCCTCGGATCGAATCGGGATTTTCGTGAGGTACTTCTTTATCTCCGGTTGCGGATCCATCCCACCGACACTGTTCTGGCTTCCGGTGCGGCCCGCGTCACAGATCACCGCCGTACCGGAGGGAAAGACCTGGGCGTCAGCCGTCTGCACCCGCTGACCACTTCCGATAACCGCCGTCACCTTGCCGTCGGCGTGGTGAAACATCGTGTATTTCTCGGCGGTTGTCAGAGCGTGAAAATCGACTAGTACCGCGGAGCTGTTCTTGCTGAGACGCTCCAGGACGTTGGAGAGATAGGTATACGGATTGCTGCCGTGGGTTCGGTCGAATCCCGACTGTCCCAGCAGACTCACCACCGCCAGACGTACTTCCGCCTGCTCGGACGGAAAATCTTCCGCCGCAGATTTTCCCTCGGCGGGTGCCGGCTCTCCGCCGTCGGGCCTGACTTCCCCAGCAGCGGGACGACCCGTTTCGGCAAGCACATCCCCAGCAGCAGGAGTCACCGTGTAGTGCCGCCAGCCGCGTCCCGGCATTTCCGGCGGAAGATTGGCGGGACGCAGTATGTAGTACGCCTTTTCGATGTGCTCGGCCATATCTTTTTTGAAGAACGTCATGTCCCCGCCGGTAATCACATCCACTCCGAGCTTTCGGAGATAGATCGAGTGGTTCTTTCCGATACCGAAGCCACCGGTCACCCCGTCACCGTTGGCAATCACAAAGTCGATCTGTTTCTCTTTCTTGAGTCGCGGCAGCAGAGTCTTGACAGTATACAACCCCGGCTTCCCGACGATTTCCGCGATGTAAAGTATGCGCATGTGGCGAGTATCGTATCTTGCCCACGCTGGGAAGACAATCCCGGGTAAACAGTGTTATATTGACGACAGGTGCCACGAAGGTGGACCTGGTCCGTTGGTCGTGAGACAGCGGATCATCCCAGCGCTGCCGTATGGAGCGCACATAACTGACACAGGAGGTGTAGTATGCCCAACCGCGACTACCTCGATTTAGGAAATCTGTTGGATCAGATCTTCCAGGCTACTGAGACGTTCACCAATTCCTTCGGTGACTTCGGGTTCCAGTTTCAAAAGGACGCCGATCACCGCAACTACTATTCGGTGTATCCCTTTCCCCCGGCCAACATCTACATGCTGCCGGATCGGACGATGGTCTTTGAGTTTGCCCTGGCCGGCTACCATGACACCGATATCTCACTGGAATTCCAGGGAGATAACATGGTGCTCTCCGCGGAGGCACCGGATCATTCGCCGGACAGCGAAGAAGTGATATTCTTCAACCGCAGACTCAAGTACAAGACGATCCCTGAGCAGAAGTACTTCGTTCCGGAAGACAAATTTGATCGGGAATCGGCGAAGGCCGTGTTCAAGAACGGGATTCTTAAGGTGACGGTTCCGCCCCGGGAAGAGGTCAAAAACCCCCAGGGCGTGAAAATTGAAATCGTGAACGAGGACGAATGATATGCTATTCTGGTTAATTGTCGGTGTTGCCCTGGGATATTTCTTCAAACCCCAGTTGGATCGCGTAGTGTATCGCGCGATCCAAGCCATCCGCGACAATCGTCGCAACTACTAAGCGCGAGCGCTGAGCCGCAGCGCCGATCCGGTAACAGACCGCCCGGGGCTGGGACCCGGGTTTTAGGTCGAACTCACGGTTACCGGCGGAGCTTTCGCGTCGCCCGGAGCTTCCAGCTCCGGCCTCCATCAGAACAGCAGCCGGAACCCCGCCGTGATAGCGACGGTGGCGATCGAGTTGGAGGTGTAGCGCTCGTCACCGCCTGCCACCGATTGCGTCCATGTACCCCGGGGATCCGTGGAGGTGCCCTCAGCGCCGCCGCCGATGGTGCGCACCGTGAGGTACGCCTCGGTCATCGCATGGATTCGCGCTCCCGCACTCACGGCGGCGTCCCAGATCCAGCCGGTAAAGGGGTAGTCCGCGCCGTTGATAAAGGCGTTACTGGCGTAGAACCCGTCCGCCTCCGCCTCGAGCCAGTAGCCTGAAACAAACGTGTAGCGCGAGCGCGCCCGCAGCACCGGGACCGGTCCCGTGTCCTGGCTCACGACGAGCTCGTTTTGGCTGGGCTCGCTGTCCGTCGGATCGCCGCCTTGCGCCTGAAACCGTATCGACGCGTTACGTATCTGAAACGAGATTCCCGCGTCCACTTCCCACGGCGTGCGATCCACGAAGCGATACACGTAGGAGCCGCGCCAGAAATCGAAGCCATACACCAGATCCACCACCTGTCCAGTGGTGAACGTTTCGTCGTCAATGGTGAGCGGCTCTTCCATCTGCGTCACCGTCTCAAAGGTGAGCGGCTGGTAGAGCAGAGACACATGGTGGCGCTGCCGTTCTCCGATTCCCACGTCGATCCGCAACCGTTGAAAGGGGAACAGAATCTCTTGCCCTCCCTGGGTGACGTAATCGAACCGGTCGGTGTCTTCACCAAACTGCAGGGTGTGGTGGGGAACATCCACAAAGCCCAGCTCCAGCGCGGGCCGTACCGTGAGGGCCGGTATACTGGCCGAGGCCACAGCCGAAGCGGGCGCCTCCGGTGAGTCCACCGCCTCTACTGCCGCCGGCGCCGTGATCGCCAGCAGAACAACCGCCAGGGCCACCCGAATATGTCTGCCATGATTCACCTCTTGTCTCATACCTACGCCTCCAACGTCACGTGAAATCCGCTGTGCCGTCGTACGTTCAACACGGCACCGCCATCAAAGATAAGATACTGCCCGCGAATCCCGGTAAGGGTGCTCTCCACAATCGGAGACTTCTGAAGATTTACCGATTTCACCTTTTCCGGTGGCGCGGGAAGCGGGTAGATGAGGTGCCTGGGAGCGAGCCGTGCCGATTCGAAGATATACGGCAACAGCTCTGCTCCGTCGGCCGTAGACGCGATATGCTCCCGGATCCGCGTGAGTTCCCCGGCCAGGTCGACGTCTTCCAAAAGCTCGCCCTTCAACATCCGTTGCCACGCGGTGCGATCCGTGTAGAGCTCCTTCAGGACCACTTCGATCCGGCCCGCAAGCTGCCGGTAGGGAACCTCGGCGATCTGCACCGCCCAGGCAGCGCCCTGATCCACCCAGCGGGTGGGGATCTGGGTAAGACGGGTCACTCCCACTTTGAGTGCGCTGGACACCGCCAGATACACGGCGTGGGGTTGGTTATGGTGCGCCTCCTCCCACTGCGCGTCACGACCACGGCCCAGGTGTGCCTCGCAGAGTTCCGGCTTAACGATGCACTCCGCCGCTTCCGGGGCATCGCGGAAACAGGGATAGCAGTATCCTTCCCCGAAGAGTCTATCCACGCTGCGGCCGCAGCGGACGCAGCTGAACTCCCCCGTATGCTCCACGCGGATCGGCCGTCCCACCAGACGGTTCAGCCCGATCTCGGTGACATCGGCGGGGGGTTCTCCAGCGGCGGGGCGCGGCTCCTCAAGGCGAAACTGATACTCGATGTTGGCGGTGGCAGTGGCTGGGGGCGAGGTCTCCGGCGCGGTACCGCCACCGGCTGATCCCGCGCTCGATGCGTCCACGGCCACCATACCCACGGCCACCGGCATCTTCACGATCATTCCATGTGCCTGCATAGGCGTAACATCCTACCGCCGCTTGCCCCGGACGGTACAGCCCGCATACACTGCGGCGCATGTACCGCTTGCTTGCTACCGACATCGACGACACGATCCTCGCACCCGACGGCTCCCTTCCTGATTCGAACCACGCCGCCCTGCAGGACCTACATCGCCGCGGCATCGCCGTAGTGTTTAGCTCCGGCCGTGCCACCGCCAGCCTGCGCCGCGTTGCTCAAGGAATCGTAGAACCCGCGGACGACGAGTTTCTGATTTCATTCAACGGCGCCCGGGTAACGTCGGTCCTCTCCGGAAACGTCCTGTTGGAACACCTTATCGACCCGGCAACGATCGCCGATATCGCGGCGTATACCCGTGATCACTCACTTCTCATTCACGGGTATGATGGAGACACCTTCGTGGCGGAGCACACTGCACCCGGGCATCGAGAGCGCTCGGAGCAATACGCCCGTGATACCGGCATGGAATGGACCGCGGTGCCGGAACTCGGTACCGCCCTGCCCTCGGGGAGCGCGAAGCTGCTGGTCATCGGTGACCACGAAGAGCTGACCGAGCACCGGCAGGCTCTCATCGAAATCGGCGGAGGGCGGCTGGATGTGACGTTTTCCAAACCCACGTACCTTGAAGTGGTGCCGGTGGGCATCAGTAAAGGCAGCGCGCTGGCAGCTCTGGCGGAGCATCTCTCTATTCCGATTGCGGAAACGGTCGCCGTCGGTGACAGCCTCAACGATGTGGAGATGATTCGCGCTGCAGGCCTGGGGGTGGCGGTGGCCAACGCCCGGGACGAGCTCAAGGCGGTGGCGGACGTGGTATTGGAGCGCTCCGCCGAAGAGGGAGCTATACAGGAACTTGCCGAACGGTTTTTTCCCGCGTAGTTTAGGGGCACCATGACAGATATTCGTATCGCACTTCATCATCGGCGGCGCCGTCTGGCGGTGTTGGTGCGCCATATACAGAGTCTTTCCCGGCTCCGGCGAGGCGAACCGGCCTCACGGCAAACCAGACAGGACCGCTATCTGTGGTCGCGGCTTGTCACCCTGCATCGGCGAGCTCCCCGGTACGAGCTGGTCTCGATCCGACGATTGGACGCGGAGCCGGACGCCGTTGGTAGTTCGACGTCGGAGGCATCCGCCGAGGCGTCCCACGATGCGGTGTGGGAAGTTCGGCTTCGTGGTCCCCGCGGAATTCGACATCGGGTGGGGGATACCGTGCTGGTGCGGTGGCTCAACGATCCCGAGCGGGTGTCGGCGGTGATGCAGGAACTCCGCGGTCCTCGGCACGAAGCGGCACCGGGCAGCACTGGTACCGCGGGCTCTAACGACGCAGACCGTCGCACCGGCAAAAAGTACCTGTTTGTTGGCCACTCCAGCGTCTTTCAGCCCGGCCGGCTACGCCGCCTTCCGCTCCAGACGATTCTCGAGGAAGAACTGGAGCTCTACACCGCCGGCCCGGGGTTGCTGGACCGGGTGACGACCGCGGGTCCCTCGCGTCTGGATCAGCTTACTCCGGCAAACGCCGGGGGAGGTCGCGGAATGGACCTGCTCAACGTGCTTAAGAGCGCCACACCGGCGGTGACCCCGAAGGAGCTGATTCGAAACCAGGGCCGCAACACCGCCCGAGCCTATTCCGTGAGCCGCATTGAGCGGTACCGCCGCCACGACGAGGTTGAGATCATCGTAAGCGCGGTTCAGACGCATCTGAAGCAGGCGGAAGGGCCGATCGTTTCCGTGGAAGGACGGGCCACCGCGTGGTTCCGGCGTTTGGCGGAGCTCGGCCTGGCCGGCCAGACCGGCCAGGCCGGCGATGCTTCCGCACCCCCGGTGTTTGTCCAGGCGTGGCGGCTGCGCCATCCCTGGCGGCTGGACGTAGTCGGCGCGCGCCCGATGGTAATCATCGTTGCGGGAACGGGGATCGCCGGAGTACTGGCGTGGTTGCGCGACACTACCCCTAAGGGACCGGTGTGGTTAATCTACGGAGTTCGGGACTGGCAGACCCGCGGTCTCTACCAAGAAGAACTGACACACCTCGTATCCGTCGGGACGCTGGTCCGGCTCGATGTGGCTGAGTCACGAAGCACGGTCGTCGCTCCCTCCACTGTCACCGATTCCGCGTCCGGTGAGGGACCTGCAGCCGACGAAAAACTGGAGGCAGAGATAGTACCGACGGCGGGAATCGTCCCGGCAGGCTTCCACCGCCACCACCGGATGCGCGTGAACCATGTGATCGAGGCCGAAGATGAGACGCTCCGGGCGATGATCGCCGGCGGAGCAGGCATCTACATCTCCGGGCCGCGACCCATGGGCGAAGCAGCGCGGAAGGCGATTATGTGGTCACTTGGAGAGGACGCGTCTCCCGATCTTCTGGAGCGCTGGGACGCAGAGGGCCGCCTCCAGGTGAGCGTTTCGTAACGTGCCCGGGGCGACGGGCCGGGAAGCGTGCGCGTCGAGACGCACTCTCCCTACCCGCGCTCCCCACCTATACGTGCAACCAGCGGCACACGCGGCGTTCGATCGCATCTACCCCGAAGAGAACCGCCGCCGCAACGACGCCCAGCACAACGATTCCGGCAAACATCCGGGGATAGTTAATCATCACCCAGTTGTTCATGATGAAATATCCCATCCCGTAGGTCGTGGCGTAGTTCTCCGCTAGAAACAGCACGGCGATTCCGATTCCCACGCTGATTCGCACCGCGCTAAACACCTGCGGGAGCGCGCTTGGCAAATAGAGCCGCCGGAATCGCGTCGGGCCGTTTAACCTGAGCGTGACCGCGGCGTAATGAAGCTCCCGGGGAATGTCTCGCACTCCGTCCCGGGCGGCAAGCACCAACTGAAAGAAGATCACCGCCACCAGCAACACGATCTTCGACAGATCCCCGAGTCCAAATAGCACCATGAAGACCGGCAGAAACGCGATCTTGGGCAACGGATAGAGCACGTACACCACCGGGGAGATGAGCCGGTCCGCACGGTGGCTGACACCCGAAAGAAGCCCCACGGGAACTCCTATGAGGACGGCGGTGCCGATACCCGCCACCAACCGCAGAAGGCTGGCACTGGCGTGACGGAAGATCGTCCCCTCCACCAGCAAGCCCCCCAGAACCGCGGCGACCGTGGGCGGCGCGGGGATAAGATTCGGCCCCAGGACCAACGACAGTCCCCACCAGATCGCCACCACGCCGGCCAGTCCTCCAGCGGTGGCGGTTACCCGCTCGCGCACACCACCTCTCACCGGTACCGCTCCGCCGCCATGACGTCGTTCAGCTTTTTGCGCAGCTCCACCGCCGCCTCGTAAAATCGGCCCTGCAGCCGAGCTTCGGGATCGGGAAACAACGGATTGCGAAACTCTCCCGCCACGTATCCCCTGCCCATTAGCAGGATACGCTCGCTGAGGAAGAGCGCCTCCTCGATGTGGTGGGTAACGTAGAGCGCCGTGAGCGTGTGCTCCTGTTGTATCGCCAGAACCAGGTCCTGTAACGCCTCCCGGGTGAACGCATCCAGTGCGGAACTCGGTTCGTCCAGGAGCAGAATCTCCGGACGCGTCACCAGGGTCCGGGCGATGGAAACACGCTGGCGTTCGCCACCGCTGAGCTGACCGGGGAACTTGTGTCGATGGGCGGCCACACCAAGTTCATCGAGGATCGTCGTGGCACTCGTGGGAACTCCCCGGCGCACACCCAGCTGCACGTTCTCCTCAACGGTGAGCCAGGGGAACAGGGCATCCTTCTGCTGGACGAGACCGGTGGGCGCGTTGATCGATATCGAACCGCTGGTGGGCGCCAGCAGCCCGGACAGACAATGCAGAAGTGTGCTCTTCCCGCAACCGGAGGGGCCAATTAGGGCACAACTCTCTCCGGCCGCTACCACGATCGAGATATCGGTAATTCCCTCACCGCCGGGATACCGGTACGTCAGCCCGCTGGTAGAAATCATTGCGACCGATCAGTTCCCGATAGCAAGAAAGCTACGATCCAACAGATCGTCGGCGGTAACCGACAGCTCCTCCGCTACCACCCGTTCCGTCCACCGGATCATGCGTTCCACCGCCGCGGCGTCTGGGAGACGCGCATCATGGTAGGTCGGCAGCACGATCTCACGGCGGATCTCTGCAGACAGGTTGGGAATATTGGCAATAATCGCGTCCCGGGCAAGGTCGTTCTGATCGCGAATATCGGCGGCGGCACGATTGTAGGCGCGCTGAAAGGCCGCGATCGCTGCGCGCTTGTCTTCCCGGGCGGTGCCGGTGAACGCGATGACGTCCGGACTGAATCCGTCCACCGGATCAAACACCCACCGATCCAATCCCCGAGCTACACCCACAGATGCGATCGGCTCGGGAAACACCCCCATGTCCAACTGTCCCGAGGCCACCGCCTCCAACCGAGCCGGCACCTGATTGATGAATACTTTCTTCAGCTCGTAGTCGCTCGCGAGCCATTGGTCGGCGAGAAAGTTCGTGACACTCACCTCCATAAGACCGATGGATACGCGCGATTCGCCGTTCTCCGCGAAATCGGGGCGCACTATGATCGGAAACACACCCTCAGTAAGCATCGTGGCCTTCAGGTCGAAACCACCGGCGACATTGACGGCAACCGCAACCAGGTCGGTCATGGCGCCGTCAATCCGGCCCGTCTGCAACGCCGACTGTCGGTCCTGCCCACTGGTGAAGAGCTGGAACGCCACGTCCACGCCTTCGTCGGCAAAATACCCCGCCTCGTGCGCAACAAAGAATGGAGCAGTATCCACCGCGGGCATGAGTCCCACTACAAGTGACGGTACATCCTGGGTGTCCTGCTGAGCACGGATCGCCGAGTCATTGGCTGACGTCTCGCCGTGCGGAGGCAGCTGTTCATCGGTGGAGTTGCTCCCCGATCCGCAGCCGACGAGAGCCAACACCACAAACAGAATCGCCGCTGAAACCCGCTCGATCCCGCGCCCCGCGCACCGTAGGTAGATTCGATAATCCATGATTGAATCGGAAATTAGCACGGCGAACGATACCGTCGCAACGTGTCTTCACCCAGCCGGCGCAATCGATACGTATTGCCTCAGCAATATTGACAACTCCGTACCCCCGCGATAGTATCCGTTTCTACAACGCACTCAAGCCCGAGTGGCGGAACTGGTAGACGCGCTAGGTTCAGGGTCTAGTGTCCGTAAGGACGTGGAAGTTCGAGTCTTCTCTCGGGCAGTTTTAAAGTGTTATCCTCAAATGGATTACGGCCTTCCTCAAATCGAGGAAGGCTTTTTCTTTGTCATCGCGGTCGGTAGGTTACAACAAAAATACAACAAACGTCTCGTGGCCACTCGGTACGCAGGAAATGGTGCGTGGATTACAGACCACTCAACCGGGAAAGTATTCCCGGTTCGAATGTGACCAATCAAGTCTGTCTAATCAGCCGATCGTACTCATCGTGGGAGCCTATCCAAATCCAAACGTAATCAGCTCCCTCTTTCACTGCCAAAGCTCGTACCGCATCCGTCACCCTGACTGACCAGAAT